>NZ_KB899169.1 GCF_000378065.1 Porphyromonas gulae DSM 15663 | reverse complement strand
CATCCGGTGGCAGGTCGTATGCCCGGACATATGAATGTACTTCTGTGCGAAGCCGATGTACCCTATGACCAACTCTTCGAGATGGATGCCATCAACGGAGACTTCGCTCAGACGGATGCGGTGGTAGTAATCGGTGCCAACGACGTAATGAACCCTGCCGCTCGCAATGCAGAGGGTACGCCTATCTATGGTATGCCCGTACTGAACGTGGACGACGCTCCAGAAGTAATCATTTGCAACTTCGACCTCAAACCCGGTTACGCCGGTGTGGAAAATCCCCTCTATACACGAGCAACGGGGGTATTCCTCAAACTCGGAGATGCCAAGGAATCACTGGCAGAAATCATGAAAGAAATGGACATCGTATAGCTGTAAGCGACATCCATCCCAATACAAACGGAAAGGACTGTCAAGGAGACCGGAAACTCCTTTGACAGTCCTTTTCCTTTTGGCATTTGCCCGACTAACCAGACTAAACGATCACTGATGACTGCACTCGCAGGTATCGAAAACTGTCAATGATTGCCTTTCAGAAAAGCTATCGGGAAATTGGGATCGATACGCATCGTCAGCTCCAAGGCGTGGCTCATCGCAAAACGATCCGAAGGCTGGGACCATACCCGAGCAACAGCTGCCAACGAAATGCTTCGTGCCATCCGCCACGAATAGTCGGCATAGAGACGAATATAATCGCCCCGGCCGCTCGGAAGAGGCTGTTTGTCATACATCAGCGAATTGGCGAAAGGCGCAGCAAAGGGAGAAACGTAATGCCTGCCGTACCAATAATCCGCACGAAAAACGAGGTGTTCCAAGTCCATTCCAAGAGAAAGATAACCGCCCCACCCTCTTTCGTAAGGGAAGTATCCTCCACTTGATAAGGCCGCTACAGCATAGGCAGAACCCCAAATCCGCATGGGTTTGTCGGTACGAGGACGAAGGGAAAGCTTAAGTCCGATAGCTCCGTTCACCCATGTATGTACGGTATCCTGCTGTGCCCAGTTGTATTCTCCACCGCGATGCGTGGCAATAGCCTGCAAGGGCAGTTCGAGCTGCCATTTGCTTTCGTTTGACAGCAATTTGGAGGTAGTGGATAAGCCGAAGACAAAAGACTCCTGATGATTGTCATTCTTGAAAATCATGCTCAACCAATTGATCCAAACATGCATGCGGAAGCGTGTCCAATCTCCCCGAAATTGCAGACCGGCTTCAGGATCAGCCGTCAAATCCAACTCAGGATTGTAGATCGGTTCGATCAGTCCGTGAGCTGTACCGCCGGCTATATTGCCCAACGTCAGAGCAGTCGTGGCAGTAGGCTTCAGCGTGGCCTGTACATAAGGCAGAATACGCAAGCGTACATAGTCGTTATAGTCCGTCCAATAAGGTAAATCGGAATAAACGATACCGGCCGGATAGCGACTTGCCCCCCAGTAGTTCAGGGTAGATACTCCGAGCGAAAGCTTCACGCCATGTGCTGCCGGTAGCGAGTAAGAGGCAAAAGCGGAAACCCGTGCACCCGGCAACGTATAGCCTTTGACCGAGCGTGCATTGTACTCATTGTTACGAAAGAAGAGTGTACTTCGGATCGAAGCAGAGAGTTCATTGGGGTGAATGGTATCCGTCTCCGGTCGCTCTCCCCCCATGGAATAATAATGCTGCCCGCTAAGCACAGCAGGCAGCATCATAATCAAAGTGATAAGAAAGGCAGAGAGTCTCATCCTTTCACCAAATCCTTCATGCCACCCAAGGCACCGAGCATACCAGTAGCCTCGAATGGGAGGTAAACGGTCTTGGCCTGATCGCCCTTGTTGATGTCCTTGAGCGTTTCGATGTACTGCATGGCGATGAGGTATTGGGTCGGATTGGCACCGCTACCGGCTACTGCTTCGCTGATCTGGCGGATAGCTTCGGCCTCGGCCTTGGCCACCAGTATCTTAGCCTCGGCCTCCGCTTTAGCTCTGAGGATCTTGGCCTGCTTCTCACCTTCGGCATGATTGATGGACTCCTGCATCTTACCCTCGGATTCGCGTATCAAAGCTTCTCGCTGTCCTTCGGCTTGGAGGATTTGAGCACGCTTGTCACGCTCGGCACGCATCTGCTTCTCCATGGCATCGCGAATATCGCGCGGAGGATTGATGTCCTGTAGCTCCACGCGGTTTACCTTCACACCCCATTTGTTGGTGGCTTCGTCGAGGATTTCGCGTAGCTTGCTGTTGATGGTATCGCGGCTGGTCAGCGTCTGATCCAAATCCATCTCACCGATCACGTTACGCAGACTCGTCTGAGTCAGCTTCTCGATGGCATCCGGCAGATTGGAAATCTCATACATGGCACGCATGGGATCCACGATCTGGAAATAGAGAATGGCATTGATCTCCGTCACCACGTTGTCACGCGTGATCACACTCTGGCGAGCAAAGTCGTACACCGTCTCACGCAGGTCGATACGGGTATCGTCCTTGAACTGCACCACATTCTGTCCGGAGGGCAGTGTATAAGCGATGCGCTTGCGTATGGGACGGGGTTTGTCGATAAAGGGGATGATGATACTAACACCCGAACTGAGCGTACGATAGTACTTGCCAAGTCGCTCGATGATCATGGTCTCGGACTGCTGCACGATCTTCAAGCCATTGGCGATGATGGCTATCACGAGAATGATCAGAGCTGCAAGGATAAATCCTGTTGCTGTCATAATGAATTAGGTTTTTATTGTTGAATTATTATTGTTTGTCGTTACCAAGGACTACTACATTTAGGACAATGCTTTCGTAGGATACGATCTCCACACGCACACCCTTTTCTATCACCTCTCCGGTCAGCGAGCGAGCCGTCCAAATATCTCCATCCACAGCCACGCGCCCTTTGTCCGTCGTCGGATCTATCGTCTCCGTCACCAGCACCTTCCGCCCAACGAGGGCATCCGCTCCGGTGGACACATGCGGCAAGGCTTTCTCTGCCCTCTTCTGCATAAAAGGCCTGAGCAGGAAGAGCGAGAGCAACGAAGCCACAATGAAGAAAACGGTCTGCCACACGATGGACAAGCCCAAGGCCGCCGGTATAATGGCAGCAAAAGCCCCCACACCGAAGCAAGCCAGGAAGAAACCCGGGGTAAAAATCTCAAAAACGAAGAGCAGAATACCTGCTACCAGCCACCACTGCACCGGAGTAATCGATTCGAATAACATAGTTCTTTGAAATGTTTCTTAGAAGTATTTTGATTTCAAAAGCCGGTTTCGACAATCGAAACCATGCCCTACAAAGATAAAGGAAAAGGTGATGCATACTGAAAAAAAGGGGAAAACTCCTATAGTCATTCTTTTTTTCACTTTAATGTCATATAACACTGATAATCATTGCGTTGCAATGAAGACCGTAGGCCTACGCTGGTCTCCTGCACCGTGCAGGAAGGTATCGTACGCCTACGATTGTTTTCCAATCGCTGCACAGGCTGTCGCCACAGCGGAGACGGCCCGGAGTTTATGGCCTTCAATAAGATTGAAAAGACGCCCAAAGTGTCGATATACTTTGCAAGGCGATACACCTCTACGGATAAACCGCACATCGAACATCTCAACGCACTCACTCGGCAATACCTCCCTAAAGGCGTTTCTTTCATCGAAGATGGAATGTGCAAACTATTTTCAATCTTAGATTAAAAAGTAGCTTCATATTCAATTTTTCTGGTATCTTGGGAGCGTTCGGATATGCATTAAACAAATACATCAAACTATCGAAACAGAAAAGTTTTCTTCAAATTGGGACCGGGATACAGAGATACAGCAGTTATTAACTAAATAAAAACAGAACCAAGATGAAAAGGAAAATTTCAGTTGTTTTAGTAAGTATGCTACTCGGTTTTGTAGCAAACAGTCAGGAGATCAGATTTTTTCAGGACCTTCCCGTGAGTAACCCTCAGGAGTTGTTCAAAGAGCTGGAAGCCAGAAATTTCCCCAAAGAAGAAAAAGGCAAGTTCAAAGGAGAATACATCACCGAATTCCAAGGACATCGGTTCTATTTAAGTCAAGTGGAGGACATGGTAATTGCCAAGTATTGCTGTGAAGGCGATACACGGGAGACCATAGAAATCTGCAGCGAACTCACCAACCAGCTGGAGCGACAGGCCACCAATGCAGGGCACGAAGTATCGATTATTTATCACGAAGGAAAAGAAATCCTGGAACTAAAAAATCATGTCGATATTCGCCGGCAAATGGAAAATAGGAAATACGACAGACAACGGGAAGTGGACTACTCCATCATAACGCTGGAGAACGGAGATACGATAACAGTTCGCCTCAAGCCGGTAATTGGTCTGGGAACATTCCACAAACACAGCGCAGTGTCTTGGGAAATCAGCGTATTGTTTATGTACAAGGGTTCCGCTTCCTAAAAGGAAAAGGTGTGCAGAATGAAAGAAAACCTTTCTGCATCTGGAAAAAGGAGGACATAGCCCCATAAACGATACGGATGGAATATTCCATTCAGTAATCCCACCAAAACGAAGTGACCCACCGAATTTTTCGGTGGGTCACTTCGTTTTTACAACTGTCCAAATGGACGACGTTTAGGACACTACGGTATCGTACTTACGAATCTTAAAGGATGAAGATGGAGGTAAAAGCTGACTCGGAGCTGATTTTACGCATCCTCATACTCAGTCATGTGGTTGAGATTCGGATAGTCTTTGTTCGACAAGCTCTTCGGCTAAACGGACACAGTTGTTACAGGGGTATTTTAGTTCCCCCTTCAGCTCGCGGCAGGTGATACCGCCGGCAAGGGCTTGAAACTCCTGACTCACAGGTTGCAGCCCTTTGGCTTCAAGAATTCTGTTGGCTGAATAGAGTGCACCGCAGAGTCCGCCTTCGGCTCTTCCGCCTCCCTTGGGGCGGTATTCTTCTTCGATCGCTTCGTCGGTCATGCCGGTCAAATCTTGAAATCCTTTTTGAACAGCTTGTGCGCAGTTCCAATTGTTCGGTTTGTTGTGGAAAAATGTTTCCGATCTGGATTCTTTCGTCATATCGGGTTGTGTTTGGATATTGATACGCAGTTCTTGTAGGCCGGATTGAATATAGGGCCTCGAATAATCAACATGCTTCAGTATTGTATTGTTCCATGCAATCAGGTCGATGTCGATGGCTACGCGGCCATCGAAGGGTTTGGTATACGTTCTGCCCAACTGCAATTCTATTCCTTTCAGCTTTCGCCCGACTTCTTCCCTGTCCTCCGTCGAATAAAAATGGGCGGTCAGGTTGGTAAAGCGACCGGACGGGTATGGAAAGTCAATGGGATCATTCTCGATGGGCTCGGAGAAGCAGATCGTCGGATATGACCCCCGCAGCAGACGCATAGCCGCAGGAATATTGATCTCTGCGGCATAGTTGCTGCCTATGCTGATAACGATGTGGTGAGTATTCATGATGTGCAGTCGTCAGTGTGCGGCTTTTAGGGAGCAAGGGTTTGCAGACGGACAGATTCCTCATGGATACGACTGAAGAGCTCCGATACGAATGCTTCGTCCAAACCCAAGAGGGTAGCAGTGCGTGCGCAATTGCGTTGGAGCTGTTCGTAACGCAGGTTCTGAACGACAGCCAGATTGTGCTCTTTTTTGAACATGCCTATCTCGTATGCTACTTGCATCCGCCGTGCAAGCAATTCCACAATATTCTCATCTATCTGATCGATCTGCATGCGCCATGAGATCAACTCTTCGTCCTGCTTCTCGGATTGGCGGCATGGGATACGCAAGTGCCGGAGTATTTGAGCAAGAACGGCGGGCGTTATCTGCTGGCCTGCATCGCTTAGAGCCTTGTCAGGAGAGCAATGCGATTCGATGATCAGTCCGTCGAAATTCATTTCCATCGCTTGCTGGCTGACGGATTCGATCCGATCTCTCTGTCCCGTAATATGGCTCGGATCGCAAAGGATGGTAAGCGAAGGGAAACGTCTTTTCAGATCGAAAGGGATCTGCCAATGGGGAGGATTGCGAAACGTCTTGGTCGCATAGGTACTGAATCCTCTGTGGATGGCTCCGATCTGTCGAACTCCGGACTGCCGAAGCCGTTCCAAGGCTCCTGTCCACAGATCCAAATCGGGACTGATCGGGTTCTTGACAAGGACAATCACCGATTCGTCCTTGCCTATCGTATCGGCAATTTCCTGTACGGCAAAGGGATTGGATGTAGTTCGTGCGCCCAACCAAAGTATTCGGATACCGGCTTGCATGGCTTGCTCTACGTGCTCGCGAGTAGCCACTTCCGTGGCCACAAGCATACCCAATTCGTCCTGTACACGCACCAACCAAGGCAGCCCGACTTCTCCCACTCCTTCGAAGCAACCGGGAAGAGTACGAGGTTTCCACAGACCGGCACGAAAGATACGAATGCCGGCCTCGTTCCTAAGTGCACGAGCTGTAGTCATTATCTGTTCCTCGCTCTCGGCACTGCAAGGGCCGGCAATAACTGTCGTATTAGGCTCCAAGGGAAGAAGCAACGGTGCAAAATCACGGTACTTCATGATGCAATGCTGAATTAGTTAGCGACAATAGTTTCGAGCAGACGAGCATATTGTCCTGCCTGCTCCTTTCGTGAAAAAGTGGAAATGAAATCTCTGTTCGAATTAGGAAGGGATGTATCCCCTTCTGCCTTCCAGCGCGTATATTGATCGTTCAGGAACGTAGCTACCTCTTCTGTCGTCCGAGCAGCCAATCCGGCCTCGGCCTTCGATATAATATCTGCCACGATAGCTTCATCGCTCCTTACCATCAGGATGGGTTTTTCCATGGCCAACGACTCGAATAACTTGGTCGATACTATGCCATGAGGACCTCCGGGCTTCTCTGTATTACCCAACTGGAGCAGGATACTGCTGCGACGCAATATTTCAGGTACCTGAAGGGCCGGAACCATCGGGAAAAAGCGACTCATATCGGCCAGGCCATACTGCCGAATCAGCGGTTGCAGGATAGAACGGGAGTGTTCGTCCACATACCAGTGAAGTTCTATTCGTCTCTCTTTGCGCACCTCCTGAAGGGCTTCAGAAGCCAAAGCCTCGAACAAAAGGGTAGGGTCGTGCATTTCCGAAGTCAGCAATCGTCCTGTATAGGAGAGGATGAATTTGTCACAAGGGAGCGATCCTCGAGAAAAAAGTTCGGGATCATAGCCGTTGTAGATCAATTCTGTACGAGGATTAATTTCTGCGAGCAGATTGCAGTGCCAAGGAGATACTGAAACTACACGATCGGCTTCATGGAGATAACGGTTTCGGAGGGAAATATAGCGGTGTCGGAGCCACTTCATCAGCAGACTTGGCAGTCGCTTGCCACGAGGAAGAAAATCGTACTTGCTGTACTGTTCGATCACATCGCGGCAATCTGCCACCCAAGGCAATCGATGTGCTCGTGCATAGCGGCAAGCTGTAGCAAGGGGAAACTTGCGATAGGTAAGACAAAGTACAGCATCGAATTTGACACTGGGAAAAGCTTTCACCGCTTCTTTGTAGAATCGCTCTTCTTTCTGCTCCCAAGCCAATTCGCCGAACAGACGAGCCGAACGGATCGCATAAGAAGGTGAAGAGAGATCGATTGCCGTTACCGGAATATCGGTGCAGAATCCGCCGAATACATCGCCATGTGACTGGGATGCCGGAGCAGGCATCTTTTCCGTTATTACGTAAGGTTCCCAACCGAAGCGAAGCAGGTATTTGGTCAGATAGGCTGCTCTCGGAGCGAAAGCCGGTGGGAAGATGTCAGCGAAGATGAGTACCCGTTTCATTGATCGGTGGCCGTTTCGTAGTCAGGAGATTCGTTCTCCTGTTTTTCCTCCATGGTTTCTATCAGTCGCAACACCTCGCGATACAAACGGGCATGCCAAGGATGGATGTCACGAGAGAGGTATTCGTTGTGCCAGAGAAGTGTGGCTTCTCCTCCGTGGGTGAAAGTATGCTTCAGCAGCACCTCGCACAACTTCGTGGCTGCAGCTTCATCCAAGCCCATATATTCCCGCCTGTCCAGCGTACAGTCCATCAGCGTAAGTGGGTGCAGGATCAGTTCGCTCAGCCGTCTTGTGGAAGGCATGATGAAGCGAACGGGACGAGATGTACCGAGGCGGAAACCTGCAACATCGGCATATCCCATGGAGTAATCGTGTCTGATACCCGCCGAGATTAGGGCTTGCATGTCCTCCGGCTCACGGGCTGCAAGGTAGTGATGCCTGTTGCAGTCCACCACCGCGCCGGTATCACTCATCAATTGCTTACGCTGCTTTCCGATCAGTTCGGGGTTCAGTCCGGCGGAGTAGTTGCTGTGGAGTCCTATCACTATTCCATTGTTTTCGACCAAAGATCGGAGCGGTTGATAGAGCGGTTTTCTCAGCGAATAGTTCGGCGCATCTTGTGGGGCCTTTCCGGGTGTTTTGAAGAAAAAGATAATCCGACAGTGATCCTGCATTTTGCTGCGCAATGTTTTGTCCCAATCCACAAAACGGGGAAAAGTAAAAAAGCGATCGCTTGACGGATTGGCATAAGCCAGACGAAAAGCCTTGAAGGGAGATTTGCGTTCCTTGATCAATGCTCGGGCAAAGCTTCTCCATCCTCTGTACTCGAACGGTTCGTCTACGTCATGCGTCAGATTCACCATGGAAAAATGGGGGACAGGGTCTTTTATCGGCCAGCCCATCTGACGAATTTTAGTACGCAGGATGGCCCCGTATTCATCTACGACAGGACGCTGCAGGAATCCTGCCTTGAAAGGTAAGGACTCTCTTCCCGGAAATCGTCCGTGTATATCTCGATGTTTACGCCGGTACATCTCCTCGTAGCGAGAGATCAGAAAATATGTAGAGGCGACAATGTCGGCATTCAGCACCAGCGTGTCGCTCTCTTCCAACAGCTCTTCGGTCGGCTCTCCGAACAGGAGCGGTACGCCCTCCCACTCTTTCAGTGGTAACGAGGGAAAAGCCTTATCGGTACCGTAAATATCCGAATCGAAGAAGTTTGAAGCACGGATGACAATGCTGTATCGGGACATCTCGCTCTGCTTCGAGGTATAACCGATGCGGCTGAGGAGCTGATCGCTTCCGCTTTCATCTCCGATCAGAAAACGAATGATGTAGTGGATTACTTCAGTATTCATACCTGTTTTTGCTGACCGGCATCATGAAAGGCCCGCCATTTACGTCTTAGTCGGCCACATAAGCCAATCCGGCCTTTGGACAGTCGGAAATAGGGCGTTTGCACGCCTCCGAACGAGCGGAAGAATCCTTCTACCCCCTCCAGCATGGAACCTTCGAAGTCAAATGTATGAATGCCTTCCATCTCACAAGCCCTCCGAATGGCCTCATACAGGACAAAAGCTCCGGCATTGCGCCCCTGTCCTTCACGAATCTGGCCGGAAGCAATCGTATAAGCTGTGTCATGATCATGGACGAGGAAGACGGCAGCCAGCAGATGCCCTTCGCTATCTTCACAGCCGACTATTTCACCTGCTTGTCTTTCGATGGCGGCTTCCGCCACCCGTTGCAATGTCTGCGATGCAAATCCTTTTGCTTCCTGTCGGGACATGGATATACGACAGAGGCGCAGCAGGTCGTCCACCGTGGCCGACGTGTAGCGGAGTCCGTCTCTTTCCCCCTTACGTATCTTCTTCATGGCGTCGGGGCGAATAGCTGTCCGTACAACATCGATCCCCGGGCTTAGATCTAGTCTGTATGTATATCGCGTAGTCTGAGAGTAACCCTGCCAGTAATAGGGGAGCCAATCGGTAAAATCCTTGGAGTATTGTACCATAAAGGACTTATGAGGCGGAAGCATGGAGCGCAGCATATCGTGTACCCTGCGCTGGGTACGAAAGGAGGTTGTGCCGTCTTCATTTTTGCCTATGAGACTGTAGGATCCCAAAAACTGGGTGAAGGGCGGCATGCTGATATGACCGGGTACCGGCATATAACATGGCATCACGCCTGAAGCCGTCCCTTCCTCCTCAAGGACGAAAGCCATCCATTCGCCGACACCGCATACAGCGTCCAGCCACCAATCCTGCAGGTATAGAGGAATGGGCACTCCTCGCCGGCATAGCTCCCGATAGCGTTGCTTCATCACTATCCAAGGGAAGAGACCGAAAAGCCTCCGATATGCTCAAACGCCTTCGATCTCCTCATCCAAGATTGCTTTATGAATGTTTGTTGCGAATGGCTTCGCGTATTTTTTCAGTCAGTTCTTCGGCCAATTCCTCATTGTCCCGAATCATTTCCTTGGCAGCCTCACGGCCCTGTCCCAGCTTCGTATCGCCATAGCTGAACCACGATCCGCTCTTCTTGATAATATCCAGCTCTACACCCAAATCGATGATCTCGCCGGAACGCGAAATGCCTTCTCCGAATACGATATCGAACTCTGCTTTGCGGAACGGAGGAGCCACCTTGTTTTTCAACACTTTCACCTTGGTCAGGTGTCCCATGATCTCTTCCCCATCCTTGATAGGTGTGCTCTTGCGAATGTCGATGCGGATGGATGCATAGAATTTCAGTGCATTCCCCCCTGTGGTGGTCTCCGGATTGCCGAACAAAACACCGATCTTCTCACGTAGCTGGTTGATGAAGATACAGGTCGTATTGGATTTGCTGATGGCTCCGGTCATCTTACGCAGTGCTTGCGACATCAGACGGGCATGCAGACCGACTTTGTTGTCGCCCATTTCGCCCTCGATCTCCGCTTTGGGCGTAAGGGCTGCTACGGAGTCGATAACGATAATATCGACAGCAGAAGAGCGAATCAGTTGTTCGGCGATTTCCAAAGCCTGTTCACCGTTGTCCGGCTGTGCTATCCAGAGATTATCCACATTGACCCCCAGCTTTTCGGCATAGGTGCGGTCGAAAGCATGTTCGGCATCTATGATAGCTGCCAAGCCACCGGCTTTCTGCGCTTCGGCAATGGCATGGATGGCCAGAGTGGTCTTACCGGAAGATTCCGGTCCGTATATCTCGATAATACGTCCGCGAGGGTAACCGCCCACACCGAGAGCCAAATCCAATCCGATGGAGCCGGAGGGGATAACGCTTACATCCTCCACCGTATTGGCTCCCATATTCATGATAGCACCTTTTCCGAATGTCTTCTCTATCTTTTCCGTGGCCATTCGCAGGGCTTGCAGTTTCTTTTCGTCCTGCACCGCGGGTATCTTTTCTTCTGCCATATATCTTTATCTTGTTGTATTATCCGTTTAGTATCTGGTCGGCGTGGTCTTTGGTCTTGACCTCTTTGCCTCTGATGATGCGTGTGACTATACCCTCCTCATCCGTGAGAAAAGTAGTGCGTTCGGTCCCCATGTATTTGCGTCCGTACATGCTTTTTTCCACCCAAACGCCGAATAGCTCGTTGAGACGCATGTCCTCATCCACGATCAGCGGAAAAGGAAGCTCGTACTTCTCTCGGAAATTGCGATGGCTCTTGGCCGAATCACGACTCACTCCGATGATTTCGTAGCCGGCAGCACGAAGTGCGCCATGACTGTCGCGCAGGCTGCATGCCTGTGCCGTACATCCCGAAGTATTGTCTTTGGGGTAGAAATATAGTGCGATCTTTCGTCCGCGATAATCGTCTCTTTTGACTTCGTTCCCGTCTTGGTCTATCCCAAGAATCTCAGGGATACGGTCTCCTATTTGTATCATTGTTCTGTCTGTCTGAATTATATCGAACAAAGGTAACAAAAAGGTCACACCCTACAGTTCCTAATTTTACGAAGTATCTCGATTACCTTATCGACCGTATTTATCATGGAAAGAGCGAGGGGAGAAAGATCGTTAGAGAACTTTACTCTGTGCTTCGCCTTTGGTACTGTGGAATACGATCCTGATGTTCTTTTGGCGACAGTATTTGGTGACATTGCTGCTTAGAGAGATGTCGTCGCTGATGATACTGATTTGCTCGACCTATGCAGCAGGCTGTTTGCAGATCGTCCGTCCCCCTTTCCTTACGAGCAGATGGTTCCAGCTGATACCGACGAAAGCTCCAGGTTCGGTGACCATCAAATCGGATACCTCTTCCTGCCGTTGCAGCTGTCTCTTCTACCGGTCATGCAGGCTCTCTCTTTCATGCTTGATCGGACTGCCGGCATGGGACTTTCCTGTCTGTCTTTCGAAAATCGAAAGCGATGTTTTTCTGTTTTTACCGGATCATTGAGGACTCGTACAGCATGAGTACAGAGTGTATGGCGGTATGCCGTAGAGGATGACGAGCTATCCCATACAGCTTTTCGAGCTACGCTGTAGAGTTCAGCGAGGTACGCTCTACAGCGTAGCGAGCCGAGCCGTGGAGTTCCGCTCCGGGAGCCCTACAGACGGCTGAGCTGAGCCGTAGAGCCTGACGCAACGAGCCCTACAGCGTAGCTCGAAGAGCCGTAGAGCGTAGCTCGGTACGCTCTACGGCGTAGCCCGAGTAGCTGTAGAGCGTAGCTCACCTCCTTCCAAAGTATGCTCCGAAAGGCTGTAAAACGATGCAAACTCGATAAAACAGCGACAGCTGCCGAGTTTGTCGTAAACTCGACGGCTGCCTTACATACTCTCTGATTATTACAACAAGCTTATTTTGCGTTGTCGCTGCTCTCGACAAATCGGCCATACCCTACGTTGGTCTTCGCTCCGAGTCCGAACATAAGTATTATCTCTTCGAATAACTTTTCTTTGTCTGTTGCCGAAAAGACTATTTCGTTTCCGTCTACCAATATCTTGGTGTCTTTCAGAATAAAGCGGAATCGGTATGTTACGCCGGGGTTCACCCTGAGAAAACGGATCGGTGTAGGGTTTTTCAAAGGGTGTTTGTGAGCTGTGATGTAATCGTCTCCAAAGAGAGTCTTGTCGCTCTCTACGGGAATAGCATCCAAGAAAATATCCTGCTTATAGCCGGAAAGACCTTTCCCCTCGAATACATAGTCGAGAAAGTGTTCTTTATCATTTCCTTTCCATGTCGATGAGCCATTGAGTTCTTTGTATTTCAAAAAATCCCACTTTTCAATGGCTGATTTCAATGCCCCTTTTATAGAAGACCCGGGGATAACAGGCAGTCCCGAAGTGTAATCGAAGTACATGCCGAGCTGATAGAAGGCTCCACTGTCTCTATCTTCTTGCTGATCGTGATTGGCGTTTTGCTCATTTCGTTCCGATTTGTTGATCTCATGATGGTAGCCGATGCCGCAGAGCAATCCCGGATAAGAGGTTTTCAGTTCGAAACAGGTAAATCCCGGAATCAACTTGAATACCGGATCTTCTTTGGCGGGACGTTGGTTTATGGCTTTCAGCTTGTCAGTCTCCTTATTGAATTTGTCTGTATTCAGGAGATTGCCGTCGCCATCTAGCTTCAGGGTTTCGAAGTAGTCTCTGTAGTACCATTTGCCGTAGTTCATGATTGTCCTCCTTCCTTGTCTGCGATCTTAAATGTACGGGTGGCCAGCTTTAGCGTTACAGCGTATTTCAGGAGTATTCGTTCCCTCGCGAGCAATTCGGTTTTTCTTTTTTCCCGAATCTCCCTGATGGTTCCCCCTTCCCCTCCGATCACTTTTTTTATGATCGTGGTAGGCTCCACTTGCTTCCAATCCGCAACGTTTTCTCGTTTGTCTGTATCAGTCTCATTATACATATAATAGAGGGCCTTCAGCCACAGCTTGCGGTCGCCTTCGCTGTTGTCCTCTGTCCCTTTGTTGTAGAAAATCAGTGTGGGCAGAAGTCCTGACTGTAAGATATTAGGCCCAAGAGCATTGATATATCCCTCGTGCACTTTCTCTATTTCCCCCTGTTCATCGGCTATGCCTACTGCGGTTATGGCAGCCATGGCTGTGGGGATCAATTCTTGTATCTCTTGCTTCCTGACTATCATAGTTGAGTGATATTAGTGATCTTACACAATCCATAGCCGATCGAGCTGTTCGCACCGATCTGTACAATGCTCTTTTCGTTCGTCAGCAATGCATCGAACTTCTTGAATATATCTTCGGGCTTTTCCTTACCGGTATTTTCAGGATAGGTAACGAAGAATACGAATCGCGACTCAGCGGGTACTACCTCTTCATACCAGAGGTTTTTGCTTTCCCCGTTTTTCAGATAATTTCTGGCGATAATCGGAAGACTCTCGTGCGCATCGGCCAATACCTTTTGTTCTTCCTCGGTAAAGTCCGGAAAAACTATACCGGCCACCCCCATATGCTGTCCCAGCTCTTTAAGAGACTCCTTCCATGCCGGACAAGAACAGAGCTTGTAGCCCTCGGGTATATCCTCCTTCACACTTGCTTGTATAGGAAACGCCAGGAGATTGGCTTGCAGGAAATTGAAGTGTCCCGTTTTATTGTCTTTTTCGGCCGCTCCGTCGTTATCGGGGCCGAATATGTAGTCTATATCGATGGTATCCGGCTGTAGAGAGGCAAAAAACTGTCTCAAGGCTCCCTTCAAGCTGGAAGAATATATGCAGGGCCTTCTGTCGGTTACATCCCTTTGTACGGGGTTGTCCACCACATTGTAGTTTGCACCGCCTACACCTACATGGAGGTTGGTCAGGCATCGGATCATGTATACTGCTGTTTTCATATTTTGTTTGATGGTTATTGATTAGAGATTAGAGATTAGAGATTAGAGTTGTATGATTGTATCCTATCGCATGGAAGTGCGAATCGGCCACTTTGGATTGGAATTCCTTTGCTTGTTTCTCGGATGTGAAGTAAAAGAGCGAACCTCTGGCATAGAGTTCTATCTCCTTGCTGACACACATATCGCTATTGGACTTATCGTTTAGCTCTTGTATTCGAGTCTTATTCCTGTTGTAATATCTTTTCGTTTCGAGATTGGTGAGAAGACAAGCGAACTCCCTTACATCTGTGACGGCAAAAAATGCAGTCTCTGCAACAGCAGCCTCGATATAAGCATCCGAAAGGAGCAAAACGGTGCAATAGTTGGGATCCTTTTCATACCCGATTGCTGCTACAGCGCGATTATAGCCTTCGGTCTGTTCTCGGAGAGGGGTTACATTCATCAGGAAGGGTTGGCGTTCTCCTCCCAAGTGTACTATTTTGTCGGAGAGTGCTCTCTTCTCTTTCAGCCTGATGTAGAAAGCGAAGCACAGCTCTCTCCACTCCTCGTTATTGAAACGATAGAAGGTCTCATAAAAAAATGATTTGTCATCCGTTCCTCCCTCGTAGTTTTTGCGAATGCCGACACGGCTGTCTTCGATAAAGAAGTCTTCTTCTTTGATAAGCCCGTCGGGAGAGATCCACATATTCGGATGCTTTGCTTTGGAAGAGTATGTTCTGAATAGAGCTGCCCCATTGGAATTTGAGAGTTTTAGGAGGGTATACGGTTTTTCTTCAGCTTCTCGTTGGTACCTTTTTCCAGCAGGCAGATACGTTTTGTTGTTCTTTCTGTCCATCAGAAAAACGGGCGACAGACCTTCGATTATACCGAAGTCGCTGCTCTTCTTATCCAGCGGGAAAGGCGAAAAGCCGGCCCGACCTATCAGGCTTTGGGCTTTTTCTTTGTCTTGGATTTTATTCTCCCCAAAGACTTCCTCTCCGGCACTTTGCAGTATTTGAAAGCGCATCAGGCCCAATAGAGCCGTCTGTTGGGGGAAATATGATGAGCGAACAAAGTAATTGACATTGTCGTCCTCGAATGTATTTCTTTGTCCAAAGAAGAATTTCTCAATGGGTGTGAGTGTCACTAAATAGGTATACATATTCATCTTTCTTCTTTATCGGTTACGAATTGGCAGTAGCGCAAGATACCGTAGAGAAGCTTCTTACGCTCTTCATGATCCCATCGGGGAGTTTCCTTTTCGCTGCTTGTGAGGTATAGGAAGTCGAATACTTCGCCCATGAATTTCCTTGCCTTTTCCTCTTGATGGATTTCTTCATCGAAGAAGTTCTTACAGAGAGCACTCAGGCGGATCTTCTTCATTTCATCGGGCATCTGCATATCCAATATCGGAGCTATTACGGCATCGTACATCTCGCCAAGCCAATGGATGAAGCCTTCGATCATGGCCCCATCTTCACGAAGATCTTTCATCAGCCGGCGAGCTTCATTGTACAAAGAAGGCCCATTGCCCTGAGTCCTGTTTGCTGTTTCCTTGCATGGCAGCGCAAACTCGATAGTCTTGCCACTATGTTTTCGTATAGAGACGGCTACCCGGTCTTTGCCTTCATAGCCCTTGGCTTTGTCGAACAACATCTTGGTAGCCACATCCATAGCCTCGGACATCGGACTTTTGTAGTAGAAGATGCTGACCCCGTAGGACATGGAAAGATCTCCCGCATTGCTCAGCTCAGAGCGGAACGACTTGAAACAGTCGTCCACCTCGTTTATCAGATCGAATACATCGTCTTTGCCATCCCGAAGAATCGGAGCGAAGAAGAACAGATCGTCTCCTCCGATATAGATGGGCACTGCTTTTGCTACTTTTGCCACTTTTGCCGGTTTGAATTTTTCAGCAACGTCTGTGGAGAAATTGAAAAATTTTTCGGAAAATGTCCCCATCTCTTTGGGAGATAGCCCCTTAATGAACGAACCGAAACTATCCCCGTCGGCTTTTACGATAGCCATATACTTATAGCAGTTCAGGAAGTCTTCTCTTTTTTCTTGGGATATTCTGCGATAGTCTACCTCTTGCTCTCCATTGAGGTATTTACGAGTTTCATCGCGTGTTAGCCAACCGGATACTGCTATTTCGGATATTGAATCAAACGGTCTCCCCTCAAACTCTTCTTCGATAAAGGCATTGTTTCTCTGTATGAAATCGGAAATATGATCCGAAGAAAAAGTCACGGCTCGTTGTCTTAGTTCTTGGGTATCCAAGTATTGATTGAGCTTGGTAAAAATTTCTGTTTGATCTTGATATTCTATCCGAACATGAGAGATAGAGATATACTCTTGGAGGTAGGCTTCAATATCTTTTACTCCCTCAAATTTTTGGGCCAAATCTTCGAGTACCCTCCTTTTAATGTCATCGAAGTCTGTGACCTCGCCTTTGATAAAGGCTCTATCGGGAAATAAGCCGACACCTTTTGGGGCATTGGTGTCGCTCGAATAATGTGGAGAAAGAATAATTTCTTTGCCATACTTTTCTGATATTCTTCCGAGCAACTCTCGCATGATCCAAGAGAAAATGAAACTGGCACTCCAAAAAGATTTGGTGTTCCGGGCTTTGGACAAAGTCTTACATATCGGCCCTATGGTTATTGCTGTGTATGTCATAATAATGTTGTTACATCGATTAAACTGCTATCCTTGATAAATCCCATGAAATCAGCAATATCAAAACTGTCTTTTTCTGGTGTCAAGACAAATTCATCACAGACAGCATTCGCAGAGAATGTAAATTTTGTATTGAACATCTCATCCGGAATATCATTCAGTATCAAATAAATAATTCCTCCGATGGGCTTATAGGTAATAGGAGAAGAGAAGCGGTCGATACTCTCATGAGAAATTTTGATGATTTCCTTGTTGTTTTTATCATTGGGAAATTCAAAGTGCTGATGTAGCCCCAATAAAGCTCGAATATAGCGTTTGGGGAAGTTTTTGGTTCCCGTCTCTTCTGATCTGTTTAACATCCGACGTGCTATCGGTTTTTCCCATTCTATGGACTGTTCATGATAGTAGCACCTTAGTTCCGAATAGGAGCCTTGGGGCCCGGTTTTAATTTTGTTGTGGAATTTCCATATCTGGCGAAACTGGTATCCGATGTCGTCGTTTCGGCTCTTTAAGCAATCCACAACATCATTTTCCTGCATCTTTTTGGCAATATCTTTCCTTGAATTGGGAATGGGCTTGTTTTCTATTGAAAAAACAGAGTAACTCCCAAATCCCTTGGTTTGTCGCGTGCCGAAATTGTGAAGGAGGAAGAAATTCTCCAAATGCTTTATAAGTCTACAGCGCAAATCTTCGTATTTGGTGTAAACTTCCCCCACAATATGGCCTCTAGTGAGTATTGCAAGCCTCACAAGATCCCAATTGACCCGCTCATTCTTCACACCTTCTTCATTTGCGAAGTAGGGTGATGGGGATAGTATTTGGATACCCTTGAAGATATTGTGTCTGTCTATATCCTCCTGAAGTTTGGCCTTTTTCTGATCTCCCATATTACTAATCGGCAGATAATATTCAATGGAGGCCTTTTCTTCTATTTTAAAACTAAGCTTATAATCCAAGGCTTTCGGTTGGCCGGGAATACACCATCCCTTTGATTCTATGAACTCCTTTCCAAGTTTTTGAATTAAATACTTATCCAGCTTCGGTTTGACTTCCGAAGCTCGGAGGGTTGCACCCATATCACCTGCCTGAAAATGGATAATAGGGGTATGCTGTATAAGTTCGAATGTTAGGATTTCCATAAGCATTTTATTTGTTAATTATTTAATTCCTTTTCATTATAAGACTTTTGCCCATCCTTCAATTGTTTTCTGGCTTTGTCATAATCTTCTGGCGAGATATAAAGAGGATCGGTAGCATGTTTTTCCGTTTCTTTCTGGAAATAATTAAGATTGTCTATGACTTCTTCTGCTGAGATTTTCCCTGAATAGATTAAAGCTTCTATATTTCGAACTTCTTTCCAAAGTACATTAACTCTCTCTGCACGAATGAAATACTTCTTAGACTGACTTTCTTCTTTTGACAAAATAGAAAATAAATTGAGTATAATAGAAATAAAGCCAAGTATTGTGGCTAATAGCAAGCTTATCTCCTTAGGTATAGATTCTAGAAATTGGGTCATAAAAGCACTTATCGAAAAAACAGATAAAGAAAGAGAGAAAATATTCATCAATTTGATATGCTTGATTTTCCTCTGCTCAAGATTGCTTAATCGATTAAAGGCATTAAAACAAGAGTATGCATAGCAGGCAAAATCTGTCTTATACTCCTGTACTCGTCTCAAAAGATAATCATTATTTTCCATTGGATTTCTTGTTGATTATTTCAAATACTTTTTTTTCAAAATCATCAGTGGTTACGGGATATTTTTCTTTGTAGAAAGTTATATGTTTTTTGTTGAAATCAGGGTGTCTTATCCATCCATATGATGTATAATTCTCTACATCGCATATTATGTCAATATTTATACCTCCCATGTTGAACTTTCCGTAAAAAGATTTAATATCCTGAGAGTGGCAAAATTGAATCTCTTCAACTAGAAAAACATTCAATAATTTATTTACCTTAGTATAATCACCTTGATTTGCCAGAAGAATATCTATATCTCCACAATAGATTGATTCTCCCTTCAGGAATTTTGATGCAGATCCTGTTACTGCCCATTCTATC
Source organism: Porphyromonas gulae DSM 15663 (assembly GCF_000378065.1). Classification (GTDB taxonomy): domain Bacteria; phylum Bacteroidota; class Bacteroidia; order Bacteroidales; family Porphyromonadaceae; genus Porphyromonas; species Porphyromonas gulae. Next base: position 25,450 of record NZ_KB899169.1, on the reverse strand, counting down.
TGATTTTCATCAAGGATACTCTTTATTATTGGAAGGACTTCTTTTATCGCTAAAGAAGTATTTGTCAATGGTAGATTCTTATTTATTTCTTCCCATGATTTATTCAGAATATCTTTATTTTCCTTGTAAATTTTGTCTGGTATGTCAGGAGATTTTAAAATAATATCAGTATATGAATTATAAACTTGAAGGAATTTTGCATCCGTTTCGATTCTTGCGGAATATAAGTCTTTAACGAGATTATCTATTGATGAAATTACTATTTTAAGATTTTTGTACCTTTCGAAAAAATTGAAGGATAATGACGAAACGACAATAAGTCCTATCAAATAAACGAATTTCATATATAAATCATCAGGAATATTATTTACAATAAAAGGAAGAAGAAGAGAAATAAAAAATAGTAGAGAAACAAAAAAAATGAATCCAAGTAATATTCTTCCGTCTTTTTCACGCATTTTTTTATATAGGTGCCTATTCCAAATACAATTTTCTAATATTCTATAGGAAATTTCCTGATAAACATTTAATTCCTTGGGGGTATTAAAGTATTCATCGTTGTAGCATGAATAAAAATGTACATTTTCTTTTTTGTTTCTTCTTTCAATTTCCGGAATATATTTGAATAATAGTGCTTCTATTTCTCTTCGGTTGGAGATGTTGTATAGAATCTCCAGTTTCAAGATTTCCCTCGCTCTAGTTCCTTCTTTCTTATATCTCAAGAAATGTTTCCAAGACGCTATCTGAGACCCAATAGACAATAATCCAAAAATAAGCGATAGTCCTCCTTTCGAACTTATAAGCTGTTTGGTAGAGCAATCAGGCATTAAGCCTATAAAATCACAGAAGGGTATGATCACAATACATACCAAAGATAACCATCCATACGTTTTGCTTTTGTTTCGGTGTTTTTTTGATCTCTCAAATAAATATTTTCGAGCTTGCTGGATAGTCCATTTCCCCCTGAATGTTTTTTTTGTCTTCATAATCTATAGAAATAAGTATTCTTATAAATTGTAGTTATATCTTAATTCGGATTAAATTTATGCAATTATCTTGATTCAATAGATAAAATATCTATGACCAAATATCTTAAGAATATTGGTATTCCATTAGGTTGTTTGAAAAATACACTGACGCTCTTATATGTATATTCTTGCTCTTAGAAGTATTTTCTTTTTTATGGAAAATCCTCCTACAATCCCACTGAAAAGGGAAAATAAAAATATGCCTGCTATGCGTAGTAGAACTCATAGAATGGGTGATTTAGTTTTTTTCTAAAGTATGTATTCGGAGACTTTTTTCCCATGCTTTTCTCAATCCGACAGTAGGGAAATGATCAAATACAAAAGAAAAGCATACGAACGAAACAAAGATAAGTATTTTCCGATCTTATAGGATGGGTATGACATGGATTTCGATCAAGAGTAACTTCGCCACCCTGAGGGCGAAGGATTCATCCCATCGGTTGTATTGTATAGTCAGTTCGGCTAAGGAGGGGATAAAGGTCTCTCATCCACCATCTTAATAGCCATGCCGGCTGTGTTTGATCGGCTCGGATTAGCAAACGAGATGTAGCTTCGTTCCACTTGCTTTCGTCTGTTGTGTACTCTTTCTGCTGCTTGAATATATGGCCATAGAGATGGGAATATCACTCGCTATGCTTGAGAGCACTGCTCAAAGCAAATCGAGGCATGAAATAGCATTTGCGGTCGAAGTCTACAGCACGTTTCGCTATGAAGCGAACGCTTCGAAAAGAGCTTTTTTTCGAAAATCGAAAGCGATGTTTTTCTGCTTTTTTGCCGGATCATTGGGGATTTGCACAGAATGAATTTTAGCTCGCTTAGCAGTTGTCAGACACCCTACAATACAGTACTCTCGAAGCCGGATCATGACTTCACGAAAAGGAATGACTCAGGCTTCGAGGGTAATACAAAAACAGCATCCCGGCATCTTCGAAAATACGTGCCAAAAAAGTTTTCAACAACGAAGCGGAGTTTGGAATGATTCCAAATAAGCACCCGAAAGAGACAGATTCCGGAAGCGAAAAAGACGAGAAAACGGACTTTTGCAAGAGAGAATCTGCTTTTCGGAAGATCGGAAAACGATTTATATATAAAGCATTTTCAATTTATATATAGATTGTTTTCGATTTGTATATAAAACGTTTTCAATAAATATATAGATCGTAAATGATTTGTATATAAATCGCAGGACGAAAAAGGCCGATTCGGGAGGTGATAAAACAAAGGCACCCACCGAGTTTTACTGCAAACTCAATGGGTGCCCGGTCTCTTGAGAGGTGTATCGAAAGGGTATTCCGCCCCTACGCAAAATAGAATATATGTTCTTTATTTTCTATGGCGTTGATGGAACATAGATAAATGGGCTGCGGTTGTAGCAGCCAAATCGGCAGATGAAGGGGATATGAGAAGTCGGTGTACATGTCGGGTAGCAATTAGCAGTTTATCTAATGTATTGGTATTGAGCGGGTAAAGAGTGTAGGATAGAGCAATCTGCTTGCTATCCTTAGCTTTACCGGCAGCAAAGATAAGAAGATCGATCATTCTCAGGGAATCGAAATAGCCCCATCTATATCAGATAAGGAAGTCCGATAAAACTTCTTTTTTATCTACTTTTGTATTGCACGACAACCAAATTTAACAACGATGAAAACTGAAAAGGATTCGGAACTTTATCATACAGAAAGTAGCGGAACATCTTCTCTATATATACGAGCCGTAAGAAACAGACTCTTGAGTTACTCTTCGGTCTCTTTACTCTGTTATTTATTATTGTTGCAGGTCGTTAATGCAGCCTTTTTCTACCATCAAACGACGATCAAGACCGATTGGCTCCTGCCTTTTCTTACCGGAGCTTTGCCCCTGACAGCGTTCATCTGGATCTTGCCCTCTCTTGCAGTTAACAAATGGTTGAGGCATATACTCACCGCCTTGATCGTTGTCCCGTTTTCCGTCCTGTTTATATACGAATACCATTTATTGACGCTCTGGGACACACCTATCACGGATAGCGTTCTGATACATTTCCACACGAACAATCCATCCGAAGCCAATCCGGGCTATTTCTTGGGTGGTATCACCTTTGCTTCGTGGGCGAAAGGAGGAGCCATCCTTCTCTTGCTAGCTGCAATATCCATTGGCAGAAGACTGATTTTCCCTCTACTGTGTCGCATCCGATATTTATTTGGACGTGGTGCATATGTTGTTTTGTTTTCGGTCGTTTTTATCATTTCCGTTGTCGCTTCGCGCAAAGAGTTTTACAAGCTGGATGAATCCACCCCATACAATCGATTGGCTCTGAGCGAACGCTTCGTACTGGGCACGATGCATGCCATACAGGATAATGCTTCGATGAGCAGTATGGTGGAATCGCTCACTTCTCATTCCTTCGGGGATGTTTCCATCTCTCCGCAACGCAAGCCGCATACCGTCGTATTGGTCATGGGCGAATCTCTTCGTAGGCTGGATATGCATTGCTATGGCTATCCTTTGCCTAATACGCCGGTTATAGACTCTCTCTGCGCTATGGGCCATATGGTTCTTTACGACGATGTGGTCACCTGTGCCGCAAATACCAACTCATCTCTCAAGTCGGTGCTTACATACCACCAAACGAACACCGAGCAGGAGACCGACTGGCTGGACTATCCTACCCTTTCGCGGGCTTTCAGCTCGGCCGGGTACCGCACACATTGGAGCAGCAATCAGGAAAAGAGCGGCTTCTTTGTCGAAATGGTAGCAGCCATCGCCCAAACTTGCGATAGCACTTTCTACACCACACACTATTCTACTACGACATGGATGTGGGGAAAGCAAAACAACTCCTACGACGAAGCCATACTACCACTGCTTCAGAGCCATGAACAATGTGGCACAAATCTGCTGCAGATCATTCATCTCATGGGGAGCCATGCCTTATTCGAGGATCGGTATCCCGCCGATTATGCCAAATTCTCGGGAAAAGATATCCCCGAATCGCATGCCTTGGAAGAAAACGAGCTTTCTGCTCAGTATATGAACTCCGTCTACTATAGCGATTATGTGCTCGGTGAGATCATCAAACGGTATGAGAACTCTTCTGCCATCGTTATCTATCTCTCCGATCACGGTTTGGTGCGCTACGATGATCCCAAACATTCGCAGGCCATTGTGCATGCCAATGCTCCCACTGCTCTACAAATCCCCTTTATGGTATATATGAGTCCTCGCTTTATGGCCGAAAACCCCGATATAAGCGATAAGGTGAAAACAGCGCACAGGAAACCGTTCATGACAGACCTCCTGCCCAATTCCCTTGCTGCCCTTATGGGCATCAAGAACAGCTACAGCAATCCTCTGCTGGAGCTCTGGAGCGACGAGTATGACTATTCTCGAAAAAGAATTATCACAGGCTGGGATGCCTTAACAGAGTTTACACCCAAGCATCCTGAATATCAAAGCAAATAAGACGAAAATGGAACGAAAACAAATGGGCGCATTCTTTTTAGGATTGGACAGGCGTCTCTATCAACTGATCTGGCTGCTGATTTTTCTTTTCCTTGTCCAATTTTTCAACCTCCTTGAGCTACAAGCTATGGGAGTCGATAGCCAGGGGCAGATGAGAATGCTGAGGGCATTGCTGGCATGGTCTCTGGTGGGCTACCTTGTACCGGCTTTCATCCCTAATAGAATCATACGTAATATTGTAATCGGTATAGAACTGGTCTATATCTGTGTTTCTTTCCTCACGGATTTCTACCTGATCAACATCTACCGCCTTCCTTTTTCCGGAGCCATGGCGCAGCCTATACTGGCAACCAATCCATCCGAGGCTATCGGGTTCTTCCGGTCCGGTGGAAACGCGATGCTTTTTGGTCGTGGACTACTTTTGCTCTTAGTCGCTTTTGTCATAGCCCGATTGCTGCCTTGGTCTGTCAGAAAGGGATTCTCTTTGCTATTGATATTGATGGGCAAGATGCCGACTTCCGTCAGGGGTTTCCATCGAGGACGTTGGGGGCTGATCGTTCTTGTTTTACTGATGATTTTTCTCGGAGTATGGCATGCCAAATATATATATGCAGCCTACCGGAGCAATTGGATTCGTTACAATGCGATGTCATTACCCGAACGACTTTGGCTAAGCAATAGGATGGCCCAAAAGGAGATCTCCCTGTCCAATATTTACTACCATCCCCAAGCCCCTCATGAGAATCACTTGCACAGAGAGCGAACGATCGACACTCCTCACAATGTGATCGTAGTCTATGACCGGCTTATTTATCCGCACCTGATGCACTGCTATGGACATTATATAAAGAATACGCCGACTATCGATTCTCTGATAGCTTCTCAGGAGTTGTTCATTTTAGACAAGGCTTACACCGCGGACAATACGCCCCACTTTGCCATGGCGCAAGCACTGTCCTATTACGACCCCGGAGACGAAAGCAGCTGGGATGTCTATCCCACTTTGCCCGGAGTCATGCGACTGGCCGGTTATCGAACTTTTTGGCTCGACAATACGCCCAAAGCAACTCCCTGGCTGGATGTAGTACCCCAGCTTGCTGCCGATTGCGACTCTTCCTATCATGTCAATCTGCGTGCCTCGGAGGAATGCTGGAACGGCAATTCGCCTCTCGACGAGGCTGTGCTCGAACATTTGACCGATTATCGGCAGGGGAGCCAATCCGTGTTCAGTGTTATTCATTTACAAGGTGGAGAAGGGAGTATTTGGTCTCGTGTCAACAGGGACTTTTGGACTTTTGATCGTCGTCATTTCACAGTCTTCGACAACATACAGCCTGATGATAGAGACGTTTTAGCCCAATACCACAATCTCTTGCTGTATCACGACCATATACTTGGAAAAATCATCGATTTCTATAGCAGTACACCTTCCATTGTCATCTATATGGGCAATCTTGGAGTACAGGGCGATACGCATCCGTATGACGGGACACCGATCGATGAGGCGGATCGTAGCCGTGTTCCTTTCATGATTTACTTAAGCCCTGAAATGAAGCGGTTGCGACCCGATTGGAGCGAACAAATACAGGCCCTTATCGGTAAAACATATTCGACTGCCGACTTTCCCGAATGGCTAACCCGATTATTGGGTTTCGAGTATTTCAAGAACAAGTCGATAGTTGTACAGGAAGAATAATTCGGATACTGCCCCTCTTACGGGGAGGGTAGCATTGTTTTCCACATTTCACAGTGAGAAAAGAGGATTAGGGGTGCTTTGGGCAAAAGGGGGAATGTTCGACGGGGAATCTGCATTGCATGGCCGAAAAAGGTCGCCGCAAGCTGCGGGACGACATCTTTGACCCGAAAAAGCTTCTCGCAAGTTGCGGCGGCCTTTTTCAGTGCGAATTTGTCGTTCCGCAACTTGCGGCGAGGTTTTTTCGTTCGGAAATGCTTTCCCGCAATTTGCGGAAGCGAATTTCGTGCCCGATTTGCAGGTTTGCACGCCGGACAAACTGCACTGTGGAGTCGAAAAAGGTTGCTCCAACTTGGAGGAAGGCATTTCGGTGCGGATTTGTCTTCCTCCAAGTTGGAGCGGTGAATTTCGTGTCTGATTTGCAGGTTTACACGCCGGACAAACTGCATTGCGGAGCCGAAATGCAGATTTCCCGACGAACAATTGCATTTTCCTGACCCAAATGGTCTGTCGTGTAACTTTTGGAACAATTGGAAGTTTGGGCAGTGGGCTTTCTTGCGATTTTTTCAGTCCCAACGGCATGATCTCTCTACCGATCGGTACACTGAACGTAGAGAGAAAAGAAGGGGGGAGCCGGCACGTGGTCGGCTCCCCCTCTTCGTCTGTACGGGTTTGGCAGTGGGCTTAGTCCAGCAGCATCATATCGAGGATTACGACGTCTTTCAGGGGACGATTGCGCTCGTCCGTATGCTGGCGTTCGATCTTGGAGAGGGTCTTCTCGCCTTCGATCAGTTGGCCGAAGACGGTGTAGTCGCCATCGAGGTGAGGTGTACCGCCTTGGAGCATATAAGCTTTCTTCTGCTCTTCCGAAAAGGTGCATTTCTTCTCCTCTGCCATGCGTTCGAGGTCGAAGTCGGTGAAGAATCGCCCCGTAACAATGTAGAATTGGGTGGCCGATGAGCGTTTTTCGGGATTGACGTCGTCGCCTTGTCGCGCCGCGCAGAGTGCACCTCGTCGGTGGAAGTGTTTGGACGGATCGATCTCCGCCGGCAGGGTACGCGTCGTGGTATCGTTGCCGAGGTCTTCGAGTGGCTTGGCGTTTTTGCTCAGGAGGTTGCCCGACTGTACCATGAACTGGTCGATGACACGGTGGAAGAGCACGCCGCGGTAAGCTCCACTGCGGACGAGGGTGATGAAGTTGTCGCGATGGATCGGCGTCTCGTTGAAAAGCTCTACCGTCATTTTGCCCCGCGATGTTTCGATCAGGACGCGGCGGCGTACTTCGCCGGTTTGTGCCGCAGCCGCACAGCAGGCCACGAATACAAGTAAGATAAATAAGGTTCGTTTCATATCGTTATCGTTGATGTTTTATACTGTATGCCGTCTCTGTTCAGATGTCGCTCAGCTCCAACCAGCGCATCCCCTTGCTGTCGATCTCTTCGATCAGGGCGGCGATGCGGTCGCCGGCGGTGAGGAGTTCGTCCGTGGACATCGTGCCGCTGCTCATGCGGGATTCCAGTTCGGCTTTCTCCTTTTCCAGTTTTGGCAGTTCGGCTTCGAGCTGTTCCAGCTCTTGCTTCTCCTTGAAAGTCAGCTTCCGCGGACGCTCGGCAGTGTCGGTTCGGGGCTTTCCATTTTCCGCCTTGCGTGTCGTGGAGGAAGATTCGACGGCCTGTCTTTCGGCCTCTTCCTGCTGCTTGTATTCGCGATACTGCGTGTAGTTGCCGGGGAAATCCTTCACGATGCCGTTCCCTTCGAACGTAAAGAGGTGATTCACCACCTTGTCCATGAAGAAGCGGTCGTGCGAGACGACGAGCACGCATCCTTTGAATTCGCTCAGGTAGTTCTCCAATACGTTCAGCGTGAGGATGTCGAGGTCGTTCGTAGGCTCGTCGAGAATCAGGAAATTGGGGTTCTTCATCAGTACGGTACAGAGGTAGAGCCTGCGTTGTTCGCCACCGCTCAACTTGTGAATCGGCGTATATTGCTTTTCGGGCGGAAAAAGAAACTGCGTCAGCAAGGCCGATGCCGACAGGATGGTACCGTCCTTTTCGTTCCGAATCACTTCGGCGATGTCCTGCACGGCTTCGATGACGCGTTTATTTTCGTCGAACTGCATACCCTTCTGACTGTAGTAGCCGAAGCGAACCGTCTCCCCTACATCGAAATACCCTGAGTCCGGCTCTTCTTCGCCGAGCAGCAGCCGGAGGAAAGTGGTCTTGCCCACGCCGTTGGGCCCTACGATGCCCACCTTGTCGTATCGGCTGAAAGTGTAGTCGAAGTCGCTCAGGATAATGCGTTCGCCGAAAGCTTTACAGACTTTGTGAGCTTCGAATATCTTATTGCCTATGTATCTGCCCTGCTCCGAGAGGTGGAGCGTTTCGTCCCGGTGGCGAGGTTGGGCTTTTTCCTTGAGTTCGTAGTAGGCATCGATGCGGCTCTTCGCTTTCGTACCCCGTGCCTGCGGTCTGCGATGCATCCATTCCGCTTCGCGGCGCAGGAGATTGGCAGCACGGCTCGTTTCGCGTTCGGCAGCTTCCAGCCGCTCTTCCCGTTTGTTCAGGTAGTATTCGTAGTTGCCCTTGTAGGCATACAGCTGTTTGTTGTCCAGCTCCAGTATGCGGTTGCATACGCGATCCAGAAAGTAGCGGTCATGGGTGACCAGAAGCAGTCCGATCTGCTGATGCGAGAGGTAGCCCTCCAGCCATTCGATCACATCCAGATCGAGATGATTGGTCGGTTCGTCCAGAAACAGCAGTTCCGGATTGCCGATGAGCGTGCCCGCCAGAGCGATACGCTTAAGCTCCCCACCGGAGAGATTGTCCGTGGTGCGGTGTAGATCGTCCAGATGCAGACGGGTGAGAATCTCCCGTGCGCGCTGCTCGTACTCCCACGCGCCGAGGGCATCCATTTCGGGGAGCAACTCCTCCATGCGTTTGCCGTCGCCCCGAGCCGAAGCCTCCTCCCATCGCGCTATCAGGGAGGTCATCTCATCGTTGTGTCCGAAGCAGGTCTCCAGTACGGTACTGCCCGGAAGTACTTGGGGGAGCTGCGGCAGGTATGCGCGGCGGATACCGTTTTGGTAAATCACTTCTCCGGAGTCGGGTGAGTCGATTCCCGTGAGGATATTCATCAGGGTCGTTTTCCCGTTGCCGTTGCGTGCGATAAGTCCGACCTTTTCGCCCCGTTCGATACTGAAAGAGAGGTCTTCGAAGAGAACCAAATCGCCGAAGCTTTTGGTCAAGTGCTGTGCTTGAAACATGCTGTTTTTAGGTGCAGTAGTGTCAATCCTTCTGTTTGTATGCGTGATAACGAGCCATTACGCTGCGTACGTAGTTGATCGTTTCCGTACCTCGCAGATAGCCGGAGCGACAGACAGGATCGTTATAGTAGTTAGGATCCTTCTTGAGGCGGATGTATGCTTCCACGTTATTGTCCCATACGTTGGGGTTGCCCCCGTACTTCGCTGCCAAACGCCTTGCATCCGCCACGTGACCCGAACCGGCATTGTAGGCAGCGAGCGTAAACTTGAGCCTTTCTTCCGGATCCGTCACATCGGGAAATTCGTTCTTGAACACCAACAGGCATCGGATGGAGACGCGCACCGAAACTTCCGGATCCAAAAGCTCCTGTTTGTCGGCCCCGAAGCGCCGGCCTGTCCTCGGCATGATACCCATCAGTCCTCTGGCACCGGACCAACCTACGATACCGGCATTGAAGCGCGATTCGTGGTAGGCGATGGATGCGAGCAGATGCCAGGACCAGCCGAGCCGGAGTTCCTCGGCATAGTGCTTGAAAATGGTATCGTACTGCGATATACTCCCTTTTGTCAGTTTGATGCGAGGTCGGGGGGCGGACTGTTCCTCTTCGATCTCATCGTTGCTCTTGCTCATCTCGAAGTATCGCTTCTGTATGGCCCGGTACGATTCCTTGTCGGGGATGGACTCTCCCCACCGATTCACCCATCGTGCCAGACAATGATTGTCCTTGCGGACGATCCATTGCAACCTCTGGCCGAAGCCTACTCTCATGCTGATGTCTATATTGCGGTAGTAGGTTCGTGCCAGTCGTGCCAACTGTTCATCGGCAAAGGTGTAGTCTATTTCCCCTTTGGCTACCTGCGTGATCAGATCCTCCGTCGTGAGCGTATCTCCACTGAGGATCAGCGAATCGATACCCCCTCCCACTTCTTCATTCAGGTGCCGGAGCCGATCGGCATAGCGAGTATGTGCCATGACCGTGACGGGCTTGCCGATAAGGTCTGTTACGTTCGTTATACGCGGATTGACATCGGTGCGCTGTACCAATACTTGTCCCGATATTTCTTCGGGGCCGACGAAGAGATACTTCTGCTTACCCTTGAAGGTCGCGGCCTGAGGCGTAATTGCCATATCAACCAGACCGGTATCGACTGCGGCATAAAGTGCCTCGTCATTGGGCACTACCTCTACGACCAGAGTCAAGCCCAGAGAGTCGGCAAGCAGCTTGGCCAGTTCGTACTCGTAGCCCATTTCTTCGTCTTTGTACACGAAGTAGGTGGTCGATGACGAGAGTGTAGCCACGCGCAGCGTATCCGCAGAGCGCAGCCCCGATACGACAGAGGAGTCGCATGGGATACTGTCGGCTCTCCCCCCTCCGGATGCACAACCTCGGCAACTCTGCGACAAGGCTCCCACAAGGATGGAAGCGGCAAAACCGAGCAGACATAGGAGCTGTCTGCGAAGATAACTTTTCGATATGGGCATAACGATGATAAATACCGTATTGAAGAGATACACAGGCATCTCTTTGACGAACGAAGATAAGGACTTTCCGATAAAGCGACTTCCGAAGCCTGCCGCTGCACAACTGCTCCGAATCCGATACATGGACATGAGCGCAGCGCAAGGATGAAGGGCTATATATATAAGTGGTGTTCGGTACCGGTAAGAATACTGTCCGAATCAGCTTTCGAACAGATTCCGCTTTCCTGATTTTACGAGCGAAAAAACCGAAGAAACACGAGCCACTTTTCTGAAAAATGCGCGTGAGATTTTTTTCGTTGTGGTTCGTAATTTTTTTACTTCTCGCGCCAAAAGAAAAATTTTCTCACGCCACGTTTTGGGGAACGTGGATAGAGAAGTTTTTCGAACGAGAATCTCCATGACCGTGACACTGACATATACAGAAAAAGGTTAACACTCGGAGAGGTTAAGTCCATGATCAAAATTACAGTGTCTTTCCTAAAGTCCGTTATGGGTTTACACTCCTTACTCTTTAAGACGACTTTCGGTTTACACCGGTCAAACAGCCCCTTTTACACGGCGTTCATTTTGCCATGCAACTTGGGCGTGATTCGGGGAAGATCCTTCATTACACTTCAGCAGAGCAGAGAATGTCAACCTATTTTTTTATTTTTGTTGATGTATCGAATATATGCATTGGCAGAGGTGTCCCCCTCTTCCATTGGTAGTCATTGGATAATGAGCTTCACTTAACGACAAGAAAGACATGGCGGACAAACTTTGTGGAGAAATAACCTGTGCTACGACTTTTAAGGAAGAAGAGGAGGCCGTGCTGTGGCTCGCTGCCGGAATTGCTAAGAAACATGTCGAAAATGGTGACATTGAGGACTTCGACAATAGAGAAAGGGAGAAGAAAAGACTTATCCCCTCTATTTTCGTATTCTTATAGAAGAAAGTGATTCTTAAAAAATTAATGAGCAAGTACATATGGGCCGAAATCAAATATATATCACACAGGAGCAATTCGATTTCTTTTGTCAAACCCAACGACCCTATGAAGGATTTGTGGAAGGTGTCGGATATGCATTTGTCCATCGTGGACTTGTCAATCCTCACGCCAATCGCCCGACAAATCCGTTCCGCCAAACCAAAGGCTATGTATTGCCTTTCAAGCAACAGTTGATAGAGGTCTCTCCCGACTTGATAGCTAATAGCCTAAAGTGTAATAAGACCGCTGATACACCTCAAGAGGCACCTGAGAGAGACAGTAGATTTTTAGGAGAGCGATTTTACACAAAAGACGGTCGATATGTCTATATCGGTACTATGTCCGGCGGATGGGTCTGTTATGACAGATCAGGGAACAGAATACTGGAGCAATTACCTGAAATTATTGTTTACTCTTCAAAAGAACCCGGTAGAAGTATAATAGGGACAGGAAAAGACTTCGTCAACGCCGGACTGGGTGTCGCATCCACCTATATGGTTTATAAAGGTGGATACTACAAATGGAATGAAGCCTGGCATATGACAAAAACACGAGGTTTGAGATACCGGTTTCAGAAACAATGGAAAAACCCGGGTGCTGCTCACTGGCGAAAAGTCCAAACAAATACGGTCAGAACAGCTCGAAGAACAGCAGGGAAATTGACTAAGGCAGGAGGAGCCTTACTCGTTGCAGATATTGCCTTGTCAGGAGAACTAAAGCCTTCTCATGCGATAAATGCTGTTATGTTAGGAGCCTCCACCACCGGAGTCGGCACTATCGTCGCGGGAGCTTGGTTTATCCTCGACTTTGGGACTATGGGTGTGAACTATCTGATCAATGGAGAGGCAAAAAGCTTGAGTGATATAATTGATGAAAATATCGGGACAATCGAAATGTACGATGGACTCTATTAACGGTAAAAGCATAGATTACAGACCTCCGGTAAAATATCTGCTGTTAGGCATTGGAGCCATCCCCTGCAGCATATTTATGTTTTTGGGGATGGGCGGAGGAAGGCTCATCGTATCGATCATCCTCGGGATTCTTTGTGTCGCTACGTTGGCAATGGCGATAATCTTCTTGCTGCTTTACTTCAGGCGAACCGGCATTCGGAGGATTATTATCGGACAAGACCAAATCCTCTTCGTATCATTGGATAATACCGTGCAAAAGTTTCCTCTCAACACACTGAAGTCAGTCGATTTATACTCTACTTATGATGAGATGATCGAGCTTAAAGCCCATCGACAGCCGAAAATCATATTGTCGAAAAGCCGGATTAAAAGGAAAGACTATCGGTTTATTGTGAGCTATCTACAAGAACATTCAGCCCCAAGCGGCTATAAATACACCGACTACCGGTAACCAAACCTTTCCCATCCGAAGTACCTTCCCTTTTCCCGACAGTTACCATTGCAGCATGGAACAAGGAAGGGCAAGCAGAATCGAAGTACGAGACGTGAATGCTGTCCGGCAGGCGATATTACTGCTTTTTCGACCCATCCGGGAGCCAACTTCTTTCATTACATGTCGTGTCTTTTTTGCAGAAAAGGCCATGCTTCGATGCCAATTTGTACTTTTACCGTGCAATGGAAAAACAGATCGATATTTTGGTCGTGGACGATGATGTGGCTGTCTGTGCCGCACTGCGTCTGGTGCTCAAGCGAGCCGGCTATAATCCCATCTTAGCCAACAGTCCCGACGAAGCTTTGTCCATCGTGCGAAATCCCGATAGCGACTGCAAGCCGGCCGTAATCCTGATGGACATGAATTTCTCCCTTTCGACCTCCGGCAGGGAGGGATTGGAGCTGCTGGAGAAGATGCGGATATTCACTTCCTGCCCGGTCATACTGATGACGGCTTGGGCTTCGATTCCGCTGGCAGTGGAGGGAATGAGGCTTGGGGCTTTCGACTTCATCGGCAAGCCATGGGACAATGATCGACTCCTTCGTGCCATAGATACAGCCTTGCATCTGGCTGCTCCCTCAGCTATGGCGGATCCATCGAAACAGTCTAACAGAGATACAGCCCGTCAGCCGAAAACGGTGATCAAGGGGAATGACCCCTGTGCTCATATCATAGGCCGGAGCGATGCCATCTGTAGGATCAAAGAACAGATACGCCGCATAGCTCCCACGCATGCCTCTGTGCTGATCACGGGCGAGAGTGGTACGGGCAAAGAATTGATAGCCGAGGCCTTGCACCGTGGGAGCAAACGCGCTTCAGCTCCATTTGTCAAGGTCAATTTGGGCGGGATTCCCGAGAGTCTGTTCGAGAGCGAACTGTTCGGACATAAGAAAGGAGCTTTTACCAATGCTTTTTCGGATAGGAAAGGACGGTTCGATCTGGCCGATGGTGGCACTATTTTCTTGGACGAAATAGGCGAACTGCCGGTCGGCAACCAAGTGAAGCTGCTGCGAGTGCTACAGGAACAGACATTCGAGCCGTTAGGCGAGAGCATCTCCCACCGAGTGGACGTCCGTGTGGTATCGGCTACGAATGCTTCCTTGGAGCAGATGGTAGCCGAGGGACGTTTCCGAGAGGATCTCTATTATCGAATCAACCTGATACATCTGCATCTGCCTCCGCTGCGCGAGCGTCAGGAGGATATACCACTGCTGGTGGAAGCCTTCAGCAATGCTTTTGCCCAATCGGGCGGATTGTCCCCTGTCTGTTGGAGTGCAGAAGCTATACGACGTATCTGCGCCATGCCCCTGCCGGGCAATGTGCGCGAATTGAAAAACGTAGTGGAGCGTACACTATTGCTCTCGGGAGCGAGAGAAATCAGTGCCCGGGATGTGGCTGACTTCGGTCTGCAGGCAACAGCAACAGACTGCTCCGACGAACGGGCTTTGACCGACATGGAAAAGGCTGCCATCCGAGAGACGCTGACTAAATACAACGGCAACGTCAGTCGTGCTGCACGAGCCTTGGGTTTGAGTCGGGCAGCTCTCTACCGGCGAATGGAGAAATACGGACTATGATGGCGTGTAAAACAGAATCGGCACGATGAAACGATTGGGCAGAATATCCCTACGCGTTTTGCTCCTGACAGGAGTATCGCTCACCTTGATGCTCATAGCGATGACTCTCCTATACCCTCCGGTGGAGAGGAGTGGGCTATTCATCATACTGGCCATAGAGGTTGCTCTCCTCTTCTTTCTCGGTTTTCTATATAATAAGGTGGTATTGCCGATACGAGCCGTAGGCGATGGAATGGATATGCTCCGTTCGCAGGACTATGCCACTACCCTTGCTCCTGTCGGTCAGCCGGATGCAGACCGGGTGGTAGAGCTTTACAATGCGCTGATGCACAGCCTCAAGAGGGAAAGACTTAGACTGGAGGAACGAGACAATTTCCTTTCGCTCGTGATGGATGTTTCGCCCGTGGGCTTCGTCGTTTTGGATTTCGACATACGAGTTGTGTCCGTCAATCCTGCCGCTCGCAGACTGTTGGACTTGCCCGATGATTATATTCCGATCAAAAGACCATTGGAAGAAGTATGTACAAAGATCCCTTTCCGTCCGGACGAGCTGGGTGAGGGAGAGTCCCGTACATGGCGATTGCCTACCGCCGAGGTGAGGAGGATTACGCGGATGAGATTCTACGACCGATCGTTCAGCCGTCTCTTTTTCAGTATCGAAACCCTGACCGAGGAGTTGCGTTCGGCCGAGAAAGAAGCCTATGAAAAACTGATCAGGCTGATAGCCCATGAGGTCAATAACAGCACTGCCGGTATAATCGGTGTGCTGAATGCCGTGGGGGATGCTTTCGACGACACGCCTCATACACCCGAAGGGGAAGTATCAGAAGCCATTGCACTCTGCCGTGATCGGTGTATGGCCATGAGTCGCTTTATCACACGATTTGCCGAAGTGGTCAAGCTACCCGATCCTACCCTATCTTCCGTAGACTTGGTATCTCTATGCGAGCGGTGCATGCTGCTGATGCAGCCTTTAGCTGCCGAAATGGGTGTGGAAATGAAGATGTGCAAAGAGCAAAATTCCTGCTTTGTCCATTGTGATTCCGAGCAGATAGAGCAAGTAGTGATCAATCTGCTACGCAATGCGATAGAGAGCTTTGCAGGGTATGAAAATATGGCAGCCTCGGAGACAAAGACGGTTCTGCTCTGTCTGGATGGTCACAATCTGCTCGTAGAGGATAACGGACAGCCTATCAGCGATGATGTCGCTGCCCGTCTCTTTACGCCATTCTTCAGCACCAAGCCAAATGGTCAAGGGATAGGCTTGGTCGTTATTCGCGAAGTACTGACCCGCCACGGCTGGTCCTTCTCCTTGACCACCGATGCCGACGGCCGCACTCGTTTCCGTATGGCGTGGCCATGATGCGATTTACCTCTTTTGTTCGCTGATAGCCCTTTCCAACAGGGCTATAATTTGGGAGGATGGAATGTTTTTGTCACCTTAGCACGTCCGTTTTCCCGATTTCTTCTTTTTTCAGGGACGATTCGGACAAGTATTCAATATGATTTTTAGGCATGGACAATCAAAAAAGACCTTTTACAACGCGTTTCGATCATTATAACTACAACGTCCTCGACCTCGAGCGTAGTCTGGCCTTCTACGACCGCGCTTTCGGTTTTCGTGAGGTGAAGCGTAAAGAAGCGGCCGATGGCTCGTTCATCCTCGTTTATCTGGGCGATGAGAGCGGACATTTTCTTTTGGAACTGACTTGGCTCAGGGACAGGAAAGAGCCTTACAATCTGGGAGAGAATGAGGTGCATCTCTGTGTCCGGACTACGGGCGACTACGATGCCGTACGCGAATATCACCGCACCATGGGCTGTATCTGCTATGAGAATGAGCAGATGGGGCTCTACTTCGTGAACGATCCGGATGGCTATTGGATCGAGGTGCTGCCGGAGGATCGGGATTGAAGTTTCTCAGCTGTCGGATGTCTCGATGCTGCCCACTTCGAACAGCTTTTCATGTGCCGATTCTTGAGGATTAGATGAATTTCATCATGCTTTCTACCAATCAGATAAAATTCTTGCGAAGCCTGCGCGAACGAAAATACCGTTTGCGAGAGCAGGCTTTCGCAGTGGAAGGGCCTAAGCTCGTCGGCGAGATGCTGCCTTTCTATCGCTGTCGTATGCTGGTCGGCACGGCTGCCATGCTAAGAGCCGTAGGCGTACCGCATGATGTCGAAGCAGTGGAGCTACCCGAATCCTTCGACTTCAAGCGCATCAGTACGCAGACCACTCCACAGCCACTAATGGCCGTATTCGATCTGCCTGCAGAGCCGGAGCCGGTAGTGGAAGGGCTGACGCTGCTCTTGGATGGGGTGCAAGATCCGGGCAATGTGGGGACTATCCTACGAACAGCCGACTGGTTCGGTATCCGTCATGTGTGGCTGGGGGCAGGTTCTGCCGACGTCTTTTCTCCGAAGGTCGTACAGGCCTCTATGGGAGCATTGGCACGAGTACAGCCGACACCCCTAAAGAATACGGTCGATACACTGGCTTCTTTTCGTCGGCAGGGAGTACCCGTTTACGGAGCTTTTCTGGATGGACAAAGCCTGTACGAAGCCTCCTTGCCGAACTTCACCGAGCCTGCCATACTCGTCTTGGGCAGTGAGGGGCGCGGTATCAGTCCCGAAGTTGCGACAGAGATCACCGACAGACTTACGATACCGGCTTTCGGTTCATCGGTCGAGGGGCATATCGAATCGCTCAATGTGGCTATTGCCGCAGCTGTTTTGTGCTCTGAATGGAGACGTCGCAACTGAGAAAAACAGCACCCTTTTCGATAGTTTCCCAAAAGTTTTTGCAAATGGTAAAAGGAGGAATTGTTTTCGGGTATCCAATACCGATCTACGATTCATCCGAGTTCGGCTTTTTTCTTACATTTGCCAGTGAAGAAAATCCTTCTTCAGGCTGTAAATACCTATCAATAAACGACTAAATGATAATAGACATGTACTCCGACTTCATCCACTCCATACCCTCTGTGGCCTATTGTACCACTCCTATACAGCTTATCTCACTCCGAAGTTGGATAAAAAATATCTACGTCTATGGCTAATCAGCAGGAATAGCCCCTCTTCGCTCATCCTCCGAACTAATAAGGCACCCGTCGAATTCTTCTGCGAATTTGACGGGTGCCTTTGTTTTATTATCTCCACAAAAAGCCTTTTCTGCCCTACGATTTATATATAAACTGCTTACAATCTATATATAAACTAAAAACGATTTATATACAAATTGAAAATGATCTATATATAAATCGAAAATGGTTTATACACAAATCGTTTTCCAATCTCGCAGAAAGCAGGTTTTCAAGTAAAATTGTCTACTTTCTTATCTTTTTCTCTTCGATTCCTACCTCCCAGAAGCTGCTTATTTAGAATGGTTCCAAACTCGCCTTCGTTGTTGAAAAGTTTTTTGGTACGTATTTTTCATTACTAGAAGTCACTAGAGTCTTTAGCTATTACATTTAAGTACTCTCCGAACCTCCTGTTGTCACCGACTCCGTTGCTATCCAACTGCTTTCCTCAGATTTCCAACTTTCTATCCTTGCTACCATCTCCGGCTTTAGATAAGCCTTTATATGAGGTTCATTCACATACAATAGAAACAGTAATACACTCTTTGCTGTCTGCAGCTTTTCTTCCTTAGAGAAGAAAGGTGTAAAGTCGCTCAATGTGTATGCCCGTTCCTCCTCATGACTCTCTCCGTTCAGTGCTAGACGGCACATAAAATTCTCGTAATAGACTCGTTTATCCTCCGACATGTTACTGATTATTCCCTCCATACGCATCATGGTTTCAAAAGGCTTATTATAGCAGAAGCTTGAGAAGGCCTCTAACATTCGCCGCATAATATTGCCAATACCCATTTCCACTGTTTCATCTAGGTCATCTAGGCACTCGCAGTTTGCATATTCATACACATGTGTCAACAATTTCTGGTATTCGTTTCTTACAGTCTGCTCCCTTATCTTCTTATTCTCTAGCTCCAGAAACTTCTTCTCACCACGTCCTCCTTGTAGATCATTCTTTATTTTTACTAAATCAAAGACAGACTGTAGATCGTGAGACATGACTAATAACCGGCTATTTGGATTACCCTTCTTTATGTTACCAAACTGATACCGCAATAGAGACATCACCCCTAGCCTGTTTCCGTAGTCAAAGCTCGAAATGGGGTCATCTATCACGATCAAATATTCCGAGGTATACTTATCCTCATCACTTTTTCCACTAAATAGCATCGCAAAGAAGTAGCAAAGTCCCAGCACATTTCGCTCCCCCACACTAATCTTCTTTGGCTTTACCTCTTTACCGTTCACCGTCAGTTTGTAGCAGCCCTCGCCGGGAGTTAGCTTCACCTTGCGATTACTATAGAACACGTACTGCAGTTGCTTGTTGATATACTCCAGAGCAATGTCCGTTCGCTCTTTCTGCATTTTCAGTTCCTTTATAGCAGCTACTAACTCATCCTTTTGCTCTTTCAGTTTTTGAAGTTTGTTTTTATCTTCAAGCTCATTATCCAATGCCTTTCTGTAGCTTATTAGTGCAGATGCCAATTCTTTTCGGGCCAACTGATTATTCTCGTTGCTTACCTTTGCAAGCAACTTATTTCGCCTGTTGATTGTCTCATTAAAGATCTCCACGCGTTCCAGTATACAATCTAGTGCAGTCTTCCATGCTATGCGTGCTTCAGTATATTCGTCCATCTTATCAATAAACGGAGTTTGCAACTGTTTATAAATATCGCTTTGTCGCTGCTCTATTTTCTCTCTTACGATAGCCAATACATTGTTCAATTTCGTTTTCGCAGTGATGGCAGCATCCAGTTCTGTTTTATTTAGACTATTGGGAAATTCAGGCATCTCTGTTTCTATTGCCGTAAATAGTTTACATTCATTACTTAGCCTCGTGTTAAAGTCATCCGCTTCTTTGTTTAGAAGATGACTTAAAATCTCATCTATGGAAACTCGATCTTCTTTTGTGATTTCTCTCAAGCACAATGGGCAGAACGTCCACCCCCCTTCTAGCATATGCCGAGTATGGGACTGCTCAAAGCGCTGTGGTTCTTGACTTATCTTTGTTAATAAATCCATAAGTCGCTGTTCTCTCTCTGTAAGTTGCGGCGAGTCTAAGGGTTTTTCTAATAGCAGAGTCAAGTCTTCCAAATTTTCTGGCAACGTCAATTCCCCTATACTCCACACTATAACTTGCGAATTCTCCGACTCCAAGTATAAACTCTTATCAGCCACCACCTGCTCTCGCAGTTGCTCGCAGCTCTCAGGGGGTTCTTCCATTTCCATCAGCTTTTTCAACAAATCATCCGTAATGCGGCTTTTCAGTTTGTTTCTTTTCAAGTCGCGGTCTATGTCAGCCCATCCACCGTCCTTGCGTAAGCCCTCTCTAATCTGATTTCGCCAATACTCTGGTGATATGATTTGGTGTGTATCCTCGTATTTCCTTACTTGTTCTTCTTGCTGGTTAAACTCTTCTTCCTTCTTTTTTAATTCTTCGTTTTTCTTGTTTATCTTTTCATCCAATTCTACCTGCTCACCTAGCATCACTATAGCATTCAGTCCATCATTCTTCACCCTTACATTGTTCTGGACAAAATCTTCGTCAAATACGAACACATCCCGTTTATACTTATCTGCTATAGGTATCTCGCTGCTCACAGTATAGTCTATTTCTTTATCCAATGGCACTTCCTCACGTTTAGCTCGCTCTTCTTCGCTCTCTGATAACTGTTTCAAACAAAGGGCTATAGTGCTCTTTCCACTACCATTGCGTCCATAAATGATACTCAAAGGTGCATCTCCTTTGAACAGTTCCAGTTCCGTCTCCTCGTCAAAGTATCCACCCTTTATCTTTATCTTCTTAAAATTCTCAAACATAATATGTCTTATTTATTCTGCAATATTACAATTATAAATCAAATTTCAATATAGGAGCACATTATTTTCCCTGTAAAAAAATTATCCACATAAAATAGTGATACCTAAAAAGCCGACGATCAAAGAGGTTAAATCTGAGATTTAATTTGTGGCGTTTTATCTAAAGTCAATTATAGGTTTACACATTTTGGCTGTGTGCATTCACCAGGAAAGATCGGTGAAGCCACACCATTTAAACGATATAGGCAATATCAGCTACGACCTATTCTCCCAGACGCTTGGGCACGAGGTTGGATTCTGTATTCAGCAGGTCTTCATAACGATAGGGTCTGTGCTAAGAGTTGGTGGTCCGAGGAGAAAAACAGCATTTGCGGGGCATTAAGTCGTTGGTTCTAAAGAATCAGTAGAAACTGTTCCGACCGATCAAGAAAGAGCATTGAGCCCCCCTTTGCCAAACCTATTGCATATAGAATATCTCAATACGCTATATAGAAATAAAAGAACACATTTCGATAGTTTTCATCCTAAAATTTAATCCGTAACCAAACTGTCACATTTGAGACTGGAATATGTGAGGAAAGAAATTCGTATTTTTGTCCTCATTATCAAAGAATAACAACCTACTACGTGCAATCGAATATGCTCACGTCAAAAGAAATCAGAGAGTCGTTCAAGACTTTTTTTGCCTCAAAAGGTCATAAAATCGTTCCCTCTGCCCCCATGGTGATCAAAGGCGACCCTACGCTCATGTTCACCAATGCCGGCATGAATCAGTTCAAAGACATCATACTCGGAAATACCGAGGCTAAATACACTCGTGTAGCAGACTCGCAGAAGTGTCTGCGTGTAAGCGGCAAGCACAACGACCTCGAAGAGGTAGGCCATGACACCTATCATCATACCATGTTCGAGATGCTCGGCAACTGGTCGTTCGGCGATTACTTCAAGAAAGAAGCCATCGAATGGGCTTGGGAATACTTGGTGACGGTATTGGGTCTGGATCCTCAGCGTCTCTATGCTACCGTATTCGAAGGCAGCCCCGAAGAAGGCCTTGACCGCGATGATGAGGCAGCATCTTACTGGGCACAATTTCTGCCCGAAGAGCGAATCATCAACGGTAATAAGCACGACAACTTCTGGGAAATGGGCGATACCGGCCCCTGCGGTCCCTGCTCGGAAATACATATCGACCTGCGTTCGGACGAAGAGCGTGCCCAAATAAACGGTTTGGAGCTGATCAATAAGAGCCATCCACAGGTCATCGAGATATGGAACCTCGTCTTCATGCAATACAATCGGAAAGCCGATTCTTCCCTGACGCCTCTGCCACACAAGGTGATCGATACGGGCATGGGATTCGAGCGTCTGTGTATGGCCTTGCAGGGCAAGACTTCCAATTACGATACGGATGTCTTCCAACCCCTTATCCATGCTTTGGCTACGATGACGGGGATCGGATACGGAGAGGATTCCGCCTCGGATATAGCCATGCGCGTAGTGGCCGACCACATCCGGACTATCGCCTTTGCCATCACGGACGGCCAATTGCCCTCCAATGCCAAAGCCGGCTATGTCATTCGCCGTATCCTGCGCCGTGCGGTTCGCTACGGCTACACCTTCCTGCACTGCCGCGAAGCGTTCATGTACCGATTGCTGCCGACACTGATCGATACAATGGGCGATGCTTATCCCGAATTGCAAGCACAGCGCGAACTGATCAGCCGCGTGATCAAAGAAGAGGAAGAGAGCTTCCTGCGTACACTGGAAACGGGTATCCGCCTGCTGGAGAAAAAAATAGCCGACAATAAGGCTGCCGGCTCCACCGTATTGGACGGTGCCGCTGCCTTCGAATTGTACGATACGTTCGGATTCCCCCTCGACCTCACAGCCCTGATCCTATCGGAAAATGGAATGACGGTGGACGAATCAGGCTTCGACACGGAGATGCAGAAGCAAAAAGAGCGTGCCCGCAATGCCGCTGCCGTAGAAGCCGGCGACTGGGTAGTGCTGCGTGAGGGTGAATCCAAATTCTCAGGATACGACTTCACCGAAACGGAAACAGAGATCCTGCGCTACCGTCAGGTGAAGCAGAAAAACAAGGAATACTTTCAGGTGGTACTCTCGGACACTCCTTTCTATGCGGAGATGGGTGGACAGGTAGGCGACAGCGGTCAGCTGATCGACGAGTCGGGTGTAGCCTATGATGTATTCGACACGAAACGCGAAAACAACCTCTCGGTACACCTGATGAAGAAATTGCCCGAAAGCACGACGGATACTTTCGTGGCACGGATCAATCAGGACAAACGCCGCCAGGCAGAGGCCAACCATACGGCTACGCACTTGCTGCACGAAACTCTGCGCGAAGTCCTCGGAACGCATGTGGAGCAGAAGGGTTCGTTCGTCAGTCCGGAGGTGCTTCGTTTCGACTTCTCCCACTTCGGCAAGATGTCTCCGGAGGAGATCCGAAAGGTGGAAGAATTGGTATCCGAGCGGATACGTGCCGACTTCCAACGGGAAGAGTTTCGCGATGTGCCGATTGCCGAAGCACAGGCTATGGGAGCCATGGCCCTCTTCGGAGAGAAGTATGGCGAAGAAGTGCGTGTACTCAAATATGGCTCTTCGGTAGAGTTGTGCGGAGGTACGCACATTCCCTCTACCGGCATGATCGGGACATTCCGTATCGTTACGGAAAGTTCGATAGCATCGGGAGTTCGTCGAATTGAAGCCGTAACGGGCATCGGTGCCGAACGTTTCATATACGAGAAAGAAGATATTCTGCTGGCTGTAAAGGAGCTGTTCAACAACAATCCGAACCTGATCAAGTCCATCAAGAAAATGCTCGAAGAGGATGCAAGTCTGAAAAAACAGATAGCGGACATGAAGCACGAACGCATGCTGAAGTTCAAAAAGTCGCTTCTCGAGCAGGACGTTCGTCGCCGTGGCATCCGTCTTTTCCTCTTTCAGGAGATCATGGAGGCAGAGACGGCCAAGGATATAGCTTTCCAGATAGCCGGCGAACTGCAAGAGAGCTTCGTCCTCATAGCAGGAACGACCGAAGGTGGCGAAAAATGCGCACTGACAGTGATGCTCTCGAAAGACCTCACGGAGGGAGGAATGAATGCAGCCAAACTGGTGCGAACTGCCGCCAAGCACATACAGGGCGGTGGTGGCGGACAGCCTCACTTTGCTACGGCGGGCGGCAAGAATCCCAAAGGACTGCCTGCTGCCATTCAGCAGATACTGACCGAAGCGGAGCTAACGGACTGATCCCCCTGTAGCCTGTGGTCATCGTCGGAACAGATATTATCGGTCGTAAGCTGGTACCTGCACTGTCGGGTATAGCTTACGACCGATTGTTCGTTTTGTGCGACGAGGCAGTGGCAACGCTGCATGCAGAGCGAATTGCTGCGATCAGAGCACTAACGGCCGCGGATGATTGGTATTTGCTCTCCGGAGGGGAAACGATCAAACAGTGGGAAAACTGCCTGCCCCTATGGCGATGGCTGAGCGAAAGAGGTGCTTCGCGCCACTCTCTACTATTGAATATAGGAGGCGGTACCATTACGGACTTGGGCGGCTTCGTCGCTTCGGTCTATAAGCGAGGTATCCGAACGGTAAACCTCAGCACAACGCTGATGGGGATGGTAGATGCTTCGGTCGGAGGGAAGACAGGCATAGACTTCGAAGGCGTCAAAAATGAAATAGGCACTTTCCATCTGCCGGAAGCAGTCTTCTACGACTGTGCTTTCCTCTCTACCCTACCCGACCGTGAACTGCTGTCGGGATATGCAGAATTGATAAAGCATGCTCTTCTCATGGGAGCGAATGAGTGGAAGGGAGTCATATCTTTCGATCCGTTCGGTAATAATATGAAGGCATGGGAAGAGATCGTTCGGCATAGCGTAGCTTTCAAGGAGTCGATAGTAAATCGGGACTTGCACGAATCCGGGCTTAGAAGCATACTCAATCTGGGACATACCATCGGGCATGCGGTAGAGAGCTTTTCCTATAGCCTACCGGGAAATGTAGGCCTCTCGCATGGCCATGCGGTCATGATCGGCCTTATCTGCGAACTCTATTATTCGGTGGTGGCACATGGTTTTCCTCGGGAGATCCTCTACTCGCTGGTCTCATGGTCCAAAGAATACTACTCACCCTTCTTTTTCACCTGTAAGCAATATCCGGCTCTGACCGCTTTTTGCATGAAGGATAAGAAGAATCTGGAAGGCAAAATCAGGCTCATTCCCCTCAAAGGGATAGGCTTACCGGCGGAACCATGTGAGATAACGGAGAAAATGTTGCACGAATGTTTCGATTTTTATCGCGAAACTCTTGGAGGGTAAATAAAAAAACCTACCTTTGCAACGCAATAAGCAAGCGGGGTGTAGCTCAGCCCGGTTAGAGTACGCGTCTGGGGGGCGTGTGGTCGCTGGTTCGAATCCAGTCACCCCGACTGGTAAAAGAGAAAAAGGGGCTGTGTCAAAATTCATTTTTGGCGCAGCCCCTTTTCTTTTCGGTTTGGTGTTGGTTAAGCCACCAGTTTTAGCCTTTGAGGGATATTTTTGTGTCTTTCGAGTAGGAAGAAGGGCATGAGGCCGAGATTGAGGGTTGATATAGGTCTTTTCGGGGTGTTTTTCGCCTTTCGAGCAAGCTTAGCCCATAGTTTCTTCAGATTAAAGGCCATAGCTAG
>NZ_KB899168.1 GCF_000378065.1 Porphyromonas gulae DSM 15663 | reverse complement strand
GATGATTTTATTTCTTAGTCTTTCGATATGTCGATTGCCTTTTTTAGAGGTATTCAGGTGGTTATAACGTTGGGGATCCACCTCTTCCCATTCCGAACAGAGAAGTTAAGCCCAACGGTGCCGATGGTACTGCGTAATAGTGGGAGAGTAGGACGCCGCCGTTTTTTAAGAAGAAGAGGGGTATTATTTCCCCGAGTCAAGGAGAGAGTCTCTAACATACAGAGACTCTCTCCTTTTTTGGTTCCCTGTTTTCGACTGATTATTTTTCTCCTGGCGAAGAAGTGTGCGGCAGAGTTTAGAGCTTGAGGCCGCCTGGGAGCTTGTGAGTTAGGAAGACGGCATCGCCGTCGGTGGAGTATTGCCAGGACTCTTTCATGATGAAACGTATTGCCTTCAGTATTACATCCGGATGGTGCTGCAGCTTTTGGCAGATGTCTGCAATTAGTACGTAGGGGTTGCTTTCTGTCAGGCGTTCCTCGAGGAAGTGTAGTAAGTCGTCCACTTCGTAGTGGTGTAGTTCCCCCTCTTTCCTCCTTAGACATACGTCGCATAGCTTGCAGTTGTGAGATTGTTCCTCTCCGAAGTAGGCCAAAAGCATTCGGCTGCGGCAAGTGTTTTCTTCCTCTATGTAGCGGAGCGATTGATCGATCCGCGCTTTGAGCCGATCGCGACGCTCTTCGTAAGCCGAACGAGGTATTCGAAGCAATTCTGCATCCTCACGTCTTGTGAGGAAATAAATCCGTGGCAGATTCTTCTGTGGAATATAGTTCACTATACCGGCTTTGTTCAGAATGAGGAGTTGCTGGTAGACCTGATCCACACTAAGCCCAGTCTTCTCGGCCAATTCGCTTTCCACTATGGAAACATAATCTGCAAACAGCCCGTCGTATGTCCTCATCAGGGCTGCCAGTATGCTGTCCGACACCTGTTCGCTTCTCATTCGGTACAGTTCATCGCGCCGAACCTGCATGGTCAGGCGTGAGCGCGATTTTTCCTCCTTATATTCCCAAATTCCGGCTACATCGAGGATACGAATCGCAGCCAAAACCTGTGTCGGAAACATCTTGAAATTCCTACAAAAAGCATCGATGTCGAAGTCGAAAGACCGCTCGAAGCCTTCCCCTTCTCCCACATGCAGATAGTTGCAAATCCGATTATACACAGTGGAGATATATTCCCTCGGAGGAAACTCGTTGCTCACTCGTCTTTTCAGGTTGAACAAATCGTCATCCCCGGCCAATAACACGGCATAAGCCCTCTCCCCATCGCGACCGGCTCGGCCTGCCTCTTGGAAATACTCTTCGAGAGAAGAAGGCATCTCTGTGTGAACTACCAATCTAACATCGGGCTTGTCTATACCCATCCCGAAAGCATTCGTGCAGACGATGATGCGCGTTTCTCCCTCCATCCAACTCTTTTGCCGGATCTCTCGTGTTACGTGGTTCAGACCGGCGTGATAGAAGTCAGCCGAAAATCCGTTTTCACAGAGGAAGCGAGCTAAATCGCGCGTTTTGTCGCGATTCCGACAGTAGACAATAGCCGAACCGTCCACGCGGCTCAGGATATGGAGGAGCATTGTCTCTTTGTCGGCTGTCCTGCGGATGGAGTATGAGAGGTTGGGACGGAAAAAACTTTTCCTCAGCACATTCGACTCCGGAAATTGAAGGATGCGCTGTATATCCTCGATCACCGGCAGTGTCGCTGTGGCAGTCAGTGCCAAAACGGGAACTTCCGGCAAAGCCGTCCTGATATCCGCTATCGTGAGGTAAGCCGGACGGAAGTCGTATCCCCACTGTGATATGCAGTGGCATTCATCTACAACCAGCAGACTCACCCTGAGAGCATGCAGTCGACTGAGGAAAAGATCCGAGTTCAGACGTTCGGGTGATACGTATAGGAACTTGTAGCGACCATAAATACAATTGTCGAGCGTAGTGATGATCTTCTCCCGTGTCATTCCTGCATGCACGGCCGCTGCCTTGATACCCTTTTGGCGCAGTCCCATGACCTGATCCCGCATCAGTGCGATCAGAGGAGTTACCACGAGAGCCAGCCCCGGCAGTAGCAACCCGGGTACCTGAAACGTGATGCTCTTGCCGCCCCCCGTGGGTAGTAGTCCCAGAGTGTCTTGCCCTGCCAGAACGGATTCGATGATCGGGAGCTGCATCGGTCTGAACGAAGCATAGCCCCAATAGTGCTGTAGGATCGCCTCCGGTGTATGTAGGGATGGTATATCGGTCTCATTAGAAAGATCCTCCGGCATCGGAGGAAGGAGAACTTCATCGTCGCCTTCTTGGATTTCGTAGCTACACTCATGGTCGTATACCTCCCCTTGCCAATAACGTTCGGATGTTCCCTCCGTATCGTCAGGGAGGAACGGGTGGAGATCTTCGTCTTGAGGCAAATGCTGCAGCTCTTCTTTCATCTTTCTTTTCCTATTCCTATTGCTACTTCCTTTGTCCAATTAAGGGTCTGCGGTCTATCCCTCGGATCATGTCCCGACAGAGCACACGAAATTCATGCACGAAAATACGAATAATAAGCCCACTGTTCGTCTCTTTCCGTAAGGTTGCTTTCAGGAATTTTGGAACGATAAAAGCTGCGATTGTTTTTCGTGTTTTTGTGAAAAGTGGAGTGAGAACTTTTTCGTTCTGGCTCGATATTTTTTTTTCTCCCGAACCAAAAGAAAAACTTTTACGCCCCACGTTTTTCGGGGCGGTAAATCGTCGTGACGTGTACTGAAAAAGTTGATACAGGGATAGGTTTGGATCGAGATTCAAATTACAGTGTTTTGCAAAGGTCTCGTCGGGGGAATACCGTGCGAGAGTCTCTGTATAGGAGAGAGGAAACTGTATGAAGGATCCTTTTATACTCAAAATCCTCGGAGTATAAACAAAAGAGGCTGTCCCCATAGAGTTAGGGGGCAGCCTCTTTAGGCTCAGTATATTGTGTTTCTGATTATTCGGGACGAGAGCAACGGCTATAGAACGTGAGTTCTTCCGGACGGAAAGCGCGTACGTAGCTATCGATCTTCTCTTGCTCAGCCTGACCATAACGAAGATATACCTCTGCTGACTGACGGAATGAATCATCGTCATTGGCAGCCAACATCAGCAGATGACCGAAGACTGCGTGGGCAGTCATCTCTACAAGCCGACGTGCCTGGAAATCGAGCAGCTCCTGATCTTTCTGTTCTGTTACGAATGCTATCAGTGCTTCGGCACGGTCGGTCATACGAGCCAGAGCTTCTTTCATCGGTTGCAATTCGGGCTTAACCTCTGTCTGCTGGTACTCTTCACGGATACGAGCGATGTAAGTGCCTGTCGTAATATGGCGAATAGCTGCTACGACCTGCAACTGTGTGGTACCTTCATAGATGTTCGTGATACGTACATCGCGGTAGAGACGCTCGCAGGTGTAGTCCTTCATGAAGCCGCTACCACCGTGGATCTGAACACAGTCGTATACGTTCTGATTGGCAAACTCGGAGGTCATACCCTTGCCCATAGGGGTATAGGCATCTGCCAGACGACTGAAGTGCTTCATTTCCGTACGCTCTTCGGGAGTCAATTTGCGCTCACGGCTGATATCCTCCAGCACCTTGTACATATCGACGAAGCGGCTGGTTTCGTATAGCATGGCACGCGAAGCATCGGCTTTGGCACGGATGAGAGAAAGCATCTCGTAAACGGGAGCAAAAGCAATGATAGGCTTGCCGAACTGCTTGCGATCGAGGGCATAGGAGTGGGCTTCACGGAAAGCTGCTTCCGACAGACCTACCGACTGTGCCATGATACCCAGACGAGCACCATTCATCAGCGCCATTACGTACTTGATAAGCCCCATCTTACGGTCTCCGCAAAGCTCTGCTTTGGCATTCTTGAAGACAAGTTCGCAAGTAGGGGCACCCTTGATACCCATTTTGTTTTCGGTACGACGTACGGTCACTCCGCCATCACCATGGTCGTAAATGAACATAGAGAGACCGCGGGCATCCGTGGTGCCGTCTTCGCTTCGTGCCAATACGAGGTGGATGTGTGAGTCGCCATTGGTGATGAAGCGCTTTACCCCGTTCAGATACCAGCATCCGTCTGCTTCGGAATAGGTGGCTTTCAGCATGACGGCTTGCAGGTCGGATCCGGCATCCGGCTCGGTCAGGTCCATTGACATGGTCTCACCGGCACAAACACGAGGAATGAAACGCTCGCGCTGATCTTCATTCCCGAATTCATAGAGTGTCTCAGCACAGTCCTGCAATCCCCAGATATTTTCAAAGCCTGCGTCGGCACGTGATACGATGTCTGCAGCCATGATATAAGGGGTGATGGGGAAATTGAGACCGCCATAACGGCGAGGCATGGAGATACCCATGAGGCCCGCATCTGTGATGGCCTTGAGATTCTGCTTTGTGCCGGCTGCATATGTAACGCGGCCATCATGGAGCGTAGGGCCTTCGCGATCTACGCTTTCAGCGTTGGGCGCGATGATATCGCCACATATCTCGCCAACGATTTCGAGCACCTGCTCGTAGCTGTCCATGGCATCTTCGAAATTGAGCGGAGCGTAGTCGAACTCTTCTTTCTGCGTATAGCCTCTCTCTTTCAACTCCACGATGCGACGCATCAGCGGGTGATTCAGGTGGTACCTGAGCTGCGGGGTGTCTGTATAATAATTAGCCATAATCTTCTCTGTTACTTGCTGTTCTTCTTGTAATAAGTAATCATTTTGGGAATCACTTCTTCGATGCTTCCCGTAATCACGTAGTCGGCAATAGCGTTGATAGGAGCATTGGGGTCATTGTTGATCGCAATGATGATAGAACTTTCCTGCATACCGGCGATGTGCTGGATCTGTCCGCTGATGCCGCAAGCGATATAGAGTTTGGGACGTACGGTAATACCCGTTTGTCCGATTTGCATGTCATGATCGGCAAAACCGGCATCTACAGCTGCACGTGAGGCTCCTACTTCACCTCCTAAAACGGCTGCCAGATCCTGTAAAAGAGCAAAGTTTTCTTTGCTTCCCACTCCGTAACCACCGGCAACGACAATGGGTGAAGCCTTGAGGTTGGATTTGCTTGCTTCTATATGACGCTCGATGATGCTTACAGCGAAGTCTTCGGCTTTGACATAATCAGCTACAGAATGGCGAACAACTTCGCCTTTGTAGTCTGCCGAAAGAATTTCTTTCTTCATTACACCTTCCCGTACCGTAGCCATCTGAGGACGGCAATCGGGATTGATGATAGTGGCTACGATATTTCCACCGAATGCGGGACGGATTTGATAGAGCAGGTTTTTGTAGACCTTTCCTTCTTTCTTGTCTTCGTGATCGCCTATTTCAAGGGAGGTACAGTCGGCTGTCAGACCGCTACCCAACGCAGATGAAACACGGGGTCCGAGGTCACGTCCAACGGAAGTGGCACCCATCAAAGCGATTTGAGGTTTTTCCTCTTCGAAGAACTTCGTTACGATAGAAGTAAAAGGGAGTGTCATATAATGTTCCAAACGATCATCTTCGAACACATGCAGTTTGTCCACTCCGTAAGGAAATACCTGTTCGGCAACGCCATCGACACACTGGCCGATAGCAATGGCTTCCAGTTGGCGGCCTAAGGTAGAAGCCAATGAGCGGCCTTTGGTCAGCAATTCGAGGCTTACGTCTTGAACGATGCCTGCCTCTATTTCGAGATATACAAAAAGATTGTTCATGATCTATCTTATCCGATTGTATGATTAGCAATAAGTTCCTGCATCAGGGCCTCGATCTCTCCATCTTCGGGGAGCATTCGTTTGGCCTCTTTGGCTTGGAACACAACACTCTCAATATGTTTCACCTTCGTGGGCGAACCTGACAGACCGCATTGAGAAAGGTCTGCCCCTACTTCCGCTGCACTCAACTCTACAATATGCAAGCCTGCACGTTTGTCTAAGAGAGCTTTGATTTCCTCTGTCGCATCTTTGGATTCGGAGGCTGTACGCGCATATTTATATCGTTGGAGCAACTTGGCATTGCGCGGACGACACGGAGCTGAGGAGCCGTTTACCGTTACGACCAAAGGCATTGAAGCGACAACGGTCTCTACACCACGCTCAAGACGGCGCTTGATTTCGATGCTCTTGGCGTCTACTTTCAGAATATCTTCAGCATAGGTCACTTGCGGAAGTCCGAGCTTCTCTGCCACCTGTGGTCCCACTTGGGCTGTATCGCCATCGATAGCCTGACGGCCGGAGATGATCAGATCGGGTGATCCGATATGGCGAATAGCTGTAGCAAGGGCATAGCTGGTAGCCAAAGTATCGGCACCGGCAAAAGCTCTGTCTGTAAGCAAGTAGCCACCATCGGCACCACGATACATGGCTTCGCGTATGATGTCTGCTGCACGAGGAGGTCCCATCGTGAGAATATGAACGGTCGTACCAGGCATGGCTTCCTTGACACGCAGAGCCTGTTCCAAAGCATTGAGGTCTTCGGGATTGAAGATAGCCGGCAAGACGGAACGATTTACGGTACCGTCGGCTTTCATGGCATCCTTACCCACATTACGGGTATCAGGCACCTGTTTAGCAAGAACGATAATCTTCATGAGTGTTTATTTTCGTTTTGAGTTTGAGTATTATCTAGTTTGATTGTAGCCTTTCGCTATTCTGTATGATCTTTCTTGATAGGCTTTATAATGTTTCAGTAGTCGGGATTACTTTGTTTTTAGCTACGGTGGCCACAAACTCTTTCAAGTAGAAGGGCTGCCAATAGGCTACATCCTCATAAGCCGATGCCCCGATACGTAATAATGCCGGACGAAGCATATGTGAGGCGAGAGGATGGATGACCTCTTCCGTGAAATGAGCGTTAGGATGTGAAAGAATAGGACGACACTTTTCTGCTCCATCTCCGACGAATAGGATATTGCGCTGTTGGAGTTCTTGGGAAAAAGAGTTTTTATCTATCACCAGAGGCTGGGTATCGGTAAGTGCTTTGCCACTCGAGTCGAAAAGAGCCGTGTAAACCTCCATGCGTCTGGCATCGATCATTGGGCAAATCAACCAATCGGATTGAGATACTGGGCGCGCAGCCTCTGCTATCAACTCCAGAGTAGGAACAGAGACGAGGGGTATTCCCATGCCGAAGCATATTCCCTTGGCAATGGACGATCCTATGCGTAGGCCGGTGTAGGATCCCGGGCCCGAACTTAGGGCCACTATGGAAGGCTTTACACCTAAGCCTGCTGCCTCTGTCAAAACCTCCTGTACGAATACACCGATATTAGCAGCGTGCGCATTCCCCACATGGCTAACCCGTTGTGAGATGATAGCACCTGTGGCAGCGACCGCCACTGAGCAAACACGCGTGGAGGTATCGATGAGGAGGAGGGGCGGATGGATATCTGTCATAAGCCTTTTTCTGTGCCAAAGTTATCCGCTTTTGCGTTACACAACAAATTTTCGGGCTGATTTTTGCACAAAAAACCCGTTTTCGTGTATTTTTTTGTTCGCCAGAGTCTGAAAAACATTCTTACACTTGCTAAGAAACTTTATGACAGAGAGGTAAAGAAAAAGGCTGTGTCGTAAGTTTCCTCACATGACACAGCCTTTTTATAAAGGTGTTTATTCTTCTACGAAGGTCCTATTTGGTATCCTTACGAGCCGAATAGTTGATATTCAAAGCATCAGCGCGGCGAAGCTCATATTTTACTTGTTCGAAGATATGCATCTTGGTATCTCTGTCTCCCTTGATGGATATCGTCATAAGTTTCTTGCGCTCATCTTTAATCTTGCTTTCCTCTTGCTTAACGTATGTGTACACAGCACCTGGATCCTGCGTAATCTGATCATTCAGCTGAATACAAGGCTTGGTTCCGTACATAGCCTGATAGGCCTCATTAGGTTTACCGATATATACGAATGTAACCAATGACTTTTCTTCGAGCTTTGTCAATTCAGTCGCTTTGGGGAGGTTGCTGTACGACACCTTGGGCGTCACCTCACGAATCGTCGTTACCATCATGATAAAGAAGAGGAACGCGAACACCAAGTCAGGTAGTGACGAGGTATTGAGTTCGGGCATCTCGCGCCCGCCGGACTTATTAAACTTTCCCATTTTGTTCCTTATTCTTTACTTGAGATTAGACAACGGCATTTCTGAAATGTGCAACGGATATGCTTCTAAAACAGCTTTCTGCTTGGAAGGAGTAAGCTCCTTGTATGGCTTGCGGAAATGCTTCTGCGCAAATTCGTCCCATACCTCATTATATGCAGCAATGAGTTCGTTTTGTACACTGATGTACATCTGATAGCTAGTTTCAATCTGGTTTTTGATTGAAATAGCATAAGATGAAGTAACCAGCTCCATTGTTCCAAGTCCTGTCACTTCGCGCATTTCCTTTTCAGGAAGATCGGCACGGTTAGAAGGGTTGGCAATGAACTCTTTGGTAATCCGTCTTAAATCATTCAGCTTTACGGGGATAATCTGATCCTGTGATCCCGTAGCTCCCTTTTTCAACAATATGATCTCGTCATTCTTATTGACCAATATACGCATGATATTGCGGTCATTGATCTCGATGTCGGGTTGTTTTTCTTTGTTGGGAGAGAGCGGTGGCAAACGACGAGTAAGCCCCATATCCGTATCCATTGATGTGGTAATCAAAAAGAAGATAAGCAACATAAAAGCGATATCGGCCGATGATGATCCGTTAATGCCGGGCGTTTTTCTTTTCTTTCTTGCCATAGTGCTTTCTGTTTTCTTTTATAATTGATTACACGATCAACGCTTCAGTGACTTGCGGGCTGCACCCCAAATTGTTGCCAAAATTACAAGAATACCTAAGGTGTAGATGGTGTAAAGCCACATATCCGTAACCTTCAACCAACCCGGTGTGTTGTATTGGGCAGAATCTGCATTGAGGCTGGTCATAGCCTCAGTACTACCCGCTGCATAGCCGATAAGCAACACGACAACCAAGAGAATGAAAGATGCAAGTGACATCATAGCTCTCTTGGGGTTGTTCTTGAAGCCCTTTGCAAAAGAGCCAAAGGAAAAGAACAAAGTGGCCAATACGGCAGCCCCGAATAGAATATATGACCAAGTAAGCAGCATGCCGGTCTGGTGATAGATCGTCCTCTCTCCCTCCACGTGATTTCCTCCAAAGAAGAATGCCAAAACAACGATAACGCTGATGGTCACAATGGAAATGAGAGTCCAGCTGGATACTTTTCTTATTTTAGTAACAGCCATATCTGTTATTATTTTTTGAATTTCACGTTGTACTTGATGATGGAGTCGAGCAATGTGATAGATGCATCTTCCATCTTGTTGAGGATAGTTTCTACCTTAGAAAGGATATAGTTGTAGAATACT
Source organism: Porphyromonas gulae DSM 15663 (assembly GCF_000378065.1). Taxonomy (GTDB): domain Bacteria; phylum Bacteroidota; class Bacteroidia; order Bacteroidales; family Porphyromonadaceae; genus Porphyromonas; species Porphyromonas gulae. The sequence goes on along the minus strand of NZ_KB899168.1, from coordinate 35,735 downwards.
TGAAGGATCAAAGCTACGATAAGACCACCGATAGTAGTGATCAAAGCCACTTTCATACCACCGGCTACAACCGTCGGGCTGATATCACCTACGCGCTCGATCTTGTCGAATGCCATCACCATACCTACTACCGTACCCAAGAATCCAAGTGAAGGAGCCATGGCGATAAAGAGAGTAATCCAAGAGAGATTCTTTTCGAGCAAACCACTCTGAACACCACCATAAGAAACGATAGAGCGTTCTACAATATCTACTCCCTGATCGATACGCATCAGACCTTGGTAAGCGATTGATGCTACAGGACCGCGAGTATCACGAGCAATCGTCTTGGCTCCTTCTACATCACCGCGCTCAAGAGCTTTGTCAATATCAGCAAGCAGTTTTTCGTTGTTGGTATCAGCCAAATTCAGATAGATAATACGCTCAAGGCAAATAGCCAAACCAAGAATAAGAGCAATTGCTACAGTGGACATAAACTCGGGGCCACCTTCGATAAATTTTTTCTTCAATGCTTGGTGGAAAGAAGCTTCTTCAGCTGCAGGGAGTGTTTCAACTGCAGGAGCTTCCTCTTCTACTGCAGCAGTCTCTATAGCTGCTGAAGTGACCGAATCAGCTGCTGCATCTTGAGCGAAAGCTTGAGTCATGAAGCCTACTGACATAAAGGCCACACATGCAATTGTTGCAAATAACTTTTTCATCGCGAGTCTTTGTTTAGATTAGTACTTTTCGTTTTTATTGTTTGTTACTTATTGATCTTCTGTGCGGAGAGAGCGGGATTCGAACCCGCGAAACGCTTTCGGCGTTTACACACTTTCCAGGCGTGCCTCTTCAACCACTCGAGCACCTCTCCTTGTCATTCCAGCAAAAACTCCCTCCCCATGAACTTGGGCGTGGCTATAGCCTTATGCATCAGCCTCATAACCTCGAATTATGGGTGGGAGGATTATCGATCACTACAATGTAGTTATCGGATTCATCCGCAAAACTATGTTTTTTTCATCATTCCATCCCTATTTTCGAGCACATTTTTCTGTCGGAACACTTAAATCGGACGAATAACTTTTCCCTCTTCAAGCCGAAACCCGAAAAAACGACATGCATTTCGGGTCGTTTTTTCAGCCAAAATATCCGGATCCAATCCGAGGATATGCGCAATGAAAGTAGCTGTATGCACCAAATAAGCAGGTTCATTGCGGCGACCTCTTTTCGGGATGGGTGCCAAGTAAGGCGAATCCGTTTCGAGCAGAAGCCGATCGAGAGGTATCTGAGGCAATAAGACCGGGAGTGTATTTTTTTTGAATGTTACAGTGCCATTGATACCTATATAGAAATGAGGATATGACAATGCTCGTCGAAGATCGACTTCATCACCCGAAAAACTATGAAAAACACCTCGGATCTTATCGGATGGAAATCTGTCCAAACAGGCAAATACCACATCCCATGCCTCGCGAGAATGTATAATAATAGGCAAGTCATAAGCCATACTCCACTCCATCTGAGCAAGAAAGGCCTCGACCTGCTCCGCTTCGAATGTCTTATCCCAATACAAATCGATACCGATTTCTCCTATAGCTACAAATGAACGGGTATGCAGTTCGCGCCGAATGAGGGTGAGTTGTTCCCGAAAATCATCTCGCACCGAAGTTGGATGTAGGCCCATGGCCTCGGATACATAACCTGGATGCCGAGAGAGGACTCCCTGCATACGCGCGATACTTTCTACATCGATATTCGGCATGATGAGATGAATGAGACCGGCTTCCTTGGCAGCAAGAATTACTTGCTCGACATCATCGTCGAACTGGGGTTCATAGACATGCGTATGGGTATCGATGAGCATCATAGAGCGAGAGCGAATAAGAAGCAATCTTCTTTACATACTCCGATGTATTGTTACAAAGGGGGCTATTTCTTATGATTTTCTGTTACGGAGGGTACCGATCAGTTCTCTCAATGGCTTGGTTGTGCTCTCATCAAGACCCAGTTCGTCAAGAGCTTTTTCGGCCAAACAGTTGTGATAATCAATCAGGTCTTCCACGATCGGGCGAATCCCCAAACGATTATAAATACCTGTCACGGCCCGGATCTTTTCTTCTCGTTGCGCATCCGGCATCAAAAGAGATTCTCTGAGGAGATTCAGCTCCTCTCCCTGAGCCATCTCAAGGGTTTTGATCAGAAGCATCGTCTTTTTATTACAAGCTATATCATCGCCGATTTTCTTGCCGAGGATAATGGGATCGCCATACACATCGAGGAGGTCGTCCTCCAATTGGAAAGACAAGCCGATATGTATGCCATAGCGATAGAGAATATCTGCTTTCTCGATATCTGCTCCTCCTGCTATAGCCCCCATCTTGAGAGCTGTAGCCAAGAGAACTGCCGTCTTCAAACGAATCATCTCCAGGTACTCGTCCTCGGCTACAAAGTCCCGCCGTTCGAAGTCCATATCGTACTGTTGTCCTTGGCAAATCTCCATAGCCATACGATTGAACAAGGGCAAAAGGACAGGCAGTAGCCGACTATCTACTTTGGCCAAATGCTCGTAGGCGGCAATGGTCATGGCATCGCCGGAGAGAATAGCTGTATTATCCCCCCACCGATGATGAACGGTTTCTTTGCCTCTTCTCATGGAAGATTTGTCCATGAGATCGTCATGCAGTAAGGTGAAGTTATGGTAAGTTTCAATAGCCATGGCCACTTCGAGGGCAGGCTTATAATCACCACCGAACATCTCGCAGGCGATACATGCGAGGGTAGGGCGGACTCGCTTGCCTCCGAGCCTCAAAATATAGGATATAGGTTGGAAGAGGCCATCGGGTTTTCTCTGATCATAGGGTTGTGACGCTATCTCCTGTTCGATTATTTCTCTCAGGTCTTCGAAAGTATGCATAGTGCTGTAAATTAGTAGGATGATTATGGGAGAACAAAAATAAAAAAAAACTTCCTGTCCTAAGAGCAAGGACAGGGAGCCTTTTGTATTCTCTAAGAAATGATTTGGCTACAAGGATAAAAGCCCACTTTTACGTCTTCTTCGCTTGAGCACAGAAAGATCGGAGCGTGCTTATTGCAGCTTGAATTGGACGGGCTGGGTACAGCGCATACGGACTGCTCGCCCCTGCTGCATACCGGGCTTCCACTTGGGCATAGCCTGTATCACGCGAAGGGCTTCCTTGTCAAGTGCGGGGTCGATGCCCTTAACGACAGTAGCCTGACTAATAGAACCATCCTTTTCGACTACGAAACGAACGATCACCTTACCTTGGACGCCCATTTCGGCAGCCTGCTCGGGATAGACCAAATTCTTGCCAAGCCATTTATAAAGAGCTGAACTACCACCCGGAAACTCTGCCGGACTTTCTACCACTTCGTGGATTTTGTCTTCTTCTTCTTCAACCTTTACAGGGGCAACTTGCGTAGGCGGAGGCAAAGGCTTGCTTTCATCGACAGAAACCAAAGCAATTTTCTCTACTTTCTGTGTATTGTCCACTACTTTGAATTCTTCAGGCAGCTGCACTTCCTGTTGTTGTGGCTGTTCCGGTTCCGGTTGTTCGGGCTCCGGTTCATTTTCTTCCAGCAGGATGGTTTCCTCCATGTCTGCAATATCCACTTTATCACGTGTATAAGTCTCTATCTTATCGTAGGTACGATATTCCAAAGCAACATACACGATCGCGAGTGCTACGACAAGGCCCAAAAGGAAGTTTAAGCCTTTTCCTTTTTCCAAGTCGGCCTTAGGCGATTTTTTGATTTCCATATTCGATAGTATTGTTTTTGATTTCTTGCTTTGGGGCAAAAATACAAAGTTTTTTTATCCCCGATTCGCTTTGAGAGAAAAAATCAGGGCAATCGCATCAAAATAGAGTTATCTTCGGGTTATGGATGTACAAGGTTATTTTTCTAAGGTAGAAGATCCACGTGTAGTGGGTCGTTGCAAGCATAAGTTAAGCGATATTAGTGGATAAACAAATCCCTCAGCAAGGCCGACCTGCTGAGGGATTTGTTTTAATTGTCCTAAGGACAAGAATGCTTTTGTAGGGGGAGAGCTTATTGCTCGGGGGCAAACATGGGATCCCATGCGGGTAGGCGTATGGGCGTGGTCTTCAGGATGTCGAGCACCTTGGCCGGTACGTACCTCTTGTTTACAACCAAACGGAATGTATAAGCATCGAACCATTCGTCGGTGATGATCAGGTGACCCTGTGCACCGTTGTTGACTCCCCAACTGTTCTCTACCATCCACTTGGTGGGCTTACCGTTTGCATCCAGATCCACAGCCATAAGTGTCATGGCATGCGTAGAACCGCTATCGAATGTCTGTATGCGTTCCTTCTTGTTGAGCGTGAACTCTTCGCCGAGCAGTGAGGCATAGTCGTTATTGTCCATAGCCAATATGCCGCGAGTACGATCCAGCTCCTTGCCAACATCGCAGGAGTAGTACATCATGGTGCTGTCCTTGATGGATGCGATAGCCATCTGCTTGAGGTCTTCCATCGGTACATTCACGTATGTCCAGTTCTTGCCGTCGTAGTTGTGGCGGTCATAGTCGATCTCAAAGAGTTTGTAGAAAGGACGACTGGGATCGTTCATGATCATGACGTAATCCTCGCGCATATCTTCGTGCACAAACTGTTTGAAGAAGCTCTGCGGTGTATATTTCTGTGTAGAGATCACCTTGCCGGATGCATCGCGCATGCTCCAGGTAAATTCCGTAGGAGGCTCTCCGAGGTTCATGACGAGCAGGCGATAGACACGCTTGAGGATGTCTTTCTTCTGTGTTTCCAGCTTGGCTTCGTTGGCTCCCTTTTCGGCTGCCTGACGCAAGCGAATACCGCCTTGGCGCAGTACTTTGGTGAGGATGCGGTTGAGGGCTGTAGTGTTGTTGCTATTGCGAGTCTCAGGCATCACTTCGGCAGGTACGAGGCCGTACTTCATCAGATTCTCCGATACGCCGGTGTATTGTCCGCCGTCGCCGATCGGATTTTTGAAGAGCCATTCCACCATTTTGTCGTCCATCGGTTTGTTTCTGGTGTCGATGATTCCTTGCAAGAAGAGGTTGGATTTCTCCAATTGATCCCAAAAGAACGAATAGTTGTGGGAGAAGAAGAAAGAACCCATATTGTTGTCCGTTATCATCCTTGCACGCAGTACGTTCATGCCGGTGAAGAGCCAGCAACGGCCGCTTTGCTGCTGATCGGATATGCCTTTGCTTTGGACGCGATGGCTAAACTGAGCATCGGGAAAATCCGTCTTGGCACTGTTTGTAAAGGTCATACCGTTAGCGATGACCGCATTGCGCAAAGCTCTATCGGCCGGTGTGCCGGCATAAGATGAGCGGATCTCTTCGAGCACTTTGGGCGTGAGAGCTCCTTTTGCATTCTGAGCCTGCATCGATCCTGCTACGGAAGCAGCAAACGCAAGCGATGCAACAAAAATCTTTTTGTTCATTACCTATTAGTTTGGATTAAAATGTTGTTTGCGAGTGAAAAAGGCTGTGTGTTAGCTAATCACGGCAAAGCGGATCAGCTTGGACTTCTTCGATGCCGGATCGTATACTGCAACGGCATATATGCCCGAAGCCACTCTGTTGCCATCAGCACCTCGAGCATTCCATTTGACTTCGGTAGTTACACTCTCAGTCTGGTATAGCAGTCTGCCGGTGGTATCGGTGATTTTGACACTACAGCCGGCTTGCAGTCCGGCAATGGTGACGCCATCGGGATATTCCGGTCTTAGCGGATTGGGGTATACATAGACGCCGTCCAGTTCGGAAGCTGATCCGCTTCCTGTTCCGGTTTGGAACGTCATCAGTCCGTCCGCCGTACCGATGTACAGCAGTCCGTTATCGTCATTCAGGGCGATAGAGAGGATATTGTTAGAAAGCAAAGGACTGTTTTCTACGGTATATTGCGCGAGGATCTTACTACAATCTTCCGAAAGGAGATAGAGTCCTGTCCCTTGGGTGGCGACCCATTTGTGATTGAGTTTGTCCACGACGATGTCCGTCACCGTCACCTTGTCCAGGACATAGTACAAATTGGGTTCTTCTCCTCCGACCGGTCGAACAGCGATAGGGGTAGAATTCGAAGATAAGGCTCCGGCTGCATTGTAGACGCCGAAAATACCTATATCCGATCCCATCCAGACAGAGCCGTTATGATCGACGGCCATTGCATAGATGGTCTTATGTCCTATGGCAGCCCCGAGGCGATTGACAAACTGCTCGACGTAAAGATGGCTGTCGTCCGAAGTCGTTTCCGGCGTACCCCGATCGTTGAAGATGAGGACACCTTTGCGCGTGGATCCGCCACTGCGGTGGAGGATGTTTACCCATTTGTCTCCGTTGGGAAGGATAATCATATTGCCGAATGAGGCCAAATTGGCTACATCCGGATAGCTGAAAGAATGCCACGTGCTACTCTGCGGATCGTACATGAAGATGTTCTTGCCTACGGCACCGAGTGTCCCCCAGAGGTTGCCCTTGTTGTCGAAGGCAATCGCTTTCACACGGGCATCTCCGGGATTACATTCTGCGATAGCGGTTTCGTTTCCCGAATAGCGAGCTATCACTTTACTATCCTTGAATTCGAACAGACCGTTTCCCCATGTACCGACAAAAAAGTGATTGGGATCTCCGCTGGAAACAGCTATATCGACGGCATCATTGAAATTGAATCCGCCGCCTAACTGCTCCTGTACGGTCTCCTTGTCGAAGTTGGTCCATCGGTTGCCGTCGTATAACTTCACCATACCGGCATGTCCCATCAGGTTCGTCCCCCATAGTCCGCTAGCCGCGTACAGGCGTCCATGACGAAACCGCATCTCGTAGAAGTCATTGTCCCCCGGTCCGTCGAATGTTACAGGCATAGCTTCGGCTGTGCTTCCTTCTGTGAGAAGAAGTGAAGCCAAGCCTTCTTCTCCCAATGCTATGTATGCCGTATTGCTTTCGCCCATGGCACCGACACTCAGGACGTTGGCTATAGGAAATTGTGTCGTTTTACGACCTTTTTCTATGAAATAAATCCGATTTTCAGCAGAGACGAACAGACCGCGATCCGTCACATGCAGTCGCGAGTTGGCAGAGGAGGAGAGCAATAGCTCCGGCTCTAACGACTGGTTTGCAGCGACATATACTCGGCCATCGGCAAACAGGAAACAGATGTCTTCCCCGACAATACCCAAACCGGTGACCGAAGCCATCGGCAAATCCAAAGACAGGGCTATCCATGCGGCCGGATCTTGCAGGTTATCGGTCTCCTTTCCGATGAAGAGCTGCCCTTCTTTTAGCATCAGCAAGCGATCATTGTCCAGCTTAGCCACATCGGTCACCTTCGTCCCCTTGGCGTAGGTAGCCGGTATGCGGGCCTCGGCGACATCCAGAACGGAGAGGCCGAATCCTCCTGCCAAATAAGCCCTGTTGCCTACGATCAAAAGGCGATTGAGCGTTTTGTCTATCAGATCGATATTGTCTTTCAGTGCAGGTACGTTGGTCACACGGCCTGCTTCGTCCATGATGTCGATATTGCCCGATGCATAGTATATGACCAAGGATCTCAGCTGCTCGGAGTAGGCTATGCTGCTCACCGATGTATCGCTGAGTCCGCTGATACGGTCGAAGATCTTTACCTCATGGGGTGCTTCTTTGCCCACCGAGTAAAGTACTCCGTTGGCTACGGCAAAGACTTTCTTGGGTGTTTCTACGGCTTTTTCTGTCTTGTGGATAGCCAAGAGGGTATTCCAAATGCCTTCCTCTTGGGCTTGGAGAGAAAAAGAGGAGAACAATAAGCAGGCGACAAGGGCCTGTAAGAGGTTGAACCTTATTTTGCACATAATAAAAAGTCGCGGAGCTGTGCCACTGCCAAAGCACGATGGCTGATTTGATTTTTGGTTTCTTCTCCCATTTCTGCAAAGCTGAGCGTGTGTCCCTCCGGGATGAAAATGGGGTCATAGCCGAAGCCACCCGATCCTCGGCGTTCGGATGCTATGGTGCCTTCGATCTTACCTTCGAAAAAGTGTTTTCCATGATCATCGATCAGGGCGATCACCGTACGGAAGCATGCTTTTCTGGGATGTGGTACACTGCTCAATGCTTCGAGTAGTTTCCTTACATTGGCATCGGCATTGGTCGGTTCTCCTGCGTACCGTGCAGAGTGGACGCCGGGTGCTCCGTCGATAGCTTCTACTTCCAAGCCCGTGTCGTCGGCAAAGCAAGGTAAACCATATCGTTTGTGAACAAATTCTGCTTTGAGCAAAGCATTTCCCTGTAGTGTGTCGGCCGTTTCGGGAATATCCTCCCGACAACCTATTTCATCCAATCCGACAATCTCCACCTTTCCCTCAAGAATATGACGAATCTCGTTGAGCTTATGTGGATTGTTTGTGGCAAAAATGAGTTTTTCCATTATTTTTGTTAGACCGTGCCCCAAGCAAAAGTGGAGCGAAATTCATAACGTAGCAAAAATAAAATAATATATGGACATAGAGCAAGCTCGAGAGCTATGCTTGTCGCTGCCGCAGGTGGAGGAGAGTTTCCCGTTCGATGATGTTACGTTGGTTATGAAAGTAGCCGGCAAAATGTTCGCTCTGTTACCCCTTGATTCCGAAAAGAAAATCATCGCGCTCAAATGCGATCCCGATAAGTCCGAACATTTGAGGATGCACTATGAGGGTATCATGGGGGCTTTCCATATGAACAAACGGCATTGGAACAGCGTAGCTTTGGATTCGGATGTCCCTGCCGATCTGATTGCACGGCTCATCCGGCATTCGTATGCTCTGGTCGTATCCAAACTGCCCAAATACATCCGCACACAACCGCCTTTCGATGGAGTCCAAGAAGAACAGCTGGTCTGAAGAGTATCTGATCCATCTGCCCGAAACGGCCAGCACCAACTCCTATCTGTCCGATCTTTTGGTGCAGGATCCCGACCTGCCTGCGTGGACGGTGGTCATGACAGACAATCAGACTGCGGGACGAGGACAGCAGGGTAATAGCTGGTTCGCTTCTCCGGGCTTGAACCTGACCTTTTCCGTTCTGCTGAGGCCGACCATGGTCCATGCACAGCAGCAATTCGATCTCTCCCGACTGTGTGCGCTCTCCGCACTCCATACACTCGCCGACATACTTCCCTCTGCCGAGATGCTCAGCATCAAATGGCCGAACGATATATACTATGGAGACAGGAAAATAGCAGGCATACTGATCGAACATAGCCTGACGGGCAGCAACCTCGACTACAGTATTTTGGGAGTCGGTCTCAATATCAACGAAAGCGACTATCCGAGCTATCTCCCCAATCCTACATCGGTTCGGATCATTCTGGGGCATCCGGTAGATCGTATGGAGATATTCCGCTCTTTCATGCAGGAGATGCGTTTGCTCTACAGGCACATTGAGGAGCATACTGCCGACCGGCTTCACTCTCGTTATATGCAGTGTCTTTACAGGAGGGTAGGGTACCACCCCTTCCAAGACAAGGAAGGGCGTTTCGATGCCATGATTGCCGATGTATTGGCTTCGGGAGAGCTGTTATTGGTGCGTGCCGATGGCCGAAAGTCCTCATATGCTTTCAAAGAAATTGCCTATATCCTTTGTTGATTAGATTTCCCATTACCTGTTTCTGACTTCCTTATGAGAAAATCCGATCGTCTCGACATACTCTTTCTGCAACTCGTAGCTGTTACCTCTCTCGTGTTGTGCCATGCAGCTCCTCGCCAGCTGGACAACTTACCGTCGTGGTTCCCTTTCTACATAGAGCATTTCTATATGAGAGTTCCCCTCTTCTTTTTTATTTCCGGTTTTCTGTGGGCTTTGGGAGAAAGAAAGAGGGTCGGGAAAACCGCTTTTCAGGTGATCAGAAAAAAAGCCAAGCGTCTGCTCCTTCCATACTTCTTCATGGGGACGGTGGCGTTTCTGCCTAAAGTCCTACTGAGTGCCTACACATACCATCCGATGGAGGCCTCCCTCTCCGGATATGTCAGCAGCTTTCTTTTTCCGGCAACGAATGCTATTCGCTTTCTGTGGTTTTTGCCCTGCTTGTTCAGTCTCTTTTGCCTGATTGTTTTTTATCCTCGGAAGTGGATGGAGGGCCCGAAGATTTTCGGGGCTTACCTCATCGCCTGCCTTCTGCATATAATCACCGAATACGTCCCTGTGGCATTCGAGGATGATCCTTTCTGTATTATAGCAGCCCTTAACAATCTTCACTACTTTGTCCTGGGTATGGTGCTATACCGCTATTCCGATCATATAGTTTCCCGACGGGTATCGGTAATTCTGCTTATCGCCTTCCATGTGGTACTTTTCTCTCGTTTCTTTATGCCCGAGCAGTCGTCGTTCTTGGGGGTGTTGAACTGGACATATTATACCCTCTTCATCGTTGTACTTTATGGTGTATCGGTAAAAATCGGAGACAAGGTGATGCCCGCTCCATTGCTTCACGGTATAGGGTTGTACAGCTATCCCATATTCATTTTTTCATGGTTCGTTCTGGTCGCATTGAGAATAGTCCTTTATGACCGCTATGAGCTGAACACCATGATGATCAATGGAGCCATTGCAGTCAGTTTCATAGCCGGTTTGTTCATACCACTCTACCTGTCCAAGTTCTTGGACAGGAAGCTTCCGGTTTCACTGAAGCCGTTGGTCGGATTGTAAGCAGACGCAGAGGAACTGCGCCAGAAGGAAAGAAAGCTAGTGTTCGAACTTGCGAAGGGAAAAACTGTCGATAACGAACGGACTTGACGACATGATTCCCGTCGAATCGGGGAGACCTCGCAAATAGCCGTAGACACGGCTCACGTCCGCAGAGTCCGGCACCGAAGTCGTCAGCATGTTTATCCCCGGATTCACAGGTCGGCTGACCGTAAGGATGGTATTGTCGGTGCAAACCAATTGGAGGTACATCTCCATCGTTGCATTAGGACGAAGCTGTAGACCTCTCAGCCTCGTAACAAATTCCAATCGGGTGCCTTCCTTATAAGCTGCACCCGGTGTGATGACGAAAGACCTGTTCAGGAATGGTATATCCGGTCGGTAGAAGCAGGCACTATCTCCGGCCAGCATATTGATCGAATCCAACTCGTAGAAGGAACCATCGAGCATAGCCATCCCTTTCTTCTCACGCTCCATCGTAATCTGCTTGTCCAGATCGATTCGCTGCTTTTCCAGTTCATCCCGAACGCTCTGGCAGATGGTGATATATTCTTCCAAATCATGGCGGCCATACCATATCAGCGTGCTGTCGTAATCCCTGCGAGTGGTGCCGTACTTGGCAAACAGATTGGTGTAAACGGCTTCACGAACGCTGTCGGTCAAGGTCGGATCATATATATTGGCGAAGTAACCATCAGCCACATAAAGCTCGACCATCAGATCTCTCAATCGCTTTTTGGGGATCTTTTTATAGTCGTTTCGGCTACAGCCTCCCAGTAGTGCAAGGGAGGCCAAGCCGACAATCAATATGACGTGCAAACGTCTCATTCGCTTTTGGTTGGCTCGGAATCGTCAGTGGCACCGTCAGCTCGCGTCTTTTTCCCATCGAGTAGGACGCTCAACGTACGCGGATAACACGCCAGCAGCAGTATCAACCCGACGGAAATGCAGGAATCGGCAAAGTTGAAGACCGGATGGAAAAAGACAAAATCTTCGCCACCCCAGAAAGGAAGCCACGAAGGAAAGACTCCCTCTATCAAAGGGAAGTAAAACATATCCACTACTCGACCGTGAAACCACGTCTCATAGCCACCTCCTGAAGGAAATAGCTGTGCAATCTGGCCGTGGCTGTCGGAAAAGATGACTCCATAGAAAATAGAATCGATAATATTCCCGATACCGCCGGCGATGATCAGAGACAAACAAGAGAGAAATGCGAGTGTATGCTCTCGCTTTCGTACCAATTTGGCTAATAAATAGATACAAAAGCCCATGGCAACGATGCGAAAGAGACTCAGGAAGAGTTTGCTCCCCAACTCTATTCCGAAAGCCATCCCCGGGTTTTCGACGAAATGAATCTGAAACCACGGGGCGACAACGTGCGACTGCCCCAGTACCATAGTCGTCTTCACCCATATCTTGATCACCTGATCTACGACCAGAAGCAAGACAATGAGAGCTGCGACTACTTTTCCCTGAGACAGACGGGAGAGAAAAGAAGCCATCTACTATTTCTTCTCGTTCATTTTGGCCTCTATGCTCAGCGTAGCATGAGGTACGGCGCGAAGTCGTTCTTTGGGAATAAGTTTGCCCGTTTCGCGGCAAACACCATAAGTCTTATTCTCGATACGTATCAGAGCAGCCTGCAAGTTCTGGATAAACTTCATCAGTCGCTGTGCCAAACGTCCGGATTCCTCTTTCGACAGTGTGGCTGCACCCTCCTCCAGTACCTTGAACGTAGGAGAGGTATCCGACACATCATTACCCTCTGAATTGCTGACGCCCGCACGCAACTGCTCGTAGTCCTTGCGAGCCTGATCCAATTTGGCCAGAATTATTTGCTTGAATTCTTCCAACTCCTCGTCGGTGTAGCGTGTTTTTTCTACCATTTGTATCTAAATAATCGTTAGCGGGACGGATTCTCGGCAGATAGAAAATTCATCTCTGCCTCGGAACTCTATCCCTGATGTTTAACAACTTGTATGCTAAGGACAAAATCATCGAAATCCAGCTCCGCTCCATCGCTGACAGCGTCGCTGATTTCCAACGATTCGGCCTGGATTTGTTGGGCGATATAGTCATGGTGTTCTGCCACCACTTTATCCATAATATCGTTAGACAAGAGGAGGACATCCACCTTGTCCGACACTTCGAAACCGCTTTGCTTGCGGATATTCTGCACACGATTCACAAGTTCGCGAGCCAATCCTTCGGAGCGAAGCTCATCCGTCACTGTAATATCGAGGGCTACGGTCAGATTGCCTTCGTTGGCTACGAGCCATCCCGGAATATCTTCCGAGACGATCTCCACATCGGCCAATTCAAGCTCTACCGAAGTCCCTGCCACTTCCATCCGGAAAGTGCCGGCCTTCTCGAGAGAGCGTATCTCTTCCTGCGTCATAGCCGTTACAGCTTCTGCCAAAGCCTTCATTACTTTGCCGTAGCGTGGGCCGAGTCGCTTGAAGTCGGGTTTGATTCGTTTTACCAGAATACCCATGCTGTCATCCACAAACCGAAGCTCCTTCACATTCACTTCACTAAGGATCAGCGGCTGCACGGATTCGATACACCTGCGCTGCTCATCGTCTATAGCCGGTATCATCAGTGTAGCCAATGGCTGGCGTACTTTCAGATTCACTCTGCGGCGAAGTGCCAGTACCATTGACGAAATGTGCTGAGCCATTTGCATGCTTTGCTCCAGTGCTCTGTCCACCTGACTTTGATCCGGCTGAGGGAAGAGTGCTAAGTGCACGCTTTCGTCTTTGCCCGTCAGATCTCGGTACAGTCGGTCAGCATAGAAAGGACTGATCGGAGCCATCAGCCGGGCCACGGTAAGCAAGCAGGTATAAAGCGTCTGGTAGGCTGAGAGCTTATCTTCGGTCATATCTCCTGCCCAGAAGCGACGGCGGCTGAGACGCACATACCAGTTGCTCAGATTCTCAGAGACAAAATCGCTGATAGCACGACCGGCACGCGTAGGCTCGTAGTCGGTCAGTTGCTCGTCCACCTCGCGGATCAATGTATTCAGTTCGGAAAGTATCCAGCGGTCTATCTCCGGTCTTTTGCTGAAAGGTACATGCTCCTCTGTTCCCGTAAAGCCGTCCAAATTGGCATAGAGGGCAAAGAACTGATACGTATTATATAAGGTGCCGAAGAATTTCCTCCGTACCTCTTCCACTCCGTCCGTGTCGAATTTGAGATTGTCCCACGGTGAAGAATTGGTGATCATATACCAGCGAAGAGGATCAGAACCGTATTTCTTGATGGTTTCGAAAGGATCTATGGCATTGCCGAGACGCTTGCTCATCTTATTGCCTTTCTTGTCCAGTACCAAGCCATTGGATACTACAGCTTTGAACGAACTCGTTCCCGATATCATCGTGGCTATGGCGTGAAGGGTGAAGAACCATCCACGCGTCTGATCTACCCCTTCGGCTATGAAGTCGGCCGGGAAGACGGAACCGTCCTCCACTCGCTCGCGATTCTCGAAAGGATAGTGCATCTGGGCATAAGGCATAGCCCCTGAGTCGAACCACACATCGATCAAATCCAGTTCGCGGTGCATGGGCTGACCCGAAGGTGAGCAGAGCGTGATGTCGTCCACGAAAGGTCGATGCAGATCGATCTTGGCATAGTTCTCCTCAGTGTAGACACCGGGCTTGAAGCCGGCCCAGGGATTACGCTCCATCATACCGGCTTTGACGGCCTTCTCGATCTCGTTGTATAGCTCTTCGACCGAGCCGATACAGATCTCTTCGGAACCATCCTCCGTGCGCCAAATGGGCAATGGTGTTCCCCAGTAGCGACTGCGAGAAAGGTTCCAATCTTGAAGATTCTCCAGCCATTTGCCGAAGCGTCCCGTGCCGGTGCTTTCGGGTTTCCAATATATCTTACCATTGTTGGCTATCATCTCCTCTTTGCAGGCTGTCGTGCGGATAAACCAGCTATCGAGCGGATAGTAAAGAACGGGCTTGTCCGTCCTCCAACAGTGTGGGTAGTTGTGTGTCATCTTTTCGATGCGGAAAACGCGATTCTGCATCTTCAGCATCACGCAGAGTTCGACGTCGAGAGTCTCGTCTTTCTCCGTCTTTCCGGCATCGTACGCATTCTTCACGTAGCGGCCGGCATATACGTCATAGAGAGGCAGATCCATGTGCTTCTCTACAAAGACAGGATCCAAATCCGTCGTTGGGAAATAGCGGCCGGCCAGATCCACCATAGGGCGCATATTCCCCTCTTTGTCACGAAGCATCAAGGGAGGTACGCCGTTTTTCTTGGCCACGCGGTCGTCGTCCGCACCGAACGTAGGTGCTATGTGCACGATGCCGGTACCGTCTTCCGTAGTCACGAAATCGCCCGTGATCACCCGGAAAGCACCTTCGCCCGGATTCACCCACGGTATCAGCTGTTCGTACCGCATACCTTCCAACTCCTTCCCTTTCCATGATGCAATCACCTTGTAGGGGAGCAGCTTCTGCGCCGGATCGTAAGAAGCGGGTATCTCCTCGCATTCGCCCTTCGGGTTGAAGAGGGTGTGGAGTAGTGGCTTGCCCAATACGACTGTGATGGGAATACCGTTATAAGGATTGAATGTCTGTACAGCCAAGTACTCGATTTCAGGTCCCACGCAAAGGGCTGTATTGGAGGGAAGTGTCCACGGCGTGGTAGTCCATGCAAGGAAGAAGGCATCGCCGTGCAACTGCATTTCCGGCTTAGGATCCACGATCTTGAACTGGGCTACGCAGGTCGTATCTTTCACATCGCGATAGCAACCCGGCTGATTCAGCTCGTGCGTGCTCAGACCGGTACCTGCTGCAGGCGAATAGGGCTGGATCGTATAGCCTTTGTAGAGCAGGCCTTTCTTGTATAGCTCGGCCAGTAGCCACCAAAGCGTCTCGATATAGCGGTTGTCGTACGTGATGTAGGGGTGCTCCATATCTACCCAGTAGCCCATCTTGTGCGTGAGGTCTTCCCACTCTTTGGTGAACTTCATCACATCGCGCCGGCAGGCAGCATTGTACTCCTCCACGGAGATCGATTTGCCGATGTCCTCTTTCGTTATGCCCAGACTTTTTTCCACTCCCAGCTCTACGGGCAGGCCGTGAGTATCCCAGCCGGCTTTCCTGTCCACTCGGAAACCTTTCATCGTCTTGTAGCGACAAATAGTGTCCTTGATGGCACGAGCCATTACGTGGTGGATGCCGGGCATCCCATTGGCAGAGGGAGGTCCCTCATAAAAAACGAACGAGGGGGCACCCTCGCGACTTTTCAGACTTTCTTCAAAAAGACGGTGTTGCATCCAATCGGCCAACACCTCCTCATTGACACGGGACAAATCCAAGCTCTCGTATTCGGCAAATCTGCGACTCATAAATTTCAACTTCGCTAACAGAGTATCTATAAGAATGGGAGCAAAGATAATCTTTCCGCCCGAAACATTGTTCAACGAGCTCCGCTCGACTATAACTTGCAGATTCCGGTTATAAGTGCAGCACTAAGGCAAATTTAGCAAGAAGCATTCGAAAGGGGGGATATTCAAGTTTCTTTCTTGGTGTCCAAATTCCAATCACAAGTGTAATGGATCTCTCTGATGACCAATTGTAGCTTAATAGTGTGGGGGAAGGAAGTTCTATTCGGTTGTGTGGTTCCGGAATTTTCTCGTTTTGCAGTCTGCAAAACGTGGCGTGAGAAAGTTTTTGTTTTGGTTCGGAAAATTATTTTTTTTCGAACCAAAACGAAAAAAAATACGCCTGACTTTTTCTGTTTTTAGGAACGACAATTTCATCATTTTTGGTTCGTAAATCTATTTTTCCCAGACTCCTTCGAATTAGAAGATTCGTCTATCTGTGTCTTCCTATCTTATTTGCAGAAATCCAGCGTTGGCACAGAGCACTCCGCCGATTTTCCTGTCAGTCTCGCCAATCTATATCCATCGGGCAATCGACTGGGTCAGCAAGTTTGAACCATATACTTTACTTTTGTTCTTATTACGAAACTATTTTCGGACAGAGATATGAGCCAAAAATCGACAAATGATCGGAGAATCATCCTCATTACCGGCGGACAACGCTCGGGCAAAAGTCTCTATGCCGAGCAGATGGCACTTGCGCTCTCTGCTCATCCTATCTATTTGGCTACGGCGCGGATTTGGGATGATGAGTTCGCTCGGCGCGTGGCTGTGCACCGTGAGAGACGTGGCTCGGAGTGGATCAATATAGAGGAAGAGAAGGTGCTGAGCCGCCACGATCCGCAGGGCGAAGTGATCCTGATCGATTGTCTGACGCTGTGGGCTACCAATTTTTTCTTTGACAACGACTCCGATGTGGAGCTTGCATATGCGGCTCTCTGTGCGGAGTTCGACTCCTTCACATCGTATTCGGGTACGTTCATCTTCGTTACCAACGAGATCGGACTGGGCGGAGTGGCGGAGAATACTGTCCAGAGACATTTTGCCGATCTGCTGGGACGGCTCAATCAGTATGTAGCTGCGCGAGCCGATCGTGTAGTCTTGATGATCAGCGGCATTCCCATGTTCATCAAAGTAGACTAAAAAGCTGTGTCTGCCGAGAATAATTTAATAAGGAAAGGAAACGATACTGCCGGATGAAAACATTCAATATCAAACGCCCCGATCAAGCAATTGGCCAAGACCTGATCGATCGGATCAACAACCTCGCGAAGCCTAAAGGTTCGTTGGGGATGCTCGAAGAACTTGCCCTACAGATAGGGCTTATACAGCAAACCCTCTCTCCGCAGCTTCATAATCCTCACAACATAATCTTTGCTGCCGATCATGGCATTGCGGACGAAGGTGTCAGCTTCTCTCCCAAGGAAGTCACTTGGCAGGTAATCAATAATTTTCTGGGTGGTGGTGCCGGTATCAACTTCCTGTGCCGTCAGCATGGATTCGAACTGGTGCTGGTGGATGGAGGTATTGACTTCGATTTTCCCGAAGGATTGGATATCATCGATCGTAAGGTGCGGAAAGGTACGCGGAACTACCTGTACGAAGCGGCACTGACCGAAGAAGAGATGGAGCAAGCTGTGACAGCCGGAGCGGAAGTCGTTCGCGACTGTCACCACCGAGGCTGCAATGTGGTGAGCTTCGGTGAGATGGGCGTGGCCAATACTTCTACCTCTTCCATGTGGATGAGCTTCTTCACGGGAATCGACCTGAAGGATTGTGTGGGTGCCGGCAGCGGATTGGATTCGGAGGGAGTCAGACATAAGTACAACGTCCTGCGACGTGCCAAGGAAAACTATACCGGCAATGGATCGGCCGAGGACATCATCACTTATTTCGGGGGGCTGGAGATGCTCATGGCCGTCGGGGGAATGCTTCAGGCGGCACAGTTAGGGATGCTGATCATCGTTGACGGATTTATCATGACCAATTGTCTCCTCGCGGCATCGCAATTCTACCCCGAAGTCCGCGACTACGCCGTATTCGGACATTGTGGCGACGAAGCCGGGCATGCTCGCTTGCTGAAGTATATGCAGGCCAAGCCTCTCCTGAACTTGGGACTTCGCTTGGGTGAAGGCTCCGGAGCGGTATGCTCATATCCTATCATCGTATCGGCCGTCAGCATGATCAACGAAATGTATACATTTGCTCAAGCAGCAGTAACCAAATACTTCTGAAAGTGTATGGGTAAAGAGCAGACTAAAGCATACCAGCGCGTATTGGCGGCATTCATGTTGCTGACACGTTTGCCGCTATGGCGCGTAGTCTGCGTGCCCAATATGGCCTTTAAGCGTGCCACCGATTATTGGAGTCTGGTGGGGTGGATCACGGCAGGACTGATGGCCTTGGTCTATTGGTTGTGTCTGTTGATCGATCTTCCTGCTGTTATTGCCGTTTCTTTTGCATTGCTCTCGCGCATTCTCCTGACCGGGGCTTTCCATGAGGACGGGCTGGGGGACTTTATCGATGGATTCGGGGCCGGACGAACCAAGGAGCGCATTTTGGCTATTATGAAGGATTCGCATGTGGGTACTTATGGTATCCTGTCCTTTATCTTTTACTTCCTGATAGGTATCTATTCTCTGTCTTCTCTCCCGCCGAGCCTGACGCTTCTTGCATTGGCTGTGGGCGATCCCCTGTGCAAAATGGTGGCCTCCCAACTCATCAATACACTCCCGTATGCGCGTTCCGAAGGCGACAGCAAGGTGCAGGCCATATACAGTCCGATGGGTGCCTTGACCTTCATGATCTCACTGGCTGCCGGAGCTTTGCCCTTAGTCCTCTTTCTTCCACTCTCTTATTGGCCGGCTGTTTCGCTTCCGATTTTGGCATTTCTCCTGTTGCACAGCCTGATGAAGTGGAAAATAGGTGGCTATACGGGGGATTGCTGCGGAGCTACTTTCCTCTTGTGCGAGCTGTCTTTCTGGGTAGGGATACTTATTGTGGATAGGATTATAGGATCGTAAGATGCAGATTACTCTCGTCCGCCACACGACTCCGGATGTTCCTGTCGGCACATGCTACGGGCAATCCGATGTACCCCTGCGTGCTTCCTTTGAAGAAGAGGCCGAGGTCGTACGCCGCCGGCTATCGGGCATGGCATTCGATGCTGTCTATACGAGTCCGCTCAGCCGCTGTACCCGTTTGGCACATTTTTGCGGTTATCCTGATGCCATACAGGACAAACGGCTGATGGAGATCAATTTCGGGGTGTGGGAGATGCAGCGATATGAAAATATAGTAGATCCTCGTCTTCAAGATTATTACGCGGATTATTTGCGAACGCCTGCAACGGGAGGCGAGAGTTTCGTCATGCAACTGGAACGTGTAAGCAATTTTCTGGAAGAAGTAACGGCCATGCCATTCGGGCATATAGCCATCTTCACGCATGGAGGGACTATCCTCTGTGCTCAGGTTCATGCGGGCTTATACGAGCTTGAGACTTGCTTCGAGCACCAAACTCCGTACGGAGGTGTCGTTACGCTGGTCGTTTCTGATAAAAAATAACGGAGTGGAATGTACTGGTGGCCCAATTATTGGTACCTTTACCTCCAGTAAAAGCATCAACATGAACACATCCATCGGCATATTCGACTCCGGTTATGGAGGACTTACCATCCTGAGTGAGATCCGCAAACTCATGCCGGAGTATAACTTTGTTTACTTGGGCGATAATGCCCGCTCTCCCTATGGCAACCGCTCTTATGAAGTGGTCTACAAATTCACGCTTCAGGCAGTGAGGAAGCTCTTCGAACTCGGCTGTCCGCTGGTTATTCTCGCTTGTAATACGGCATCAGCCAAAGCCTTGCGAACCATTCAGCAGCGTGATCTGCCCAATATGGAGGATCCCACTCGTCGTGTGCTCGGTATCATTCGTCCTACGGTTGAAGCCGTAGATGAGATTACACGCACCAAGCACGTAGGAGTTTTGGCTACACAGGGTACGGTCAGTTCGCATAGCTACCAGCTTGAAATAGCGAAGTTGTTCCCCGAAATATCAGTTACTGAAGAGGCCTGTCCGATGTGGGTGCCACTCGTAGAAACGGGTGAAAGCGATAGCCCGGGGGCTGACTATTTCATCCGCAAGCATCTGGATAGTATCATTGCCAAGGACGATACCATCGATACGATTATATTGGCGTGTACACACTATCCTCTATTGCGTCCCAAGATGAAACGTTTGCTTACTCCTACTATCAAGCTTATAGCACAGGGCGAACTCGTGGCGCATTCTTTGAAGGACTATCTCAGACGCCACCCCGAAATGGATAGACGCATTGATAAAGACGGCAAAATGTCCTATTACACGACGGAGAGTCCGGACAAATTTGGAGAATTGGCTTCTCTTTTCCTCAGGGAAGAAGTGGAGGCCGAGCATGTAACCATCGATTAAACCATAACAGCAACATTATGAATAGAGGACAGTATCTTATAGCATTAGTCATAGCCGCCATCTTTTCGGCTTGTGGCGTCAAAAACAATACCCAAGAACATCAGGAGAATCTTGACGGTAAGTGGGAGGTGAAGCTTTCAGAATCAGAAGACAATGCTTCGGCTGAAGATTTGAAAATGACATTGGAATTTAATCTTTCCGAAAAACGGTTCGGGGGCAAAGGCATCTGTAATATGTATGGAGGGGATATTGAAGCTCTGAATTCAGCCGAAGGAAAGATACGCCTCAGCGATGTTACGTCCACGCTTGCTGCCTGTGACAATATGGCTTATGAGAGGGCATTGTTCGATCGTCTTCCCGAGGTTAGGCGTTTCCAAATGAAAGACGGCAAGTGCTATCTCTATGGAGAAGAAGGAGAGATACCTCTCCTCATCCTCATTCGTCGATAGACGTAAGACAAACATTTTCGTTATTCTTTTCTTAAATGGCGGAGGCTATATCTGACACATTCGGTCGATATAGCCTCCGCGTCTGTTTGTCGGACACTGATATACCCTGATATTGCTTACCTGAAGGACGAAAGGATATGGTGAAGGAAAAACAGAGAGGCCGAATGCTTCTCACCCAAAACGGATGAAGAGCCATTCGGCCTCTCTCTTAGAAATATCTTGGTTAAAGAGTTCCTGCTATTTGATTAGAACTTCACCACCAAGCCCATATAGCCTGTACGCGGCTGCGTAGGACCATAGATATATCCGCTGTCACGTGCAGCACCGCGATCGAAGTCTTTTTGGAAGGAGTTGAAGATATTGTTCATACCTACATAGAGTTGAACCTCGGTAGCTTGGAATACGTGGAAGTCATAACCCACCTTCAAGCCCAAGTCGAAGAATGCAGGTGTCTTCTTCAGCTCATCGATACGAGGAGCCATGCCTGTTTCGTCGGTGATCTCAGGGTTGTTCTGCATAATATCCAGTTCGGCTGACTTCACCCCATATTCGATGGCGTGAGGTACATACATCTGACCGGTATATGCTCCCGTAAGAGCTACGCTCCATGAGTGTGTGGGGTTGTAAGCCAGCGTGAAGTAACCGTATACGCTGGGGGTACGGGTGATCTGCGTATCCGTCATGGATTCGTTCTTGTACTCCTGTTGTCCATCTGCATTGGCTTCGGTAACGAAAGCTCCGTTCGTATCTTTCACCGTATTCAGACCCCACTCCTGTGCTTCATCGTATTTGTTGCTGGCCAGAGTAAGACCGGCTTGGAGCTGGAAAGACTTGTATGCGACTTTACCTTCCAGATTGAGACCGAATACTTTGGCTCCACTACCGTTGATACGCGTGTAACGTTTGATGCCATCGTGTTGATCTGGTTGCTCCTCGTTGGTGAATACATCCAGCAAACGAGTATAGAAACCTTCCACAAGGAAGTTGGTCTGGACGCTACCGAAACGATGATACATATCAGCACTCAAACTGAATGCATGAGAAATTTCAGGCTTCAGGTTCGGATCGTTGAATACTTTCTGCGCCTCACCGCCTACAACTCCTACGTGTAAGTCTTCATCGAATACCTGCGGTGCACGGAACCCTTTTGCATAGGTGGCGCGCAGGTTGATGTCCGGATTCACATTGAAACGCAGTGTAGTACGCGGGCTGAGGATCATGTCCTTAACTTCGCTATGCTTGTCCAGACGGGCACCAAGCAAGATGCTCCATTTGTCATTTTTCCATTCGTTCTGACCAAACAGGCTGTAGTTGTTGATGTTCTGATCCAATTCTGGATAAAGGGGAATGGTATTCCCATTGGCATCCTCGCCGGTCTGCCATGAAAGGATGGGCATCACGTCATTGAGTTCGTCACGCGTATATTCGGCACCGAACAAAAGCTGCGAAGGCATGAAGAGGAATTTGTCCAAGTCGTAGCTGTACTGGATACCGCCCATGTATGTCTTGCCTTTGGTCACACCATAATTATTGCCGTACTGGTCTTGAGGAATAGGGTAGCCTTCCGTACCACCGGGGTGGCCATTGATGTCAATCTCTCCGATACCTCCATAATAGCTCTTGCGATTTACGATCTGTCCGGAGGTATAAGCCTGGAAGTGGTGTTTATAGTTGGAAGAGAAGAGATCGTATTTCAAGTTTCCGCTAAATACGCTATGGTCAGTCTGTTCAGCTACACCTACTACATGAGGAGGCAAATCGATACGATCACCACCGCGGCGGAATTCATTGATCGTGTGAAACTCTCCCGTCAGCTTGCTGTAGTCGCTCAAGCGCAAATAAGAATGGGCTCCCAGCGAGCGAGCATCTATTTTGCCCAATTCAGAATAGCCGTCATCGTTAGCATCCCAAGGGTTGCGATAGCGAGCCTGTCCGAATACCATGGCACCGGCACGGTTGTCATCGCTGACGATGGAGGCATTGAAGTTCGTGTTGTTGTCTATCTTACTGAAGTCTGTAAAACTCAGGGACTCATTGAAAGTAAAGGAATTGCGAGAAGGTTCCTTGGTAATGATATTCACTACTCCGGCAATAGCAGAAGAACCATACAAGGCCGATCCTCCACCACGTACTACCTCCACGCGTTCGATCATATTGGCAGGGATCTGCTCCAGACCGTAGACACCGGCAAGAGCACTCATAATGGGGCGGCTGTCGATAAGAATCTGTGCATAACGGCCATCCAAACCATTGATTCGCACCTGATTGAAACCACAGTTCTGACAGTTGTTCTCTACACGAACTCCCGGCTGGAATGACAAGCCTTGAGCGAGGTTAGAAGCATTGACTTGCGAGAAAACCTTTTCGTTCAGTACATTTACAAGAGTAGGAGCAAGGCGGCGAAGCGTCAGTTCGCGGTTAGCCGAAATCACGACTTCGTCCAGATTGATGGCATCCTCTTCCGCTTCGAAATTCACTTCGATAGTCTTGTCCTTTTCTACGCGGACTACGCGCTCTTGGCTCTTATAGCCCATGCCACGCATAATCAAAGTGATCTCACCCGGACGCAGGTTGCGAAGATAATAGTGTCCGGTTGCATCTGTAGAAGTGCCGAAGGTCGTACCTTTGATAGCAATAGTGATACCGACAAGGTGTTCACCCGTCTTGCTGTCTTTGACGTGACCGATGATATTGGCATCGGTCGGGTACTTGAACTCAGTGTCTGTCGCTGCGTTCAGCCCGCTAAACGCAATGAGCGCAAGCAGGGCGAAAAAGAATTTTTTACTGATCATGTTTTTATTGTATAAGGTGGGAATAGTTTCCCTAAAGCGTTTCTTCCGATTCCGTCAAAAAGGAAAAGAGTATCTCGAATAGAATCTGCTCATCATATAAAAGAGAGGCGACACTCATATTGTTCGCCTCTCTTCGTATTCTTAGTTTATTCTTTCGTATTTTCTCTTACTTTTTGCCGGGCTTGATCCCGATAAGTTCCATCTCGAATGTCAGGGTAGAGAACGGTTCGATGCTATAGTTACCGGTCTCTCCATAAGCCAACTCCTGTGGGATTACCACACGAACTTTCTGACCGACTTTCATGAGTTGGAGCATCTCTGTCCAACCTTTAATCACACCGGTAACGGCAAATTCGATTCCTTCTTCGTTTTTGTCGAACTCCTTACCATCAACCAGAGTCCCCACATACTTGACACGTACGGTATCGGTCAAAGAGGGAGTAGCTCCCGTACCTTCCTGAAGAGTTTTGTATGCCAGGCCACTTGTCGTAACAGTCACGCCGTCTTCTTTCTTAAAGGTATCGATGTATTCGTTACCCTTTTCTATATTCTTGCCGAACTGCTTCATATTGTTTTCACGCTGTTTCTTGGCTTGGAAGCGTTGCATGAAAGCCTGAGCTTCTGCAAGTTTCAAGGATACTGACATAGTATCCTTCAGCAAAGAGGCACGCATAGCGGCATAGAATTTGTCCATCGCTATGGTGTCATGAGCCAACTGACGAGCTATATTGGAAGCATAGATAGCACCAAGGTTGTATGAGAAGCGCGTAGTGTCCATACCATATTTGAAGCCATCCAGGAAGGCTACTGAGTCGATAGGCTGACCTTGCAAGCGGGACATCTCGAACTGATTGGCAAAATCCTGTCCATACAGAATACCCATGGACAAGGATAAGCTATCCTTTTCACTGACAGCGGTAGTGTCAGCACTTTTCTTACAGCCGACAGCTCCTAAAGCCAAGAGGGCTGAGGCGATAATTGCAATTGTTTTTTTCATTGGAGTTTACCTTATTTTTTTGTCGTTAGTTTTTCTTCTTTGGAGCAGGCTTTGCCGGAACAGGTTTTGCCTGCTTCTCTACGAAAGGTTTGATTTCGAGTAGTTCTACTTCGAAGAAGAGCGTAGAGTTCGGCTTGAGAAGTTCGCCCATACTGCGCTCGCCATATCCCAGTTCGGTCGGGATAACAAATTCGTACTTGGCACCCTTTTGCATCAGACAAACTCCCTCAGTCCATCCCGGGATCACTTGCAGGAGACTGAATTTCGCCGGCTCGTTGCGAGAATAAGAACTGTCGAACTCTTTCCCTTCGATGTTCTTTCCTACATAATGAACAACGACCGTATCCTGAACTGTCGGACGAGGTCCTTCCCCTTCCTTCAAGACACGATACAACAAGCCGCTTTCGGTAGCCTTAACGCCCGGCTGCTTGCGGTATTCTTCCTGATAGGTCCTGCCTGCTGCCAAGTTCTCGGCTTTGAGTCTGTCCTGTACTTCCTTGAAGTATTTCTTGATCATTTCGTCCGCATCTTGGGGAGAGATCGCTGTGCTTTTTCCGGTGAGTATCTCTTCGAATGCTCGGAGAATCAGGGCACGATCCAGCGAATCGCCCGGCATCCGTCCGGTATAGTCATTGAAATTTACTGCACCGCTTATACCGAAAGCGTATGCCACAGAGTCAGCAGAAGTCACGATAGGCTTCACGGTTTGCACCTCACCCTTTTTGGGTGGTTTTTTTGCAAAGGCAGATAATCCGGCCACTAAAAAAGCCAAGCCGGCAATGATCATTACTCTCTTCATAGTGATTTGTCTTCTGATTATTTGTTGATACCCAATAATTCGATTATAAAAATGAGCGTACTACCCGGTTTGATATGCTCGCCGGCACCACGATCTCCATACGCCAGATCGCTCGGTATGGTTACTTTCCACTTGGATCCTACCGGCATCAGTTGGAGAATCTCCGTCCAGCCGGCTATAACTCCTTTTAGAGGGAAGCTGGCCGGTTCTCCCCTGTCCATAGAGCTATCGAAGACGACACCGTTGATGAGCGTACCATGATAATGACAGGTCACCGTGTCCGAAAGGGTAGGTTTCGGGCCCTCTCCCATCTTAATGACTTCGTATTGCAAGCCACTCGGTAAGGTCATTACGCCTTCCTTGTGCGCATTTATCTTGAGAAATTCTTCGCCGGCCTCTTTGTTCAGTTTGACAGCTCTCTGCTGCAAATCCATGAAATACGCCTCTATTTCGCGCTTGGCCTCGTCATACGAGAGCTGAGGGGCTTTTTCTTCCAGCACATCAGACAGACCTTGCATGAAATCATCCATAACGACGCTGTCGATGCCCGAAGACTTAAAATTATTACCGATGCTCAATCCCAGAGCATAGCTTACTTTGTCCATGTAACTCTTACTTAGTTCTTAATATGCGCGCAAAAATATAAATTTTACTCCGATTCCTCATACAACCGTACCGCATATCTTTTGCCTTTGGGGAGAGGTTTGCCAGATGTTTATCTTGAAAGATAATCTGAAGCGCATCGAACCGAAACTTTTCCTCCTTACACTCTCTTGATACGTCCTTGAAAACATGCAAAGCGAATAGTCCCGATTCCAACAGGTGTCGAAATTTGCCCACTTAAATTGAGATCCGTTTGCCGAATTTTGGATTCTTCTTACTTTTATAAGGCTTAAATGAAACCCACCTTTTTCAATACTCAAAAATATGAATATCGATACAGCTTATTACAGACATCGGACGTGTCTCCGGTTTATCCTTTCGTTTATTGTATGGCTGATTCCCATGTTGGCGCATGCACAAATTTCCCCCCAAAAGGCCGAACGGTTGGCTTGGGATTTTCTTGTTTCGCGTTTTAGTGACCGGCCTTTGCCCGGACTCTATCGAACCGATATGCCTGAGGAATATGGTGTTCATGTATTTAATATAGGAGAGGATAACGGTTTTGTGCTCGTCTCCAAAAGTGAAGGAGCCGATATACCTGTCATAGGATATAGTACGAGCGGCAGATTCGATTATAATCGTATGCCTCCTGCCCTGAAAGCATTGCTTCTGACTCTCAAGTCCAATGCCTCCGAAACGGCTCCGTTGCTTCCCGGAACCTATAAAACCGTAGCCCCGATCCTGACCACCAAGTGGGGGCAAGGGAAACCTTACAACCAGACAATACCGCAAATAGACGGCCAGCCCACATGGACCGGATGCGGAGCTACAGCTATGGCACAGCTGGTAAAGTACTACCGGCATCCGAAAAGAGCAACAGGTAGCGTCTCTTACACCACCTACACCACAAACCTGCATTTGGAGGAGAATCTGGCCAGTATTACGTTGGACTATGACCATCTCAAAGATGACTACACCTTATCTTACACCGCGGAGGAAGCCACCGCTGTAGCCGAACTGATGCGAGCCTGCGGCTTGGCCATGAAGATGGACTACGGATTAGATGGAAGCGGTGCATATATAGACGACGTGAAAATAGCTCTTCACCGGCATTTTCAGTACGATTGTGAGCTGATCGTCAAGGATGATTATTGGCACCCTTACGACAATGAGGAATGGATGTCTCGGATTTACGAAGAATTGCAGGCTCTTCGCCCGATCCTCTATTTAGCTCAGAGTGCCGACAACGGAGGACATTTCTTCCTGCTCGACGGCAATGACG
The DNA here is from genome assembly GCF_000378065.1 of Porphyromonas gulae DSM 15663. Classification (GTDB taxonomy): domain Bacteria; phylum Bacteroidota; class Bacteroidia; order Bacteroidales; family Porphyromonadaceae; genus Porphyromonas; species Porphyromonas gulae. The sequence goes on along the minus strand of NZ_KB899168.1, from coordinate 8,302 downwards.
AAGCAGGGATGGTGCATATCAACTGGGGATGGGATGGCTACTGCGACGGCTTCTTTGCTTTCGGTGCTTTTAACCCCGATGATGAAGAGATCAGTCCCGATGGGTTCAACTTCGAGCACATGATGCTCGCAGGCATAGAACCATACGACACCTTCCTGCCCGAAGACATCCTTACGTGGAGCGGTACTCCATCGCCCACGCATTTCGTTGGGATCAATGGCTCTGCCGTATTGTATGCGGCACATCATTTCGCCCCAAGCGAACTCTCATTGATGGGAGGCAATAGTATCCGTAGCATAGAATTTGCCCCCGGTGCCGAACAAGGCAAGTACACGCTCTGTATTTGGAGGGACAAAGAGCGAAAGCATTTGCTGATGCAGCAGGCTGTGGCGAATTTCCAACCGGGTATTCCTAATCGTATTGTCTTGGACGAACCGTTCACAATCCCATTCGGAGAGGATCTCTATATCGGTTATAAAGTAGAGGATGCTCAGTACGGCTATCCACTCGGATGCGACGATGGGCCGGCCAATGCCGGCAAGGGGAATTTGGTTGGTTATAATGATCAGGCATTCGAGTCCCTTGTCAATCTCGTAGATGTAAATTACAATTTCTATATCCGCGCTTATACCGAAAAAGCAGAGCACATCACCTATACATTAAAGTATGAACAACCCGCCAACGGCAGTCTGAGCATATTCACGCCCGAGGGTACACCCGTGGCCTCGAACACAACGCTCCGGCAGGGAACGATCCTGCGAATAAAAGTCCAACCTCACGAAAATTATCAACTAAATGAACTGACGGTCAATGGAGAAAGCATCCCGATCGAAGCATACTTCTCTTTGGATGACAATACGACCGTGGCAGCTTCCATGATCCCCGTGGCCTATACGGTCTCGTTCGATCAGCCGGCTAACGGAAGCCTTTCGCTCATCGCTAACGGACAGGGCATAAGCAGCGGCGAAGAACTGGGCTACGGCACTTCCATCACAGTAGTACCCTTGCCGGATACCGGCTACGAGGTAGATCGGGTAACCGTAAACGGGCACGAACTGAGCCAGCCGTATATCTTCACGTTGGAGGCCCAAAGTGTGGTCAGTGCACTGATGAAAGTAAAAGCCGGTCACTGCTGCGCAGTACCTTCTGCGGCATCATACAAAGTCTATCCTAATCCCACGACATCCGGACTGACGATAGAAGTACCGGAGGAAATGGTCGGACAGACGGCCCGACTATGCGATTTGGCCGGAAAGGTCATCCTATCTCACCGGCTACAGGCGACGACGGATTGTATCCATATCGGCACAGTTCCTGTGGGTACCTATCTCCTCAGAGTAGGCCGATTCGTACTGAAAGTCGAAAAACGCTGACCCCGAAGCTCTGTTTTTCGGAAGAGAGGCCTGTACAAAGGATGCTTCCGAATCATTGAAAACGAAAGGATGGAAAATAAAAAACTGTTTGGGGCTGCTCCCGAACAGTTTTTTATTTCCAAGCCTTTCGTATCATATCTGCACCCTAATCACACGAATGGCAGTATCAATTCAATGCGCTTATTTACAGGTAGTTATATTTTTCAAAAAAAGAGGCAAAACAACCCCCGAACCAAACTATATACTTTGGTCAAACTAAACTATATAGTTTGGTCAAACTAAACTATATACTTTGGTCGAACCAAACTATATACTTTGATGAAACCAAACTATATACTTTGGTTTTGCCCTTTGTAAACCTTACAAAATCTCTATCACGGCAAGCCTTCCGGAGAAGTCTTTGTTGAATACGCAAGATTGGGTTACAAACTTTCTTTTATCCCAAAGTACATCGGTCGAACCTTAATGCTTGCTATCTCAAGGGTGTATAGACTCGTGATCATACTCCTTCCCCTTTATGCCGGTATCCCTCAATCCCAATCAAATTTTATTTGTGATTTTCGTCGTGGTTTCTGCCTGTAAATATCTGATCATGCGTAATGGATACAGTTGTATCTGAATACTAACTGTCGTTTGAGGAGCCGTTTCCCGATAGTATCGGGTCAAGAGATGTTTATGAAGTCTCGTGGTTCTGTTTTATCTATTCAGCCGGCCAAACCTGCAAATTGTTAATATGTTTTTGTTGTCGGATTGATTGTTTTGTATATTTAGGACGGATTTTATTGGCGAGCAAGAGATGCGGCCGGATCTGAAAGGCTGTAGTCCAATATATAAAACAACAATCAAAAAAGAATCAAGATGAAAGAGTTAGCTAAAACAGTAAGAATTATTTTGGCATTGTTCTTCTTTACAATGCTCGCCTATGGTCAAGAACCAAAAGGGGAAACAGGAAATGTACCTGCCGAAAAACAGGCCTCTTATGTGGAAAATGAATTTATAATATGGTTGAATCAAGGGGTAGATGCCGCAGTATTTGCAGTCGATTGTAACGAGCCTGTCGTGCCGAAACGCCTTTTGTCCAAGAGATTGAATATCTGGCTCTTCGAGATCAAGGACAATGTAGAGAAAAGGTCTATGATCATGGCCAATCTCTCCCGGAATGGAGATATCAGGCATATCCAAAACAACCATACCAACGTTACGTTGCGAGACATTACACCCAATGACACTCATTATAATAAGCAGTGGGCGCCGGCCAAAATATCGCTTCCGAAAGCATGGGACGAGTACTCCACCGGCGGCAATACTGCAATGAACGATGCTATTGTGGTGGCCGTTATCGACGGCGGAGCTTTCCTGAACCATGAAGATCTAAGTTTTTTCAAAAACACTCACGAAATCCCAAATAATGGAATAGATGATGACGGTAATGGCTATAAAGACGATTACAATGGTTGGAATGCGTTCTTGCATAACGGCAATATCAACTCGGATCCGCATGGGACTCACGTCAGTGGCATAGTAGGCGCAGTCGGAAATAATGCCAAAGGAGTATGTGGGGTGAACTGGAATGTCAAAGTAATGCCCATTCGTGGCAGCTCCGGATCTGAAGCGATAGTCGTAGAAGCCTATTCCTACGCTATGGAGATGCGGGCACTTTACAACGAAACGAATGGAGCGAAAGGAGCTTTTGTCGTAGCTACCAATTCGTCCTTCGGTATTGATTATGGCAATCCCAACAACTATCCCATCTGGTGTTCGATGTACGATGAGATGGGCAAGGTGGGGATCCTGAGTTGCGGAGCCGGCCCCAATATGAATGTAAATGTGGACAACGTAGGAGATGTTCCTTCCACCTGTCCGAGCAACTATTTGATCGGCGTCACCAACACTACACAGGCGGACATAAAAAATCCGGGCGCGGGCTATGGCATCAATAATATAGATATCGGTGCACCCGGTACAGCTATTTATTCTACGACGCCGAACAACACCTATCAGTATATGACCGGCACGTCCATGGCAACGCCTCAGGTGGCAGGCGTCATTGCACTGATGTATGCCTCTATGCCTAAGGAGATGATACAGTCTTGCAAGGAAGACCCCGCCGAATTTGCTTTGATGGTGAAAAAATCTTTGCTCGATGGTGCGGACAATCTCTCTTCTCTCAATGGCCTCGTGGCTTCGGGCAGAAGATTGAATGCCTATGGCGCGATAAAAACAGTGCTCGAGAATAATCCGAAACCCGTATTGGGCGGTACTGTCCAGATCGAAGGCAATGCCGTCTTCGGACAGACATTAACGGCTAATACTACGGGATTGACCTCTACACCGGTTGTTTCGGACTTGGGACAGCTTAGCTATCAATGGAGACGCGGTACCGCAAATATCGAAGGAGCCGTTTCCGCCACTTATTCTTTGGTAGAAGCTGACATCAATCAGGTGATCAATGTCCAAGTAACGGCTACCAACTGTACGGGTACGATCACTTCTCCTGATACGCAACCGGTTGTAAAAGCCGACCAAACAGCACCTGCTGCTCCTGTCATGGAGAGCAATACTGTTTCCAGTATTACCCTTGCAGCCTTGGCAGGATGCGAATACAATATCAACGGAGGAGCATGGCAGGCGTCTCCAACGTTTGAAGGCCTGACGGCAAATACATCGTACACTTTCAGGCAGCGTAAAGCCGAAACGTCCACCCATTTTGCTTCGCCGGCAAGCCCTGAGGCTGTATTCAGCACAGCAGAAGACACCGGCATAGCAGAAGTATTGGCGCAAAGTATAGCCCTCTATCCTAATCCGACGAACGGCGAATTGAAAATTAAGAGTGGCGACCTGAGTGTAAATCGGGCTGAACTTCTCGATGTCCATGGCAAAACTCTTGAGCTTTTCGATTTCTCCGGTAAAGATGCAGGAGCTAATGCTTCAAAGCCTAACGGCCCCGCACTCGAGAGAGTGATCAACCTGTCTCACCTGCCGGCCGGAATTTACTTCTTAAGAATAAAAACCAATGCAGGAGAAGTAGTAAAGAAAGTCGTGAAAGAGTAGTGGCTCATCTGTTTGGCCTATGGCCATGATCCATAGGAAATGAAGAGGGTGTTGCAAGAAAAAAGTTGCAACACCCTCTTGGCTTTTATCGGAAATGAGTAATGCTCTCTATAAATAAGGGATCTCAATCGTTTGCCGGCTTCGGTGTACGAATCTTGTGATCCATTTCGAAAGGGATCACCATCGACAGCTCCAAGAAGCCCATATATTCCCCCTTTTCATACCAGGGGATCTGATAGATCAGCTTCTTTCGCCCATTCTTCTCTATCGTATAGACGTGCTTTCGCTCCTGACGCATCATCTCTTCGAGCATGGAGCGAGCCGGTTCGGGATGACAGTCCAATACATTCGAGCCGATCAGCTCCTGACCTGGCTTGAGGTTTACCTGACGGGACTGTTCGTTCATATCAATGATTTTGCCCGTTTTGTCACAAACGGTCACGGCAATATCTGCCTCTTGGAAATACTTCATTTTTCGGATTATGTGATAGGATTATGTTTTTCGGATTTCTGCCACTATGTCCAGCCAGTTCCGGATCAGTCGTTCTCCACAATCGGATATAATGCTTTCGGGATGGAACTGAACGCCATAGTGCGGCAGTAGCTTGTGGCGCATGGCCATCAGCACACCGTCATCATCGCTCCAAGCCGTGGGGGTCAGGCAGTCCGGCAAGTCGGTATCCTGCACCGCCCAGCTATGATAACGCCCGACAATGGCATTGTTCGGTACACCTTTCCAAAAAGGCTCGTCCGGCTCGGTCAGTCGTATTCGGGAGTCATGCCCGTGGAAAGGATGTTCGATTCGCCGTAGTCGGCCGCCGAAAAACTCTGCCAGAGCCTGATGTCCCAAGCAGACACCCAAGATGGAGTGGGTGCTTGCTGCGGATTGGATCAGCTCCATTTGGCCGCAAGCTTCGGAAGGCAACCCCGGCCCGGGGCTTAACAGGATACCTTGATAATCCGACAAATTGTCCCAAGGGATAGCGTCTCCTCGGACTACATCGAACCGACAGTTCGGAGATTCTCGAAGCAGCTGTACCAGATTGTAAACGAACGAATCGCGGTTGTCAAGAACTAATACTCGTAACATCGGGGGCAAAGGTATTCATTTGTCCTTGCAGAGACATCCCAAGGATAAGGCTTTGGCCAAGTGCGTAGGCTCAAAATCCGTTTTTGGTTTGATTTACACAGCGCAAACGACGTCCGAATTCTTTTTTGACCCTTTTTACAGGCTTGAGAGGGGGTATTTCTCTTTTATAAGGTATTTATATTCCGTGTAATATCTCGACAGCCTGACGAACCATGTCGGCCGATGTCTCGGGACGGCTGTATTCATCTATTTTCACTATACTGCCCATACTGACTTCAGGCCGCCGAAATCGCATGCTACTCGGAATATCATGGCGCAAGGAGCTGTGGAATTGGGTGATTCCGGTATGGCGAGCCAACGCTTCTATATTGCCCAATCGTATACCGCAGCCGGCCATGATGCCGATTCGACCGGCAGCTTGTCTGTTTAGTGCTCCGATCATGTCCTTACCCTCCAATGCCGTAGGGGCACAGCCGGACGTAAGTACACGGTGGAAGCCTGCGGCAATCAGCTTTTCGAGCATATCAGACGGAGCAGCACAGACATCGAAAGCTCGATGAAAAGTGAGCTGCATCCCTTGCGCCTCTTTCAAAAGACGTGAATTTGCTTCCTCATCATAGTCCCCCTCCGGTGTGAGACATCCAAAGACAACGCCTTCCATACCGAGACTACGAGCTACACGAATGTCGTAGCACATGGCTTCTATTTCCTCCGAAGAGTAAACAAAATCCCCTGCACGCGGACGTATTATGACATGGATAGGAATGGCTATCAGACTGCGAGCCACGGCCATCTCTCCGGCCGAAGGCGTAGTACCGCCCTCAGGAATACCGGCACAAAGCTCTACACGAGTAGCCCCACCCAACTCAGCCTGCCGACAGCTGGCAGCCGAATTGGCACAAATTTCTAATTGCATCGCCATATTGTTAGAACCATTTTATTTTTCTGAAAACGACAAAGGCTATTATCGAAAGCAGGACGGACACGCCCACAATGATGAAAAAAGAATACTGAAACCCACTGCCTGCAATAGGCACATTCATCCCATAGAAACTGGCGATCAGCGTAGGGAGCATCAGTACGATGGAAATCGTAGTCATGCGCTTCATGATTGTATTCAGGTTATTCGAAATCACTCCGCTCAGAGCTTCCGTCGTTCCGGAAAGGATGTCGCTATAGATATTCACCGTATTATAGGCCTGTCGCAGCTCTATTCGTACATCTTCCACCAGCTCTTCGTCGATCCGATTTTCTCCCGAAGCCCTTATTTTGCCGAGTACTGCTTCATTGCCGCGAATGGAAGTGCTGAAGTATACGAGAGTCTTCTGAAGCATCATCAGGTGAATGAGGTCTTCATTGCGAATACTGCGTTCGAGTTCTCGCTCCGAGATGGTCACCTCATTGTTGATCTGTTTCAGGTACTTGAGGAACCAAACGGCAGAAGAATAGATGAGCCTTAGTACCAGTTCTGTCCGGTTGAGGACTTTGATTCGTTTGCGTCGGGTATGAAGTAGAAAGTCGGCAAGCATGGGAGCACGATGGTAACATACGCTCACCGTTATATCCGATCGGGTAGCTATCCCCATCGGTACGGTAACGTAAGGCACACCGCTCAGGCGACTTTCGATAGGAATCCGCAGGATCGTCAGATGCCAGTCGCCATCATGCTCTACGCGAGGGCGTTCATCAGCATCGGCTATATCGGACAAAAAATCTTCGGGAACATTGAGCGTGTCGATCAGAAACTTCATATCCTCTGCATCGGGAGTTTCGACACATACCCAGCAGTCTGTTCCGAAATCGGGCTTTTCCACAAAACCCTGTTCGGCGAAAAGGTATTTTCTCATTGCTGTACTTCCTCTTCTTTATGTGTTACGGCATTGCGCCGTACCACCTCCGTCTATCGGGTAGCACAGCAATGCCTGTCAGTTAATCTTTCTACGGCTCGACGGAGGGAATGGGTCTTCCATTGACTATGATTTGATGAAATTAAAATCCGGCCAACCGATCGGTAATGCCGGAAAAATGACTCCACAAAGGTAAGATTATCACGCAAACGAAAAAGATGCTTTGCCTTCAGAGACCACTGTTTTTGCGCTGAAGCTATCGGCAAGTGTACTCATCCTGCCAAAAAGAAGAGGGCGACCCAAGAATAATTTGGATCACCCTCTGTTCTTTATGCTAACCTCGTTCAGGGCTGTCGGCCACTGAAAGAAGCGTCGTCAGAGATCATATAACTTTATTTTTTGTCATCCAGACTCGCACTGATGAAATTGCCTTGTGCGTTGAACAGCAGGTCATACTCCCTGTTGTTGTAGACAATCTCTGCCTCGTATCTGCCATTGGACTTTCTTTCGATGTCCTTAATAATGGCACCGGGATAGTTCTGGTTAATGTAATTGATGATCTTAGCCTTGATGTGAGCAGGAATGTTGTCATCATCATCCTCATAACCATCGATGTGTGCGCTTACAAAGTTACCCTGAGCATTGAACAGCAGGTCGTACTCAGTATTGTTGTAGACGATCTCTGCCTTGTATGTGCCGTTGGACTTTCTTTCTATGTCTTTGATAAAGGCACCGGGATAGTTCTGCTTGATGTAATTTACGATCTTAGCCTTGATGTGAGCAGGGATATTGTCGTCATCATCCTGATTATCTACATTTCCGCTCACGAAGTTACCCTGAGCATCGAACAGCAAGTCATACTCCTTGTTGTTGTAGACGATCTCTGCCTTGTATGTGCCGTTGGACTTTCTTTCTATGTCTTTGATAAAGGCACCGGGATA
>NZ_KB899167.1 GCF_000378065.1 Porphyromonas gulae DSM 15663 | reverse complement strand
TATAGGTTTGCTTGGATAAAGCGCTTTACAAGATGATTTTATTTCTTAGTCTTTCGATATGTCGATTGCCTTTTTTAGAGGTATTCAGGTGGTTATAACGTTGGGGATCCACCTCTTCCCATTCCGAACAGAGAAGTTAAGCCCAACGGTGCCGATGGTACTGCGTAATAGTGGGAGAGTAGGACGCCGCCGTTTTTTAAGAAGAAGAGGGGTATTATTTCCCCGAGTCAAGGAGAGAGTCTCTAACATACAGAGACTCTCTCCTTTTTTGGTTCCCTGTTTTCGACTGATTAGGTCCTTATCTCTTTCTCATCACTTCCTTATTAATATCCATTCCCCATCCCTGCCTCTCCCCACCGCCCCCGCCAAGGAAGCATGAAACTAAGGAGGAAGGGCAAAAGACCAAGTGAATACTGCTTTTTAGTGCGTTTGGAGAGTCGGGGTGGGATTTTTTTGCCGATTTGTTGGTCTGTTCTCTTTATCTTTGCGCTACAGGCGAATAATAATCATACAAAGAATCATAGAAAAATGGGTAAAGTCCTCATTATCGGGGCCGGCGGTGTAGGTACCGTTGTGGCCAAGAAGGTGGCTATGAACACCGATGTATTCACGGAGATCATGTTAGCCAGCCGCACGAAAAGCAAGTGCGACAAGATTGCGTCCGAAATCAAAAACGTCCGGATCCAAACCGCTCAGGTCGATGCCGACAATGTGGAAGAACTGGTGGCTCTATTCGAGAGTTTCAAACCGGAATTGGTGATCAACGTGGCACTTCCCTATCAGGATCTGACGATCATGGATGCCTGCCTGCTCTGTGGGGTGAACTATCTCGATACGGCCAACTACGAGCCTCTCGACGAAGCCAAGTATGAATACAGCTGGCAGTGGGCTTATCAGGATCGTTTTCGCGAGGCCGGCCTGACTGCTATCCTCGGCTGCGGCTTCGATCCGGGTGTGACGAGTGTATATACGGCTTATGCGGCCAAGCATCATTTCGATGAGATTCATTATCTCGATATTGTGGACTGCAACGGTGGCGATCACCACAAAGCTTTTGCCACGAACTTCAATCCCGAAATCAACATTCGCGAGATCACTCAGAAGGGTAAGTACTGGGAGAACGGCCGTTGGATAGAGACCGAACCGCAGGAAATACACAAGACGCTGACCTATCCGAATATCGGTGAGCGCGAGTCCTATCTGCTCTATCATGAGGAGCTGGAATCACTCGTGAAGAATTTCCCGACGATCAAGCGCGCCCGTTTTTGGATGACGTTCGGACAGGAATATCTGACTCATCTTCGCGTGATGCAGAATATCGGTATGACGCGTATCGACCCGATCATGTACAACGGCGTGGAGATCGTCCCCATCCAATTCCTCAAAGCCGTGCTGCCCAACCCCGGAGACCTCGGCGAGAACTATACGGGCGAGACGAGTATCGGCTGCCGCATCCGCGGTATCCGCGATGGCAAGGAGCGTACCTATTATATATGGAACAACTGTAGCCACGAAACCGCCTACAAAGAAACGGGAACGCAGGGCGTAAGCTATACGACGGGCGTTCCTGCCACGGTGGGAGCCATGATGTTCATGAAGGGTATCTGGCGCAAGCCCGGTGTCTTCAACGTGGAGGAGTTCGATCCCGATCCATTCCTCGAAGAGGTGGCCAAGCAGGGACTGCCTTGGCACGAGAAGCACGACATCGACTTGGAACTCTAACCCCCGTAAGGAAGAAGAAAGACATAGAGCTATGGTACTCTTGATCGTGGATCCGCAGGTGGATTTCGTAAGCGGTTCGTTGGCCGTCAAAGGCGCACCGAAAGCCATGAAGGCTTTGGCCGAATATATGGCTGCACATCGGAAGGAGATAAAGTCCATCGTCGTGACGATGGATCAGCATCCGGCCGATCATTGCAGCTTCGTGGCACAGGGCGGACAGTGGCCGCCGCATTGTGTCCGTTATACGGTGGGTGCCGCTATCGAACCATGCATTGCGGAGGCTCTGGCTGCTTGTTCGGCAGAGGGTATCCCTGTCGAAATGATAGAGAAGGCTACTACGCAAGAGCGCGATGCTTACAGTGCCTTCGAGACGGAAGTGCCCGATTCGTTGCGCTCGGCCGAACGCATAGTCGTGGCCGGAATAGCGGGCGATTACTGCGTGCGTCAGAGCGTGCTCGATCTGGAGCGTCATGGTCTCGGTGAGCGGATCGAACTTCTCAAGGAGGGAATCGCCTATATAGCCGAAGAGGAGAACCGGCCGTAAAACGCTTTCCTGCTCTTTCTCCCTCGCGGAAGAAGCCTTTCCTTTCAGGATATACTGTCCAATAATTAGACGCCGATGTCTAATTATTGGACAGTTCCTTTTTAGGGGTAATGGCGTAAAGCGTTTGTTTACAGTGCTGTATGGAGTTTGGCACGGCGTTTGAAACTATTCTTGTATAGAAAACATCATACCGGAATAATATGCGTTTCCAACATTATCTCATTTGTACGGCTGCCGTAGCGGCTTTGGCGACGAATTCCCTTACGGGCCAATCGAACATGACCCTCGAAGAGTGCGTAGACTATGCACGCCGGCACAGTTCGGCCGTGGCTCTGTCCGTTGCAGAGCTGGAGCAGTCCAAGGCCGATTATCTTCAGGCCGTCGGCAGTTTTCTGCCCCGTGTGTCGGCCGGAACCGCTGCTTCGTGGAACTTCGGACGCGGATTGGATGCCGAGACGAATACCTACACCGACATCAACAGCTTCAACAATTCGTACAGCATACATGCCACGATGACCCTCTTCGACGGTTTGCAGAGTGTCTATCGGTTGCGGATGGCGCGTGCACGCCGGGAGTCGTCGCGCCTCTCCGTTCGCGAGCAGCAGGAGCTGGCAGCCCTCGGAACCACGGAGGCCTACTACGACCTCGTCTATGCGCGCCGAATGCAGGAGCTGGCCATGCAGAAGTACGAGGAGAGCAGCCGCCTCCACCGGCAGACGGCTCGGATGGAAGAGCTGGGGATGAAAAGCCGTCCCGATGTCCTCGAGATGCAGTCGCGAATGGCCGGCGATCGTTTGGCTCTGACCCGGGCGGACAATCAGTGCATCATCGCTCTGATCCGACTCAAAGAGAAAATGAACTTCCCCATCGAAGACGAACTCATCGTAGACGATATGCCGGCTGACAGCCTCTCTGCCGACATGGCCCAATCGGACAGCTCGGCCGGCGTCTTCGCCCGTGCTGCCCATCATCATCCCGTCCTCCTCCGTGCCAGACTCGACGAGCAGGCTGCCACTGACCGTTTGCGAGCCGCGCGAGGTGCATTCCTGCCGAGTGTGTCGGTATCCGGAGGATGGAACACGGGATTCTCACGCTTTTTGAACGGATCGGACTATACGCCCTTCAGCGAGCAGTTTCGCAATCGTCGGGGGGAATACGTCAGTCTGAATCTGAGTATCCCCATCTTTTCGGGCTTCAGCCTCGTGAGCCATCTGCGTCAGGCGCGTGCCGAGCGCAGGGCGGCAATCGTCCGACGGGGCGAAGCGGAGCGCAAGCTCTACAGCGAGATCGCCGAGGCCATGGCCGACCGGGATGCCGCTCTGGCTTCCTACCGTCAGGCAGAGGAGCATACCGATGCCATGCAAGCTGCTTACGAAGCCGTCTTACAGCGTTATGAGGAGGGGCTGAATACGGCCATCGACCTGACCACTCAGGCCAATCGGCTCCTCGATGCCCGTGTGCAGCGACTGAGAGCGGCCATGACCTACCGGCTCAAATGCAGGCTCATAGCCTACTACGGCTGCCTTTCGGACTAAAACATTTCTTTTCTCCCGTTCGTATCAAATCATACCATCATCATGGATAGAAAAATAGAAAAAAAGAAGACGCTCATCCCCCGTAAATATTATCCCTATGCAGGGGGAGCGATAGTAATACTCGCCTTGGCGGCATGGGCCGTATTCGGCAATCACAGCACCAAGTTCAGAGCCGAACGCGCTCGGATCAGCATCGACAGCGTGCGCCGGGGCGAGTTCAACGACTATGTCCGCATCAACGGTCAGGTGCAGCCCATCAACTCCATTCAGATCAGTGCCGTAGAGGGCGGAATGGTGGCGGAGAAAGCCGTGGAGGAGGGTGCCATGGTGCACAAGGGGGACATCATCGTGAGGCTGACCAATCCGATGCTGAACCTGAATATCCTCGACAGCGAAGCGCAGCTTGCCGAGAAGCAGAACTTCCTGCGCAATACGCAGGTGACCATGGAGCAGGACAGGCTCAACCTGAAACGCGAGAGCCTCAACCTCCGATTGGATATAGAGCGCAAAAAGCGGAAAGCCGAGCAGTACGCCCGGCTCTATAAGGAAAAACTCTGTTCGCGCGAGGAGTATCTGCAAGCCGGCGAGGACTACCAATATGCCGTGGAAGGCAGCAAGCTCGTCATGGAACGGCAGCGACAGGACTCGCTCTACAGGGGGATACAGGTGCGTCAGATGGAGGAGAGCCTGCACAATATGCGCCGCAATCTGGAGATGGTGCGTGCCCGTGTGGAAGATCTGAACGTGAAGGCACCGGCCGACGGTCAGCTGGGACTTTTGGACGTGGAGATCGGGCAGACGGTAGGAGCCGGCAGCCGCATCGGACAGATCAACGTCCTGTCCGACTACAAGGTGGAGGCTATGATAGACGAGCACTATATCGATCGGGTCAAAGCCGGTCTGGCCGCTTCGTTCGAACGACAGGGTAGGGACTTCTCCCTTCGTGTCCGGAAGGTGTACCCCGAGGTTCGGGACAAGCAGTTCCGTACCGACTTCGTATTCGACGGAGAGCGACCCGACAATATCCGCACAGGCCAGACCTACTACATCAATCTGCGTCTCGGACAGCCGTCCGAAGCCATCATGATCCCACGTGGAGCCTTTTATCAGAATACCGGTGGCCGATGGATATTCGTCGTTACGCCCGATGGCAAGCGAGCCGTTCGCCGGGACATCACGATCGCCCGTCAGAATCCGCAGTATTATGAAGTTACCTCCGGTCTGCATGCCGGCGAGATGGTTATCACCTCTTCGTATGATATGTTCGGCGATGCGGAAGAAATTATCCTGAATTGACCTATCTACAGACTCCGTGTAAAAGAGAAACGATATGACTCTTATTCCTTTTCCTCTATTAAAGAATCGAATCATGCAAATCTGTCTTATAAATTCATTTTTGCAGGATTGTAAAGAAGAATTTCCAAGCCGAAATTCATGGTTACAAGCTTGCAGCATACAATTTCGTCGGAAAAATCGCTTGTTGCAAGCTTGCAACATGAAATTTTGGGAGAAAAATTACTTGCTGCAAGTTGCAGAAAGCTTTTTCGGTCGAAAAATTACTCACTGCAAGCTTGCGACTATAAATTTCGGAAGCAAAATTTGTCGCTGCAAGCATGTATCAGCATTTTCTGCTACAAAAATCGCTATTTGCAAACTTGAATCAAAAGGATATTAGTCATAAGGTTAATTTTTCCTTCGAGAATACAACCATCATTCCATCATTCGTCATCATTATCATGCGTACTTACTTCAAATTCCTTAGCAGAAACAAACTCTACACCTTCGTTACTATCGTAGGCTTTGCCCTCTCGCTCATGTTCGTCTTGCTACTTAGCTTCTATGTGCAGCGCGAACAGCAAGCCGATCGTATTCATACCGATTACAAACGTATCTATCAGTACAATGTCGAGAGCAAGGATAGCTGGAGCGGATTTATCTGTTGCTATCCTGCCGGAACGCTCATTCGCGAGCAGGTACCCGATGTGGAAGAGATATGCCGCATCAGCGAATACAACGACAAGGAATACATCTTTATCGGTGCCGATAAGCAAAACGGGTTGATTGCCTCCCATCTTTCGGTCGAATCCAATTTCTTTACTTTCTTCGACGGCTACAAAATCCTTGAGGGTGATCCCAAAACCGTCCTTTCCGAGCAGAACAGTGCCGTTATTTCCTCCGCGTTGGCGGCCCGTATCTTCGGCAACATGTCTCCCATCGGGCAGGAGATTTCTTTTTTCGATTTTTCCAAAGACAAGCAGACCTTTCGGATCACGGGCATCATGGAGCCGATGCCGGATAACTGCCATATCAGACCGGCCGAACTCCTTTTCTATCAGGAGCCCAAAGAAAGCAACTACAACAACGGCAACTATATCCTCTATCTCAAAGCTCGCGAAGGAGCCGACCTCACGGCACAACTGCCTGCCGTGCAGAAAGCCGTCCAAGGCAAAGATGTCATATTCGCTTTCGACGAGAAGGCCGAGGTGAAGCTCCATCCGCTGGAAAAATGCTATCCGGAGCCGCTATTCCCCAAGGAATACGCCCTAATGGTGCAAAAAGGAAATCCCGCCCGCACGCGCATACTCATTGCCATCACCCTTTTGGTCCTGATCATTGCCATCATCAGCTATATCAATCTGACCCTCGCACAGGCAGGCAGCCGCGGCAATGAGGTCGCCCTCAGAAGGCTCTGGGGGAGTAGCCGTCTCGCCATCGTACGCCGCCTCTGGTTCGAGTCGCTTCTGCTCATCTTCCTGAGCACGCTGCTGGCCGTATTCGGCATGTTCGCACTCGAACCCGTATTCGATCGCCTGTTCGATACGCATCTCTATCTGGCACGGCATATTTCGCCCGCGCTCATCCTGCTGCTGATCGGCTTCATGCTCCTGCTGAGCATCGTGTGCGCAGCCCTGCCCGCATGGTTCATATCGCGGTTTCGTCCGATCGAGGTGGTCAGCGGCAAGTTTCGCCGTGTGGTCAAGAGCAGCTTCTCGCAGATTATGGTTATTTCCCAGTATGCCATTACGATGATCCTGCTGGGCTGTACCATGGTGATGGCCGTGCAGATCGACTATATGACCAACTCCGACATGGGCTACGATTACAGGAACAAACTGATCGTAGACGTTTTCAGACTGGATCCGCAGATCGTCAATACGATGAAAACCGAAATGGCCAAAATCCCCGGCATAACGGGTATAGGTCTCACCCATGGCACTCCGCTGAACGAAGGCAACAACAACACCTCCGAATACCGTGGCAAACCTCTCTCCATGCAGATTTTCTCCATGGACTCCGTGGCACTGAGCCTGTTCGACCTGAAGATGAAGCCCAACGGCCGCAAGACCGACAAGCCCTATAGCACCCTCTATCTCAGCCGATCCGCCTACAACGACTTCGATGTGGCCAATCTGCCGGACGGTGTCATTCATTGGGGCAAAGCCGGCGAGTTCCACTATTGCGGCGATGCTCCTGAACTTCATTTCGGAGGATTCAAAGAACCACAACCGAGCTATCTCTTCATCCCTTATCCCAAGACATCCGCCTGGTCGTGGTCCGTACTGGTCGGCTATTCCGAGGGGGCCGATCCGGAGCAGTTGATCCGAAGCATACAGGCCGTTTACTCCCGTGTTACGGGGCAGCCCTATACCGAAATCCTGCGTTCGGAAGACATCATAGCCTCGCACAGTAAGGAGGAACGTTCGCTCAGCGGTTTTCTTCTCCTCTTCAGCATTCTGGCACTGGTCGGCACGGTGATGAGCGTCTTTGCCATGGCAGCCCTGCGCATCCGTCACAAGCAAAAAGAAATAGCCATCCGCAAGGTGGTCGGAGCGCGCGAAGTGCAGATATTGCAGATTATCGGCCGCCGCAGCCTGTGGAATCTGCTCATCGCCTTCGCCGTGGCCACTCCCGTCATCTATCTGGTCATGAACCGCTGGCTGCAAGGCTATACCTATCATGCCGATATGCCTTGGTGGGTATTCCCCGCATCGCTTCTCTTCGTCTCCGCAGTAGCCATGCTCTCCATGCTCAGCATGGCCATGAACGCTGCATCGAGCAACCCCGTGGACTACCTCAAAAACGAATAAAAACAGCAGCATCAAAAACGATTGTCGTCACTATGCGTACTTACTTCAAATTCCTCAGCCGCAACAAACTCTACACCTTCGTCACCGTATTCGGTTTCTCCGTATCTCTGATGTTTGTCATCATATTAGGCATATACATCCGGAACGAAATGTCCGTGGATCGCTTCCACTCGAAGGCCGACCGCATCTACATGCTCTGCTCGGAGCAAGGTGCCAACTGGTCTAATCTGGCTCCCCCGTATATACAGAGCATCCTGCCCGACATCGAATCTTATTGTCGTGTGGCAAACAGGGATGTATACGTCCAAATGCCCTCCGGAGAGAGACTGAAAACCCCCATTCTGCTGGCGGACAGCACCTTTTTCACCCTCTTCGATTTCCGTCTCACGAATGGCATCCCCTCGCAAGTGCTCAACGACCGGAAGTCAGCCGTCATCTCTCGGGATTTTGCTCGCAAGCTCTTCGCCGATCAGGATCCCGTGGGTCAATCCGTATTTCTCTACAATTTTCCTCATACGATCACGGGCGTAATGGAGGGAATCTCGTCCAACAGCCAGTTCAAAAAGGTGGATATTGTGGTCAATTACCATTTTCTGTCCGATTTGAGTGGCGAGAATGCCTTCCGCTGGGGTAATTGCAGTTTTATGGCCTACTATCTGCTCAAAGCCGGAACCGACCTTGAGAGCAAAGCCCGAATCCTCGAAGAAACATTCAAGAAGGAGGCGTTTATGTGGCTCTATCATCAGGGTTTCCACAAAGAAGTACACTTCGTCTCTCTGCCGGATTGCTACTTCGATAGCAGGGTCGTGGAAGCCAATCTGGAGAATCGCGCGAACAATATGACCAAAGTGAAAGTGCTGACGGGTATCGTCCTGCTCATCCTCGTTATCGCCGTGCTCAATTATGTCAATATGACTGTCGCACAGGCCGGTTTCAGGGGCAAGGAATCCGCCATTCGCCGTCTGCTCGGCGGAAGCCGTTCGGGAGTCATCCGCAAGCTCCTGTTGGAGTCTCTGGTCATGACCCTGCTCACATTCATCACAGGTCTGCTGTTGGCCTTTACCTTCGAGCCGTTTTTCAATCGCGTGCTGGAGACGACCCTCGACCTCAAACATCAGTTTACTCCCTCCACCGTCATTGCCATAGCCCTCTTCGTCGTGCTGCTATCCTTCCTGTCGGGTATTCTGCCGGCTTGGATCATCTCCCGTTTCAAACCGATAGAAGTGGTCAAAGGGACACTCCGCTACCGCATCAAAAGCACTTACTCCAAGGTGCTGATCATCTTCCAATATACCATTGCCGTCGCTCTGCTGGTATGCAGCTTGTTCATGATCCGTCAGACGCATTACCTCATTCATTCCGACTTGGGATTCCGCACGCGTGGCGTGCTCTGGATGTCCAATACGGCGGATTCCGTTCCGAAGGGAATGCTTCGTGCCGAATTGGAGAAGATCCCCGGCGTGGAGAAAGTATCATATGCATGCGGCAATCCTATCCGGTATGTCAATAATATGTCGTTCACCAAAAACGGAGTGAACGTGAGCACTTGGGAAATGGTGGTGGACTCCGTCTTCTTCGATTTCTTCGAGATCAGTCCGATACCGCTGACGGACGAGCCGGTGGAGACCTTTTTCGACAGGGAAAAGATGCGTGCCGCCCGAATTATTCCCGAATGGGGCAATATGAAGATGTTCAACGCCGTCCAACCCGATCCCGAGACCGGCATATTTACCCAGGGCGATGACGATAACGACGAGGTGAAGTATCGTATGGTGGGACGTATCCCCGACCTGAAATACAAACCCCTCAACATGGAACAGTCTCCCCTGCAGATACGTCCTCTCTATGCTCGCGAACAACCATGGGTAACGCTCGTAAGGGCCTCGGACGAGGCAGACAAATCTGCCGTCCTTGCTGCCGTGAGCGACACTTATAAGCGAGTGACCGGAGCCGAGGACATAGAACCCCTCTGGGCGGAAGACATCATTCTGGACCGGTACAAGTCGCAGACCAATCTGTCGCAGCTCATTTCCGCCTTTGCCCTGCTCACCGTCCTCATTATGGTGATGGGCGTCTTCGCCATGAGCCTCTATATGATCAAGCAGAAAGAGAAAGAGATCGCCCTTAGAAAGGTCAATGGTGCCACGGTAGCTACCATACTGGCCATGCTCAACATCCAGTCGCTCCGCCGTTTCGGTATAGCTCTGCTCATAGCTCTGCCTGTATCGTGGTGGGCCATGGATCGCTGGCTCCAGACATTCGCTTTCCACATCAGGCTGGACTGGTGGGTATTTGTCGTTGCAGCCCTCATCGTCTTGCTGCTATCGCTCGTGAGCACATCGCTTCAGAGCTGGCGGGCAGCCTGCGCCAACCCCGTGGACTATCTCAAAAACGAATAACAACCTTAAACGATATATAGCACATCATGTTACCTCTCAGACTTGCTGCTCGCCGCCTCTTCCGACAGGGCGAACACAGCATCAGCAAACTCCTGACGCTTACGCTCGGACTTTCCGTCAGCGTGCTCCTGCTTTCTATCGTCATCTATCAGCGAAGCTACGAACGGGATTTCCCCCATCATGATCGCATCTGCATCGTCAAGACGCATGGCACGCGCCAAAGTCAGGAGGGGGGTAAGCCGGAAGAACTCGACTTCCCTCAGGTCAGCGGAGGTGTTGCCCCTGCCATTCAGGAGGAAATACCGGGTGTGGAACTGGCTACCCGAACGACTCTGTATGGCACCTCGAAGATGGTACTCGAAGACAACAAAACCTACGAGACAAAGACGCTGCTGGCCGAACCGGCTTTCCTCGACATGTTCGGGGTGGAACTCATCACCGGCGTCCGGGATAGTGCCTTGCGCGACAATATGACCTGTCTCATCTCCGAGAGTATGGCCCGGAAGATGGGGGGCGATGTCTTGGGCAAACGGCTGAGACCGGCAGAAAGCAAATCGGGCCGAGCCATCACGATCGGAGGAGTATTCGAGGATCTGCCACACAACAGCAGTATCCAAGCCGATATGCTCCTGCCCATTACGTGGATGCCGGCCGAGAGCCTGAACAACTGGATCGGCAACGACCGCTACATAGCCTACGTTCGCCTGCGTCCCGGCGTGTCGCCGGAGAGTCTTGACGGAGCTCTCCTTGAGATGCAAAAGCGGCATCAGGATATGGAAGTCTTCCGCAAAGCAGGAGTGGAATTGCACTATTCCCTCACGCCCTTCAACCGCTTGCGTCTGGAAGATCCTACCTTGGTCAATATGCTGCAAATACAGCAGATCGTGGCCATAGCAGTGCTGCTTATTTCGCTGCTGAACTACGTGCTCATGACCCTTGCCTCCATGGTCAATCGCCGGCGCGCAGCTGCCATTCGCAAGTGTTACGGAGCCATGCCCGTGCAGATACAGGGCACGATGATCTGGGAGACCTTCCTCTATCTCCTCCTCTCTCTCGTGCTGGCCGTCCTGACCCTTGTACTCTTCCGCAAACCGATGGAGGCTCTGATCGAGACTCCGCTGCTGCATCTGATCTCGTGGCGCGTAGCCGCAGCCTTGGCCGGAGTATTGGCCGTGGCCACTTTCTTCATGGGATGGATCCCCGGCTACTCCCTGTCCCGTACTCCGGTGATGAATATCTTTCGCAAGTCGGTGGCACACAATCGGCTCTGGAAGCTGGGGCTGCTGGCTGTGGAATTCGTGGCAGCCACTTTCCTCTTCGGCCTTTTGGCTGTCACCGGTCTGCAATACCGGCACATGGTAGGGCAGGATGCCGGGTACAAAGCCTCCGGCCTGTATTATGTCCCCATCGAGTCGCTGGATCAGCAGCAACTCCCCGTCGTGATCGAAAAGCTCAAGGCACTGCCCGAAGTGGAGGGCTATACGCTGACGACCGCCTTGCCGGCTTCTTCCGGCCAGAGTGGAGATAACCTCATCGACCCCGTTACGGATCGTGAACTGATCAATGTGGCCGACCTCTTCTACGTGGACGAACACTATCTGAATGTCTATGGCATCAAGCTGCTCGAAGGGAAAAACTTCGACACCGCCACCGAAAAGGACAGAGAGATCATGCTCAGTAAGAAAGCGGCTGCGGAATTGGCTCGGCTGATGAATTGGAAAGACGGTGTCATCGGCAAGAATATCATCCTGACATCCTTCGGCCGTGTGGTGATTCGCGGTGTGTACGACGATCTCATGCTCCGCCGTCAGCACCTGAGCCCTTACCCCGAAAAGCTGCCTTCCGCCATCGTCTATGGGGACGGTTGGCTGCATTATCTGACGATCCGCCTTCGCCATGACGATGCCGAGCTCCTCCATCGCGTGAATGGCATCCTCTCCGAAGCCGATCCCTACAAGGAGACTTCTTTCCTCAGTGTGGAGATGGAGCTTCTCAGTCGCTTCGAGGCGGCCAAGACCTTCCGCAATACAATCCTCTTCGGCAGTGTCGTGGCTATCCTGATCGCTCTGATCGGACTGGTCGGTTATGTGAATACGGAGGTCAATCGCCGCCGCAAGGAGCTGGCCATCCGCAAGATCAATGGAGCCGGAGAGGGCGACATCTTGCGTCTCTTCCTCCGCTCCATTTCCCGACTCAGTGTGCCGAGTGTGCTTGCCGGACTTTTCGTCGCTTATCTCTTCGGCCGGAACTGGCTGGAGAAGTTCAGCTATCGAATCGAATTGAACGGCTGGATTTTCCTCCTTGTAGGCCTGTTCGTCCTCCTGATTATTGCATTAGCCGTAGTCATCAACCTCCGGCGCATAGCTCGCCGCAACCCTGTCAATGAACTCCGATACGAATAAATACGGCGGCAATCCGGCAAATGGCGGATTCGTGTCCAAGGCCTTGTCCGGCTTGTCGCTTTTCCTTTCACCAAATAAAAACCAGTAAAAACAATGATCGAAATCAGCAACCTCACCAAGGTTTTCAGAACAGAAGAGATAGAGACGGTAGCCCTCGATGGCGTATCGCTCAAAGTGGACAAAGGCGAATTTATCGCCATCATGGGGCCTTCGGGATGTGGTAAGTCCACCCTGCTCAATATCCTCGGCCTTCTCGACAATCCCACCTCCGGCATCTACAAGCTCGACGGGGCAGAAGTGGGCAACCTCCGGGAGAAAGACCGAACTGCTGTCCGTAAGGGCAATATCGGCTTCGTATTCCAGAGCTTCAACCTCATCGAGGAGATGACCGTAAGCGAGAATGTGGAGCTGCCGCTCGTCTATCTGGGCGTGAAAGCCTCCGAGCGGAAAGAGCGAGTGGAGGAGGCACTGCGCAAGATGAGCATCAGCCACCGAGCCGGCCACTTCCCCAATCAGCTCTCCGGAGGACAGCAGCAGCGCGTGGCTATCGCCCGTGCCGTGGTAGCCAATCCGAAGCTCATCCTCGCCGACGAACCTACCGGTAACCTCGACTCCAAAAACGGAGCCGATGTCATGGAACTGCTCAGAGGTCTCAATCGCGAAGGTGCCACCATCGTCATGGTGACGCACTCCGAGCATGATGCACGCAGTGCCGGCCGCATCATCAATCTATTCGACGGTAAGATTCGCTAAGCCTCGGCTCCCTTTCGTCGGTCACTGCTCCCGATGTCTCCGTTCGAATGGATTATAAGATCGCACGAACCCCTCCTGAAGTAAAGCATTGAGGAACCCCTAAGGAATCTCTGTTGGGACCCCTTAGGGGTCTTGGTTGGGATCCCTTAGGGGTCTTGGTAGGGATCCCTTAGGGGTCTTGGTAGGGATCCCTTAGGGGTCTTGGTAGGGACTCCTTAGGGTTCTTGGTGGAGACTCCTTAGGGATCTGGAATACCGGTATATCCGACCGTCTCCCCATTCATACAAAGGAGGTGTGCCATGATTATTGACACACCTCCTCTTCTCGTTTATTATCTTTTGATGGATTTATCGTTTTACAAATCGGAATACACCCATTTGGTTATATCTTCCTACATATACACCGGCAGGGAGCCGATCAAGGGCTATACCTCCCTTGCGATAAATGGTTTGCAACATCTTCATACCGCTGATGCTGAAGATCTCGATGATACTGCCTTCGGCCAAGTCCGGTAGGTAGAGGTGATTTTGTTTGATATAGAAGTTCACCGGCATGGGGGTTACTCCTTCTATAGACGTAGGCGTGCCTTTGTAGCTATAGTCGTAGTCTCCCACGTGTTGAATCTCATCTTGGCCCATCGGCATTTGCCACCACTCTTCTTTTTCGATGGCATAGGGGGAAACCTCCCAGGCAAAGTAGTAGGGGGTGAGGGAGTCCTCGAAGTTGAGCGGAAGGAATACCTGATCGTTCTTCAGATCGCTATGGTAGTGGTAGATATACCTAAGCTGAGGTTCATTGCTGGTAGCACCCAGGAAAGTGGTATAAGTCTTGAGGTTGTCTTGCTCGTCGTAGGTGTATTCGGCACGTTGTACCTGAGACGGCTCCGTCGCAAATTGATCGTAGTGTTGGGTAATCACCTTCACCAATTTGTCCTGTTGCCAAATGTAGGTAAGGCGAGCACTGAGATAGATGTCAGCTTCGGGATTGTTGGAGCCAAAAGGTACTGTGTAGAATTCACGCTTTTCCAAGCGCCCATTTAGCCAGTGGTAGAAGTCTTTGCTCAGGAGGTCGAATCCTCCGGGGGTATTCCAGCTCGAGAGATAGGTATTCACCTGCTTGATCGTACCATCTTCGTTGTAGGTCCACTCGAGTTTGCCACCCAAAGAGAAGCTGCCATCGAAGTTGTTGTAGTTCAGGCGCTTGATCAGTTGGTCATTCTCGTTGTAGGTGTATTCCAGGTAGTATGTGTGTTTCCATACGTTGTTCAGCTTCTGGTAGCCATCTTCCCGAACACAGTTGCCCTGCCCGTCGTACTTATAGAGGCGGTAGTGCTCGAAGTCACCCGTTTGATCTTTTTGCCATACGTACATGGAGTCGAGTCGGCCTTGTTCGGTGTAGAAATACTTGTTGGTGTCCCAGCCGGCGAAAGTGCGTTCGGAGAGTTCGAACTTTTGGGGTGCTTGTCCGAAGCAAACGATGCCGGAGAGCAAGAAAAAGAGAACGGAGAGAATAGTCTTGCGATTCATAATTATTAAGTGTTTAATGTGATTTATTGAGAGGTAAAGATAGAATATATCGGATAATTGCAAAGCGGTATCCGTCTGTGCACAGGGCAACCGCATCAAAATGTAAGTGCCTGATTATCAATCATAGTTTTGAGTGCATTCTTTATCTTTGAGTATAATCTCCGAAATGCAATCATTTGAAAATTAGCAACTTGTATTTTCTCGAGATTTTTGATGTGGTTGCCCTGGTCTGTGCACATTCTTCCCTGAGAAATAGAGGCATAAATAGAAAACGAGGAGGCTGTGCCCAAAAGGAATTTTGACACAGCCCCCCTACACAGTTTCTATTCCGTTTAGTCGGGCTTATTATAAGACGCTATGAGCGATCCCAGTTTGTCGATCAGCGTATCCAATGGAATGTCGGCGCGTTCGCTCATCATTCTAATCGTGGCAACAGGAAGGATTACCTTGGCCATCGGAGAACGAAGTAGCGTGAACTTGGAGCTGATAGTCGGCAAATCATCTATCAGCCGGGGATAACGCTGCAAGAGATTCTTCAGCTTCGTGTCCGGCCGAATACCATCTGCTTCGGCAGTATCGGATTCGCTTTCTTTTGACTCTTGTGCCGGACTTTGCTCTTCGTCCCAAGTAAGCAGTGTGCGCGAGCCTTCGAGGCTACGGATTCGTGTGCAGTCCTGCATCATTTCCATCACACCGCGGAAACGCCCGTCGGCGTCTCTGATGGCCACATAGACAATGTAGATGAAGACTCCGGGCTTATTGATCCAGAATTCTGCGCGATCCTGTTCGCCACGTCGGAACTTATCGATTATCTCCTCTACGATATGAACGCTCTTGGGCGGATGGCAGTTACGTACTTCTCGGCCGATCACGCCCTTGCTTCTGGGGAATACTCTGTGCTTTGTGTCCGTATAGAAACAAACCAGCTCGTTTTCGTCCACGAACGAAATATCCACAGGGAGATGACGGAAAAGCAGATTGATCTGCTCCAAAGTCAGCTTTCCTTCGGCTACATCCAGTATCGCCTTGTCGTCTTGTCCGCCTGTCCCCATACCATGTTTGGCAAGTAAGGCTCCCAGTTCTGCCATAAATGATTGGCCGTGGGCTTCTTTTGATTGCTTGGCCGGTGCATCTAATTCCGGCATGTCGATAAGGAAGAAGCCTATTTCCCGATCGCCATGTTTCATTGCTTCGAACTCTTTGTCGGAAATGAGCTTCAGAGAGGTTGGATAAAGGATAAGCTCTTCTTTTTCCATCAGGTCACGCAGAACGATAGCCATCTCTTTGTATGCTGCAGGGAAGGAGTCGTAGTCTTTTTCGCGCAGTAGGCTCATGGCTTTGTTCATCTCGTCGCGGATATGATCGTCATAAGTCCACATCGTAGTGGAGGGGCGGTCGAATCCTTTCTGCTCCAGTGTTGAATAGAGTTGGTTTTGTTTGCGAGCAAAGTGTAGCTTATATCCCATAAGCGTCTCCATCAGTTCTATCCATGGATTGGGGATAAAAGTGCGCTCCAGTAGGGCATCCGCCTGATCGAGTAGTTCTTTGGCCTTATCGTTTTCGCGCAGATAGGCATCGATGGGGTGTCCGAAAGGTAAGTCGGGACGAATGGGATTTATCAGGCCTTCGAACAGCTGTAGCATTGTCCGTACGTCTTCGTTTTGGCATTCGTCCTGATCACGTTCTTTGAAGAGTTGCTCTGCTGCGGCAAACTCTTCGGGCGAGATGGAACCCACTTCTTTTTTCATACGCTCCTTGGCCTCTTCAAGTGTCAGATGACCTTCGCGATGAGCCTCTTTGATGTCGAGCATACGCTCCAACTTACTTTTGTCGAGGCTGTCAAAAGTTTCATTTGTTTTTATGACCTGCATGTTTTTTGAGCAATTAGTGATGAATAACAACCTCCTCGCAGCTTATCAAAAGCTTATTGTGGAGGCATATCCACTTTCGTAAATATAACAATCTCAGAATATATATTTGTTCTGGTTTTTCATCGAGGAAAAAAGTGCATATGCTCATTACGCCTCAAGCAGGATACGAGCCTGAAATGCTCCGATTGTGGTTTGTGTTTTGTGAAAAACAGGCGCGAGATTTTTTTCGTTTTGGTTTCACTTTTTTTCTTTTCCCACGCCAAAAGCAAAAAGTTCACGTGCCACACTTTTAGGTGTCATAAACCCGAAAATTTAGGCGTGTGAACCCAATCGGATAGGGATGATACATCCTATGGCTGAATCGGAAGTGAATATGGTGCAAAAAAAGAGGGACAGTGCACGAATTTGGCACTGTCCCTCGAAAAGAGAAGATTAAGATTCCTTCTCTATCGGGTTATTAAGCCTCGAAAGAAGGAAATTTAATTAGAGTTCCCAGATTTCTTTGTCATTGGGGATGTGAATGCTTGAATTCAGCGGTGCGATGCGTGAAATGTTGAGGAGGTGCTTGTAAGTGAAGTTCTCGGAGATAGAGTTATTACCCCATGATCCGCATCCGAGCGTATTGGTTACGGCAAGACCGTTTTGGATGTGACCACCTGCTGTAGTGGCACTCGGAGCATTCACTACGATACGAGATACCGTCAGCTCCGATCCTGCGAGGATGATGTGTGC
This sequence comes from Porphyromonas gulae DSM 15663, assembly GCF_000378065.1. Classification (GTDB taxonomy): domain Bacteria; phylum Bacteroidota; class Bacteroidia; order Bacteroidales; family Porphyromonadaceae; genus Porphyromonas; species Porphyromonas gulae. Next base: position 28,465 of record NZ_KB899167.1, on the reverse strand, counting down.
CTGATTGTTGGAGTGGATAGCGCAGGTGTGGCCGTTACCTTCGTTGGCAAGGTTCGTACGTGCGATTTCTACACCTTCTTCGAAGTGCTTGTAGCTGAGAGCGCACATTACGGGACACATCTTTTCCTTACAGATAACGTCTTCTGCTCCTACACCGCGAGCTTCAACGACGAGAATACGGGTACCTTCGGGGATATTGATGTTTGCTTTCTTGGCAATGAAGTCAACGCTCTGACCTACTACATCTTTCGCGATGGATCCATTTTCGAAGATAGCCGTACGAACTCGATCTCCTTCGGCTTCGTCACAGAAATATGCACCGTGGTTGCGGAATGCGGTGAAAACAGCTTCCTTGTCCGCTTCGTTGTAGATGATGCTCTGTTCGCCTGAGCAGATGATACCGTTGTCGAAAGCACGACCGGTGATGATTTTTTCTGCAGCAACTTCGAAATCAATGTTGCTATCCACGATCACCTGGACGTTACCGGCTCCAACGCCGAAAGAAGGCTTTCCTGAAGAATATGCGGACTTTACCATGCCCATACCACCCGTAGCAACTACTACGTCTACGGCACCCATGAGTTCCTGCGTCTTCTCGATGCTGGGTTCTTCGATGATCTGAACCATGCCTTCCGGTACATTGAACGGAGCGATAGCTTCTTTGATCAGACGAACTGCGTGTGCAGAGCATTTTTTAGATCTGGGGTGGGGAGCAATAATGATGGCATTGCAAGTCTTGAGAGCAAAGATGATGTTACTCATCGGGGTAACGATCGGGTTGGTCGTCGGCGTTACAGCTCCTACAACTCCGATAGGCTTTGCGATTTCAATCATTCCGGTATGCTCGTCTATATTGAGGATACCAACCGATTTTTTATTGTGGAGGTTGTACCAAACACCTTTGGACTTGCCTTGATTCTTGGCCACTTTGTGTTCGTAAACGCCCATACCGGTTTCGTCTACTGCTTCGCGAGCCAGAATAGCTGCATTTTCATAGATAACTTTTGCTGCAGCTCGGCAAATATTGTCAACTGCTTCTTGGTTATGAGTAGCTTGATACTCCTTCTGAGCCTTGCGGGCAAGGCTCACCATTTCTTTGATTTCCATTGGAAAAATTTTTATTGATGTGGTTTTTGATTAGTCTTCTGTAGCCCTTGGCCAAGAATATAATAGCCGTATATCTTTTGGCTTCAGGCAGATTTTGGGGTGATAGCAGACCTGTATCGGCCGGTCTTGCTATCACCCTCGATTTGCGGCTTTTTCTCGGTTTTTGTCTTTATTCGAAAAAAGAACCTTTATGTGTTTAGTAGAGTCTTCTGTAGATACCTTCGATCTCGTCTACAGTAAGCTCTACATAGTTGTTGGCGAGCAATCTTTGCTGTGTCTGAAGCACTGATTCGGCAAAGCCTCTTACCTCTTCATCCTTCATGCCGTATTCGCGCAAAGGTTTCTTGGAAAGAAGGCATCCGAGAAGTTCGTCCAACTTCGGATACACGTATTCGGGCTGGCAGTTCAATATCTTGGAGAGCTTCCAGTTGAGTTCGACTATATGGCCGAAAGGATTCTTCTTTTGGTATACTTTGAATACTTCCGTGAAGAACTGATAGTTAGCTTCTCCATGCGGTACGTGATAGTTGCCTCCCAACGGGTAGGATAGTGCGTGGACGGCTCCTACTCCTGCATTTCCGAAGGCTACACCAGCATAGTTGCTGGCCATGATCATTTCTCCCAGCTTTTCGAAGCGGTATTCAGGGCCGTGTTCGGCGATTTTCTTGAATACTTCCAAGATAATATCCCAAGCAGCCTCACTGAAAAGGCGTGAATATGGACCGGCTTTAGGAGATACATATGACTCGATGGCATGGATAAGAGCATCGATTGCACTGCATGCATAGAAGTGGAAAGGCAAGCTCTTCAGTAGTTCAGGTATGATAATGGCATGGTCTGCAACAATGGCATCGTCTGCCAATCCCATTTTGGTGTGACGGCTTTTGATTTCTGCGATAGAAATGTTCGTCACCTCGCTACCTGTTCCGCATGTCGTGGGTACAATGATCAGTTCTTTCTCTTTGATAAGAGGTATTTTGCGGTCGAATGCATCGAGTACATCATTTAATCCTTTCAGAACGAAAAGTTTAGAGATGTCAATAACCGTACCCCCTCCGATACCGATTACACGGTCGAACTGGATATCACGGATGTCTGCCAAGATGTTGTTCATCATTTCGTCAGAAGGCTCGCCTTGCCCGTATTTCTCCTGCATAACGAAATGGCAGGGGAGCTGGCATGCCTTCATATACGGTTCATAGATGAACTCGTTGGTAATTACCAAGTCGCGTTCTCCAAGGTTGAATTCCTTGGCAAATTCTGCAAAAGTGTCAAAGTGATGTGTTACACTCTTGAGTTTGAAAAGTTGCATAATAGTATTATTGAGTTTTTGTAATAATCCTAAGCTTTTTCCTCTCGTCTTATCCGAAACGTTTGTGGAAATGTTCCATCAGCTCTTCCCTGAAGTCCGGATGAGCCACGGAGATAAGAGCTTCTGCTCGCTGGCGCAAACTCCGTCCTTTGAGTTGTGCTATACCGTATTCGGTTACAACATAATCGACTTCATTACGGAGAGTGGTTACCGCAGCACCCTCAGTAATCAGTGGTACAATTCGAGAAGCGGTACCGTTTTTGGCCGTTGAGGGAATTGCCATGATGCTTTTCCCGTTTTTAGACCATGCTGCTCCACGAACATAGTCTACTTGACCTCCCGTTCCGCTGAATTGCTTGCTTCCTATGCATTCGGACACGACTTGTCCCATAAGATCGATTTCAATACAGCTATTGATACTAACCATATTGTCGTTTTGGGCAATTACTCGGGGGTCGTTGACGTAATCTACGGGATAAAGTTCTACGTCGGGATTCTTGTCGATGAAATGATACACATCTTCACTTCCCATTAAGAAGGTTGCGACCATCTTTCCGGGGTGGAGTGTCTTTTTCTTCCCTGTGATTACTCCACTGCGTACCAATTCGACAACACCGTCCGAGAACATCTCGGTATGGATTCCCAGATCTTTTTTGTCCTTGAGAAACAACAAAGCTGCATCGGGAATGGCTCCGATGCCGAGTTGGAGTGTGGCACCATCTTCGATGAGCTTGGCGCAATTGCGACCGATGGCTTCTTCCACTTCTCCGATTTTCGGCTTTGCCAGAGGATAGATCGGGTAGTCTGCCATCACGATGTAATCCAACTTCGATACATGAATCAAGTTGTCGCCGTGTACATATGGCATTTGACGGTTGATTTCCCCTATAACTAAATGAGCGCTTTCTGCTGCCGGTTTGGTATAATCGCAGGATACTCCGAAGCTGCAGTAACCATTCTCGTCAGGCATGGAAAGCTGAACGATGGCGACATCTATGTGGAGGATGTCTTTGCGAATCATCGATGGCACTTCATAAAAGAATGCCGGAATGAAGTCGGCTCGGTTTTCCTCTACTGCCTTACGAGAGTTGCCACCCACAAAATTGGTTATGTGGCGGAAATGAGGTGCCATTTCAGGTGCCATGTATTTCCCTTCGCCTAGACAAAGCATATGATAAATCTCGACATTCCGGAAATGGTCGGCTTGTTGTACCAGTGCATTTACACAACTCTGAGGAACTCCGGCAGCATGTGACAAAGCTACCCGTTCTCCATTTTTAATATGTTTAACGGCTTCTTCGGCCGAAACAATTCGGGAGGCATATTCCGCCAATACGTCTTTCATAAAAGCTATTTGGGTTTTCTCAAAATATTCTTGGCTTGTTCCAGCAAATCATCGCTGACACTATTTTCGAGAATGACATCGATGTTGTCATCCTTGAAGTATTCGCGTATCATGGCTTGAACGATTTTTTCTACTGTCTCATTTGCTGCCGGACAGAATCGGCATGCTCCGGAAAACCGTATGAAAACGGTATTGTCCTTGATTTGAGATAAAGATAAGTCGCCCCCGTGACTGCGCAGTAGCGGACTGATCCGCTCGCGCAGTACGAGTTCGACTATTTCTTCTGTCATTGTATCCGGTTTCACGGCTGCGTTATAATCCGTCTTCTAAATACATCAAACAGATAAGTAAACGAGAGCCGATTACTTGTCGAGTGATTCGTCGATATGAGCAATTGCTCGTGCAAGTTTTTTCTTGCCCTCGAGGTCTCCCTGACGAGCGATCATAATCCTCTGAGCTTGAGGTGATCCGGCTCCGTGCATAGACTCGGTTCGATAACCGACGGCAGCTGTTCCCAACGTGATATTCTCAATCAAACGCAGAACACGCATGCGGTTTTCTGTCGATTTGCCCGTTGCACCTGCAAGATATTTCTTTACGATCGGGCCTATTTCCGGATGGCGGAAGTCTTGTTCGGAAGGCATGGTTACCATCAAACCTCCTGCAATATCCTCTGCCAGACGAGCTATTTCGTAAGGAAGACGGGTGATATTTTGCTTACAAACATTGGCTAGCAACAAATCGATCATATAGTTGCCGGCTTTCATTTGAGTTCCTTCTGAAGAGCATGCGATACCGCAAGCATACAGGGTTTCATTCAGGTGGATCATCTCAATGAGTTTATCCTTAATGTGAGATGCCTTGGGTACTCCGTTGTAGTCAGCTGCAAGAGCGGCTGCACCGATAAGTACGTCACCAACACCTACTTTACATCCTCCATAAGACTGACGGTGGTATCCTGCGAAACGTTCTACCATCATACCTGCAAACTGGTATTCTTTGCACATGAATACGCGGTCGTTGGGTACGAATACGCGGTCGAATACAACAAGAGCTTCGTGACCACCGAATTCAGGGTTACCGAGGTCGATGTCGGCTCCTTCTTCCATTTTACGAGTGTCACATGACTGGCGACCGTAGATCATGATAACGCCTTCTGCATCACTGGGAACGGCAAAAGAAACGGCATAATCAGCATCAGCTTCACGCATAGCAATCGTCGGCATAATGAGGTGCTCGTGCGAATTGACTGCTCCGGTCTGGTGTGCTTTTGCACCCGAAACGACGATCCCATCTTCACGAACTTCAACAATGTGCAGATAAAGATCCGGATCGGCTTGTTCCGAGGGCGATAGACCGCGATCCCCTTTGGGGTCTGTCATGGCTCCGTCTACAACCAAGTCGTTGTCTTGTACATATTTCATGTACTCGATGAAACGCTTGTGATAAGTGGTGCCAAGAGCTTGGTCCATTTCATAAGTAGTAGAATAGATGGCATTGAAAGCATCCATTCCTACGCAGCGCTGGAAGCATGACGCTGTCTTTTGCCCCAAGAGACGCTGCATTTTCACTTTGTTTTTCAGATCCTCTGTGTTCTGATGTAGATGGCAGAAACGATTCACCTGCTTACCAGTCAAGTTTGAAGTTGCTGTCATTAAATGCTTGTATTCGTCCATCTCAGCAAGCTTATAAGTCATAGCTACTGAATTCATTGAGGGACGAATCATGGGGTGATCTACAGGATTATTGATCTTTTCACCCATGAAATACACCTTCAGATTAAGTTTCCGAAGACTTTCTACGTACTGTTCGCTAGTCATCATAGTTTCTTTGCTCTTTAAGTGATAAAACTTTCGCTTTATTTCTGTTTTAGTCGATTCTAATGCGTTTCAGGCTCCTCGAGGAAAAGTTTTGGATTCCTTGTATAGCCATGAGCTGGGTTCTTTTGGTGGTTTACAGGTGATAGAGCGGTTAAAAGAGGATACGTCCGGTGCTTGAATAGACTTTGATATGCCGAAAAAACACGAAAAAAGTCGAAAAGAATCAATATCCTTCGACAATTCACGTGAATACAACAATCAAATGTAACACAGACCCTTCTTTATCTCTAATCCCTGAGATCCAAAGAGAACGCTTGCAATGGCAGGTCTTCTGACTTATTCAAGGTTTTGCTGCCTTCCCATACGATCTTGTATAGTGGCTTTCCCATCGCAAAACCCTTATATCTGAACTTACAGCTGAGGGCACAGCTCCAGATTTTCACTGGATTCCCTTTTCATCCTAGACCAGAAAGACCGGCCTAGAAAACCATTGACACGGCAAAGATATTCATTATATCTATACTTGTGCGGAAAATTGAAGAAAAAAATATGGATTTCATGGAGGGTCTCTTTCATGCACACCGTAAGGGTCTGTTTTTCTTCCTGTTTTAGGCCAAGTTACAGGTTGGGAAGAGATTATTTGTGGAATGGAACCTGTTCGGAAAGAAGGGGGTAATGCTTAGAGCTTGACCTTCACTGTGAACTACGAGTATGTTTGCTTTCTTTCCTTGTATGCTGCTGCTTGTGTTTTGATTTGGACGGAGTAAAAGTGGGGGCGTTTTGGGGTTTTCTTGTCGTTGAATGTTCTTGGTTAGCCTTTTCCTAATCTCAAAAATCAATCTCTACATTATGCGCTCATGGCAATACGAACCGAAAATGCTCCAATTCCGGTCTGTGTTTCCTGCAATAGTGGCGCGAGATTTTTTTCGTTCCGGCGCGTAAAATTTTTACTTCCCGCGCCGTAGTGAAAAAGTTTACGCGCCACGTTTTTCAGAGCGAGGAAATAGAAATTTGTATGAAAAGCGCGTGAAAATGCTTAATGTGAATTTTTTCAGTCACTTGTGAATACAAGACTGGAGATACGCGATCGTCATGAAAAATGCCGACAATAATAAGGTTGGAAAAGTCCTCTATAAGGTATTTCAGCGTGAATTTGACATTGAGATAACGATGAATATTGCCTCCCCCGTAAGCACTTGACACAGGAATGTGCAAAATGTGCAATCTAATATTCAGTTTTGTAATGGGCGACAAATTTTCTCTTTTGGAATAAGACTTACTCTACTACACACCGGGCATTATATATTAGATAGCACAAACAACCGAAAGCACTATGCTGTTTCATTCTTAAAAGGATATACCGATGAAGATAGTGATAGCAGACAGCTATGCAGCCCTACCCGGAGATTTGGATTGGAGCGGTATCGAAGAAATGGGCGAATGCGTGTTTTACGAATACACCCGTCCGGAGGATTTGGCTCTGCGTGCTGCCGATGCTGAAATACTGCTGACCAACAAGACACCTGTAACTGCGGCCGACATGGAAAGGATGCCCCACCTACGTTGCATCGGACTGATGATTACAGGCCTTAATCTTATAGATATGGATGCTGCTCGCCGGCGTGGTATCACCATAACGAACATCCCCCGCTATAGCACAGAATCAGTAGCCCAGATGGCGATCTCGCATCTGCTGCACATAGCCATGCCGATCGGAGGACTATCCCGACAGGTGAAAGATGGTCGCTGGCAGAACGATTACGAACAAATCGCTCGCGATACTTATCAGATAGAACTGAACGGGCTGACGATGGCTATCGTGGGACTTGGGGCAATAGGTACGCGTGTAGCGGAAATGGCACGTGGATTCGGCATGAAGATATTGGCACATACATCCAAATCCCCAATGGAGTTGCCTTCTTATATAGAAAAGGCCGATAGTATGGAGGAGCTTTTCTCGCGGGCTGATGTGCTGAGTTTGCACTGCCCCCTGACACAGCAAACCCATAAGATAGTGTCGGCTGATCGGCTCGCACTGATGAAGCCGACAGCTATCCTGCTGAATATGTCCCGAGGAGGTCTGATCGATGAAGAAGCATTAGCCTCTGCCCTAAATGAAGGACGGCTCTATGCTGCAGGATTGGATGTCCTTGCGGAAGAACCTCCGCGCATGGATCATCCTTTGCTCAAGGCACGTAATTGTCACATCACGCCACATATGGGTTGGAATACGGATGCAGCTCGCCTGCGCCTTTCAAAAACGATCAAGGACAATCTTCAAGCTTTCATTTCGGGTCAGCCTGTCAATGTCGTTTGAGAACGCAATCCATCAAAGTGATTCTTCTCGCTCCGAAAGCCTTTAAGGGATTTGCATTAGGAGGATTTATACCTGACAAATCTCCCAATCGCACATAGGCCGCCACATCTTCGTTTGTTTATATTTGCACCTTATTAGTATCCTACCTGATAATCGTTCCGGCACAATCATCAAACATCAAAATGAGAACACAGAACTCGGAACAGACAATCAAAAAACCTGAATGAACGAAAGATATAAGGCAGAACTGCGAGAGCTGGAAAAAAGCGGGAATCTCAGGCAGGTTCGGAATCTGACACACGATGGCAGTTACATCATCGAGGGGGAAAGACGAATGCTCAACCTCTCCTCGAACAATTATCTTGGGCTGACAGCCCGGAAAGATCTCATAGATGAATTTTACACATCTATCTCCGGAGAGGATCGCCTGCCGGGTAGCTGTTCTTCCCGTTTGCTTACGGGCAATAGTGCGGTATATGACAGATTGGAGCTTCAGATAGCACAACGATTCGGACGCGAGTCTTCTCTGATATTCAACAGTGGCTACCACCTTAACACAGGTGTTCTACCCGCCATTGTGGACGGACGCACCTTGATCGTAGCAGACAGATTGGTTCATGCCAGTATCATAGACGGCATCCGACTCTGTGGAACTCCTTTCGAGCGATTTCGGCACAATGATTTGGAGCATTTGGAGCGGATCCTCCACAAGAACAAGGATCTATATAGCCGGATCATCGTAGCAGTGGAAAGCATTTACAGCATGGACGGTGATTTGGCCAATCTTCCTTCCTTGGTTCGTCTCAAAGAGCTGTACCCGACTGTCGAATTATACGTGGACGAAGCTCATGCTATAGGAGTAAGGGGAAAGACCGGTTTAGGCCTGGCAGAAGAGACTGCTACCATCGAGAAAATAGACTATCTGGTGGGTACTTTCGGAAAAGCTTTAGCTTCGATGGGTGCCTATATAGTGTGTGACCATACCGTACGAGAATACCTGATCAATCGAAGTCGTTCGCTTATATTCTCCACAGCTTTACCACCTGCTACGATAGCATGGACTGAACTGGTATTCCGTCGGCTACCTGAGTTTGTGATGGAGAGAAAGCGGCTGGAGGAATCTGCCACGCTTTTGCGTAATGCTATCAAGGCAAAAGGCATAGAAATGCCATCATCGAGCCATATCATTCCCTATATGGTAGGCGAAAATACTCCTTGCATTGCATTAGCCAAACATCTTCAGGACAATGGTTTCTTCGTTCTCCCGATACGACATCCGACCGTACCGCTCCATACGGCTCGCCTGCGCTTCTCACTGACGGCAGCACTCGACACAGCAAGTATTCATAAACTGATTGATATTCTTCCCTGATGAATATGAAAAGATTTCCGCTCTATGGCATAGCAGGGCGCAAAGGATGGGCATATTGGGTGCTCCTGTTCTATGGTTTGCTATTTGTGGCTTCACTCATAGCGTCCTATATCCGCAACGAAGAACCCGTGATACCTGCATTTGCTTTTTACATTCCTGCATTCCTCCTGTGGGCTTGTATGCCGGTGGCAGTAGTCATTGATGAAGAAAACGGGCGACTGCGTTGGATAGTCGGCTTTGGACGAATACTCACCGGAGGAAAACCCCTCACGGAGTATGTCCGAGCCGAATGCGATGACACCCACACACGAAAAGTAAAACTACTCTCCAAGAAAACCCATACTTTTGTCGAGCTTTACCAGCCGGAGGCTTTCTGTGAGGAAATGAACAAGGCCATCGAAAACAATAGACAAGACTGAAAAATGACAAACCGGAAAAAATTCTACGTGCGAGGGTTCTCTGAAAAGCGAGGAGCCAGATTTTGGATCTCGATATTTTACATCGTTGTAACGGTCATTACACTTATCCTGTGGATTTTCTCTCTTGCCAACTTGTCTATTTATTACTTAGGTACATACTTCTTATTATACTCGATCTTTATGGGGTTGCAGCCGGAAGCCTACCTTATCGATGAAGAGACGAAAACCCTGCGCAAGGTGATTGCATACGGATTCTACACGACAAAAGGGCGTCCTCTATCGGATTACTTGAGTGCCGAACTCGGCCGAAACAGTAAGTACAATGTAGAGCTCAAGACTAATACAGGGGTTTCATTCATTGCATTCCAAGAGGCTGATGCTTTTTGCTCCGCTCTCAATACGGCCATTGCTGCTAACGGAAGCAAGTAACTTCCCCCTTCTTCCTCTGAAAGGATATAAAAAAGCCGTGTCCTCAGGTGTGACACGGCTTTTTTATGAGTTTGAAGTTTGAAAGGAGAATTATTTTCCTTCGTGACGCTCTGTCAGCTCTTTGTACTTATCGTTCATCTTCAAGTTGTAGTACACATTACGCAGTACATACCATGATTCGTCCGGATTGATCGAATAAGCCTTTTCCAGTAGAGGTAAGGCCTTCTGTAGATATTCCTTGGCCTTGGCTTCTGTCTCGGCATTTACCTGATCGGCACCCTTCAAATCGGCAGCTCGATTGTAATACACGCGACCCAAATCGTAGCATACGGAAGCATTGTTCGGATCGAGAGCCAAACCTTTCTTCAGCCACTCCTCGGCTTTGTCATAGTCTTGCGTATTCTCATACAACTTGGCCATCACGTCATAAAGCTGTACGTTCTGAGGATCATCTGCGATAGCTCTTTCCAATGAAGAAATAGCCTCTGCCGTACGACCCGTTTCGATGTATTTGTTGATGAGGTTAAGCAGATAATACGCTTCCTTCGGGAACTTCTGTACACCTTCTTCGAGCATGCGGATATAACCCTCTGTATCTTTTTTGTCCTGATATACTGTGGCGATCAGCTGGTATACATCATTCTGACGATAGGGAACATCCTTGATCTTATTGCAGATTTCGAGCGTTTTGTCCAAGTCGTTGGCCTGATAGGCACAGATAGCCGAAAAGAATCCTACCATCATAGAGTTGGAATCCTGTGCAGAGATTTCAGGAACAGCGGCAAACATGGGCAGTTCCTTGATTTGCATGAACTGATCGAAAGCTTCAAGAGCTTTCTTAAAGTCTTTCTTCTCCATGTAATAACCACCGGCATTGATATAGTAGAGATGATTCCCTTTGAGAGATTCCATGATCTTCTTGGTGAACTTGGGCTTTACCTTACCTTTTTCGTCCGGTGTATTGTCCAGCTGATCGGCTTTCAAGTAAAACGGCAAAACGCGCAGCAAAGCATCGTTCATTGCAGCACGATCCGGCTCCTGATTCACAGTTTGCTTGAGATTCTCTGATGTAAAGAGTCTCTCTTCCACCTGACCGGCCACAAACCAAGTCTTGGCATCGTTCATCGTTTCGGGGTTCTTCATAGCTTCACCGATCAGCGTACGAGCTTCGGCAAAGTTCGGTTTGGAACCACCGGAAAGGCTTTCTGCTCCTTTCACATTGGCTTTCTGGGCAAAGGAAACCGGCATAACTGCTGCAAACAGGACAGCTGCCAATAAACTTTTCTTGTTCATACTGATTGTGCGTTAATAGTTAAACGTCTAAAATTATTCTGGTTCGTTAGTATCAGTCATATCACTGACATCACCATTTTCTACAGATGCGGAAGAGTCGTCTTGCGGCAAAACTTCGTGAGTATGGTCGGCATGCTCTTCCGCCTTGTTCTCTTCTTCCTCGGAGACTACACTGCAAACGGAAGCGATCTCGTCTCCACGCTTGGACAGATCGATGAGCTTGACACCTTGTGTAGCTCGGCCGATAATACTCAGATCGGCCACTTTTACCCGAATGGCGACACCGCTCTTATTGATGATCATAAGATCGTTGGCATCGGTAACGGCACGAATATCGACCAACTTTCCGGTCTTTTCGGTGATATTCAGTGTCTTCACCCCTTTACCACCGCGATTGGTAATACGGTAGTCGTCTATATTCGAACGCTTGCCGTATCCCTTCTCGCTTACTACCAAGATGGTTTCTTCTTCCGGATGCTTGATAGAGATCATTCCTACCACTTCGTCCTGACCGTCATCGTCGAGCGTCATTCCCTTCACTCCCATGGCTGTACGACCCGAGGGACGAACCACGGATTCATGGAAACGAATGGCACGTCCACCGCGATTGGCAATAACCATATCGCATTTACCATTGGTCAATCGGACACTTACCAAGCCGTCGTTGTCTCGCAGGTCGATAGCGATCACGCCATTGGCACGTGGACGGGAGAAGGCTTCGAGCAATGTCTTTTTGATGATTCCTTTCTTGGTACAGAAGAGGAGATAGTGACTATTGACAAACTCCTTGTCCGTCGTCAGGTTCTTGATACGGATAAAGGCATTGACCTTATCGTCGGGATCGATATTAAGGAGATTCTGAATAGCTCGTCCTTTGGCATTCTTGGCACCCTCGGGGATCTCATACACCTTCAGCCAATAGCAGCGCCCTTTGGCCGTGAACAGCATAATGGTGGCGTGCATGGAGGCCGAGTAGATATACTCCACGAAATCCTCTTCGCGAGTATCCGATCCCTTGGCTCCGACTCCGCCACGAGCTTGCGTTCTGAATTCGCTCAGAGGGGTACGCTTGATGTAGCCCATGTGCGAAAGGGTGATGATCATATCATCGTCGGCATAGAAATCTTCGGGGTTGAATTCTTCCGAAGCATATATGATCTCGCTCTTGCGAGTATCACCATATTTCTCTTTTATCTCCAACAGTTCGCTTTTGACCAGCTCCATCAGCAATGCTCTATCAGCCAAAAGAGCCTCCAAATGATTGATGGAGGCCATGATCTCTTCGAACTCTGCACGCAGCTTGTCGCGCTCCAGTCCTGTCAGGGCACGCAGGCGCATATCGACGATGGAACGTGCCTGAATATCCGACAAGTTGAAACGCTCTATCAAACGGCTCATTGCCTCTGCAGCATCTTTGGAGGAGCGGATGATAGAGATAACTTCGTCGATATTGTCTACGGCTATAAGCAAGCCTTCGAGGATATGAGCACGCTCCCGTGCCTTACGCAATTCGAAACGACAACGGCGCGTCACTACCTCCTGACGATGATCCACGAACTCTCCAATGAGATCTTTCAGATTGAGGAGGCGGGGACGTCCCTTGACCAATGCGATATTGTTTACGCTGAAAGAGCTTTGCAAGGCCGTCATCTTGTAGAGTTTGTTGAGCACGACCGAAGCATTGGCATCGCGCTTGATCTCTACGACGATCCGCATTCCCTTACGGTTCGACTCGTCCGATATATTGGAAATACCATCCAGACGCTTCTCGTTGATCAGCTGTGCAATGTTGGAGACAAGCTCGGCCTTATTGACCAGATAGGGAATCTCCGTGATGATGATCCGCTCATGGTTATTGTGCTGCTCGATCTCGGCACGACTTCTGATAACGACTCGGCCTCGTCCCGTCTCGAAGGCTTCCTTCACTCCGGAATAACCGTATATGAACCCTCCTGTGGGGAAATCCGGAGCCTTGACATACTGCATCAAGCCCTCCACGTCTATGTCGCCATCCGCTTCTATATACGCCACACATCCGTCAATGGCTTCGGACAAATTGTGGGGAGGCATGTTGGTAGCCATACCGACAGCAATACCGGAAGCCCCGTTGATGAGGAGATTGGGGATGCGTGTGGGCAAAACCGTAGGCTCCTGACGTGTATCATCGAAATTGTTCTGGAAGTCTACCGTTTCCTTATCTATGTCCTGAAGCATCTCACCGGCAATCCGGCTGAGGCGCGACTCGGTATAACGCATGGCAGCAGGCGAATCGCCATCCACCGAACCGAAGTTGCCCTGACCGTCCACCAACGGATAGCGCAGGCTCCACGGCTGTGCCATACGCACCAAGGCCATATAAACGGAAGAGTCGCCATGCGGGTGATAGTGTCCCAGCACTTCGCCGACGGCATTGGCGCATTTGCGAGTGGGATTGGTGTACACATTGCCCGTCTCGTTCATGGCATATAGCACACGGCGATGAACGGGCTTGAATCCGTCGCGGACATCAGGCAAAGCTCTGGAGACGATCACCGACATCGAATAGTCGATGTAGGCGGTCTTCATTTCCTCCTCGATGCTGATGTTAATAATTCTGTCTTCTCGATCAGTCATTTTCTTATATTATGCTATGGTGAAAGTGCCGGGCCGGTCAATTAACCGAAGGCGGATATTTCCACCATTATATTATTCCTGTTTCCTAATTGTTTCCCGTTGGCAAATGGGATACAAGTCCCGTCCAAACAAGGCACTAAATTACTATTTTCGGGCAAAGGGAATACGTTCGCAATCAAAAAACTTACTCGCCCAAGCTGAAGCCTTTGCGTCCGATCAGATGCCCATCGGCAAAGAAATCGACCCGATAAGCTCCGGGCATCAGGGTTTCTCCCACATTCCAGTAGAGGATCACATCGGTCTGCTCTCCGGTGTATTCTATTTGTTTGCGACAGGAGTAGCTGATCTGCTTGCCCTCGAAGGCGAAAACGTCGGCAGAGGATTTTTGGAGCACGTCGTCACTGGGTGTGAGGATACGGGCGTAGATGGCTTTCTCTCCGACGGGAGCCGTAATGTTCTTGGGAATGATGAAGCTCATCTGAATGTTCTTGATCTTCGTCACCTTCTTGGTCGAACGGCCTTTCTTGTCGAGCAGAGCCACCGATATGCCGGTAGCCTCCAGTTTCGATGCCAGCTCCACCTTCCCGGTCAGCTCGGCTTTCTCCACTTTCAGACGACTGGCCTCGCCCACGGCCTCGGAGAGGTTGCGCTTCACCTCCTGATTCTCCGTTCGGAGGCGGGCATTGGCTGCATTGAGGGAGTCGATCTGCACGACATACGACTTCAGTATGGCACGAAGGGTCTTGACCTCTCCTCTCAGCTCGTTTATGCGGCGTGCATTGGTCGTCTTGACGGTTTTCAATTCGTCCTGCAAACGATTGACGCGGGCACGCTCGGCGGAGAGCTGCGCCAGAAGGGAATCGTTGGCCAATTGGATATTCATTTCTCCCGCAGAGCCGGAGAGCTTATTGTACTGCTGCGTATAGTCCTCGGATATACGATCCAGTTCGTCCTGCATGGCCTCCTTTTCGAGCTTGGCAAAGTTCTCACGATCCTGTTCCAGGGCAGCACGTTCGCGAGCCACACGCCAGTTGAAGAAAAACCCCATGGATACAATAAGAACGAGTACGGCAGCCCCCATCAGGACGAGCCTCTTCTTCGATACTTCCATCGTTTCCTTGCTATTACCTTAATAATATGTATTGCTTTATCGAACCTGCCGAACGAATCGTCCGGACTGCCAATGGTAGACTAACGGTTCGGGTGAAAGAAAAATTGCCGCAAGCGGTTTCTCCTCCTCTGCCAAGGTCTCTGTCACGGTCTGACGGACCGACAGGGTGTCCGACTCTTCCGAGAGCGACACCTGCATGTAGGACGGACTGAGACTTGCATGTATGGCCTGATAGGCATACGACTGCCTGTCCGTATCGGGGAGGAAAAAGTCGTCTATCCGAGGTTGCTGCCAGAAGCGGTCGGCCTCGAGCGGCTTCCATTCGGTGGTGTAGAAATCGATCCGGCTATCCGCCACGGGACGCGAGACCGTGGTGACCACGCAGATGACGGAGCTGCTGTCCGAAAAGGGTAGGACGCGCATAAATACTTCTCCGACGGTACTGGTCTGAATCCTGATAAAGTTCCGATTGAGGAAGAACGTAACGGTACCTCCCAGAGAAGACTCCAGAGATGCCGTATGGGTAAAGCCGGTGAGATGGCCTGCCCTCCGGCACAAATCGTTCCGCTCCTCCATGGTTACGATCGGCAGGACGGATTCGGGCATGGCCAAGAAGCAACGCTCCAGTTCGCTCGCCACTATCTCCTGCGACCTTGCAGGCAGCACACTACCGAATATGCATCCCGAAAAAATGGCGAGAGCCAGACTCAGCGACTTGGCTGTCCGACTGATAAATTCCTTCTTCATTATGCTTGCAAAGATAATCGGGCACACAAAAAGCACCAAATAGCACCCGAATCGGCCCCAAGGACTACAAGCCTGCGGAAGCATCGCCCTCGGCGGACTCCGTACCGCCGGTGGTGAGATCTTTCTTCTTGGTCAGATAGGGATTGTCCACTGCTATCCTGATCGAAGAGGAAGCTTCGCGCAGATGCCTGTTCTGTATGAACTGGATCTTCGCACCCTTGATCGTCGTGGCATTGACATCCTCGGGATGCTCCATAAACCGCCCGGGGGCATAAAGCCGAAACGTCCCGATCTGTCCGAGCCTGACGGTATTGCCTTCGGCCAACTCGCGCCTGAGGTAATAGGCCAGTCGGTCCACGGCATTGCGCACATCGCCGGTCGTGAGCGAACTCATCTCGGCAACGTCCCGAATTACCTCTTCAAAGTCGATTACCTTCGATTTCTGAGCTTCGGCATAATACATCGTTTTGCCTGCATGCTTGCCGACTTTCATTCGGCGTTCCTTCACTGTGTACTGTATCATTTGTTCTGTCTTACTTCCGTGAAAACTTCCTAAGAGCCTCCCGACCGGCTCATCAGGCTCCAAATATAGGCATTATAAATAGGATCTTCCATAAAAGAATAGTATCCCCTCATATGAGACCATAGTATCCTCTTATAGGAGACCATAGTATCCTCTCACATGAGACTATAGTATCCTCTCATATGAGACCATAGTATCCTCTCGTATGAGACCATAGTATCCTCTCATATGAGATCATAGTATCCTCTCATAGGAGACCATAGTATTCTCTCGTATGAGACCATAGTATCCTCTTATCATTATATAATATCTACATTTGCAACACAAAGTATTGAAACGCCTGAAATGATACGAAAGGGAGCTATCGGAAGATTGTTCGGTCGGTACCGAGAGGAAGCCATTCTATGCTGCATACTCAGCCTGCTCTACGGAGCACTGACAACGTACATAGCATCTACCGGACTGCTGACGCCGCACGACGGACTCATCGGAGCCTATCTGGGCTATGACAACTACTATCGCTTCGAAACGGCAGGAGGTGTCTTCGACGTAAGCCATCCCTTCCTGAACCTCTTCTATGCCCTCAATCGGTTCGGATTCGTCACGATCGGAGGAGAGAGCTTCGCCCTCGGCATTTGTCTGGCCTTGATGACGTTGTGCACGGCAGCAGGCGTAACGGCCACCTACGCCTATCTCCGCCGTGTGGCGGATCAGGGACGAACGAGGAGCCTGCTCGTCACCCTCCTCTTGGCCGGTAGCTTCACAGCCCTTACCCTGCCATTCACCATCGAGAGCTATCCGATCTCGTTCTTCCTCCTTCCCCTTTCCATCACCGTACTGTCAGTTCGGTACAAGATGCGTGGGAGCTTCGGCGGAGGCACCATTCGTTGGTTTGCCTTTCTACTGGGAGGAATCACCCTGACCAACGTGGCCAAACCGGCCTTGGCTTTCCTTTTGGAAAAAGGGACGATAGGCTCGCGAATCAGGAAAGGAGCTGCCTTGGCAGGAGCATTCTCGCTCTGCGTCCTGCTGGTCGGCCTGCTCTTCACCTATCGGGCGGCCCAACAGGGACAACCCGAGAACGATCCGCGCGCGCTGGCCATCCGCATGTTCGACTTTCGGCAGGGAGCCGATGAATCGGTAGCCGAATACTTCGGCCATCCGCTCCTGGTCAGCGATCTGGCCCCGGCACGCCGATACGAAGAGACCACCCTGCGCCCTACACCCTATCGCCGGCCTTGGTCCTATATCGTGCCGCTGCTTTTCCTCACGACGGTTGTCGCCACCCCCCTGCTGAAGCGGAGGGAAAAGCTCGTTTGGCTGCTGCTCCTGTATCTATCGGTGGATGTAGGGGTCAATGTGATCGGAGGATATGGGATGAACGAAGCGGTGATATTCGGAGGACATTGGGTCTTTCTCTGGCCTATGCTGTTGGGATGGATTTACCGGTCGATCCCTCGGAAAGCCTGCCGCCCGATGGATATGGCGGTCTTCCTGCTTGCGGCCGTGCAGACATTACACAACCTCTCGGTCATTCTGCTGCGCCTGCATCTCTGACGGCGACCGAAGAGGTTAGGCTCCTCCTACCGGCAGTCCCGGTCGGCATCGAGCCGGAGAAAGATGAAGATCAGCAGGGTAAAGCCCCAAAGAGAAGACCCCCCATAGCTGAAAAAGGGAAGGGGAATACCGATAACGGGCACGAGGCCGATCACCATCCCGACATTGATAGAGAGGTGGAAGAGCAATATGGCCGCCACACTATGGCCATAGACTCGCGAGAAGACTTTGGTCTGACGCTCCGCCAGTACAACGATCCGTATGATCAGCGTGGCATAGCCGATCAGCAGCAACACGGATCCTAAGAAGCCCTGCTCCTCGCCCACGGTACAAAAGATAAAGTCGGTATCCTGCTCGGGCACATATTTCAGTTTGGTCTGCGTCCCTTTCAGGAACCCCTTGCCCATAAATCCGCCCGAGCCGATGGCGATCTTGGACTGGTCTACATTGTATCCTCCTCCCCGCAAATCGTCCTCTATTCCCAAGGCAACCCTGATACGCATCTGCTGGTGGGGCTGCATCACTTTGTTGAACACATAGTCCACCGAATAGAAGTAGCCCACCGAACCCAGGGCGAAAACGGCTATCAGCGCATACGACAGCACATACCGCTTGATGGCCATTGCCAAAGCCCATACGACCAATGCAGCCAAAAGGCCGTATGCCACGAGGACAAAATCCACCGACACGAAGTACGACAGCACTATGGCTACGACATAGGTGGCAGCAGTAAGCCCTGCCGCCACGGCATAGAAGCGTCCTCGCTCCTTGGTATAGATCCGCACGAGGAAGACTCCTATCACAAAAGCCATCGAGACCACAGACCATTCGGCGGCATCCGTATGTCCCCACCACACATCGCCCTGCAGCTTCAAAGCCGTGACGAAAAAGAGGACGGCACAGAAGGCAATACCGATGAATACGCCGGACATTCCCTCACGATAGAGGGCAAGGAAAAAAGCTATGTAGACGAGGGCAGACCCCGTTTCGTTCTGCATCAGGATAAGCAGTACGGGGATGAGGATAATGGCAAAAGTGTAGGCATAGGCTTTCATCCCTCGCAGGACGAAGTCGTTCTGATTCAGCTTCCACGCCAGGAAGAGGGCTGTGGTCACCTTGGCAAATTCGGCCGGTTGGAGTCGCAACGGCCCTATCACCAGCCACGAATGCGAGCCTTTTATATCCGGTGCTATCAGTATGGTCAGAGCTAAAAGCCCCAGCATAGCGGCATAGAAGACGGGAGCCAGCGACTCGAAAATATCCGTCTCCATGAGCAGAACCATAAAGCCTATGACCACCGCAAGACCGATCCATAGGAGCTGCATCATCGGACGACCGCCCATGGCGAAAAGATGGGATATGTCGAAGTCGTAGCTGGCTCCGCAGACGGCAAACCAACCGGCCACGACGAGCAGCAGATACAGAATGATGGTAAACCAATCGATCCGTTCCTTATAATTGCCTCGGTCTCTCTTAAAAGACATTGCTGTAGTGAATTGCAGTGTTGGACATCTTCGTGGCTACAGCTTCGCCCTCCGGAGACAGATTGCCCTCGCGGAGATAATACTCCATCATTACCCGTCCAATGGGAACTCCGTACATGGCCCCGAAGCCGCCGTTCTCTACATAGACGGATACGACCACCTTCGGATTATTGCGAGGGGCAAAGCCAAGGAAAGCCGAATGGTCTTTACCATGAGGATTCTCGGCCGTACCCGTCTTGCCGCATACCTCTATTTCCCCTGGGGCGAAGTTGGCCGCATGGCAGGTTCCGCCCGTTACGGCTCTTGCCATTCCCTCTACTATATACTCCATATTCGCCGCACTGATGCCGCTGTTCTGCCAGTTCGTATAAGCCGTATCGAGAGGGATCCCCTGAATGGCTTTCACCACATGCGGACGGCGATAGCGTCCTCTGTTGGCAATGATGGCACCCAGATTGGCTATTTGGAGCGGAGTGGCCAAGATTTCACCCTGACCGATCGAGATGGAAATAATGGTGGAGGAATTCCATCGCCCCCTATAAGCCTTGTCGTACACCTTGCTGTTGGGGATATAGCCTCGCCTCTCCCCGGGCAGATCCAGTCCAAGCCTGTAGCCGAACCCCAGTCCGACGATTCTGTTCTTCCAATGCTCGAATGCCTCCTGAACGGAAGGATAGAATCGCCTGCTGTCCAGCATGGCACGAAGCCCCCAGCAGAAGAAAGCATTGCAGCTGGTAGCCAGTGCCGGCACCAGACTGAGTGGAGAGCCGTGGCTATGACAGGCCGGCCTGTTGTTCAAGGGAGGGAAGCCATGATAACAGCTAAAGGCATCCGTAGGCCTGATCACCCCTTCCTGCAGGAAGATAGCCCCTTGTGCCGGCTTGAAGGTGGATCCCGGGGGATAGGTGGCCTGAATGGCTCGGGCATACAGGGGCTTGTTCCGGTCATGCTCCATCTCCAAATGATTTTTCCCCCTGTCCTTACCGGCAAGAAGCGAGGGGTCGTAAGAGGGTGAAGAGACGAGACAGAGTACTTCCCCCGTCTCCGGCTCGATCATCACTATAGCCCCACGTTTCCCCTGCATCAGCTGTTCGCCCAGCGTCTGTAGCTTGCTGTCGATCGAGAGGGTCAGATCGCGCCCGGGGATGGCCGGCGAATCGTATTTGCCATCGGAATAGTGTCCTTTGATACGACCGCGAGCATCACGAAGCAGGACTTCTATCCCTTTTTCTCCTCGGAGCGTTTTCTCGTACTGACGCTCCACACCGCTTCTGCCCACATAGTCGCCGGCAATAAGCGAGCTGTCGCGCTCCAAGTCCCGCGTGTTCGCTTCGGATAGATAGCCCAGCACATGTGCGGCTCCATGATACTTATATTGACGGATGGCACGGGGACGAATGGAAAAGCCCGGGAATTTGAACAACTGCTCCTGAAAACGTCCTGCTTCGCGAGGGTTCAGTTGAGCCAGCAGGAGTTGGGGCACATAAGGCGAGTAGCCGGGATTGATACGACGATCCCTTATGTCCTGAAAACGCTTGTGCACATACTCCGGCTCCACATTCAAGGTCTGACACAGAGCAAGGGTATCGAATTCGCCCACCTCTTTCGTCACGGCTACGAGGTCGTAGGCCGGTTCGTTATACACGAGCAGCTCTCCGTTGCGGTCGTATATCACCCCTCGCGAAGGATATACAGGCTTCTGATAGAAAGCATTGCTATCCGCGCGAGCCTTATAGTTCGGACTCAGGATCTGCAGATAGAACAGGCGTATCGCATAAATGAACACCACACAGATCGTGGTTATCACCAGTAGGAAACGATGTTTTTCGTTGGGATCTTTCCGCCGTTTACTCATTTTCTGGCATTTTGAGTCTCTTGCCAAAAAGCGAATTCATAATAAGCAATAGCAAATAAGTGAGCAGGATGCTTGCCCCTGTACGAAGCAGCATATACGGCACACTCAGCAGGCTCCACGAATCCAGAATGAAAAGGAGCAGATGATGTATGACGGTAAGCTCCAGCACGAACACATATACACCGACTTTCAGATTCCGTGCCGACGGTGGATACCCCAAGTCCGAATCCTTGTCCAAGAAAGGACGTGCCAGTCCGTTGCGGGCGAAAGCCGTAGCCGTCAATGATGCGGCATGCAGCCCGGGTACTCCGCTAAGAATATCAAGGAGCATACCTATTATGAATGCTCGCCACAGAAGAGCGGAAACCGACATGTTCAGCGGCAGCAGCATCAGAGCATATATATAGACGAAAGGGGTGGCTACTTTGAACAGAAATATGTAGTTGAACACCCATACCTGTAGCAGAACGAGCAGCACGGCTGCCGAGAAAAACCTTATCTCACGAATCATCAGTAAGCCTCCGTTTTGGGTATGTCGTTTTCCTCCTCCAGTTTCTGTCTCTCTATGTCGATCTTATTCAGGATCACATACACATCCGTCAGCCTGCCGAAGTCGGCAGACAGGATCACCGGCACGGCACTGAACGAGTTCCTCTCGGCCAAAGGCGTATCCTTGCCCTTTATCTTGCCTACACGCCCGACCATCAGGTTGGCAGGGAAGATGGACGAATACCCGCTCGTTACTACCGTATCGCCCTGTGCTAGCTGCACATGACGGGGCAGATCAGTCAGCTGGGCTACATTGCTCCCGGGCTTCTCCCATAAAATGGAACCTACGTATTCGCTTCCCTTGAGTCGGCAACTGAGTTTGAACTTCGGGTTGATGATCGGGATCACAATAGCATAATGGTCTGAAGCAGCCGTTACGGCACCGACTACCCCCGTAGCTGACACGACCCCCATCTCCGGCAGTACACCATCGGCTCGTCCCTTATCTATCGTCATGAAATTCTCCACCCTGTTATAGGAGGCATTGACCACCTGTGCTCTCAGGTAGTCCATCTCCACCGGTTGGGGATTGAGGGAATCCGGCCGAAAAAGCAGGGGGTGTGCAGAATCGGCTATCGCAGCATCAACGGCTCTCTTGAGCGAAATATACTCCAACTCCAATCGTGCATTGGCATCGAGAAGCATGCGGTTTTTCTCGCGCAGATTCATATAACTGCGCACTTCGCCCGTCAGGCTATTGATACGCCCCGTCAGGGCATTGGCTATCGCCATTCCTTGTGCCCGATGGTAGATGCTGTCGTTAAAGAGTACGACAAAGGCTACTGTCTCCAGAAAAAGAAACAGTAGCCAATGCCGATGACGTACTATAAACTCAATGAGCTTACGCATGTTAGAGCATGCAGGAAGAAGGTTTTTCGGATTATCTCTATCGGATCAGGAAATTGAATGTGTCCACATATTTGAGTGCAATCCCCGTACCCTTGGCTACGGCCAACAGAGGTTCATCGGCTACCTGGAAAGTGATACCGAAACGATCGGTCAGACGCTTATCCAAGCCGCGCAGCATAGCTCCTCCACCGGTCAGGAATACACCGTTCCTCACGATGTCGGCATAGAGTTCGGGAGGAGTTTCCTCCAATGCTTTGAGGATGGCAGCTTCGATCTTCACGATGGACTTCTCCAGACAGTGTGCCACCTCCTTATAACTTACGGGTATCTTCCGCGGCAGGGTATCCATCTGGTCGGCACCGCAGACGAGGTAGGTCTCAGGCGGTGAAGCCAAGTCTTCCGAAGCAGCACCTACATTGATTTTGATCTGCTCGGCTGTACGCTCCCCGATCTTTACATTGTGTTCGCGGCGCATATAGTCCATAATATCATTGGTCAGTTCATCACCGGCTACACGGATGGACTGGTCCATGACGATACCGCCGAGTGAAATGACGGCGATCTCTGTGGTACCACCACCTATATCTACGATCATATTCCCCTCCGGAGCCAGCACATCGATACCGATACCAACGGCAGCAGCCATAGGTTCATATATCATATATACGTCACGCCCACCTGCATGTTCGCTGGAGTCGCGCACGGCACGCATCTCGACTTCCGTACTGCCCGAAGGGATGCCGATCACCATGCGGAGCGATGGATGGATCCAACGATGCTTCTTACCGATCATACGGATCATACCGCTTATCATCTGCTCGGCAGCTTTGAAGTCGGCTATCACACCGTCTCGCAAAGGGCGTACCGTCCTGATATGCTGGTGTCCTTTCTCGTACATCTCACGAGCAGCTGTCCCTACCGCTATCACTTCATCTGTGCGGCGATCGAATGCTACCACGGAAGGCTCATCCAAGACGACCTTACCATCTTTGATTATTATCGTATTAGCCGTACCTAAGTCAATGGCCAATTCCTGTCGAAAAGAAAATAATCCCATCTTGTTCTGTATCTGTAGAAAAGTATTTCCTGTGCTGGTGACGGTACGGGAGTGCTATATCCGACCATTCTTTTGCTACAGGCCTATTTTCTATGTTTTTGTTAATGTTTGAAATGTCTTACTCCCGTCATCACCATGGCAATGCCCCTCTTGGTAGCCTCTTCGATGCTCAGGTTGTCCTTGATGGAACCTCCGGGCTGGATGATAGCGCGAATACCTGCTTCGGCAGCTATCTCCACACAGTCGGCAAAGGGGAAGAAAGCATCGCTGGCCATGACAGCCCCATTCAGGTCGAAGCCGAAGCTCCGCGCTTTCTCTATGGCCTGTCGTAGAGCATCGACTCTGGAAGTTTGCCCCACTCCACTGGCACAAAGTTGGCTATCCTTTACCAAAGTAATAGCATTGCTCTTGCTATGCTTTACCACCTTATTGGCAAAGATGAGGTCGTCCGTTTCGTCTGCCGTAGGCACCACCGGTGTTACAGGCTTAAAGTCCGTAGCCTTCGCTGTCACACTATCCGTCTGCTGCATGAGCACACCGCCAAACATGGAACGGAACTGCCACTGCTCACGTACAGGTTCTTTCTGTAAGAGGATGATCCTGTTCGTCTTTCGTGTCAGATATTCCATGGCGGCATTGTCATAATCGGGAGCAATGATCACCTCGAAGAAAATCTTGTCGATCTCTTGAGCCGTTTCCTTATCAATAGGAGTATTCGTCACCAGTATGCCGCCAAAAGCCGATACGGGGTCACCTGCCAGAGCAGCCTGCCATGCTTCGATCAGCGTACCGCGCGAAGCTATGCCGCAGGCATTCGTATGCTTGAGGATTGCAAAGGTGGGGGCGGAAAACTCACTGATAAGCGATACCGCAGCTTCGATGTCCTGCAAATTATTGTAGGAGATTTCTTTCCCTTGGAGCTTATCGAAATAGAGGTCGAAGTTGCCGAAAAAGAATCCTCGCTGATGAGGATTCTCCCCATAGCGAAGCACTTTCGGGCTATCTGCCGACATACGAAAAGCCGTGTGCTCTCCATCATCGAAGTAACGGAAGATAGCACTGTCGTATGCCGAACTCACTGCAAAAGCCTCACGGGCATAGTGCCTGCGCTCGGCTATGGTAGTTTTGGCTCCCCGTTCTTTCAGCAGTCTGTAAAATCCGCCATACTGAGCCCGTGACGAGATGATAACGACATCTTCGAAGTTCTTGGCTGCTCCTCGAATGAGAGAGATACCGCCTATATCTATCTTCTCTATGATATCTGCTTCCGATGCTCCCGATGCCACGGTGGCCTCGAATGGATATAGATCCACAATCACCAGGTCGATAAGGGACAATCCGTATTCTCCTACTTCGCGCACATCGGTTTCATGACCACGACGTGCCAAAATACTGCCAAAAATCATCGGATGCAATGTCTTCACCCGTCCACCAAGCATCGAAGGATAGTGCGTCAGGTCATCTACAGCCCGACACGGATAACCGAGTGAAGTGATAAATTCATGAGTGCCTCCTGTGGATACGAACTCCACTCCTTGTCTGTTCAATTCGGCCAATATTTCGGCCAAACCTTCTTTATGATAGACCGATATGAGAGCTCTACGGATAATCTTTTCCATTACACGCGATTTGCTGCTTGTATTACTACGTAGTTAAATAGGAATGGTTACAAAGGTAGTGGTTTTTCCGACAGATAGTTGCGCATTGTTTCTCGGATACCAACAGAATAACTTTACCGTTACACATGCAGATTCTTAGGTCAATAAAATTATTTTCCTCGATAGCTGCATGAGCGATTTAGAAACAAAAGGCATCTTGTTTGCTTGCAGTTTTACAAAAATGGCAATTTAATTTTCCATTGATTGCATTTCAATCAGCTAAAGCATAAGCGTTTACTTCTCTTTTTTATCCACAAAAAAGAAAGTTGCTTCCACCGATCTTTCGACGTGGAAACAACTTTCTTTATAGTTTTTTTGCGGAGGTTCCTTACCGCTTACTTGGCTTTTTCCAGCTCAACGGTGAAGTGACGCATGATCGGATTTTCATACGTAATCACATAGCCGCGTGTAATGCTCTCGCGACGGTCGTACACATTCTTTACCGCAGCAGCGATAACGTCCATGTGGTTGTTCGTGTAGGTACGACGCGGAATAGCCAGACGCAGGAGTTCGAGACGCGGATAGCGGTTCTCCTTTGTCACAGGATCACGGTCTGCAAGGATAGAACCGATCTCAACCCCACGAATACCGGCCTCCAGATACAGCTCAATACCCAGAGTCTGAGCGATGAACTCTTCTTTCGGCACATTCGTAAGGATCTTCTTAGCATCGAGGAAAATGGCATGGCCACCGGCAGGACGCTGATAGGGAATACCATATTCATCCAACTTTTTGCCCAGATATTCCACCTGTTTGATACGGGTCTCAAGCGTATCGAAATCGGTACCTTCGTCCAGACCTTGTGCCAGAGCATTCATATCACGACCGCTCATACCACCGTAAGTGATAAAGCCTTCGTTCATGATACAGAACATCTGGCAACGCTTGAAGAGCTCTTCATCCTTGAATGCCACGAAACCACCCATATTCACGATAGCGTCTTTCTTGCTGGACATGGTCATCATATCGGCATACGAGTAGATTTCCTTCACGATCTCCTTGATACTCTTATTTTCATAACCGGCTTCGCGAGTCTTGATGAAGTAGGCGTTTTCAGCAAAGCGTGCAGAGTCGATCAGCAAACGGAGACCATAGCGGTGCGTCAGCTCGCTTACTTCGCGGATATTCTTCATAGAAACGGGCTGTCCTCCGGCTGTGTTGTTCGTAATCGTAAGCACTACGCAGGGGATCTTTTCCTTAGGAGTCTCTTTCAGTATTTTCTCTAACTTGTTCAGATCCATATTGCCCTTGAAGGGAAGTTCGATCTGCGTATCGGCAGCCTCGTCGATGGTGCAGTCAGGGGCAAAAGCGCGACGGTATTCGATATGCCCTTTAGTCGTGTCGAAGTGAGAGTTGCCGGGCAGTACATCACCTTCTTTTACGATGGTGGAGAAAAGCACATTTTCGGCAGCACGACCTTGGTGCGTGGGGAGAAAGTAGTTAAAGCCCAGAATGTCGTGAATGGCATTCTTCATATTATAGTATGAACGTGCACCGGCATAACTCTCATCCCCGAGCATCATAGCAGACCATTGGCGGTCGCTCATAGCACCTGTACCTGAGTCGGTAAGCAAATCGATAAACACATAGTCGCTCTTGAGCAGGAAGAGATTGTAATGAGCGTCCTTGATCCATTGTTCACGCTCTTCACGCGTACTCTTACGGATAGGCTCTACCATTTTAATGCGGTAGGATTCTGAAAAAGGTAATTCCATAGGATTGTAACTGTGATTTTGAAGTTAGTTTTTCCTGTTATGTTCTAATGGGCGGCAAGTTAGTCATTTTTTACCGGAGAGGCATCTTTTTCGGAGAATTGCTCTGAGGGTGTGATACATGACAATCGGCTGAATACTTGAAAAGTATGATGGATAAGAACGAAAAACGCTCCATAACGTGAATGCGGAGTATGATGAAAAGAGATTCATGCCACGGGAAAATACGCACCCAAAAAAGTTTTCAACAACGAAGCGGAGTTTGGAATGATTCTAAATAAGCAGCAAAAAAAGAAAGAGAAACGTAGTAATAAAGACCGGAAAACGGACTTTCACAGGTCGATTTTCGATTTTGATGTGTTCGCATAACGATTTATATATAAAGCATTTTCAATGTATATACAGATCGTTTTCGATTTATATATAAAACGATTTCAATAAATATATAGATCGTAAATGATTTATATATAAATCGCAGACTGAAAAAGGCCGATTCGGGAGGTGATAAAACAAAGGCACCCACCGAGTTTAACAGCAAACTCAGTAGGTGCCCGGTCTCTTGCGAGGATTACCGAAAAGGTATTTCGCCCCTACGCAAAGTAGAATATATGCTCTTTATTTTCTATGGCGTTGATGGGATATAGACAAAGAGGGTGCGACTGTAGCAGCCGTATCGGCAGATGAAAGGGATGCGAGAACTCGGTGTACATGTCGGGCAGCAATTAGCAGTTTATCCAATGTATTCGTATTAAGCGGGTAAAGACAGTCGGGAAATGCATTCGGCTTTCTGCCCTGAGCTTTACCGGTGGCAAATATAACAAGATCATTCATTCTCAGGGAATCGAAATTGCTCATGAGCGTTCCACTCTGAGATATAGGGCACCCGCATCAAAATAGAGCTATCTTCGGGTTATGGATGTACAAGGCTATTTTTCTAAGTTTCTTGCATCCGCGGTTGTCGCCCCCGGCTCGAGGTTATGGATGTACAAGATTATTTTTCTAAGGTGGAAGATCCACGTGTAGTGGGTCGTTGCAAGCATAAGTTAAGCGATATTCTGGTTATAGCACTGGCGAGTTATCTGTGTGGAGGCGAGGATTATGAGTCCATGCATGAACTTTGCTTAGAGCGAGGAGCATCTCTTCGCCCACCGGTTGAGTTGCCGAATGGTTGTCCGAGCGTAGACACCTTTGAAAGAGTGCTCCAACGTATTGAGCCTCAGTCTCTCTATGCTTGTCTTCAAGTTTATGGGAAAGAACTCATTAGCGACTTAGATGGTAAACATATCGCCATTGACGGCAAACGCCTCAGAGGCTCGAAGAAGAAAACCGGCAGTAC
>NZ_KB899166.1 GCF_000378065.1 Porphyromonas gulae DSM 15663 | reverse complement strand
TGCCCTAACAACAATGTTGCTACTCTGTTGGCTAAAGCATACTGCTCGTTACAAATGGGGGCTGGCAAACCTTGTCGTGTCGTTAAGGCTGAACACTTTTACCAAAATTGATCTTGAAAAGTGGCTTAACGAACCCTTCAAACCGCCTCCGGATGACAACAATTAGGGGAAAGGCGGGATTAAAATTCTTATTTTTTCGTTGGGCTGTATAACTCAACGGGTTACGCCTAACTCATAATTTATTTAGGACAACATTGGGTCTGGATATAAAAACACAACTCTTCTGATGTCTCAGATAGTTCTTTTCACTTTTAAAAGGCGTTGGCATACAATAATTTAGTAAAATCCTGTTGAACAAATGCTTTCTTGTATTCCCTTTTGTAAACTATAGTAGAATGCTGAAGGAATGATCCCCTTACGCTCCAAAGTTAGCCAAAGCTTCCTTTAATTTCTCAGGTTCTTCCAGTTGTTTATCTATTGCCTCCTTCAGTTCTTCTATTTCTTTACAAAAATGTTCTTTTAGTACTTACTAACGAGAGGTCTAAATAGGACTGTTACAGAATTCACAAATCTGGTCTTAAGTTTCTTTCAATAAACAGTAGCCTGCTTCATACTTCATCTCCTTCTCGTTTCATCGGCACAGGACCACACTCTGAGCCAAATAATTCGAATACTTTATTGACTTTATCAAGGCGAAGCGTGGTCTTTCCCTGTTCCAGCTCACGCACGAAGCGTAACCCTACTCCTGCTTTCTCAGAGAGATCTACTTGTGTCAGTTTATATTTCTTGCGCATCTCTTTCACGTACTGCGCTATGATTGTCTTTGCTACCATATTATTTACTTGAAGTATCACAATCTGAATATGTACCCAAAAGAGGTAAAATGGGTACATATTCAAGGCTTATCACTGTGCACCGCATACTTCTTCAAAGTCATTATATACCTTATCAGTGGCGAATATAGGGAATAAAAGTCATTATACCCCTTTTCGGGGATACAATTCTTATGAGAAATAGTTAGAATTCAGCCTCCATATTCTCCAGAATTTTGAATCCAATTCTGAGTTCATCTTCGATTTTCAGCAGAAGCAGAATCAGTAGCATGAGAAGGATGTAATAGTTCTTGATATGGACTTGTACATCGTCACCCACAGGTATTGCACCATGAGCATATTGGTTACGGATAGCGGGGCCATTAGTGTATTTGCTATTATTGAGATAGTAAGAGAACAGATTACGCTCAGATTCGCAAAGTAGGTGGTCGTCAATTTCTAATAAATCTTCTTCTTTCCATTTGTCTAGCAATTCACGAACAGGCTTACTATGATGCCAATACGATACTACACGATTGCGCCAAAGGCAAGCTAGTATTTCAATTGCAGATTTGTTGTTAGGTCTTAGTACCCCTTGCTCATCAATCTTGACATATCCTCTGGAAATTAATTTGTTTATCTTATTCTTATGGTAATCTTCCTTATAAACTGAATAAGAGACGTCACAACTTGTGATAAAATCATAGAAGTTATGAATCCTTGTAGTATCAAATCCATCAACAACATGCAGGACTTCTGCCGTTCGGTACAAAAGCATCATCGGTTCTAAAATCTCCAAAGGATGCCCTTTGATCACGTAATACTTATTGTCGAAAAGACTTTTAATATCTGTTATCAGCAATGGTTTCCCATATGAAAATAGTCTAGGGTCTATATCTCCCTCTTCTACAAACAAATTGTATTGTTTTGAAACCGAGTCCAACTCAGGTATTATAGTTCGACATTTAGCCACCCAATCGGCATCTTCTGCTGGCAATGTTAATTGCAAAGTTGGATAGCCATAGTCTTTCTTAAAATGATTCTCATAGAAGTTTTTTACCAAGGATTCCAGTCTTTGCCCTATTGCGGGAAGCACTTGCGAATAGAGGTTTGTATTGGCTAGTGCGAAGTTATTGCTGATCTGACAACTTTGATTCATGAAATAAGCATCTTTGCCACAATCCATAAGAACCGATTCAAAACCACCAGTTTCAGAATCTTTATTGACAAGGTTTATCAGACAATCCTCTCCAAGCAGACCGAAAAGATTTCCAAAAACGAGAATCTTCTCCGTTTCGTTCAGACCCTCAATATATTTCCAGCTATGAACTTGCATAAATACATTTTCTCTTTGCTCTATTCTGGTTGGTGGAATATTATCATTTCTATCATACTCTACACCATAAGAGAAATGAATTGCATTTGCCTTGTCAAAGAACTTCTCATTCAATTGCTTTTCCACATCTTGTGCAAGAAGTCTTGTCTTTGGAGTAAGGACAATCTCATTAGCATTGTCCTTTACTTGCATCACGAGCCTCACGTAGTTGAGGTTAGGCTCGCCCTGGTTCAAGAAGTCTACAATAATCTGCTCCTTGTCGGCAGATGTCAATGATGACGGGAAGAAGTACGTCTCACCATTATCATTTAAACTACTGCGTGCATATTGATCCAAGAGGATATGAGCAGATAGACTATTACTCATCATCTTGCTCTTGAGATATTTCGCGAACTTATTTACGATCCGTTCCTGTTGCAGAATCAGACGCAAATTTCTATCTTCAGTAAGTACTTTGTCCAAAAAAGACTCATCAAGCAAATCTAAAAGATTATAATTGGCGACCACCTCCCAGAATGATTTTGTATAGCTCCAGTCTATCGACTTGTAATAATCATACAGTGCTTCTTTGGGTATAGCTCGTAGATATCTCACAATAATTCCTGAGAAACTCTTGACCATTGATTTCAGACCATCAATATAATCCTCTTTCCAAGTTGATAGATGGTTGTCACGATCTATATGTTTTTTGATGTGATAGAGTTCCAGAACATCATTGATATCTTTGACGAATTTTGATGCATCAAAATTCATCAATAGGTCCTCTATTTGCTGTAAACTCCAGCCTATGCTCAAATCATGTTGGGAATAGTATTGTACTCTATATCTTTCCATATTTATATCTATGAAATTATAATAGGTAGATCTCCTTTATTTACTGTGCTATAATTATCTTCGTTAGTATATAAAACATTTTATACCCTATCAATGGCAAATACAATGAAAAGAAAACCATTATATCCCCTTTCAGGGTTATTTATTTTATTCTAATGCTTTGCCGAAAGTTCCCAGCGATCAGCGAAGAGGACTATTTCTCTTTTGGATACTCCCAGTTGAGTAGCCAAAAATTGCCAATCTTTTAGGGCATTGCACACCTCCGAGATGATATTGTTAGCAACTTCTCGACTCAGCATATATTCCTCTGAAGCATCTCTAAGAAGCAAGAGGTCTGCCTCGTTAGACGTAGAAGTAACCAGTAAACTCTGATGTTTACTTAATGTCGGGTTTATATCGTAAGCAGGAGAAAGTGTCCAACCTTTTTGGGTGAGCAAGAACCCATGATTTCGGAAGTGGTCATCACTATTGCCAATGCAGATATTGAAAACAACACGACGATATAGTTCTCTTAGGTTACTCTCGACATCTGTACAGTGGCGAATGATAAAATCCACAATATCTAAGTAACCGTAACCATTCATGGCATTATCTCCATCATGCAATCCAAGAAGCGTCATAGCCGAGGCAAAGTGGATACGTTTCCCTTGCTCTGTTCTATCAAAACGCTTGGAGATTAGGGAGTGATAGGTCTCTGAGGTTTGTAATACCCTTGTGTCTGCCACAGTGATCCCAGCCCTTTTTGCAAGCAAATGACAGAGGTGCTCCCACAATTCGGCATCATAATCATCCTTACGAGAGGGAAACTTTGCAATACATAAAGAGCCATCGGTATCCAGCACACTGGCTTTGGGACGCGCTCCACCAAGAGAAGTGCCAGGCTGAATCAGCTGTACGATCCATCTTTTATCAGGGAGTTCGTTCCGCTCTTCACTTTGTTCTATTTCCTTGCTTGCAGCTTCCAATGCGCGAATATCGGTCAAGGGTGGAATCCTCAGGGTCGGAGAGCTATTAATAAAGTCAGCATCTGCACTTTCTTTGAAACGGAAACCTCCCATTCGTGAATAATCATCAATCCCCAAGAGGTAATCAAAGGAGGTAAGACGGCGAAGAGGACGTTTCTCCTCTTGTGCTAAAATCTGCTCTTTGCGATTAAGTAGTGTCCGCCCCCATCTATCGGGCAATGCATCCGAAAAGCATCCGAAAATATCACCACCTCCTGTTGTATACTGTACACCCGAGTAATTGTTAAGATCTGCGCTTAGGAATAATCCTCCCTGTGTTCGTAGCCATTCTTCATTGAAGCAGAAGCCATAGCTGTCTGTCCCCCGCAGAGACTCATAGCTCAATTCCCCAACAAGTGTCGGTTCTTTCAGCCAATCAAAATCAGCATATATAAGTAGTTTCTGCATAGTTTATTCTTTCTTGGAGGCACGGCGGCGATTGATGAGAGAAAGGTCTTGGAGACGTCGCCCCAGTTCATCGTCTTTAGCAAGATGGAGGATGTCGTCCTCAAGTTGAAGGGCATAGAGTACTCGCAAGTAAATCCCGATCGACACAGTAGGAGCTCCTTTCTCCACACGAGAGACGGTCAAAGGGGAACAAGTAGCACGCTCAGCAATCTGTGCCACACTAAGATTACGACGCAGTCGGGCTAACTTGATTTGCTCTCCTACAATCTGCATCTTCTGCTCTAATTTTCGGGGCAACTTAGTCCCCATTGTATTCTTTGCCATATATTCAACATATCATATAGTATGCAAATATACGCTTTTAATCTCACTATTATGATTGTTGAGAGAAAAATAAGTATATCAAGTGTTTTTCCTGCACCACATTGCCTTAATATGCTCCGAAATGGGTACTTTTGCAGTGGGCAAGCATGCTAAGTACAAATGGAAGGTGTTGTAATCTATTGATTTATAGAGTGCAACACCCAAAAGAAGATTGAAAGACTGAGAACTAAGCCATGCGGGACAAGCACGTAACCACCTATAAAACAGTTAGATAAAACTGATTTTTCATTTATTTTAGGGTGTCTTGTACCGATTAAATGCTTAATTGCCTTAATGATAGAGAGGTAAACGTGCTGCATCGGAAAATAACTCAAAGCCTATCTGGAAGAATCTAAAGAGCTACCCGAAGCGGAAAGGAAACAAGGGATTGTCGAAAAGCTAAAAAGTTTTGGCAAAGACTTGGGACTTAATATTCTCGCGAACATCATTACTAATCCCTCGATATGGGGAGGGCTTTAGGCAAGATATATAAATGTAATGGGGCTGCGCCAAAATTCATTTTGACACAGCCCCTCTAAATTGTTCGTGGGAGGGTCTATCGGAAGGGTGTTTAGCTAAGGCCTTCGATGAAACCGTCTACTATATCTATATGTACTGCTTGCGGCTCTTTGGGGAGTCCCGGCATACGCATGATTTCTCCGATGATGACCACGAGCATACCTGCTCCGCGATTGATAACGATGTCGGAAACTTTTAGCTCGAATCCTCTTACATCACCCTTGGCTTTGGGGTCGGATGAGAAAGAGTACTGTGTCTTGGCAATACAAACAGGGAGATGATCCAATGACTGCATAGCCACCTTCTTCAGTTTGCTCTCTGCTTTGGAGCTATACACCACACCTCCTGCGCTGTAGATTTCCTTGGCAATCTTTTCGATCTTTACTTTCACGGGGTTCTGCGGTTCATAAGCGTAGTTGAGAGGCTTGGACGGATTGTTTTCTACTGTCTCTACGACCAGTTTTGCCAGTTCTTCCGCACCCTTTCCTCCTTCAGCGAAAGCGCTGTTTACAGCAAAGCCTACACCCTGTGCCGCACAATGCTCGCGAACGATGCTGATTTCTTCTTCCTCATCGGTGTCGAAACGGTTGAAGGCAACGACTACCTGCTGACCGAATTTTTTCAGATTGTATATGTGGCGATCCAGATTGGAGAGTCCTCTTCTGAGGGCTTCGGCATTGGGCGCTTTGATCTCTGTTTCGGCAACACCTCCGTGCAACTTGAGGGCACGCAGAGTGGCTACGAGAACCGTTAGCTTGGGTGCAACCCCCATTTCACGACATTTGATGTCGAGGAATTTCTCTGCTCCCAGATCGGCACCGAAACCGGCCTCTGTAACGGCATACTCACCGAAAGAGAGTGCCATCTTAGTGGCCAGAATGGAGTTACAGCCGTGGGCGATATTAGCAAAAGGACCACCGTGTACAAACGCCGGCGTATGCTCTGTGGTTTGTACAAGATTGGGCTTTACGGCATCTTTGAGCAAGACGGCAATCGATCCGGCTATGCCGAGATCCTTAACCGTAAAGGGTGCACCGTCTTTGGTATAGCCGAGAAGAATATTCTCAAGACGGCTGCGGAGGTCTTCAAAGTCTTTGGCCAGACAGAGGATAGCCATGATCTCGGAAGCCGGCGTGATATCGAAACCTGTCTGACGAGGTATTCCGTCCGAGATGGTACCCAATCCCGTAACGGCATTGCGCAGAGAGCGGTCGTTAACGTCCAATACACGCTTCCAAAGTACTTCCGAAAGTCCATCGCAGGTATTGCGGTTCTGATAGATATAGTTCTCCAGAAGGGCGGTAATCATGTTGTGAGCCGAAGTGACGGCATGGAAATCACCTGTGAAGTGGAGGTTGATGTTCTCCATGGGCAACACTTGTGCGTAGCCACCACCGGCAGCACCACCCTTCATACCGAAGCATGGACCGAGCGAAGGCTCACGCAAGGCTACGATAGCCTTCTTACCGATATGGTTGAGACCCAAGGCTAATCCGATGGAGACCGTGGTCTTACCCACACCGGCCTTGTTCGGCGTAATGGCTGTCACGAGAATCAGATTTCCCTTTTTTACTTTCTCTTCATCGATACAACTTAGCGGCACTTTGGCTATGTATCGTCCGTATGGCTCTAATTGCTCGACAGGCAGGTCAATAGACTCTGCGATCTGTTCGATTTTTTGCAGTTCGATCTCGCGTGCAATCTGAATGTCCGATTTCATCCTGTTTTATTTTTGAAGTTTGAGATTCCTTTTTTGAGGCGTTTTTATTCACTATGTATATAACAAAAAAAGAAGAGATCGGTTGTATGGTCGGGGAAAAAGCTTACCTTTCGAAAGATTTTTCAGAAAAGACTTAATTCAAAAAAATGCACTGTTATGGCTGCTAAAGGGAAAAAAAAGAATTTCGTGTTGGACACTAATGTGATGCTGCACGACTATGAATGCATAGAGAAATTCGAAGAAAACGACATCTATATTCCTATCGTATCGCTCGAAGAGTTGGATAAGTTCAAAAAAGGAAGCGAACAAATCAACTTCAACGCAAGAGCCTTTGTGCGCCGTCTGGATGAAATATCCGATCAGGACCTGTTCAAAAAAGGTGCTTCCCTGGGAGACGGTCTGGGGAGAATCTTTGTCAAGATCAATGGCCAGTATCATAATAAAGTAAAAGAAGCATTCGGCGAAAATAAAGCCGACCATCGCATCCTGTCCATTGCTATGACTCTGGCCGATGAGCAGCCGAATATCAAGACTATCCTCGTCACCAAAGATGTAAATCTACGGATGAAAGCGCGTTCCCTCGGAATGCTCGTAGAGGATTACATCAATGACAAAGTGACTCGAGTAGACCTTTTCGAAAATGCAGAGCCCGAGTACGAAGGTGTCGATGGCGACCTGATCGATCGTATCTATGCCTCCAAAGACGGCATCGACATAGACGAATGGGAATTGGGTTCGAAGATCGATCCTAACGATTGCTTCGTGATGAAGAGCGAACGCAACAGCGTATTGGCTCGTTATAATCCCTTCACCGGTAAGATCGTACGGGTAGAGAAAGGACACTATTTCGGGATCCAACCGCGCAATGCCGAGCAGACCTTCGCCATGCATATGCTCACAGATCCGAATGTAAAGCTCATAGGACTGACGGGAAAAGCCGGTACGGGCAAAACATTACTGGCTCTGGCAGCAGCTCTCAGCCAGGAACAGTCCTACAAACAAATCCTGCTGGCACGGCCCATCGTCTCGTTGGCCAATAAGGACTTGGGATTCCTGCCGGGCGATGAGAAAGCCAAGGTGGCGCCGTATATGCAACCTCTCTTCGACAATCTGAATGTAATCAAAGGACAGTTTGCTCAGAACAGCAGCGAACTTCGCCGGCTGGACGAAATGCAGAAAACCGAAAAGCTCATTATCGAAGCTCTGGCATACATCAGAGGACGTAGCGTGTCGGAAACGATATTTATCGTCGATGAAGCTCAAAACCTGACGCCCCACGAGATCAAGACGATTATCACCCGTGCCGGAGAAGGTAGCAAACTGATTTTTACGGGCGACATCGAACAGATCGACTCACCATACCTCGATGCCCAGAGCAACGGATTGGCCTATATGATCGAAAGGATGAAAGGGCAACCGCTCTTCGCTCACGTCAATCTGATCAAGGGAGAACGAAGCGAG
Source organism: Porphyromonas gulae DSM 15663 (assembly GCF_000378065.1). Classification (GTDB taxonomy): domain Bacteria; phylum Bacteroidota; class Bacteroidia; order Bacteroidales; family Porphyromonadaceae; genus Porphyromonas; species Porphyromonas gulae. Next base: position 39,016 of record NZ_KB899166.1, on the reverse strand, counting down.
CTGAGCGAATTGGCCAGCGATTTGCTCTGATTTCGTTTCCTCAAGGAAAAACAAAGAGGCCGACGTTCGATGTCTATTATTCGAACGTCGGCCTCTTTTCTTTGCCAACGCGCTAAGCACGATTGCCCTCTCGCCGGTGTAAGAAGATTATAGCAGTGAAGTAAATTCGAGAATTTCTTAGCAATGTATGCTTCTGTATTTCATATATTTGTTTCTCAAATAGTAAGATTTAATAAGAAGTTAATGGGGAAAACTGTAACGACATATTTGGTCGATGGCGATCCGAAAGGAACTCAATACGCATTTATCAGCAATAAGATTTGTCAGATGTACGTGGTGCCACGTTCCGACCTCTCTTACCTGAACGAACAAGAGAAGCTGCATAAACCGGCATTCTATATCCTGATAGGCGAAGACGAAACTACCAAACCTCAGGCCTATATAGGAGAGACGGAAAACTTCAGAGAGCGCGTAAAAGACCATGAGAACAAAAAATCATTTTGGCAGAAGGCTCTTATTTTTGTTTCGAAGGATGCCGATATGACGAAGGTCGATGTGCAATATCTCGAACACAAAGCCATTGCAGAAGCCAAGAAGTCAAACACTTTTATCCTCAACGAGAATAAGCAAGTGCCCAAAGCACCGAACCTGCCGGAATATCAGAGGGATACGATGGATGAGTTTTTCGAGGACATCAAGTTTCTCGCTTCTTTCATTGGGTGCAACATCTTCGAGATCACGAAGCCCAAAGAGGAGCATCTCTTTTATGCGAAAGGTAGGGGCTGCGATGCCAAAGGATTTTACAGTTCGTCCGGTTTTACTGTGTTGAAAGGAAGCATTATAGCCGAAAAAAGTACTCCTTCTTTTCATTGGAAGGAGAAAAGAGAAAAACTGATAAGTGAATATGCCACGAAAAAAGGCCTTGCATTAATTGTGACATCGGATATACCATTTTCCAGTCCGAGTACTGCAGCCATGTTTTGTCTTGGTCGAAGTGCCAATGGATGGGATGAATGGAAAGACAAAGAACACATAACTCTGGATGCCATTTATCGCAAGCAATTGGAATAATTAACCGCCGTCTATTAGTAAAGCAATCGGATTATCAGGCACGAAGGCCCTATAAAGGCTGGTAAGTGGATAATAATCAAATAGAACGTGAAGAATGTGTTGTACATAATATTGAGCGGTCTTTTACAGCTTGTCTCGCTTATAGGAGCACCTTGTCCAAAAAGCAAGACGGTCCAGAACCATATTTTATATATTTTGGTGGCCAAGCACTTATCATAGGTTCAAACATATATACTATAAGTAAATGTCAAGTAATATAGCTTTTCGAAAAATCTTCCCTCATGAGTATTGCATGTTGGAGAGCTTTTTGTACGAAGCCATTTTTATACCTGAGGGAGTAGAACCCCTTCCGTATGACATTATTTATCAACCAGAGCTGTATATGTACATTGAAGACTTTGGGAGTAAAGCTTCAGATCTAGCAGTAGTAGCTGAAGTGGACGGAATCATAATCGGAGCAGCATGGGCACGTATCATAATGGACTATGGACATATTGATGATCAAACGCCCTCTCTTTCCATCTCGCTACATCCAAACTTTAGAGGACAAGGCATCGGTACAAAACTTTGGAAGACATTACTTGACCATCTCTTTCTGGCTGGTTATCACCAATGTTCTCTATCTGTACAAAAAACAAACTTTGCTACTAAAATGTATCTACGCAGTGGATTTTATATCGTCAAAGAGAATCAAGACGATTATGTAATGGTAAAGAGGCTCAGAGAGTAGGGAAATCAGAGACACTACCACATTGTCAACAATATACCATAACCGATCGTTTGCAATCGATTTCAGCAATCATATTTGTACCATGCAATTGCAATCCCCTGTAAATCAATATGGATTTATTTTGAAGAAGAAATCATGGAGATGTTGATGATTTACAGAAGCTGCTACAGAGTAATTTGAGGATAGTGATTGCTTGAGGATACTACATTGCCGGGGTGAAAATGCGAGCCGAAAAAGTTTTCAACAACGAAGAAGTGTTTGGAATGATTCTAAATAAGCTGTTGAAAGAGGGTGAGGTGCAAGGTGAAAAAGGTGAGGGAACGGAGTTTGGAGGATCGAAATTCGCTTATTAAGAAGTTGGAGAACGATTTTTATATAAAGCGATTTCAATAAATATATAGATCGTTTTCAATTTGTATATAAATCGTTTTTCATTTATATATAGATCGAAAATGATTTCTATATAAATCGCAGGCCGAAAAAGGCCTTTTCAGGAGCTGAAATAAAAGAGGCACCCACCGAGTTGCATAGCGAACTCGGTGGGTGCCTTGTCTTTTGGCGTGAGTATGGAAACCTTATTTCGGACTATTCATCATAGGCGAAAATGCTCTTTGGGTAGATACTATATGGGTGTATTCGCTGAATAAGACGAGAGATAACAGGGGATGAGATGTAAGGTGCATAAATGGGAAGAGTATAAGTGTTTATTATTAAGCCGTTTTCGTTCGGATGATAAATGTTGAAATAGAATAGAGATCTTTAGCTTCATTGAAGCGGTTTGTCTTTTGCAAATGTAGCCAATTCCTGCGATTCCCAAGGGACTTGATGACTTGTGTGTATCATTTGTGTCTGTTCTGCTGATTGCCTATAGGAAGGGTACGGGATGGTCATGGCTCGATATGGAAGCAAGGGAGCCTTGCCGTATGCTACATAAGGTATTCTGTTTGGTAGGATGGACGGGGATAGGCTTCGATTTTTTCCGTAAGTTTGTATTGATATTGTTTCTTGCATACACATTCAAAACTGTTGACAGCATGGCAAGCGAAAGAAAACTGAAAAAGCAGATAACCGGAGCCATTTCCGAAGTTTTTACCGATGCATTCCTGCTCAAACTCTTTGTGAAAGAGGAAAAAAATGCAGAGGTGGAAGCTATCCTCAATCGTATTCTCCAACTTCAAGATACCACCATCGCCAAGATTCGTTGCAACGACGGCAAGCACAATCCTGCACTCGTAAAGAAGTATTATCGCCATCTGGTGGATGATTTCAAGAAAGAACTGTCCGAGATCGTGAAGAGTATTTCGGCATGCGCGTCCGATAATTGATTTGTCTCTTACGTGCATTAACGCAGAAATAGCATAGACATAATAGAGGTATTTTGAAGTTTTTATCACGATTGTTGCTCAGGATGATGGGCTGGAAAGCTCTCGTCCCGTCTGCGAATCCGCCCCAAAGCGTCATTTGCGTGGCTCCTCATACCAGCAATTACGACTTTTTGCTGGGCAAGCTCTACTATTGGTCTATCGGTCGGAAAGCCGGCTTCCTGATGAAGAAGGAATGGTTTTTCTTCCCTTTGGGGCCGATCTTCAAGGCCATGGGTGGGATCCCGATCGACCGCTCGCAGCGAGGTTCCACTGTCGAACAGGTGCGCGAATTTTTTAAGCGGCATGCTGTTTTCAACGTTGCTATCACCCCGGAGGGTACAAGGAGTTATTCCCCTCAGTGGAAAACGGGATTCTACCGTATCGCCGTAGGTGTCGGAGTGCCTATTCAGCTCGCCGTGATTGATTATAGCCGTAAGGAAATGAGCATATTCGAGCTGTTCACACCCACCGGCAATGAGGAAGCGGATATCGCCTACATCAGAAGTCGCTACAGGGCATCGCAGGCACGACACCCTCAAAATTTCGCAGAATCAGCAATATGATCAAACACGAAAGCTCTCAGCCACTGAGAGTCGCCGTAGCTCAATGCCGGATAGACTGGGAGGATAAGCAAGCCAATCTTCGCCGAATGGAACGATTGGCCGAAGAAACAGCCGGCAGGGCGGATGTCCTCTTCTTTCCCGAAATGATGACTACGGGCTTTTCGATGAACGTACAGACACTGGCCGAACCATTCGAAGAGGGCGAAACCATTATGAGTCTAAAGGGAATGGCAGCCCGATATGATTTGGCTCTGTCGGCTACGATGGCCGTGCGAGAGGACGGGAAGTTCTATAATCGTGCCTATTTCGTGACACCGGAGGGAGAGGTCTTCCATCAGGACAAGAGGCACCTCTTCCGTGTGGGAGGAGAGCATGAGGTGATGACTCCGGCACAAGAACGCCGGATCTTCAACTATCGCGGTTGGAAGATATTTATCATTCCTTGCTATGATCTGCGTTTCCCCGTCTGGTGTACCAATACGGATTTGGAATACGATTTGCTCGTCTGCATGGCCAACTGGCCTGAACCGCGTCGTGCTGTCTGGCAAACGCTGCTCCAGGCTCGTGCCATGGAGAACTATGCCTATGTGTGCGGCATCAATCGGGTGGGGGAGGACGGCATCGGCCTGCGCTATACGGGCGATTCGGCTATCCTTTCACCACGCGGTGAATATCTTGCCACTTGTGCCGAGGGAGAGGAAAAGGTACTTTGTCATACACTCGACAAAGGGGCGATGCAGCGTTTTCGCGACAAGTTCCCCGCGTGGATGGATATGGACTCTTTCGTCATCAACTATAATATTGACCTGCATCCGTAGTACTTACGGTCAGGATAAGGAAATGGAAATAGGCTTCGTGCTTTTTTCTATAATTTTGTACCGCGTCGTACTAAGACGATAATACAGAAAATAAACAATGAAAACACTTGGAAAACTCATCGCCTCGAAGCTCATCGAGGTGAAAGCCATCAAACTGCAGCCGAACAACCCTTTCACATGGGCTTCGGGATGGAAAGCTCCTATCTATTGTGACAACAGAAAAACGCTGTCTTATCCCCAAATTCGCTCCCTTATCAAATTGGAATTGGCTCGCGTGATTTCCGAGACTTTCGGCGATGTCGAGGCTATTGCAGGTGTAGCTACAGGGGCTATAGCTCAGGGAGCATTGGTGGCCGATCTGCTTGGATTGCCTTTTGTGTATGTGCGCTCGTCTCCCAAGGATCACGGATTGGAGAACCTTGTGGAGGGCGAACTCAAACCGAACAGCAAGGTGGTAGTAATCGAGGACTTGATCTCTACAGGTGGTAGCAGTCTCAAGGCAGCCGAAGCCATACGCAATTTCGGTTGCGAAGTATTGGGTATGGTCGCAGTCTATACGCATGGATTCCCGATGGCTGAGCAGAATTTCGAGAAGGCAGGAGTCAAGCTTGTGACGCTTACCGACTATGATCAGGTGATAGAAGAAGCCTTGCGGACGGGCTATATTTCTGCCGAGAATGTGCATCTGCTTCGCGAATGGCGCAAGAGTCCCGAAACGTGGGGTGTCTGATCTCTTTTCGGGCTACACACTTCGCACACCAAATTATATACACTGTAAAGTATGACAGAATACGCAAGCGAAATAAAAAGTATAGCGGCACCGATCACGGCTGTCTATTCCAAGCTGTCCGATCTCTCCAATCTCAAGGGAATGGAGGATAAATTGCCCGAAGGCAAGATCAAACTGACGGGGATAGACAGCGATAGCTGCACGCTTTCGGTGAATCCGGTGGGGCAGATCTGTTTGCGAATAGTAGAGCGTCGGCAGGACGACCTGATCAAATTCGAGGCAGAGCGTTCTCCCATGCCTTTCAACGTGTGGATTCAGCTCAAAGAGGCTGCACCCGATGATACCAGACTGAAGATTACCCTGCGTGCCGAGCTGAATATGTTTGTGAAGCCTATGCTGGACAAGCCCCTGCGCGAAGGTGTGGATCGGCTGGCGCAGCTTTTAGCTTCGTTGGACTATGCATGAGCCGGTTGTTATGAGCAGAAACGTCGTGCTGAAAATGCTCTCTCTGATACTTATTGGAGGGAGCATCTTTGCTTCGTGCCGGAAGCAGATTGCCGTGCAGAGTATACCGAATATGCCTGTGAACTATACCATCTACGACAATAGTGCACAGGCGATCAAATTGGCCAAGGAGGGGATGCTCTCTATCACGAATGTGGAGGTGGCGAATACCGCTATAGGCTATGGAGGGCTCTTGGTGGTGTCGAGGACGATAACACCTTCGGCCGAGGATCTTGCCTACGATCTCAGCTGTCCCTATGAGGTGAAACAGGATGTGAGGGTTAGGCCCTCTACGGACAATTCGTTCGCCGTTCGCTGTCCTGTCTGTGGCAGCGTATTCAATGTGGCTGAGAATGGCGGTGCTCCCATCGCGGGCCCTGCTGCCTCATCCAATTCGCCCAGAAGAATGCGTCAGTATCGGGTGATCCGCCAGCCCGATGGCATTCGTATTATCAACTGATGCCCGTCCCATTTTTTAATCAGCATCATATTGTCAATAAAAATCTGATGCTTAATTGGAAAAGGGAAAGTGCTAAAAATCCCGTAACCGAGTACTCCGGTTACGGGATTTTATTTGGTTTTTAGCAAGAGGGGGAACTTTCAAGTGTATGTTTCGGGAGCGAATACTTTGAGTGATCGGCCGTAAGTGCGGATTTCGATACGCTTGCCGAACATGACAGGATCGCCATCGAGGTGCATCACGCCCTCTGTCTCTCGCTCGATAATCAGGTTTTCCGCCTTGTAGGTGTCCAGATTGGAGTTGCTGTTGATACGCTTGGTAAAGAGTTGTAAGGCCAATTGTGGTGCTTCCAATGGATTGAACGGACGGATAATAACCACATCCATCTTGCCATCCTCCAAGTCGGCCGAAGGAGCGATATAGGCGTTATTGCCATATTGGGGCGCATTAGCACAAGTGACGAGGAAAGCTTTCTCCACAAAGGATTTGCCGTCTATCGTCAGTTTGTATTCTTTCGGCTCGTTTTGGAGGTAACTCTCGATCATGGTGCGCGCATAAGTGATAGGGCCTCGACTACCTGCTTGCGCAAACTTCTTGCTTACTTCGGCATCGAATCCCAATCCGCAGGTGCAGAAGAAAGGGCGACTGTCCGCTTCACAGCAGTCGATAGTGCGAACATGTCCGGTCTTGATCACTTCGAGAGCCTTCCCGACAGTGAGCGGCAGCTTGAGGGCACGTGCCAGCCCGTTGCCGGATCCTTTCGGGACGATCCCCAGCACTACATCCGTATAGCGAAGGCTTTGGGCTATCTCGTTCACCGTTCCATCGCCTCCTACTGCAATGACGCAGTCGTAATGCTTCTCCACAGCTTGCGCTGCCAATTCACGTGCATGGCCTGCGCGTTGCGAATAGGTGATAAATAGTTCGTGAGGATCACGAGCAAACACATCGGCTATCAGGCTCGGTATATTGCTTTTTGATCCGATGCCCGATATGGGATTGATAATGGCCAGAATCTTCATGTTGGGGCTTGTCTGCTTAACGGTGTGTTTCCATTCTCTTTTCCGCCAGAAGCTCATATCGGCTTCCCGGCTCGCCATAGTTGCAGAATGGCACGATGCTGATACCTCCGCGAGGAGTGAAGTCGCCCCACACCTCGATATAGCGAGGTTGCATCAGGGCGATAAGATCCTTCATGATGATATTGACACAATCCTCATGAAAAGCACCATGATTGCGGAAACTGAACAGGTAGAGTTTGAGGCTCTTACTCTCTACCATCTTAACGTCCGGAATATAGTTGATGTAGATGGTGGCAAAGTCTGGTTGGCCTGTGATAGGGCATAGGCTTGTAAACTCGGGACAGTTGAACCTTACCCAATAGTCATTCTCCTGATGCTTGTTGGTGAATGCCTCCAAGACTTCGGGGGCATAGTCGTTGCGGTATTCTGTTTTGGAACCAAGGAGCGACAGTTCCTTTTCTCCTTCTCTTATGCCGGTCATACGAGTTCGTTCTTATAATGATTATGATACAAAGGTATTGTTTTGGTGCCAAAAAGATGGCTGCATCTTTTTCTGCTGAAAAATTGCCGAAAAGACTCTGCGTTTTGGATGTTGTCCTTTTTCCCTTTCGTACGAGTCAGAGCAGTTCGCGATAGAGCTGTAGCATACGAGAGGATACTACTTCACGCGAGTAGTGCCTGAGGACAAAGGAGCGACAAGCTGAAGCAACAGCTTCGGGGGAGGTTTCTTGTAGGGTAATGGTCTTGGCTATCCCTTCTGCCAAATCGGATGGATCACGAAAAGCGGCCAAATATCCGGTACTGCCCGATACGATCATCTCCGGTATACCTCCTACACGAAAAGCCACACAGGGAGTACCGACGGAGAGAGCTTCCATAATAGTATTAGGGAGATTCTCCTCCAAAGAGGGCGTTACAAAGAGATCGGTGGCACGGTACAATTCGGCCATTTGGCTTGGCTCACGAATATAACCGACCGGAATAAGGTCATAATCGGGAAAAAGACTTCTCACCTCATCGCGGAGAGAACCGAATACGACAAGAGTGATTCGTTTGCTTAAGTCCGGCTGTTTCTCTCGAAGTCTTTTCATCGCTTGCGACAGCTCATGTATCCCCTTGCGAGGATCATCCGCCTGTACAGCTCCGAAGAGAAGCAATATTCTGTCTGTCGGCAAATCCATTATTCGGCGAGCTTCCGAACGTGAACCCGGGGCAAAGAGATTCGTGTCGATGGGATTCGGTATCGATTCGATTCGCAGTCCATCCGTCAGTGCGCTTTGCCGTGCCAAATCGGCCAACCAATGGCTACAACCGATAAGCGTAGGCCGGAGTAGGGATATTACTCGGGATTTTCTATTCCATACAAGACGAGCCAAATCCTTCTCCTTTTGGGAGGAAATCTGAGGACAAGCACCGCATTCGGTTTGGTATCGCAGGCACTCTCGGGCATGGTGACAAACTGCTGTCACAGGCCACATATCGTGCATCGTCCATACCACGGGTTTGCCACAGCGAGCAAAACGCTCCAGCCCTCTCAGTGAGAGGAATCCCTGATTGATCCAGTGCAGATGGATGACATCCGCCCAGCGTACCCACGGGTGGCGACTGACATCATAGCCGGTGAGAGCCGTACTGACATGAAAGAGGCGGCTTCTATCCCGACCGTTATGCATGTAAATATGAAATCGTTCGGCTAAAAAACGGTATCTGTCGGCTGTTTTTCCACATCGTCCGCCATGTAAAGCCATTATATCGGGGTTTATCGTATCGCGGTTCAATACCAACATCCTGACTTCGGCTCCTGACTCCTGTAAAGTTTCCATCAAGCGCATGGCAGCTACAGCTGCTCCGCCTCGTGCATCGGATGTATTCAGCAAGAGGATTTTCATCGGCTAAGCAGGGATAGCACCGGGGCTATAGCTTGTTCGAAAGTAAACGGCATGAGAGAAGGCCGAAGGCTGTCGCCACAGAAAGGTGTGATGCTTGCAAGCAGATCATTGCACGCTTGAGAGAGAGCATTCGGTTGCATGGGGGAGAAAGTACGTCCGTTGCTTTCTGTAATCAGGCAAGATGCCCCGGCAATATCGCTGCAAACCACAGGAACGCCTGCTATGAGAGCTTCGTTTACGACCGAACCGAAACATTCGCGCGTACTCGGTAATACGAGACAATCGGCTTGCGTATAGTAGGCATAAAGCTCTGCTCCCTCCTTTTTCCCCGCAAATACGATTCGTTCCGGATAGCCTGTAGCTTGCGCTTGATTCATCAGGATTGACTGCATCGGACCATCACCGACGATAACGAGATGAACGTCGTTGGGTAGGGTGGAAAGACTATCGATCAGTGCCGGCAGGTTTTTCTCCTCTGACAAGCGTCCCACATACAGCATCATTCGAGTACTGTCAGGGACGAGATCATGCCTCAGATCTCTGCCTATACCGAAGGCCTGTTCATAGAGGGGTCGCAGTACTTTCTCGTCCTGTAGGATCGGGAAGAAGACGAATCGCTCCCTATCCAGTGTGGCGAAGCGAGAGGCATAGAGATCGCAGGCACGGCTGTCGCATAGAATAACGCCGTCCACGTAGGAGAGCATCCGATGCTTGAGACCTCGACCATAACGCAGCTCTGCTTCTGCCATTTGTTCATTGTCATCGCACAAGACATACAGCTTGGTTTTCGGACTGAACAGGCGACAGGCAGCAGCGAGGGTCAGTGTCAGGAGATTGAATTCGCTACAGAGCACGACATCGGGACGAAGGCTGCGAACCAATGACGCGGCATAGGGACGAAAGTTTTTCAATCCTGGAATTTCCGGAGCGGGAGGAAGTACACTGCTTTGAAAGTGAACACGCTTAGCCAGTTCACCGGCATCGAATCGTTGTTCAATAGGTGACGCAAATTCGAAGTAGATATGTGCATCGAAAATTGCCGACAGAGTATTGAGCAGTTCGATACGGTAAGGAGCAAGGGCGCGGTGAATGACAAGCAGTCGTTTGGGCGGATTCATTGCCTTTTTCTCTTATAACTACCCAACAAAGGTAATTCATTTGTCGAACGGCATTTCTGTCGGACAGCGAAGAAATGTCTGTAGTGTGTTGTACTGACTATTGGAAATTACAGCCAAGGAGCTCGGGAGGATTCCTTGGCTGTAGTAGATCGAGAGTCCTGTGCGAAAAATGGGCTTCTTCGGAATGAATCGGTATAGGGCAGGGCTTTGACCTCCTACAAACATCAGCCCCATTGATACGGCTGCTCAGCTCTCTTCGGAGGTTGGGGCCTCTACCACTTCGCCGAAGAGAGTGACCGAAGAAGCATCCTTGATTCGTACATAGATGTATTGTCCCACGCGGTGACCGTTTTTATCGAAAATCACCACCTTGTTTTGCTGAGTGCGGCCGAATAGCTGTTCGCGCGATCGTTTGCTGAAGCCCTCTATCAGCACTTCGAAGGTCTTGCCTATATCCCTCTTGTTGCTCTCCTCGCTCAGACGATTCTGGAGGGCTATCATCCGATCCAGACGGGATAGCTTTACCTCTTCGGACACATCGTCTGCGAGGTGGCGAGCAGCATAAGTACCCGGCCGTTCGGAATACTTGAACATAAAGGCAGAGTCGTAACCCACCTCTTCCATCAGGCTTAGAGTGGCTTCGAAGTCTTCCTCCGTCTCCGAATGGAAGCCACAGAAGAGGTCGCTGCTGATGGCGCAGTCCGGTATGGCCCGGCGGATGGCTGCTACCCTGTCGAGATACCATTGGCGCGTATAGCCGCGCTTCATGACGCGGAGCATCTTGTCGCTTCCGCTCTGTGCCGGCAGGTGTATATGATTGCAGATATTGCGGTATCGTGCCATGACCGCGATGGCCTCGTCATCCATATCCTTGGGGTGAGGAGAGGTGAAGCGTATGCGCATGTCGGGCACAGCTTCGGCCACTGCTGCGAGCAGATCAGGGAAGCGAATGATCCGCCCGTTCTGTTCGTATCGGTAGGAGTTTACATTTTGCCCCAGCAGTGTTACCTCGCGGAAATTCTTGGCTTTCAGATCCCGTACTTCGTTGAGGATGCTCTCTATTTCGCGGCTTCTCTCTCGGCCTCGTGTGTAGGGTACGATGCAGTAGCTGCAGAAGTTGTTGCACCCACGCATGATGGAGACGAATCCGTTGATATGCACACCACCCATTTTGAGCGGCATCACATCTTTGTACGTTTCCTGCGTGGATAGCTCCACGTTGATGGCCTTTTCGCCTTGTTCTGCTGCTCCGACGAGGTTCGGCAGGTCGAGGTACGAGTCGGGTCCCGCCACCACATCCACATGATGCTCACGGATCAACTCCTCCTTGACACGCTCGGCCATGCAGCCCAATACCCCGATAACGAGACGGGAAGAGGCCCGTCTTTTCTTCCGTAGCGAGTGGTAATATGCCAGTCTGTTCAGCACTTTCTGCTCGGCATTGTCCCGTACCGAACAGGTATTCACCAGGATCGTATCTGCCTCATCCACATTGTCCGTGAGGCTGTAGCCGTCCATCTGCATTATGGATGCTACCACCTCACTGTCGGCTACGTTCATCTGGCAGCCATAGGTCTCGATGTAGAGCTTGCGCTCTTGTTTGTTCTCGGCGGATTTAGAGTCCGCTCCGATTTGTTCGATCATGCTTGTATGTTATATCAAATTGTCGTATTATCTCGATTATTACCGACAAAAGTTTGTAAAACTACTTCGTGTTCATTATGTTTGTGATGGAAAAGTAAGATTTTTCATAGTTAAGGTTTTGGTTAATTTGGGAAGGAGTGAGTCGTGAGACTCGCTCCTTTTTTGTTTTGATACTCTTGTCTATCGCCCCTTGTCGGAATTTGTCGATATTCTTCCCTCTATATGAAAGAGTTTCAGTATTTTCGCAGGCAGCAAAGTTAATCGATTTCAACAACAACCAATTAAGCAATAATAATACGTACTATGGCTCTAAGATTTATCACTGCGGAAGAAGCAGCGGAGTTTGTGCATCACAACGACAATGTCGGCTTTAGCGGTTTTACCCCTGCAGGCAACCCCAAGGTAGTACCTGCAGCAATAGCCAAACGGGCTATTGCAGAGCATGAAAAAGGCAATCCCTTCAAGATCGGTATGTTTACCGGTGCCAGTACCGGTGCCCGGTTGGACGGTGCTTTGGCACAGGCCGATGCTGTGAAGTTTCGCACTCCATATCAGTCCAATAAGGATCTGCGCAATCTTATCAACAATGGTAGCACTTCCTATTTCGATCTTCATCTCTCCACCTTGGCTCAGGATCTGCGCTATGGCTTCTATGGCAAGGTGGATGTAGCCATCGTAGAGGCAGCGGACGTTACCGAAGACGGCAAGATCCTGCCTACTACGGGTGTCGGTATCCTTCCCACCATCTGCCGTCTGGCAGACCGAATCATCGTGGAGCTTAACGACAAGCACCCGAAAGAAATCATGGGCATGCACGACTTGTGCGAACCTCTCGATCCGCCTGCCCGTCGTGAGCTGCCTATCTATAGTCCTTCGGATCGTATCGGCAAGCCTTATGTGCAGGTGGATCCGGCCAAGATAGTCGGAGTGGTGCGCACGAGCGAACCCAACGATGAGAGCGATTTCGCACCCCTTGACCCTGTAACGCAGGCTATCGGAGACAATGTGGCTGCCTTCCTCGTGAGCGAAATGAAAGCCGGACGAATGCCCAAGGACTTCCTTCCCTTGCAAAGCGGTGTGGGCAATGTGGCTAATGCCGTCTTGGGAGCATTGGGCGACAATCCCGAAATACCGGCTTTCAACGTGTACACAGAGGTGATTCAGGATGCCGTTATCGCTCTGATGAAGAAAGGACGTGTCAAGTTCGCCAGCGGATGTTCGCTCTCTGTGAGTCGCTCCGTGATACAGGATATCTATGCCAATCTGGATTTCTTCAAGGACAAGATCCTCCTTCGTCCGCAGGAATACTCCAACAATCCCGAGATCGTCCGCCGATTAGGTGTCATTACCATCAATACGGCTCTCGAAGCGGATATTTTCGGCAACATCAACTCTACGCACGTTAGCGGTACCCGTATGATGAACGGTATCGGAGGTTCGGGCGACTTCACTCGCAACGGCTATGTCTCCATCTTCACCACACCATCCATCATGAAGGACGGCAAGATCAGTTCTTTTGTCCCGATGGTAGCGCATCACGATCATAGCGAGCACTCCGTGAAGATCATCATTTCCGAATGGGGCGTTGCAGACTTGCGAGGCAAGAACCCACGCGAGCGTGCTCATGAGATCATCGACAAATGTGTGCATCCCGACTATCGTCCCCTCCTCCGCCAGTATCTGGAGCTTGGAGTCAAAGGACAAACACCGCAGAATCTCGACTGCTGCTTTGCCTTCCATCAGGAATTGGCCAAGAGTGGCGATATGCGCAATGTACGCTGGGAAGACTACATGAAGTAATCGGTCGAGCAAGGACGCTTGTGTCGGATTTGTGATGTACAAGCGCGAATAAGATCCCGACGTTTTTGTCAGATACTAAGGCATCCGCCTGAGTTCGGTCGCGAACTTGGGTGGGTGCCTCTTTTTATTTCATCTGTCGAAGAAGCCTTTTCTGCTTCTCGTTTTATATATAGAACGCTTTACAATCTATATATATAATGAAAACGATTTATATATAAAACGAAAATGATTTATATATAAATTGAAAACGATAAATATATAAATCGAAAATGGTCTATATATAAATCGTTTCCCGATCTCTTTTCAGCCACTTCTGCTTTTCCATTCAGCCGCTTATTTAGAACCATTCCAAACGCCTCTTCGCTGTTGAAAACTTTTTTGGCACAAGTTTTAATGCTTGCCGGAAGGCTGTTTTGCCTATTATGAGATCGAAAATCATAAAAGATCCCTTGTGCGACTAAGGCTTTCTTTGCATATTTGCACTTATGAAAACCAATTTATCAATAGTAGATTTTAAGACTTTGCACTTATTATGAATAAGGAGCTACCAAAAACTATCACCTCAAGACAACTTGTCAGGATGCTGAAAGATGCTTCCGGAGAATCCAAAGGGCCGAAATTCTGTTTCTTGATAGGAGCAGGAGCATCCATGTCTTCCGACATTCCCACCGGAGCAGATTTGGCAAGGAAATGGATCCAGGAAATAGAAGAGGATTGCGGTAAAGACGATTTTGCGAAATGGAAGAATAAGGTTGGAATTTCAGAGGACAATGTGGGAGAGTTCTATCCGCAGATCTATGAAAAACGTTTTGGCCATATCCCTGAATCCGGTTACGATTGTATTAGACATTATATGGAGGGTAAAGAGCCATCCCTTGGCTACCTTATTTTGGCTAATATCATGGTGAGGGAAAAGCACAATGTGGTGATCACGACCAATTTCGACAATCTTTTGGAGGATGCCATTCGTACTTATACGAAGGAAAAACCTTTCATCGCCGGGCATGAGGCTTTGGCCGGTTATGTGCCCAAACGTAGCGATAGGCCTATTATTCTGAAGGTCCATCGGGATTTGTTCTTCCATCCCTTTTCTGATCGGGAGCATACCGGAACCATACAAAAAGCCTGGGAAGACATATTAGATAGATTCCTTTCGGATTATTTTCTGATTGTGCTTGGCTATGGGGGAAATGACGAAAGCTTAATGGACTATTTCACATCGCTCAATAATCGGAAGCAGATTTATTGGTGTGTATACAATCCTGGAGAAGAGCCATCTAATCAAGATTCAGAAAACGATCTTTCTTGGCGAGAGCATCTTTGGGGTAAACTCTCTTCAAAAGCTCGAAACATACTGAATCCTAATGATTTTCTGATAACAATAAATGGATTTGATATATTTATGTACGATTGTTATGCTGCATTAGGATATAAATTTCTTGATGGAATAGAGGAAATAAAAAGACCTAATCCAATGCATGAGCTATTAGAGGCGACTTATCGACGTCTTGAGAATATTAATGCACAAAGAAAAGAAATCTCAGAGATAAAAAGGAGTTTGTCACAGGAAACCTCAGCATCATATCACAATGTTTTGTCCGGTGCTTTGAGCTATTTGTTTGACGCAAATCAAGAGACAGATATAGACAAGAAAGACAAGATCTACCAAGAAGGTATTGCCAAGTATCCTCAAGATGCGAATCTATTAGGAGATTATGCCAATTTCTTACATACTATTCGTCACGATTACGACCAAGCCGAGATGTATTACAAGCAAGCATTAGAGGCAGATCCGAAGAACGCAATTACTCTTGGCAATTATGCCGTATTTTTAAATAATATTCGCCACGCTTACGACCAAGCCGAGAGGTATTACAAGAAGGCATTAGAGGCAGATCCGAAGAGTGCCAATAAGCTTGGCAATTATGCCTCATTCTTACATGCTATCCGTCGTGATTACAAGCAATCCGAGGTGTATTACAAGCAAGCATTAGAGGTAGATCCGAATCATGCGAATACTCTTGGGGATTATGCCTTATTCTTACAGGATATTCGTCACGCTTACGACCAAGCCGAGACGTATTACAAGCAAGCATTAGAGGCAGATCCGAAGGATGCCACTGCTCTTGGGAATTATGCCTTATTCTTAAAGGATATTCGTCACGATTACGACCAAGCCGAGTCGTATTACAAGCAAGCATTAGAGGTAGATCCGAATCATGCGAATACTCTTGGGAATTATGCCGTATTCTTAAAGGATATTCGTCACGCTTACGACCAAGCCGAGGCGTATTACAAGCAAGCATTAGAGGCAGATCCGAATCATGCGAATACTCTTGGTAATTATGCCTTATTCTTAAAGGATATTCGTCACGATTACGACCAAGCCGAGGTGTATTACAAGCGAGCATTAGAGGCAGATCCGAATCATGCGAATACTCTTGGTAATTATGCCGTATTCTTACAGAATATCCGTCACGCTTACGACCAAGCCGAGGGGTATTACAAGCGAGCATTAGAGGCCGATCCGAAGGATGCCACTGCTCTTGGTAATTATGCCTTATTCTTAGAGAATATTCGTTGCGATTACGACCAAGCCGAGGTGTATTACAAGCGAGCATTAGAGATAGATACTAATAACGCTAATAAGCTTGCCAACTATGCTCATCTTCTTATTACGTATCGTGAGGATCTCAAACGTGCTGATAGTTTGATCCGTCAAGCATTCGAGAGTGCCGATAATAACGAAAGGATGAAACCCTTGCTGGCCGAGTTATGGTTCTACAGATATGCGCACTATTACGAGGAATGGGGAGCCGAGGCGGAAAAAGAGCTGACAGCTTTGTTGAATGCCGGAGCGAAATCCATCGGCTGGAACTTGGCCCCGGATATTGAGCTGGCTCGGAAAAACAAGCATCCGCATATAGAGCGGGTGGAAGCCTTTGCCAAGGCATTGACAGAGGAAGCGTAGCAGGCTTTTGGCTGCATTGCCATTCGCTATTTACTTCGTTGGAACAAAATGCGGATATCCTTGTTCCATATTTGGGTTGCTCATGATTGAGGCAATTCGCTTCGGACAGAGGGCATAACGAGGAGGGAGGAAGTCTTTTTCTCCTTTGGTATAGTATGCTTCGCCTACTATCCTATCCCATACCCCTTTGGGGTTCATGGGCTTGAGGGGTGGTGAAAAGTAGCGTATCTTGCTCTTTTTTCGTTAATTTGCAATTTGCAACAAAAAACAGCCTCCTCCGGAAGCTCGGAGAAGGAGTCGGTTATCGCTTTTTGTCATAGGTAAGAACTATCCAAATCATAATAATAACGAACGGACTAATCTAAATGGAAAAGAAAAGAGTCTACACCTTCGGCAATGGGAAGGCCGAGGGAGAAGCAGGGATGAAGAACCTGCTCGGAGGTAAGGGTGCCAATTTGGCCGAAATGAATCTTATCGGTGTGCCGGTGCCTCCCGGTTTTACGATCACGACAGAGGTTTGTCAGGAATACTATACATTGGGCCGAGACAAAGTAGTGGAACTGCTGCGTGGCGAAGTAAACGATGCGATCAGAAATATCGAGGGACTGATGAAGTCGAAATTCGGCGACACCGAGAACCCTCTTCTCGTATCCGTACGTTCGGGTGCTCGTGCTTCCATGCCCGGTATGATGGATACGATCCTCAACCTCGGTCTGAACGACGAAGTGGTGGCCGGTATCGTACGCAAGACCGGCAACGAACGATTTGCCTGGGACTCTTATCGTCGCTTCGTGCAGATGTACGGCGATGTGGTACTCGGTATGAAGCCCACGAATAAGGAAGACATAGATCCGTTCGAAGAAATAATCGAGAAGGTCAAGGAAGAGAATGGTGTACACTTGGACAACGAACTCTCCGTAGAAAACCTCAAAGACCTCGTATCCCGTTTCAAGGCAGCCGTAAAGGCACAGACGGGCAAGGACTTCCCTCTCTCCGCCGAAGAGCAGCTTTGGGGTGCTATCATGGCCGTGTTCGACTCTTGGATGAATGAGCGTGCCATCCTCTACCGTCGCATGGAAGGTATCCCGGCAGAATGGGGTACGGCCGTGAACGTACAGGCCATGGTATTCGGCAACATGGGCGAAACTTCGGCTACCGGAGTGTGCTTCTCTCGTGATGCCGGTAGCGGTGAGGATCTCTTCAACGGGGAATACCTCATCAACGCTCAGGGCGAGGACGTTGTGGCCGGTATTCGTACGCCTCAGCAGATCACGAAGATCGGATCGCAACGCTGGGCCGAAAGAGCCGGTATCGCAGAAGATGTGCGCGTGGCTCAGTATCCTTCCATGGAAGAGGCCATGCCCGAAATCTACAAGGAGCTGGATACCCTGCAGCAGAAGCTGGAAGATCACTACCGCGATATGCAGGATATGGAGTTCACCGTACAGGAAGGTAAGCTCTGGTTCCTCCAGACCCGTAACGGTAAGCGTACGGGCTCTGCCATGGTAAAGATCGCCATGGATCTCTTGCGTCAGGGTGTGATCAGCGAGGAAGAAGCCCTTATGCGCATTGAGCCTAACAAGCTGGACGAATTGCTCCACCCCATTTTCGACAAGTCTGCTCTCCTTAGAGCACGCGTGCTGACCAAGGGCTTGCCTGCTTCGCCGGGTGCCGCTACGGGTCAGATCGTATTCTTCGCCGATGATGCCGCTCAGTGGAAAGAGGATGGCAAGCGCGTGGTGATGGTGCGTATCGAGACTTCGCCCGAAGACTTGGCCGGTATGTCCGCCGCCGAAGGTATCCTGACGGCTCGAGGAGGTATGACTTCGCATGCTGCCGTAGTGGCCAGAGGTATGGGCAAGTGCTGTGTATCGGGAGCAGGAGCATTGAACATCGACTATAAGGCTCGTACCGTAGAGATCGACGGAACCCTCTTCAACGAAGGCGACTACATCTCTATCAACGGTTCTACCGGTGAGATATACGAAGGACAGGTGGAGACGAAAGCCGCCGAAATGGATCAGGACTTCACCGATCTGATGGCTTTGGCCGATAAGTATGCCAAGCTGAAAGTTCGTACGAATGCCGATACTCCTCACGATGCCGAGATGGCTCGCAGCTTCGGTGCGGTAGGTATCGGTCTTTGCCGTACGGAGCATATGTTCTTCGAAGGCGAGAAGATCAAAGCCATGCGCGAGATGATCCTGAGTGAGACGGCAGAAGGTCGCGTACGTGCTTTGGCCAAGATCCTGCCTTATCAGCAGGAAGACTTCAAGGGTATCTTCCGTGCTATGGATGGTTTCCCCGTGAATGTACGTCTCCTCGATCCTCCCCTGCACGAGTTCGTACCTCATGATCTGAAGGGTCAGGAGGAGATGGCTCAGATGATGGGTGTGGATGTGAAGATGATCCAGAAGCGTGTGGAAGACCTGATGGAGCACAATCCCATGCTCGGCCACCGCGGTTGCCGTCTGGGCAATACCTATCCGGAGATTACGGAGATGCAGACGCGTGCCATCCTCGGTGCTTGCTTGGAGCTGAAGAAGGAAGGTGTAGTCTGTCTGCCTGAGATCATGGTACCTCTGACGGGTATCCTCCATGAGTTCAAGCATCAGGAAGAGGTAATCCGTGCCACGGCTGCCAAGCTGTTCGAAGAGAAGGGCGACAGTGTGGAATTCCAGGTAGGTACGATGATCGAAGTACCGCGTGCTGCCCTTACGGCGGACAGAATCGCTTCTTCGGCCGAGTTCTTCTCATTCGGAACCAACGACCTTACGCAGATGACCTTCGGTTACTCTCGTGACGACATCGCTTCGTTCCTCCCCATCTATCTCGATAAGAAGATCCTGAAGGTGGATCCGTTCCAGGTACTCGACCAGAAAGGTGTAGGCCAGCTCGTAAGAATGGCTACGGAGAACGGTCGCAAGGCTCGTCCCGATCTGAAGTGTGGTATCTGCGGTGAGCACGGTGGTGAGCCTTCGTCTGTGAAGTTCTGCCACAGAGTGGGATTGAACTATGTGTCCTGCTCTCCTTTCCGTGTGCCCATCGCACGATTGGCAGCAGCACAGGCTGTCATCGAAGAAGGCAAGTAAGAAAAGAATACGTCAGCCTCTTTTCCGCCTTTGTGCAAGGAGGCTGACGGCTATCAGTCTATAGTGGAAAGAGCAAGTCCGGTTGTCGGGCTTGCTCTTTCTTTTTTATTCCTATTCTCTCTCCTCTCCGAGATTCATCCTGAGCATACTCTCCTCCCTCCTTTTTTGCACTTAACTCGATATGGAAAGTGCAAGGACTCACTGGCAGTACAGGTCCGAACATCTGTCGATAAACCTGCGTGCCGGGTATGGTATGGAAAACAAGCTGCCTACACTGAATCATCTGTATCCGGACAAGATCTACCGTGACTTCATGGTACTGAATGCCTATATGCAGAATCCCGAACTAGATCATCTCATCACTTATGCTTATATCCACAATCCCGAGAATCCGATTATCAGGGAGAATCGCAATGTCAAAAAAGAGATCGGTATAGATATGACGTACAAGCGGTTCAACTTCTCTCTGACGCTCTTCCACGAAGAATCGCGAAGCGGTTTCGCGTATTTCGAATCCTATCTGCCGATAGCCTTCGATCGCTATACCAAGCTGATAGCCCCTCTGCAAGCATGGACACCATACCATGAGCGGAATGCTACGCCCCTTTGCCGGTATAGCCTATGACCATGTCGGCTCCAAATTGGATTTTGGACTTTCGCTTTCGGCTGCTTATCGAATAGTGCTGACGCATTCGTATAAGATTCGTATCATCCAGAAGGAGCAGCTCGACTATCAGCTGGCCTATTTGCCCTATGCCTATCGTAATAGAGAGGGTGTGGAGGTGCGCTCCTCTCTGTACGTTTCAATTCCGATGCGGAATACCGATCGCCTGATGGCAGAGCTGCGGTTGTATGGCGACCTGATGAAAAGAAAGGACGGTATAGCCTATGGCAAAACGCCCGGCGTCATCTCACATATCCTGTCCGATCCGCAAGCCGAACGAACATCCGGCCATACTATCGGGGCTACCTGCAATATCTTCTACCTCTTCTAAGCCTTCTGTCGGATAACTTGATCCGATAACCAAAGCCGATAATCAAAGAATAATCTGTGATGAGTGTAGGCGAATGGCATGCTCCAAGGGAAGCATGGCATTGATCAGCAGTATTTCTTCTGCCTTCCTGAGGTCTTCGATTTGCAGGTCTGCCGGTCGTATTTGACCCGTTTGGAGCAGATACCGGCGTTGTACGCCTCCTAAGAGAGGGATGCGTGGTGTGAGAAGTTCTCCTCCCATACGTAGAAGAAGGTTGGTGTAGGATGTGTCTGTCAGGAGTCCGTCGCGTAGGATAATAATCTCATCGGCTTCTCCTTTTTGCAAGAGAAGAGCTTCGAGAGGCGAACGGTCAGCCTGCTTCAAATGATAGTCCAAATCGGCTGGGGCCGTTACGATACGCAGGGAGGATATTTGGCGTGGCGTATAAGGTGAAAAGGAAACGTCCGAAATCCCCTCCTTACCGTATAGAATACGACATTTGGCTATTCCATGCATCAATTCCCGAGGGCATAGATTCGTCAGGCAAGGCATTTCCGGTAGAGGAAAGCCCTTTTCGTCGCATGTGCGACTCATTCGTTCCCGATGGAGCGCAAGCAGATAGGGCAGGCCGTCTTCGATGCGGATGGTTTCTATATAGCACATATCCGATCAGAATGGCAGATATACCTTTTGTTGCGTTTCGCGGTATTCATCGTCACAGCGGCTGTTGATGGTGATACCACCGCCACTGCGAAAAAGGTATTGGCCATCGGGAAGCTGTTCGATGTAGCGAATCATTACAGCCGAGTCGAAGCTACTTCCATCGAAATAACCGAAAACACCTGTGTAGAAGCCTCGTTGCTGCCCCTCTGCCTCCCGTATAGCTTCGATAGTAGCCTCTTTGGGTGCTCCGCTGATGGAGCCGGCGGGCAACAGTTCTTTTATAATGGAGCCGAAACGCTTCTCTTTATCCGCAGGGAGTGTCCCCGTGATCTCCGAACTCATTTGCAGCAGTCGCCCCTTGTTCGTGCGGAGTTCATCCAGATAGCGAAAGCGAGAGACGCGCACGTGATGGCTGACTCGGTTCAGATCGTTGCGTAACAGATCTACGATGGTGCGATGTTCGGCCGTTTCTTTATAGTCGGACAGCAGACGGCCGGCGGCATCCGGCAAGGAAGCATCTATGGTTCCCTTCATCGGGTTGGTGGAAATTTGCCCATTCTCTATTTTGACAAATCGTTCCGGACTGAAACAAACCAGTCGTTCGGGAATCAAGAGCTTGTATGAGGCGCGGCTGCGACTGAATACCTTCTCAAGCGAGATATTCATCTCTATGGGTGTAGCAATGGTGAGATTGGCCAAGAAGCTATCGCCACGCATCAGGGCTGTGCGGATCCGATCGAAACGATGTCGGTAGGTCTCCAATGATTCGGGGTGGGGGATAAAAGTCACGGGAGCCTTGCTCTCATTCGTATCGGTATGTGTGGGAGCATTCCCTTGTCCTCGTACGTCGAATAGGATTTCTTTTTGATTCAGCGGTTCCGATATGAAGATCCCCTCATCCATCTCAAAGTCTATGGCAAACAGAAATGATCGTCCGCACCGGCCGGATTCATCCATTCGCCTGATCGTTTCCTCTGCCTTCATTTGAAAGGGGCAGCCAGCCCCGTAAGCCTTTGTCATATTAGCCTGATGCCGTTGTGATGGAGAATATCCTCATTTATATCCCTATGGTTCTATCGCTTTTCGGATCGGGTATTCTCCTTTTTCTCGGCAAAGATAGGAGGTATATGCTGTATGAGCGCGAGTTCGATCTATCGTCACCTCGGAAATACGTCCCAAAAAATCTGTAATTGCGGTCTGAGTTTCCTGAAAAAGTGGAACCGCAATTTTTTCGTTTCGGCGCGTAAATTTTTTGCTTCCCGCGCCACAATCAAGAAATTTTCGCGCCACGTTTTGGGGAGTGTCAAACGGGGAAATTTTGGCGCGTGGCCTGTGCTGAAAAAGCTATGAGCCAAGGACGTGAAGAGAACCCTAAAAGTTGTTTGTCTAAGTTTTAGGGTTCGCTTCAATTCACTTCATTTGACATAGCCTCTTGTTTTATTTATTTTTGTATCAGAACAAGAAAATAAGCATCAAGTTGATGATACAGAGAATAGATATCACTGGCTATAAGTCAATCAAAGATCAGTCCATAAAACTCTCTCCAATCAATGTGTTGATTGGGGGGAATGGGATTGGTAAAAGCAACTTTATTTCTGCATTTAGCCTGATCAATAGTTTGTATGAACAGAGATTACAGAGCTACATCATAGAGCGAGGTGGGGCGGATACTTTCCTATATATGGGGCGGAAGATGACCGATCGTATTAAGTTGGATATCTACTTCGGCGAGCGAAATCAGGAAGCTATCAATCGGTTTATTGCAAGCCTAAAAATAGCAGAAAATCGATTGTATGTGGAGTCTCTTAGCACTGCATTCAACAATGGGATATGGCACGAACGTGAATATGAGCGCGATGTAGATGAGTCTTCTTTTAAACATTACAATTGGGGACAGGCATATTTTGTTAATGAACTGATCCAAGCATTGAAGATCTACCACTTCCATGACACAGGAAATCAATCCCCTATGAAAGCACTATGTCGTGTAGATGACAATCATAGCCTTAGGCGTGACGGTGCCAATATCGCAGCTTTCTTGTATTACCTCCAACAAAAGCACCCGAAGCACTTCTATCGCATAGAGCGTACGGTTTGCTCTGTTGCTCCATTCTTTGAGGGTTTTAACCTTATGCCCAATCGTCTTAATGAGAGTACAATCCAGCTAGAATGGAAGCAAAAAGGGGCGGAGGATGTCTATTTCAACGCCTATCAGCTATCGGACGGCACGCTTCGCTTCATCTGTCTTGCTACGCTTTTGCTTCAGCCTGAGCCACCTCGGAGCATTATTATTGATGAGCCTGAGCTTGGCCTACACCCTATGGCGATCAATAAACTCGCAGCTCTTATCAAGAGTGTTTCTCTGCAGTCGCAGGTGATCATCACAACCCAGTCTGTAACCCTAGTAGACAACTTTGCTCCGGAGGATATCATCGTCGTTGATCAGTCCCACTACGCGACAACCTTTAGGCGTATGTCTACGGAAGAACTTACTGCTTGGCTGGAAGATTATAGCCTTGGAGAAATTTGGGAGAAAAATATCATTGGTGGACAACCTTGGGCTAAGTAGTGAGATGGGGAATATGAAAAAACGGTTTGTTTTTATTGTCGAGGGAAATACAGAGGTTGCCTTTATTCATAAACGTGTGATCCCATACCTAATGAGCAAAGGCTACCGCAATGGCTGGTTTACGACCTCTATACCGGCGATGTATGCCCAGAAGATTACCACCAATAGGCAGCTTAATAAAAAGGGAGGTGTGGCTAGCTTCAAATCCTTAAGCAATGAAGTAAAAAAGATAGCTGCTCAAAGAAATGTCTTGATTACTACATTATTGGATTTCTTTAGACTGCCAAACAATTTTCCCAACTATACTACCGATAGTAAAAAGATCTCAGCTATAGAGCATGGGGTTAGACATGGTATTCAAGGTGTTGATCCTTCGATCTTCTATCCATATATTCAGCGGCATGAATTGGAAACACTCATGTACACGAGTATGGATGGGTTTGAGATCGTTTGTGACGAAAAAAGAGAGTTAGATCAGCTGAGAGCAATTGTAGAGAGTTACGATAATCCCGAAGATATCAATTCTGGGGCTGAAACCTCGCCTTCTAAGCGCCTTATCAAGATTTTCCCAAAATATAAGAAGG
Source organism: Porphyromonas gulae DSM 15663 (assembly GCF_000378065.1). GTDB lineage: Bacteria > Bacteroidota > Bacteroidia > Bacteroidales > Porphyromonadaceae > Porphyromonas > Porphyromonas gulae. Next base: position 14,450 of record NZ_KB899166.1, on the reverse strand, counting down.
TTTCTGATGGAGAACTGATATTTGAGGCTTTGGAGATTGATGCTATACGAGCTCGATGCCCCCGTTTCAACGATTGGATACAAATCCTTGAGGACGGATTAAAGAAAGGATACTTTTAAGCCAGATTTTTCATTATACTTTTTTATGGGACTTTGAGCTCTTGTACTCTTCTCGATAAAGAATATCGCTCAATCTATGCTTGCAACGCCCGACAATGCGTAGACTTTCCACTGCTGAAATAATCTAATACACTCATGATATTAAAGGGAGTTCAATGAATTACTATTTCCGGGTTGGGGCAGTAGCATTAGAAATAATTTTTGTGGCATAAACTTCCAAAAAATGGGTACTGTACGCCTACGCCGGTGTCCTGCACCGTGCAGGAAGGCATCGTATACCTACTCTTAAATTTGAAACCGCGTTGCACATATAGCCGGGATCTGCACAGACTCCGAATTTATGGATATGGAATAAGACAGAGAAAAAATGGTAGCTTTGTTCCGGTTTCAACAATTGACAATGAAAAACTATGCTTAAGAAAATCTTTTCTGTACTACTCGTTTGCGCGGCAGCGGTAGTCATCTCTTCCTGCTCCGGCAAATTACGTCCTGTGACTGCCGATTTGGTAAAGGCTGAGCCACAACCACTCGAAGTCGTGGGAAGCAAAGTGCCTGTGACCGTGAGTATCGCTTTTCCTGCCAAATGGTTCAATAAGAAAGCCGAACTTACAGTGAAGCCTGTGCTGCGCTATGCTACAGGTGAATCATGGGGACCTTCATTCCTTTTTCAGGGAGAAAAAGTACTTGGCAATGAGCGTGTAGTCAGCTATGACAATGGTGGCAATCAGCAGCTCGTATTCTCTTTCCCTTATAAGCCAGCCATGGACAAGAGTGAACTCTTCTTAACCTTCGAAGCCAAAGTAAAAGGGAAGAAAATAAATCTTCCGGATCTCAAAATCGCTGATGGTGTAATCAGTACGGAAGCCTTGGCTTCTGCTCTTAATGCATCGGCGGCAATCGCTCCGGATGCATTCCAGCGCATCATCAAGCAAGCCTATGATGCAAATATCATGTTCCTCATCCAACAGGCACAGATTCGTGCACAAGAAATCAACAAGGGTGAGGTGAAAGACTGGAAAGACTTGGTGGCCAATGCCAAGGATGCTCCCAATCAGGATGTAACGGTGGAGGTACAAGCCTACGCTTCTCCTGATGGCGGTGTGGAGCTGAACGAAAAGCTGTCCGAGCAGCGCGAGAAAAATACGACTACTGCTCTGAAGAAACAATTCCAAAAGAGCAACATCAAGGATGTAGAGATCAATGCACACTATACGGCACAGGACTGGGAAGGCTTCAAGCAGCTTGTGGAGAAAAGCGATATTCAGGACAAGGAACTTGTTCTGCGTGTTCTTGCTATGTATCCGGATCCCGAGCAGCGTGAGCAGGAGATCAAGAATATCTCTACCGTATTCAGACAGCTGGCGGATGATATCCTGCCCCAACTACGTCGTTCGCGCCTTATCGCCAATGTCGAAATCATAGGTAAGAGCGATGACGAGATCAAACGTCTTGCAGCCCAGAACCCCGGCCGGCTGACCGTGGAGGAGCTGCTCTATAGTGCTACTCTGCTCGAATCTCCTGCTCAGAAGGAAGATATTTACAAGGTGGCTACTCAGATCTATCCGGATGACTATCGTGCTTATAACAATATCGGTATGATGCGTTATCGCAGCGGTGATTTGGAGGGTGCTCGTACTTGGTTCCAAAAGGCTGCAAGCGTGAAGCCTAATGCAGAAACGGATATGAACCTTGGGCTGCTGGCTCTCAACGAGGGTAATGTGGAGCAGGCTAAGCAGTATTTCGGCTCGGCTGCCAATGTGCCCGAATTGGGCGAAGCTCTTGGCTTGCTCTATCTGCAAGAGGGCAATTATGCTCAGGCTGTAGCGGCCTTCGGTAAGACCGAGAGCAACAATGCTGCCGTGGCCAATATCCTCAATCGCGACTACAACCGCGCACAAGAGATCCTCAACAGGATAAAGAACCCCGATGCCACTACTTACTACCTCATGGCTGTTGTGGCTGCACGTACGAACAATTTGGATGGTGTGGTAAACTCTCTTCGTGAGTCTATCAGCCTCGACAGCAACATGATGAAGAAAGCTGCTACGGATCTGGAGTTTGCCAAATATGCAAACGACGGAGGTTTCAAGTCTCTGCTCCGCCGCTAAATAGAAAAAAGAGCCCTTAGGCTCTCCATAAAAGCAAAGGGGACTATGTCAAAATCGAATTTTGACATAGTCCCCTTCTCTTGGCTCTATTCTATAGGTAAATCGTTTTAGATCGTCCTTACATTACACAGTGTTATTCTCTGAAAGAGGTAGAGAGGCTTGCATGGATTACTTCACCTTCGTGAGAGCTTGGTCCACGGCTTCGAGTATGGGCAATACCGATATGGGAGAACCCACAGCCTGTTTCATCCAGTACTGTGGCACCAGCCGTCCCTGTACGAGCATGCGCTTCAGCTCCACGGCCAAGGATTTTCCCTTGATGTACTGTTCGATCTGAAAGTCGATGATATGCCCCATCGGATAGTTGGGCAGGTAGAGCGGATAATTGATCATGTGCGAATAGATGCCCAGAATGGTCTCGTCCTTTTCTCCGAGAATGCCGGCATAGTACTTGTTCCAAATGGTTTTGGCTGCCTCCATGACGGCGAGTTTCAGTTCGTGTGCATCAGCTTCGGGATGCGTGTACATCCATTCCCAAACGGCCATGTCTACGAGGGATACGCCCATGATCTCGTAGCAATTCCAGAAGTTGGTCAGAGCCTCGTTGTACTCTTTCTGCGGATCGGGTTTGATGACACCGAGAAGTTCGAGATCCCGCTTTTGGAAGAGAAAAGCGACGGCTTCGGTGAAAGACGTGTTCGGCACGCCGTTGAGCATGTAGTAGTCCACATCGTTCATCGTGATGGTTTGCTCGGTATTGTGTCCGAACTCGTGTACGGCTATATTGTATCCTTTGTAGTCCATCCCCGTATCGGCGATACGTGTGCGCAGGTGAGCAAAGTCATTGCGCATCATCGATCCTGCTGCATGGCCGGCACCTCGCGAAGGATCCACCATCACCAAAGAAGCTATCCGCTCGGCATCTTTGCTTTCGAATCCCAGCTTGCGCAGGATGTTCGGCAGATCGGCTTTCAGAGCTTCGGGTGTAGGATATTTGGCTGCGGTGATTTTGTCCAATTCGCTCTCCGGCATGCCGGACTGCGAGCGGAAGCCATTGTACCAGATGTCGAACGGCTCCAACGGGCGTCCCAATCGTTTGCTGATCAGTTGGGCCACCTTCTTTACCTGTGGAGAGGAGAGCAGGGTCTCGAATAGTCGCTTGACGTCTTCTTGCGGAATCTCCATCTCTCCCTCGAATGCACGCAGGATCTGGTTCGGCTGATGTGGCATATACGCATCCTGTGTTTGCATCGCACGGAAATTGGCCACGAAATATTCATATCGCGTATCGGGTTCGGCATGACCTCGGGTAGCAGTGCCGGCCGAGTCGTAGAGCATATTGCTGAGCGGATCCCACTGAAAGTCCGTCTTATTGATTACTTCTCGTGGGATGCTTTGGTCGATGATCCTTTTGATGATCGCGTATACCATTCGCTGCTTTTCCAGTCCGTCTTTGGGGTCTGCGTAGTTGCTCTTGATCTCATCCCGTAGTCCCCAGTGAGTGATCAGTTTCATGTCGCGGGGAAAGAGCGTGGAGCCATCGGGACGTCGTAGGTAGCCCATGCAGATGTTGTACTCGGATATGTAGGCATCCCCACGTGTCAAAGTCTCCGATACGTATTGCTGTACTTCGGCCGGTATGCGCGAAGCAAAGCGGTCACCCATTCGTGCAAAAGCCCACTCTTCTCTGCTCCATTTTGCTCCCAGCTCCATCTTTTCCGCGAGAGAGTAGTAGGGGAAGTTCAGTGCAGCTATCAGCCCGACCTTATTGGCATAGAGATCATCGCTCAGGTGTGCTGATGCGCTATATCCGCCGAAGATCATATCCAGAGAGGTGATTTCCGGCCCTTTGAGGTGGAGGGGTTCTTTCAGGGCCAGATCGATCTTGTTGAAGTAACCGTTGAGGATTTCCAGATTCCGCTCCAGCGTACTATACATACGACGCTGACCTTCGAGCGTAGGTTCGAAGTTTTCGAGTACGAATGTGCGAAAAGCCTCGACGTCGCCATCCCCGGCTCGCCATAAAGCAGCTACTTGTGAAGTGCCACGGTCAGCTCGAAAATGAACCTCCTTGCCATAGCGTCTTACCAATAGGTCTGTCAGTTCACTGAGCATTTCCTGTCGAAAGGACATACGTTTTTGCATCGGGTTTATGTTTTGAAGGTTCGCCGTTTGAACTGTCGTATTTGCTTGGGCAAATGCCGTGTATCCTCCTACGGGAAGTAAAGTCAGCGACCATGCCAATGCCAGTGATAGCTGTTTTTTCTTCTTCTTCTTCTTCTTCATACTATTACTATTATTCGATAATCATCGAATCGAGCCATTTTCTATTTGTTTAATAAGTTTTTTATTCCTATTGGTAGATATAGAACGTGAGTCTGGCGGTCAGCCTAGTGCGTGATATTTTACCTGTAGCTTCCTGAAAAATTATTTTGGTTAATCGTTGTTCAACTTCATATTTAGTTTAAGTTGTTGTAATCGTGCTAATTGTCGTTTGTGAGCTGAATTTCATTGTTTGGAAACTTGACACTAATTTGAAGAAAAGTGTCAGATTCATCTTTGTAGATAATATTTGTTTGAACCCTGAAATCATCTCCTATCTTTAAATATTCTTTCATCTGCTTTTTTGTGTTTTTTATAAAACGCTTTGTGGAAGCATTTTTTGTTAAAAACAGAGTGTTTATAAAGCAGATTGGGGCATTAAAAGAAATGAAAGTTGGCTGGTAGATTAGTAAATTTGATGAGGGGGATTTTATTTTGAATTTCATTTTTTTGTTAATACTTCTAAGGTTTGAATTTTCCGGAGATTTTGGGGAAATATCTTGTGTTACTTTTACTATTCTTCCCAGATTATCTGTCTCAAAAACAGTGTTAGATAATACGTATTTTGTATTTGGCTTTTTGTTTAAGTTTAATATGTCAATTGTTTTTGGAGTTATAAAATTGTCATTTTGAGTTGCTAATAATTGATTTTTATGTTTAATGTAAATGGTGCTTTTTTCTTCTGTGAAGTATATCTCTCTAGGGTTAATAATCTTGTTCTTCTTGTCAAGACTGCTTAGGTGTGCATCAGCATATTTGCTCCAATACAACAAATGTGAAGATTTGGCTCTTAGACTTGAGTGTAAACTGTTGTTGTAAATCCTTGTCGCATCGGGGTGGTTATTTAGAATGAATGAGAGATTGTGATTCATATTTATGTCAATAAGGATAGTGTCAAAAATACTTTTGTCAAAATCCGGGAGCTTTAGAGAATCGATTACTGCTGTTAAGAGTAGGCTAGCTAAATCATTTTCCTTTATTGAAAGAGTGATCGAATCATATAATGCTGTTGTAATTGTTTTTATCCTTCCTTTTGCTAATGTGTTGAAATTTCGATTTTTTAAAACTTCGTAGAATGAATTTATCTTATTTCTCTGGCTTCTTTGGATCTTTCCATATAAATCGGTTTCTTTATTCATGTCATATTTTTTGTCTACTTTGTCTAAAAGCGACTTATTAATGAGTATTGAGGAAAGATTTCTGGATTCTTTTTTTATGTTTTCCTCTAGGTGCGAATTTACAGCCGAATTCCAGATTAGAGAACCAGCACTGCCTAATTGTTTTTGCGCTCCGTTTACAATATAGTCAGCTGCTTTTTCTGCAATCCAATCAGAGATTTGCGAATTGCCTATATTGAAGCATAGGAAAAAAAGAAAACTAAATTGAATTACCTTACTTATTGGCATGGATCTTGAAATTTTTCTGATTTTCAATGACATATGATTCTATTTTTTTTCGTGTTGAGGCATTTTGATTAAGAATGGATTTCTCTAAGTTTACTAGAACATTTTTCATGTATCTTTTTCTCGCTGCAATCTCTCTTATTATTAAATCATCTACGGCATTAACATCTATAATCCCTTTGCCAATTAGTCCGATTATACCCAAGCCAACAGAGTTGGCTGCTGAACACATATTAGTGCTCATATTTTTAGAATTGATGAATTCTTTTCGAGCAACTTCAATGCTAGATAGATCGACAGATGGTGTCGTATGGTTGACTGAATATAATGGTATTGAAATTTCCATTTTGATAAAGTCATTTTCTTTTCCAAGTTGTTTCGAAAAGAAATTCCTAGCTAAATTGATTTCTTTGCAAAAAAAATTTATCTGCTTCTTCCTGAAGTCTCCTTTGTAGTGCTTTCTCTGGTATGCATGCATTCACCAATAGTCGATATTGTTTTTCTGCAGCATCAATATTATCTGGAATCATGCCTATTTTTGCATAATAGATGGCAACTTGCCTATATCCATTATATAGAAATTCTAATGCAGACCTCTCGATGGCATAATGCAAATTTTTTAATAGTCTTTTTTCGTTGTTTAAAAACCAGTCAATGTTATTTAGTAGAATATCTCTTTTCTCCTCGTTTTTTTGATTTAGATATTGTTGTATTTGGGTGGGGCGAATTTGAGGTAGAGTGCGCTGTATATAGTTAAGTTCAAGCAAAGTTATTGTGTCAGCAGATGTGTTTATAAAAGTATTTAATAAATTTTCCACGATGAAGCGCCTTTCCGGATGACTCTTTATGTAAGCGTCAATTTCTTCCATAGTCATTTCGGAAATTTTTTTCGTAATTTCTAACGTTTTTTCTTGCGAGAGTTTGTTGAAGAAATTAGATAACTCCCTATTGGATTTGCAATATTTCATGTCAGCCAAACATTCTTCATACGATAATTCTTTCTCTTCTATCGATAATAATAGGGCATCTTCAATTTGAACTTTATATTCTGGATAAGTATTATATATTTTAAGTAGTTCTATGAAATCTCCTTTGAGATAGGCTCGTTTTATTTGTGTTGATCCATTTTCTTGTGCTGTTAAGTTTGACGACAGCCAAAGAAGAGAACTTGCTAGAAGAATAGCTTTTAACATTTTGAATAGCTTTAGTAAAATTGGTCTTGTTTATCCTATGATTGACAACTATGCAAAAGTAATCATTTTTTTTCTTGAGTGAGATCTTGTTTGTATTGTTGTACATTTTGTTTTCAGCTATTGTCTTTCTTGCTTTTCGAATCATTGAACAGGTATTTGAAATACTGTCTTTGAGGCCAATATAAAATTGAATGTAAACTTGGATTTGTCTCAGAATGCCTTTTTCTGTTGTTTGATTAAAACTCTTTGCCAAGCCACGCTTTCAGATGATTTTTTAGTTAGCATTGGCAGAGCCTTAAGTGCGATAGTTTCTCTTATACTTATATCAGTTTTAGTTTTATGGGAAGTTTTTACCAGTCGGCTATATTTGCTTTTGCCTCTACTATTTTCTCTATCTCGTTCGGTAGATTATGGAAAAAATCTATTCCGGTTATTTTCTCTACTTCATCTATTGTCTTGACATAAAAATCTTTTTTTCTGTTTGTATCTGTATTTTCGCAGATGAAACCAATACCTTTAGGTTTCTCATGAAGTGTTAAAACGACTTTGAAGAAAGCTTCTGGAACAACGATTTGATTGTGGCCTATTGTTATCTGTTTCTCTTTAGGAATAATCGGTCCGCATACAATGTATATTTTATTATGTTTTGTAGCCCATTTGCGACATGTTTGTTCTATTTCATTCCAGTCTCCACTGTTAAGCTTGCTATTTTGTGGGCATATATTAGATAAGAGAAAGGATTCATGCATAGCGTCTTTGTCCCATTTATTGTCTCCAGCTGGACACATATGTCCTCTAGACCATCCACTATTTTTATAGTCGCTATTGTTGGCTCGAGGGGATGGTACCTCTATGTCTTCGATAAAAATATTTTTTGCTCTTTTGTTTTTCCCTCTTGTACGATTCTTAGTCAGTTGCCATGCAACCCAATTAGGTAATAGCGTATGCTTGTTGTACGAAACAGTATATCCTTTCCTCTTCAATATTAATTCCTGGCAATTCTTCAATTTAGCAGGTATCTCTAACACTGAATCATTTTGCAGACTTTCTTTCTTAGAGAAAAGCTTACCATTAATTTTTTCTGCAAATGTATTTGTAGAAATTTTCTTTTCAAAGTTTCCCGTGATGTCAATAAGCGAAAAACTAATTAGGGCAAAGATTATACCAATCTTATACTTTTTCATTTCTGTTTGATCTGTTAAATAGAGAATGTTTATGTGGTTATTTTCCTTTCCTGATGGTTGGCAAGAATGTTAAGCCAAGGACAAAGCCACTTATAAGTCCTCCAATGTGAGCCGCATTGTCTATTCCTACAGCTAATCCGGCTGTTAGGTTGATCCCGACAAAAATGGTTGTACTCAGCAAAAATGGTTTGTCAATGGTACCAGGGAAAGTTTTTGTTAATAACAAAGCGAGTAAAACTCCATATAACCCCAATATTGCTCCTGAACTTCCTACGCTTATTGTGTTTTCATGCCACCAAACACTCGTGATGCTGGACAAAATGCCGATCAATAAATACGTTATCGAAAATTTCCTCCTTCCCAGCTTTGGCTCCAATTCCACACCTACAACATACAATGCAAGCATGTTGGCCGCAAGGTGGATTATTCCACCATGTAAAAATGTGTTTGTAAGCAGGCGCCACCATTCACCGCTTTGTACCAAGGGACGAAAGTTTGCACCCCATTTCATCAAATTGGCTCCGTCAAGGTGGATGAAACTTCTTTCTTTCAAAGCGAGGAACCAGAAGACAGCGATGTTGATGTATATGATGATGGGGGTTATCAAGAAGTCTCCATGTGGTTTGATATAACTCAGTTGCATCCCAAAATTTCGACTAGCCACTCTATCCGGCTTGCCCGCTTTGATTCGTTTTAGTTCTTTCGGATCTATTTGAGGTTTTAGTGACAAAAACAACCAAAGAATCGTTCCTGCAAAAGCAGCAATTAGCATACTTTCGAGTTTGTTTCCGTTTCTGTTGTTGAAAGGCTCTTGGACCCCAATCAATATTGTTTCATGGCGCTTGTCTATGCCTTGACTGATAGCTTGAAGATATCCATCTCTATCGTCAGTGTTACCGATTCTTTCCAAATAAGAGATGTCCGATACATCCTTGTTGTTGAAGAGCCTTAGGCTTATTTGGATAAAGTCATTGATTTCTTCAGTCTTCCTATTCTCTTTGAGGCGGTTGCTGATCGTTTTGTGATAAGATACACCTAACCAAGCGCACGGATTATTTGTTGCAGTATCTTTTTCACTATCTAAAAGCGGTATGGACATATAGAGATCCATTTTGAAATACTGAGAGTATCTGCCGCTTACATTATAAGAGAAATGTGTGCTACTTCTCTTTTTGTCTATATACCATCTTTTCACTGTATAGTACTTTGTCGGAGGCAAGCGATTGATCTCTTTGATCGAGTCTAATTCTGTTAGTTTCCCTGTAGCTGACTCCATATAACTCTGAGCGATTGTCAATGGGATAGTCAAGGCTATCCAGGCGATGCAACTGTACAAGAGGCGCCAATCTCTTCTTCTCCATTTTAGTTTTAGTACTTTGAGCCTGGATGGAATATAAATCCATGAGATCAAAGCTGTTAGAATTATAGGAATCAAAAAATTACTGACTATTTCTTTGGGTTGAAAGAGGGAGAGTTCGATAATGAGTAGCCAGTGCAAGAAAGTATATCCTATTGTCAGGCAGATTAGAATGAGGACAAACGGCCGGAAAACTATTCTGAGTTTTTCTTTCATAGAAGGGTATATTGCTTCAACCTATAAGTCTGGATCGAAATCTACTTTTTTAATTTCCTCATCTGTCATCGTTCTTATATGGGGTAGTAAGAACGATATACTTTTACGATAAAACAAAGATAATTATACTACATCGAAGAAAAACATTTTAGGTTAAGACCGTAAAGTCTAAATATTTCTTTCTGTAAGGTATTGGCTCGAACGAAATGGTCGTTGAGAAAAATAAAAAGAGACGTATCTCCCCCTCGGGAGGTACGTCTCTGCTTTTTCGTTTTTGTATCTGCTCTGTGTGAGCAGAGGGGAGTGAGGTCAGGGATTAGCAAACGCCCTGAGCTACCATAGCTTTGGCAACCTTCATGAAGCCGGCGATGTTAGCACCCTTCACGTAGTCGATGTAGTTGCCTTCCTTACCGTAAGTAACGCACTGGTCGTGGATGTCTTGCATGATCTGGTGCAGCCACTTGTCCACTTCTTCGTTCGTCCAAACGAGGTGCATAGCATTCTGTGTCATTTCGAGACCTGAGCAAGAAACACCACCTGCATTAACAGCCTTACCCGGAGCAAAGAGCATCTTGTGCTCTACATAGTATTCGCTGGCTTCGGCTGTACAACCCATGTTAGACGTTTCAGCTACGAGGATAACACCGTTCTTGTGCAGTGTCTTGGCATCTTCGAGGTTCATCTCGTTCTGCGTAGCGCAAGGCATAGCGAAGTCTACCTTTTGCTCCCAAGGCTTCTTGCCGGCGAAGAACTGAGCGTTGGGGAATCTCTTAACGTAGTCAGATACTACGTCATTGCCACTGTCGCGGAGGTCAAGCATGCACTGGAATTTCTCCGGTGTGTTGATACCGTCGGGATCGTAAACATAGCCGTCAGGACCGGAGATCGTAACAACTTTCATGCCCAGCTCGGTAGCTTTCTGAGCTACACCCCAAGCAACGTTACCGAATCCGGAGATAGCAACAGTCTTGCCCTTGTAGTCTACGCCATTTTGCTTACACATGTTCTGTACGAAGTAAACAGCACCGAAACCGGTAGATTCGGGACGCAGACGAGAACCGCCGAACTCGAATCCCTTGCCGGTAAGCGTACCTGTATGCTCACGAGCGAGCTTCTTGTACATACCGAACATATAACCTACTTCGCGACCGCCTACGCCGATGTCACCGGCAGGAATGTCGGTGTCAGGACCGATGTTCCGCCACAATTCGGTCATGAAGCTCTGGCAGAAACGCATGATTTCGGCTTCGCTCTTGCCCTTGGGAGAGAAGTCGGCACCACCTTTACCTCCACCCATGGGGAGAGTAGTGAGTGCATTCTTGAACATCTGTTCGAATCCGAGGAACTTCAGGATAGAGAGGTTCACTGAAGGATGGAAACGGATACCGCCTTTGTACGGACCGATGGCATTGTTGAACTGAACGCGGTAGCCGATGTTTACCTGTACCTTACCGTGGTCATCTACCCAGGGTACACGGAATGTGAATACACGATCCGGCTCTACGATACGCTCGATGATACCGTTCTTTTCGAACTCGGGATGTTGGTTGTACACTTCTTCTACTGAGAGAAGAACTTCCTTCACTGCTTGGAGGAATTCGCTTTCGCCGGGGTGCTTAGCCTCCAGCATTGTCATAATTTCTTGGGTCTTCATAGAGAACTCTAAATAATAGTAAGAGATTACTCCGGCAAAAGTAGCTAATGTGTTTGGAACTTTCAAGCCTTTTCTCAAAAATAAAGTTTTCTGAGTTCGCTTGTGCTCGCGAGGCAACTGAACTTACCTCCAGTAGGCTCTGTAAAGGAGCAAAAAGGCACCTCTCGACTGCCAAGAATGTACGGCCGAAAACAGGCTTCGGTACAGAATAAGCAGTTTGTTTCCGGAGTAAGTGTGAGCATTCGTATTTGATCAGAATAGTCGGAGAAGGGGGTGTATCAAGAAGCCACCTTCCGGAACTATTCCAATATGACTGCCGTACCGGAAACGGCAACCATCAGCATGGATGTACCGATGGTTTCGTAGTCGATGTCGATAGAAAGAATGGCATCGGCACCTAATCGCACGGCTTCACGCTGCATCTCGTCCAGTGCTTCGTTCTTCGCTTTGTGGATTACTTCCTCGTAGGATCCGGAGCGTCCGCCAACCACGTCTCGGATACTCGCAAAAAAGTCGCGTACAATGTTGGCTCCCATGATGGCCTCACCGGAGACTATGCCACAGTATTGGCGAATGTGTCGTCCTTCGATATTGGGGGTTGTGGATAGAATCATGATGGTTGTTTTTTGTCTTGTTTGGGATCAATGTGCTACAAAGATAGCAGTCTAAGGTCAAGGAGGTGCCAAAAGGGATATTCCCTCTCTTCGGGGCAGTTACACCTCTTTTGAGGTGAGAGTATTTGTTTTTCTTTTCACTCTTGAGAAGAATTGAATTGTACTAATTTTTCCCAATCAATGTCTCCATCTTCTTTGCAAAATTCTTTTGTAAATTCTTTTGTAAATTTATTGATGGTTTTTGTGTATGAATTGATAAATTCTTCATTCTTTTGTTTTGCCTTGTGCCCAAGTGGTTCAATTATTTTAGTATAGAGATCTTTATCGCCAGAAATAAATTCCCAAAAGCGTTGTCCACAATATTTATAGTATGCTCCTTTGTCCGGTTTATTATCTTGTCCATAGCAGCATCCATTCACAGCAATAACATTTAAATTTGATTTGCTTGTACGTAATGTTTTCTTCGCTGTGTTAAAATCCGCTATCATCTTTTTTTGTTGCGAGCTATTACCCCAATTAGGGCCTGATTTTATGGAGACGATATATCTTTTTTTATCCTTCTCAAACTCTAAATCGACTCCCTCTATCCCTGACTTTCGGCCTCCATATACCTTTTCGTTGATAAAGATGGCTAATCCTTCTAACCAATCGCCAAAAATAGTTTCCTCATTAGAGGAAATATGTGCATCTACAAATCCCCGAACAATTTGTTCTGCCGTCAAAACATTTTTTGCTTTAAATAAGTATGGGTTTTTGCGTTTTAATACTTTTTCGAGTTTTAATTTGTCGAGACTGTCAATGCGATTTGTGTGGAAATTGCTTATTTCATTTTCAACGTATTCTTTTACGTCATTTATTTTTAACTTTTTCATAGTTTGATGGGTTTTCGAATAAATATTGCTCGAATTGATTGAGACGATTTTTTACCATTGTGTAGTATTCGGGTATTACATCTATGCCGATAGAGTTTCTTTTCATCCTGTTGGCAACGAGTAGCGTGGTGCCTGAACCCATGAAAGGATCAAGGACAGTGTCATATTCAGTTGTAAATAATTTGATAAACCATTCTGGTAATCCTTCTGGAAATGCCGCACTATGATTTTTGTTATTACATTCTGTCGCGAGATATAAGACATTGGTCGGATATGCTTTATCTCTGTCGATCCAATTGGAAATGTTTTTCCCGAATCCACTACCAACTTTAGAATTGTCCCGAATCTTGTCTGTTTGGGAAAGCTTTTGAAGTCTTGTTTTGGCCCAATCTCCCATGGGAACCATAACCTCTTCCTGGTACATCTTAAAGTGTTTATGTTTGTTGAATTGCAAAAGTCTTTCCCAAGCATCACGGAAACGATTGGGCCATTTTCCCGGATACGAATTTTTTTTATGCCAAATAAATTCTTCTGTCCAAAGCCACCCCTGCTTACGCATTTCAATGATTAGCTCCATAACATAAGTACTCCTTTCTCCAGCTACGACTTTTTCTTTTATATTTAGTATAAACGTACCAGAAGGCTTTAACACTCGTAATAATTGTTCGGAAATCGGTAAGAACCACTCTACATATTTATCCGGTCGAATACCACCATAGGTGCTTTTTCGCTGATCTGCATAAGGTGGTGATGTTATAATTAAATCAACTGAATTAGACGGGAGTAATTTCAGTTGTTCTTTACTATCACCTAAATATAAATCCGTTTTTATTTCCTTCATTTTTATACAACTATTGAAATCGTCAATGGTTTTGCTTGTTTGAAGTTTCGATCATCACTCTACATCGTTTTATGCTTATTGTAGCTTTTTGCACTTCCAAAGTTAATTAAAAACAGTTATATCCAATTCTGCTCAAGCTCTCAAACAGGGCAACCGCATCAAAATAGAGCTATCTTCGGGTTATGGATGTACAAGATTATTTTTCTAAGGATTAAGCACTCTGATCGCGTCGCACACCTCCGCGTTATGGATGTACAAGTTTATTTTTCTAAGGTAGAAGATCCACGTGTAGTGGGTCGTTGCAAGCATAAGTTAAGCGATATTCTGGTTATAGCACTGGCGAGTTATCTGTGTGGAGGCGAGGATTATGAGTCCATGCATGAACTTTGCTTAGAGCGAGGAGCATCTCTTCGCCCACCGGTTGAGTTGCCGAATGGTTGTCCGAGCGTAGACACCTTTGAAAGAGTGCTCCAACGTATTGAGCCTCAGTCTCTCTATGCTTGTCTTCAAGTTTATGGGAAAGAACTCATTAGCGACTTAGATGGTAAACATATCGCCATTGACGGC
>NZ_KB899165.1 GCF_000378065.1 Porphyromonas gulae DSM 15663 | reverse complement strand
AGCCGTGCGCATGTACAACGAGGCGCGTCCACATCAAGCTCTAAGGGCGAAAACGCCTATGCAAGTCATTACACCGGAGTCTGAAAATCCCTTACTGGCAAGGATCGAACATTGGCCGGAGATTGCCCCCGAGCTATACCGAAGAATGAATGTCAGACAAAAAGCTAACTTTGCTCGTGTCAACCGAAATTAGACCTAAGGGTAAGGGCTGTCAACCTAAAGTAGAATTATAGAAAGAACCAGTAAACCAATTGTAGAACGATCCCGCCCAACTGTCAACTTTTTTCAGTACACGTCAGTGTCATTTAGGGGTTGCCATTCCAATCATCCCAAACTTACCTTTTCGAGAACACGAGCGAAAAATATCCCGATTGCGGTTCGTGATTTCTGAGAAAGTGGCGCGAGATTTTTTTCGTTGTGGCGCGTAAATTTTTCACTTCCCGAACCGGAACGAATAAGTTTACGCGCCACGTTTTTTCGACCGATGTTCTGCGTTTTTTCGGTCTGTGACGTGTAACATCGTCAAGTCTGTCCCAAAGTATGCCACCTCGAATATCTTATTTGCCGACAACATCATTATGGCCAACAACGAACACTGTCAATCGCTTCTTGATATTCTTCAAACAGTGAAGTCCCGTTCCTTCGATTAACTTTCCGGCAAACGTCAGTCGATGAGAGTTTCATTACTGTGAAACTACTCTTGGCCGACTATAGACGGGAAAATTAGGAGAAAGGGTACACTTGTCCCTCCTCGTTCGATCCACTAACGCAGGAGATGGGCAGGAGAGGAGGCTGTAGGAAAGTGGTAGAGATGCACGGGAGCGGTCTGTAGCAAGTGGAGCCGACTTTGCATTTCAGGAAGTGTGATACTTTGTGTATCAGCAGGGAGGTGAGGCGACAGATCAGCCGGACAGAGCAGAAGACTCCCCGACAGAAAAACAACGGCCTCGGATTCATGAGAAAAAGAACTTAACTCCCAGCATCCGGATGCAGCATCAAACCGGAGAAAAGGGTAAGGGTAGCTCGTTTCGCCGATAATCAGGCGATGGGCGGCGAATGAGGGCAGGCGTGTGTGTGGGCTTTCCATTGTCTCAAGCCTTACCCCAGTTTTCTCGGTCGAGATTGCGGTAGCCGATGGCTTCTGCTATGTGTTCGCCACCCACATCTTCGCTGCCTGCCAGATCGGCAATGGTGCGTGCCACTTTCAAGATACGGCCATAGGCACGAGCGGAGAGGTCGAAGCGTTCCATAGCGGTCCTCAATCGTTGAAGTCCCTTTTCGTCGGGCAGTGCATAGCGGTTCATCAATTTGTCGTCCATCTGGGCATTGCAATGGACACCGGAGTAGTCGGCGAATCGTTTGCTTTGGATTTCGCGTGCTGCCACCACTCGCTGACGGATTTTCTCACTGCTTTCGGCCGGCCGGCTGTCGGATATTTTCTCAAAAGGAACGGGTGTAATCTCTACCTGTATATCGATCCGGTCCAAAAGAGGCCCCGATATGCGGCTGAGATACTTCTCCACCTGTCCGGGTGCACAGGAGCAAGCGCGTGTGGGATGGTTGTAGTAGCCACAAGGACAGGGATTCATAGCAGCTACGAGCATGAATCCGGCAGGATAGTCCACGGTCATTCTGGCTCTCGAAACGGTGATCCGCCGATCTTCCAAAGGCTGCCGCATCACCTCGAGAACGGAGCGGTTGAACTCGGCCAGCTCGTCCAAGAAGAGCACGCCATTGTGAGCCAGACTGATCTCTCCGGGCTGTGGATAAGTGCCGCCGCCCACGAGGGCTGCGGAAGAGATGGAATGGTGGGGCGAACGGAAAGGGCGTTGGGTCAGGAGCATAGAATTGACCCCCAACTTACCGGCCACGGAGTATATTTTGGTCGTTTCAAGCGATTCGCCAAGTGTAAACGGAGGAAGGATTCCGGGCATTCGCTTAGCCATCATGGATTTCCCACTGCCGGGACTCCCCACCATGATCAGATTGTGTCCGCCTGCAGCCGCCACTTCGAGGGCGCGCTTCACCTTCTCCTGTCCCTTCACCTCCGAGAAGTCGAAAGACACCTGCTGCTGATGGTCGAAAAATTCCCTGCGGGTATCGACTATAGTGGGCTGTAGTTGATCGCCTCCGTTGAAATGGCTGATCACCTCTGCTATATGCTTCACGCCATAGACATTGAGGTTGTTCACGACGGCTGCTTCGCGTGCATTTTCCGCCGGGAGGATCAGTCCGTCGAATCCTTCGGCTCGTGCTTGGATGGCGATGGGCAAGGCTCCTTTGATCGGACGGAGCGATCCGTCCAGCGAAAGCTCGCCCATAATCATATAGCGCGGCAGGGAGTCTGCTCCGATAATGCCATCTGCAGCCATGAGTGCAATGGCAAGGGGCAGGTCGTAGGCAGTACCTTCTTTTTTGATATCGGCCGGACTGAGATTGATCGTAATGCTCTTTTGGGGAAAGGCGATATTCAGGCAGTCGTATGTGGAGCGGATTCTATCCAGACTCTCACGAACTGCTGCATCGGGGAGTCCTACCATGCTGAGATAGCAACCTCGGGTGATATTGACTTCGACGGTAACGGTAAGAGCATCTATGCTGTGCAGAGCAGCGGCAAAGGTCTTTACTAACATAAATACGGGGAAAGTGCGTGCGAACTATGGGAGACTGTGACCGGCATGGCGGCTGCGGATGTATCCGGCAGTGTCGATATGGACAGTATATGGGAGGCTGTCTATGCCGTATCGTTCAAGAAGTGTCGATACCTGCCCGACACTGTCCGACACGACGCGCCCCGGCATGGCCAATCCTGCGGTCAGCTTTCGGAGCGATGAGTCCGGCGCAAAAAGTGTGAGGGTCAGGACTTCCGGCTTTTTCATTCCTGTTTTATTTTTCCAGGCTTTCAGGCATGCGACAGTAGCGGAGTCCGGCTTATTAGCAAAGTGCAAAAGGACATCTTGCCCCTTGTACCAGGAAAGCGTAAAGGATCGCTGATCGATATCCTTGACAAGGAAGTCCGGTGCCAAACGGCCGATTGCATACGACTCGTTCTTTCTAAGGACGGAATCAAGAGGTGCGGGGAGCCGGTGCATCGAAATACCGGAGCGACGAACGAATGCCGCATCGAAGAGATCGTATTCCTCCACCAATCTGTTTATACCGGGGGCATCGGAATGGGAGAGATAGAAGCGGAGGGCTTTGAGTCGCAGATCTGCGAAGGCTTCTGCCTTGGAGGGAAAGTCGGTCGTTCGGAGATGATCCTGATAGCTGCGGATCTCATCATCCGCTGTTTGCATGAACTCATTCAGTGTAGCATGGGTGCTTCCTCCTTTTATTTTAGGCAGGAGAGGTTGGTCGGCATCAAGCGTGATTGTGAGATCCTCTCCCCTTTCAGGATAAAGCCGTAGCACATTATTGCCTTCGTTGAAATAGAGCAAAATGCGATTAACATCGCCTTTGACTTTGTGTCGGATCCGGGCTTTGGGTGGCGTGACTCGTATTTCTTCTGTGCTAAAGGAGCCTCCTCCTTCCAGTCGAAGGACTAAAACAGAATCGCCACTGCTGAGATTGCTCAGCTTAAGTTTGAGGTGGCAAACATCGGATTCTCTACTGCATGAAAGCGTGAGGAACAGAATAAGCCCTATTACTATATAATATAGTATGCCGGATAGAGTGCGCATGGGGAAGGAGTGTTTCATGATTCTGCCGGAAGCCGGAGCAAGTATTCCTCTATGGCCTCAGGATAGTGTGCATATTCCAGAGCATGGATCCTTTCGGCAAGCGTATCGGGCGTATCTTCCGGAAGAACCGGACAGACAGCCTGACGGAGGATTTTGCCGTGATCATAATGCTCATCGACGAGATGAATGGTGATACCGCTTTCTTTCTCCCCCGCAGCAAGGACGGCTTCGTGCACATGATGGCCGTACATTCCCTTTCCACCGAACTTGGGCAGCAATGCCGGATGGATATTGACGATCCTGTCGGGGAAAGCCTCCAAGTAAGGAGGGGTGATATAACACATGTAGCCGGCCAGAACGATCAGTTCTATTCCCAACTCTTTCAGTAGGGCAATGGGCTTGGTTCCTTCGTGCATTTCTTTCGTAGTAAAGGCATAAGCCGGAATTTTCAGCCGTTCTGCTCGTGCCATTACTCCCGCATCGGAGTGATTACTAAGGATGACAGCCAAGCTTGCCAAACCTCTTTGGGAAAAGAAATGATACAGATTTTCTGCATTTGAGCCATTGCCGGAGGCTAAAACCGCTACTTTTCTCATTTTATTTACTATTTTTGCTGCACACAAAGAGTGCGATTGTGCAGATTTCACGGCGTCAATAATGGAAATAACACAGTATTTTCTGTACCGAATCCGCTAAACGACGCAGAATGAAACACAAAGATAAATAAGAAGATTATTAGTAATAACCATTTTAAAGAACAAGACTATGTCTGAAGTAGAAAAAAAAGTAATCGACCTCGTAGTTGACAAATTGAATGTAGAAGCTTCTGAAGTAACGCGTGAAGCCAGTTTCTCAAACGACCTTGGAGCAGACTCTCTTGATACAGTTGAGTTGATGATGAATTTCGAAAAGGAATTCAACATGTCTATTCCTGACGACCAAGCACAGGAGATCAAGACAGTCGGCGACGCCATCGACTATATCGAAAAAAACCTGAAGTAATAATACTCCGATGGAACTGAAAAGAGTAGTAGTAACAGGGTTAGGCGCCATTACTCCGCTCGGCAACACCGCTCCCGAAACATGGGAAAGCTTAGTGGCAGGCAAGAGTGGAGCCGGACCTATCACGCTCTTTGATGCCTCCAAGTTCAAAACGCAGTTCGCCTGCGAAGTGAAGGGTTTTGATCCTTTGCAACATTTTGACCGCAAGGAGGTGCGTAAGTTAGACCGCTACGCGCAACTTGCACAAGTAGCGGCCGATGAGAGTGTAAAAGACTCCGGCCTCGATTTGGACCAATTGGACAAGAATCGTGTGGGAGTGATCGTTTCTGCCGGAATCGGTGGTCTGACGACTTTCGAGAGTGAAGTGCGCGACTATAATCCGGAGAACGGGCCTCGCTTCAATCCGTTTTTCATCCCCAAGATGATCTCCGATATTGCAGCAGGCCAGATCTCAATCAAATACGGCTTCCATGGCCCGAACTACTCCATCGCATCGGCATGTGCGTCTTCTACCAATGCTCTGATCGATGCTTGTCATCTGATCCGCTTAGGTAAGGCCAATGTAATCATCGCAGGAGGCTCTGAGGCGTCGATTTGCGCTGCCGGAGTGGGAGGTTTCAATGCTATGAACGCTCTCTCCACGCGCAACGATGCTCCGCAAGAGGCCAGTCGTCCCTTCAGCGCCAGCCGCGACGGATTCGTTATGGGCGAAGGAGCTGCATGTATGGTTCTCGAGGAGCTGGAGCATGCTCTTAAGCGTGGTGCCCGTATCTACGCCGAATTGGTGGGAACAGGTCTTTCAGCCGATGCATATCACCTGACGGCAAGTCATCCTGACGGGTTGGGAGCCAAGCTGGTTATGACAAACGCCATCGAAGACGCAGGCCTGAAGCCGGAGGATGTTGACTACGTCAATGTGCACGGTACCTCTACTCCTGTCGGAGACATTTCAGAAGCGAAAGCTATCAAAGATGTCTTCGGAGAGCATGCTTATAAGCTGAACATCAGCTCTACAAAGAGTATGACGGGACACCTTCTTGGAGCTGCCGGTGCCGTAGAGGCTATGGTATGCGTGAAATCCGTACACGAAGATATCGTTCCGCCTACTATCAACCATCAGGACGACGATCAAGATCCGGAAATCGATTATAGCCTGAACTTTACTTTCAACGAAGCACAAAAGCGTCAGGTACGTGTAGCCCTATCCAATACGTTCGGATTCGGAGGACACAATGCCAGCGTTGTATTCAAGAAGTTCGAGAAATAATAGATTGATAGATAACTGCAATGTTGTCTTTGAGTACATACTTATCAAGACTCCCTTGGCGAAAGCCGAGGGGGTCTTTTGTTTTGCTTTCGGATACTCTTGGTTTCAAACCAAGGCAGATTCCTTTATATGAGCTGGCTTTTCGGCATAGCTCATGTAGTTTGATAGATGACGAGGGACACAGGCTGAACAACGAACGTCTGGAGTTTCTCGGCGACTCGGTTCTTGCCACTGCGATCAGTGGTTATCTGTATCGCCAACATCCTCATTGGAATGAAGGAGATATGAGTCAGCGGCGCAGCGCGATTGTCAAAAGACAGATCAACAACATCGTGGCGCAAAAGCTCAGACTGGACCGATTCCTGATCGTTCGCGGCGAAATATCTCAGATGAGTCCTGATATTATGGGCAATACACTGGAAGCCCTTATCGGAGCAATATATATGGACAAAGGATACCAAGCAGCGGAAAAGTTTGTCCTTACACGCTTCATTCCCGTCTTTCATGAATTGGAAGACAGCCTGACGGACACTACTACGAATTACAAATCCCTTCTACTTGAATGGGCACAGAAACACCACTTGAATCTGGAGTTTCGTCTCATTTCCGAACCTAAGCGTGCTCACGGAAATTTCAATTACGCTGTGTTTGTGGATGACCATCGTATCGGTAGCGGAATCGGCATGAATAAAAAAGAAGCTCATCAGAATGCGGCACACGATGCTCTGGAAAAGTTGAAGCGTGCACGCGATTACCGACAGAAAAAGAAATTCTCATCATCTTCAGAGTCGGAATAAAGACACAAAACCCTGTACACAATAGCTTGTGCAGCAGTTTCTTATTGCATTTTCAGAAAAAGAAGCAACCCCAACGACACTCCATTTCGTGTCGTTGGGGTTGTTGCTTTAGAAGTAAGCGAAGCGATCGAATTATTTCTTAGCTGCTTTGTTGAGCTTGCGCTTTTGGATCTCGTAAGCAAGCGGCGTAGCAACAAAGAGCGTAGAGTATGTACCGATAACGATACCGAGAAGGATCGAGAACGTGAAGCTACGCATCGTAGCACCTCCGAAGATGAAGATAACCAACATCACGATGAAGGTGGTCAAAGAGGTATTCAGCGTTCGAGCCAATGTTGAGTTAAGGGCATCGTTGATTACTTGGTAGCGATCTCTGTTAGGGTACAACTTCATCGTTTCACGAATACGGTCAAAGACAACCACGGTGTCATTGAGCGAGTAACCGATGATAGCCAAGATGGCAGCGATAAAGTTCTGATCAATCTCCATCGTGAAAGGAAGAATCTTCCACAGCAACGCATACAGAGCGATAATCGAGAATGTAGTAGAAGCTACAGAAACGAATACCCCGGCAGAGAATGAAATATCACGGAATCGAATCAGAATATAAATTGCCATGAAGATCATCGACAACAACACAGCCCAGATAGCACCTCTCGTGATGTCGCTCGACATGCTGGGGCTTACCTTTTGAGAGCTAACGATGTTGTCCAAGAACTGATCGGCCGCAGGCTCTTGTGCATAGAAGCCTTTCAGACCCTGATACAGTTTGTCTGTAATCTCAACTTCTATCTCTTCGCTTTCTTCCTGAATCTTATAGTTCGTAGATATACGCACCTCTGTTCCATCTGTACCAATCGATGTAACCAAGACTTTCTCTTGCAACGGAGAAGACAAGGCGGAACGGACAGCCTCGGAAGAAACAGGCTGATCGAATTTAACTACATAGTTACGACCTCCCGAGAATTCGATACCCCTGTTGAGACCGATCGTAAAGGAAGCCACAAGACCCAATGCGATGATAACCATCGGGATGATAAAGCCCACCTTACGCTTGCCCAGGATGTTGTATGTCGGATTGACAAGAACGTTGCGAGTAAGACTTGTCGTAAATGTAACCTTATCCAAACGACCTTTTTTCGCCAGTCTCTCGAAAACGATACGAGTCAGGAAGACAGCCGTGATAAAAGAAGCGATAAGACCGATAATCAATGTAGTGGCAAAACCACGAATCGGACCCGTTCCATAGAGGAATAGGATGATACCGGTAATGATAGTCGTAACGTTCGAGTCGAAGATGGCAGAGAAAGCGTTGCCATAACCATCCGTAACGGCACGAATCGGAGTCTTACCGGCACGAAGTTCTTCCTTGATACGTTCGAAGATAAGCACGTTAGCATCCACAGCCATACCAAGCGTCAGCACCAAACCGGCAATACCGGAGAGAGTAAGCACGGCATGGAAAGATGCCAATACCCCCAATGTAAAGAAGCTGTTTACGATCAATGCACCATCAGCAATGAGGCCCGGCAAGAAACCGTAAGCAAGACACATGTAGCACATCAGAATGACCAAAGCAAGGAGGAATGACAAGAATCCGGCTTTGATGGACTCAGCACCGAGCGTAGGACCAATCACGTTTTCCTGCTCGATACTTACAGTAGCATCCATTTTACCGGAGTTGAGTACGTTGGCAAGGTCGCCCGCTTCCTCCACAGTAAAGTTGCCGGAGATCTGAGAGCGACCGCCCGTGATCTCATCGTTCACATTCGGTGCGGAATAAACCACTCCATCCAAAACGATGGCGATAGCGCGGCCTACGTTATCCTTTGTGATACGCGCCCATTTGCGAGCACCTTCCTCGTTCATCGTCATCGAAACGATTGATTCGGAACGACCGAAGTCATTCTGGATGTCACTCTTGGCAGAAGTCACCACTTCACCACCCAAGTCAGGGTCTCCCGTACGATTGGTGCGAATAGCATAGAGCTCATAGAGGTCCGTTTCCTTTTTGGTTTCGGGATCTTCGATTGCTTTAGCACCCCAGAGGAAAAGTACGTCTTCACGCGTAACCTTCAAGTCGTGAGCTTGCTCGAGCATTTCGGAGATCTGAGCCATATTGGCACGACGGGCCACACCCACTACAGCACCACCACGATTCACGGGCGTGAGCAAAGAGAAGAGTACATCTTTACGAGTAGCATCCTTGGCCTCGTCTTGCACTACTGCAGCAGAATCAGCTACAGCTTGTACGGCGGCAGAGTCTGCAGTTGCGGCTACAGAGTCAGTAGCTGCAGGCACCGTTTCGGGTGTAGCGTCTGTGCTGTTCATAGCCAACTCGCTCAGGCGAGCATTAGCAGCGATCAAGTCTCCACTAACCTCGTCGAATTTGTATGTACGCCAGAACTGCAGATTGGCACTGCGCTGCAAAAGAGAGCGAACACGCTCCGGATCTTTCACACCGGGGAGCTCCACCAGGATACGTCCCTGCCCTTCCAATCGCTGCAGATTGGGAGCAACCACACCAAAGGCATCGATACGAGCGCGGAGCACATTGAACGAAGCCTCTACAGCACTGTTATATTTTTCTTTGAGCAGATGCACTACGTCTGCATCCGTAGACTTTGCGGTAATCTGGTCGCGAAGGTCACCCGAACCGAAGATAACGGCCAAGCGTCCGTTGGGGTCGAGCTTGCGATATTCCTTCACGAAAATATCGATGAAGTCGGATTGTTCCGTGCTCTTGGCAGCATTCTCCAGAGCTTTGTTGAAGTTGGGATCCAAACTTTTGTTAGAGAGGTTGCGAAGCAGATCGCTTGCGTTAAGTTTCAAGATAACGTTCATACCCCCCTTTAAGTCAAGGCCAAGACCGATTTGCTGGGCTTGAGCTTCTTTCAGCGTGTAGCCGAACCAGACCTTCTCATTCGACATGGAATCAAGATAGGCCATTCCGGCAACATCGCCCATCGCCTTAGCCTTCTTTTCGTAACGGTTCGTAACGAAAGAGAATGACAGGTAAAACGCACAGATGATGGCCAGAGCCGATGTGATAACAATCACAAATCCTTTGTTTTGCATTTTGTCTGTTACTTATTTTATTGTTAGATTTTTTTCATCTATACAAGCATATTCATAGGGCGCAAAGTTACGTTTTTTTTTACACCATCTCTCACTTTATATATAGAAAATAGCCGACGAATCCGATCATCGGCAGCAAAAACAGTGTCACTTTGCCTCAGTTCGGGCAGTGAACCGGATCCTACAGGATTCCCCTGTCATACCAACCAAGTAGAGCAAAAGAGGCTGTTCGCCAAATGACTCAGCCGAACAATCTCTTCCACACCGAGGATCAGATCGGGAGAGTCGGAGCAGCTGCTTTCAGAGCGATTTTTCGAAAGCGATGTATGGCAAAGGCTTCTGCTTCATATGGAAAGAGCAAACCTGCCGGTAGCCAAGGCGACGGAAAAGGCTCTGTGCAGCCGTATTGGGGCTATACGTATCTATGTGTATGCAGGTGCCCCCTTGTTCGCGCGCTATCGTCTCGGCAGAGGAAAGCATGGCAGCGGCATACCCCTTGCGAAGCAGAGAGGAATGAATGCCCAGGCGGTGTATCGTATAGGCTTTCCCTTCGGTCTGCCACGGCAACGAGTCGTATTCGGCCGGCATCTGATCGTTCACGGCCATTACCCCCAAAGGGATGCCCTCTATCTCCAGCAAATAGGCTTCTCTCCGGGCTATATCCTCCCGAGCTTCCGGTTCTCCGGGGTATGCTCCCTGCCACTGAGGATTGCCGGAGGCAAGCATGGTTCGGCGAGCATCCTCCCACAGGGCAAGAATGCTGTCGTAATCGGACGGAAGAGCCTGACGGATGAGATAAATATCAGTCGAGGGACAATATCCTGTCTGCCTGCTGCCAAATGGATTCTCTATCATGTGAAATCAATAAGATGGTTGCCCCCTCTTTGTGTCTTTGGGATACGGTCTGTTGTACAAGTGCTTCGGCCAATTCGTCCAAGTAACTGTTGGGTTCGTCGAGCACAAGAAGTTCGGGACGGCTCACAATGGCTCTGGCCAATAGGACACGCTGGAGCTGCCCTCCACTCAAGTCCGAAATAGGCCGCTTGAGCAAGTCGCTTATCCGAAGATCGGAGGCTGCACGGACTAAAAGCTCTTGGTGCGAACCACGATTGCTCTCTCCGAGCAAACCCGATCGAATGACCTCCTCCACACGAATGGGGAAAGCCCTATCGATACGATTGAGTTGAGGCAGATAGCCGATCGAAGGCTTCGCACAAGGCTCCCCCTCCCGGTCGTAGAACGTAAGACTCCCTGATCGTAGTGGCAGCAACCCGATTATTGCTTTCACGAGGGTGGACTTGCCCCCACCATTGCGTCCTACGATACCGAGAAATTCGCCACGAACAACATCGAGCGAATAGTCCCTGAAGACATTTTTCTGTCCATAGCCGAACGAGGCCGACTTCAGGCTGAGCAATAAGCTACCGTTCATGAGCTAAAGTGCGAGCAATATGTAAAATTTCCTCCTCCCACGAGCTGCGCAGAGGATTGATCCTTACCGGACGAGCACCGATCTCGCGCGCAATGTCTTCCGCCTGACGCGTTTCGAATTCGGGTTGGATAAATACGATTCTGACACCATCGGCACGTGCCTGATCGATCACACTACGAAGGTGGGCAGCCGTAGGCTCTTTCCCATCCTCCTCTATGACGATCTGCCGCAGGCCGAATTCTTGGGCGAAAAAGCTGAGCGATGGGTGATATATGACGAAGGCTTTGTCTGCCTTGCCATTGGCAAACATGGTATCGACGAGCCTCTTCACGCTGTCGATACGTGCGTTGAGACGGTCGTGCCCTTTGTCCCATTTGTCTTTCTCGTTCGGATAAAGCTCCACAAGTACATCGTATGCTGCACGACTGAGTGCCTTTGCTCCTACCACACTGCTCCAATAGTGCGGATCGTGGGCATGCAGATCTGCATGTGTATGATCTGTGCAGGAGTCGTGGAGATCCGCGCCTCCGGCATCCGTCAAGGCTTTGCCCATTTCAAAAAGAGGAAGCTTAGGGTTATTGTCCCGAATGGCCGAGAGATTTCTCTGCTCAAACCCCAATCCGCCTATATAGAGGTACGCATCTGCTTCGGACAAACGCTTCATCACGGCAGGCGAAGGGTCGTATTCCTCCGGATTGCTACCGGCCGGCACCAATGCCACCACCTGCACCGACTTATCCGCAATGGACTCGATGAAGTATTTCTGCGGCTCGATGGTCACAGCCAGCGTACGATCGAAACCTGAAGCAGTACCCCCTCCACAAGCCGACAAGGCAATACATGCGGAGATAAAACCGAGAAAAAGCGGCAAAAAAAGAGTAGCTCCCCGACCCCAAAAGTTCGAGAATACATATCGTGAAAGTATCGTTCTGATCATAGATTGCAAATCTACCAAAAAGAAAGGCTGTGTCCTAAGGTTTTACCCTTATTCGACACAGCCCGTAGACAACTTTTTTATTCAGGCAAATGCTCTTTGAGGCACTCTGCGAGAATTAGCGACGGATACCGAGTTCCTTGATGATGGCACGGTAACGCTCGATGTCTACCTTGATCAAGTAGTCGAGCATACGACGACGCTTACCTACCAGCATCTTCAAAGAACGTTCCGTGGCAAAGTCTTTCTTGTTCTGACGCAAGTGCTCAGTCAAATGCGCGATGCGAAATGTGAACAAAGCGATTTGACTTTCGGGGCTACCCGTGTCCTTCACTGACTTGCCATACTTCTCGAAGAGTTCTGCTTTTTTAGCTGAATCCAAATACATTTTCTTCCGTTTTTAACGTGTTAAACAATAACTACTTCCGCTACTACGGTCGTAGATCTGGCCGCAAAGATAATATAATTCCCTATACCACAGCACGAATCTGTTCCCTTCGCTCTCGTTATAACGATGCCGTTGGACGTACGGATCTACATTGGGCCAAGCATTCAAGGAAAGGTGAACTCGCCCTTCTTTGCATTTTTGGGCCCAAAAACAAGCCAAGAAAGCCGAGATTCTATTTACTTTTGTGCACTCTTTGAACAAAAATACAGCTTATGAAAAAGTTATTCTCTCTGAGTGCGGTCATCGTACTCTTAATTTCCTTGCATTCTTGCGCGCCTCGGATCATCACCGAGCTGAACAAACAGTACCCTCCTTTGCCCGAGGGAACACCTATTGCGGTCTACGAACTCGAAAACGGTAAGCGTCCCCCTTCGGAGGCTGAGCTGGTAGGGAAAGTAAGGATCGCCGAATCCGGCCTATCCCGGAGTCTCTCCTACTCGGAGGCCGTGCAGATTGCTCGCGAAGAAACCAGAAAAAGCGGTGCCAATATCCTGTACGTGATCAATCACCAACGACCCTCTATCTTCGGCAGCTCCATGCATCAGATAGGCGGACTGATGCTCCTGTCAGATTCTGTCGTGAGGAACGAGGGAGAAGGTTATCCCGACTCGCTCCTGTACGATTCGGGTCAAAGGGGGAAAATCGGCTCTCGGATCAAGGCACCCGTACACGACCTTTCATTCCATTTCGGCCCCTCTACCATCACGAATCGGACAAAAGGGCTGTCTTATTCGGAGCAGCAGCTGGAGAAAAAGCTAAGCAACGGACTTTCGTTCGTACTCCAATATAAATGTCACCCGAAAGGGAACCTCTACGGATTCGGTCTGATCGCCTCTCGATATGAAGCCGACATCACTAAGAAAATCGAATACCAGGGTATCGGATTCGCCAATCGATTGGACTATATCGCTCCCTTATTCAGCATGAGTACTGCTCTTTCGGAGCGGTGGTTGCTTGGGATGAGTTTCGGCTTAGGTTATTTGGGCTTCAAACAAACACTGACCGATATTTCCGATCCGAAGAGGGAAGGATACATCTCCGGCAGCACAGTCGGAGCAAATACGGCACTCAACATAGGATACAAGCTGAACAAACATTTAGGCATCGGGGGAGAGATCATGATGGTCGGTGGCGTTTTCCATCCGGATAACATAAAGACGACGAACATATCAGCACCCAAACCAAAAGAAAAGATGGGAGCCAATCGGTTCGACTTCACTATCGGTTTGCACGTTTATCTGTAGATCGGGATCTATCCGCAGTCGGCTGTGTACGGAAAAAATCGCCGCACACAGCCGATTGCCGTCTTACAGTGTCACCCCTTTATAGACCTTCATAAATCACACGCTCGGACAGGACGGACACGACACGTCGTGTCAATGATTCGCCATCACCCCTTTGGAGCAATACCCGTAACTCACTCATTCGAAAACACGAACCCAAAACGCTAAAATTGCGGTCTGTGTTTTTCCCAAAAGTGGCACCGGAATTTTTTCGTTGTGGCGTGTAAATTTTTCACTTCCCACGCCAAAAGCAAAAAGTTTTCGCGCCATGTTTTCAGCGACCACAAGCGCAAAAATTTTGGCACGCAAACTGATCGGGTACGGGATATCGTGTATCCGATCCTTCAATGCGAGTTCTCAATCAGTGAGATCATCGCATTTGTCAGTATCAGCCTTTCAAGCATTTATCCTTGCTAAGAGACCTCTCCGAAGCAGCAATCATGAGTAGATATTCGAGAGGGCTGATTTTCCTCAGACCTTTAGCCCTCAAGATCCCTTCCTCCGAATCAATTATTCATGTGCGAACCGTCCCCTCTCACAAATAATCTCTACCTTTGAGGAAAACAAGAAAAACCACAAGCTATTTCGCTAATCTTATTAAAATAAACAAGCAATGAACAAAGAACAATTGCAGCAGATGCGTCAGGCTCCCGGCTTTGTAGGAGCATTGGATCAGAGTGGTGGTTCTACCCCTAAAGCACTGAAGGCATACGGTATCCAACCCGATGCATATCAGTCCGAAGAGGAGATGTTCGACCTCATTCACCAAATGCGTACTCGCATGATTACTTCTCCGGCTTTCGCCACGGGCAAGATCATCGGTGTAATTCTCTTCGAACGTACCATGCGCGGGAAGATCGAAGGAGTGCCTACGGCAGACTTCCTTTGGGAGAAAAGACACATCGTCCCCTTCCTCAAAGTGGACAAAGGCCTTCAGGACGAAGCCAACGGCGTACAGCTGATGAAGCCATTCCCCGAACTCGGCAAGCTCTGTGACGAAGCTGTCGGATACCACGTTTTCGGCACCAAGATGCGTAGCGTGATCAAGCAAGCCAACGAGCAGGGTATTCGCGACATCGTAGAACAGCAATTCCAATGGGGAAAAGAGATTCTTTCTCATGGCTTAGTGCCTATCCTCGAACCGGAGGTAGACATCCATTGCCCCGAAAAGGCTAAGGCCGAAGAGATCCTCAAACGAGAACTGCTGGCACAGCTCGACAAGATGACGGAGCCTGTGATGCTCAAGATTACGATCCCGACAGTGGACAACTTCTACAAGGAAATCATCGAACACCCGATGATGCTGCGTGTAGTAGCCCTTTCCGGTGGTTATTCCCGTGAGCAAGCCAACGAATTGCTCAGCCGCAACCATGGCGTTATCGCTTCGTTCTCTCGTGCTTTGGTCGAGGGTCTCTCTGCCCAGCAGACCGATGCCGAGTTCAACGCTACATTGGAAGCATCCATCGAAGACGTTTATCAGGCTTCCATCAAGTAAAAAGCTTGGAAAGAGGAAAGCCGTAGAAGTGTAAAGGCTTCTTTCGGATTTTCCCGAATAGTGCAGGGGCTGTGTCGAGGTTTTATCCTCAGCACAGCCCCTGTTCTATTCGGTCGTTATCAGGCGATACAGTGCTTTCGCCTTAGAGATTCACGGGTGGATAGAGTTCGTTCCACCAGGTGGGATCGTCTTGCAGCCAACGGGCAAACCAAGCGAAGATACTGTTCGTCCAGCGAATGCGTCGCTCCGGTTCGAGGATGAAATGATCCTGCTCGGTAAATTCGATAAACTCTACCTCGCGTCCGAGTATCTTCAGCGCATTGTACAGATTCACACTCTCTGCCGTAGGCACATTCGTATCCACAGAGCCGTGCAGGAGCAAGAGCGGAGTATGGATCTTATCTGCCCTGAAGAGGGGGCTGTGTCCGGCATACAGATCCGGATTGTTCCATGGGTAGCTGTCGGCACTGGCCACGGTGCTGTAACCCATTCCCCAATATCCGCTCCCCCAATAGTTGCTGATGGAGCTGATACCGGCATGGCTGACTGCCGCCGCGAAAATATCGGTCTTCGTCTGAAGATACTGTGTCATGAAGCCTCCATAACTGGCTCCGAAGCAACCGACCTTCTTACCATTGACAAAGCTGTGCGTGCGGACAAACTCTTTTGTTGCCCCGATGATCTCATCGGCTGTCCGATCGCCCCAAGCATTGACGTGACGAGCTGCATACTCCTGTCCATAGCCGGTAGTACCGCTGGGATTGAGCGTATAGACTACGTAGCCTTGAGCAGCATACATCGCCAGCGAATAGTGTCCCTCCAGTGTTCTATTGATCGGGCTGGTTCCTCCATAGTAATAGACCAGCATTGGATATTTCTTGGAAGGATCGAATTGCGGAGGCAGGTAGTACCAACCCTCTACGACTGTGCCGTCCGGAGCCGTATAGTTCCAGTCGCGTGCCGGTGTGAAATCGATATTGGCCAGCTTCTCGGCGGAGAGATCCCATACAAGTTTTCCTTTGGCTCCATCGAGCCGATAGAGTCTGTCGGCATTGTTGGCACTCTGGCCGCTGTACCAGACAGCACCATTATCAGCTGCTACACCGAACCATTGTACTACATCCTCTCCTGTCTGAATCCGACTGATCTCAAGGGTTTTCAGATTCAGACGATAGAGCTGCTTGCGCGATCCGTTTTCGGCCCTGAAGTAATAGTAGTTGTTTTTTCTGTCGAATCTTCCGGCCGACACACTGGGGTCGAAATTCTTGGTCAAGGCTGTTGCTTTCCGCGTGGAGAGATCGAACAGGAAGAATTGCTTGTCGTAAGAATTGGGCGTCAGTCC
The DNA here is from genome assembly GCF_000378065.1 of Porphyromonas gulae DSM 15663. GTDB lineage: Bacteria > Bacteroidota > Bacteroidia > Bacteroidales > Porphyromonadaceae > Porphyromonas > Porphyromonas gulae. The sequence continues at coordinate 32,594 of NZ_KB899165.1, read as the reverse complement.
CGATTTCAGGTTCAGTCCTATATTGCCGAAAGCATCTGCCGAACCCATTACGATCAGATGTTTGCCGTCGGGGGTGTACTGGATTCCATCGATGGAAGGATCGCGAGTGATAAGCGTATCAGCCTTGCCCGTCTCCATATTGTACTCCATGATAGTGGCAAAGCGGAAAGGACGACGCGTCCAGTCCGTGGAGAGGGTACCGATCAGAGCACGCTTACTATCCGGTGCAATGTCATATATATAGGTAGTAGAATAGCCGAATGTCAGCGGACCGTACACACCGCTCTCGGCATTCAACAGGTAGATCTGCGAACGATCCCGCCAGCCCGACTGTCTGTCGTCCGGATCCAGATGGCGGATAAAGAGGGGATCCTTTCCGGGGCCTTTCTCCTGTTTGTAGAAAAGATAATAGCGCGCATCGGGCGACATCCTGAACTGAGATTCAGGCAGATTGGGCACCAAGGTTCGTTCACCTTTCCCCATTGGATCGAAAGCCACCAAACGCTTTGCATTTCCTTCCTTGCGAATCACCATCAGCATATCTTCGTGCGGCATCCAACCAAGGGCATCTTTTTCGTTCAGATTGAGCAAGATATTTCCTTTGGCATCGCGCAGTTGATTATAGGTTACAGGAGGCTTATTGTCCCTGCTTACCCGATAAGAAGTAAGTACATACTTGCCCGTTGGAGAGAGACTCCCTCCCGATAGAAATGTGCCGCTCATCATGTGTTTGAGGCTCAGTCGCTCCTTACCCGTATAGTTGGGATAGAGAGCCGACGAATCGCGAGCGGTCTTCGGTTTTAGGACTACGCGCACATCCGTAGCAGTGGTATCGCCTTCGAGAAGCAGGCTCTTGAGCAGCAAACGATGTGTGCCGGGAACCAGCGAAAGGGATGCAGAGAAACGCAGCGTCGAGTCGCCCTTGGGATCCGGACTGTCAGCTATCCCTATCTGCTTGTCGTCCAACCAAAGAGACATTCGTCCCTGTCCGAATACCTCTATATCACCCTTTGCAAAATGTTCTGCCGTGAGGGCAAAGGTATAGACCGACATTTCCGAGCGTTCTGCCTTGGATCCGGCTTTTCTTCCGGCGATACGTCCGTTCTTGTCGGCCGACACGTTGCGCAGATCTTGATCCGTCGCATCGTAAACTTGACGTAGCAAATCGGCAGGATTATACTTGGAGCCGTTCATCCCCACGGTATCCGTCTTAAAAGCAGTACGCACCGGCCACGGGCCTCCGGCCTTCATCTGCTGTATCGTCTGTGCCTCGAGGGAGGACAGAGCCGCAGCAGAGAGCAAAAGCATGAGTAATGATTTTTTCATCTCTTTATTCTATATGATTTAAGTTACGATCAGTTTTGCGGCTTCCTCCGCATCGGTGGCATAACCGATAATGGCAGCAAAAGGATGCAGACCTGTCCGATGGAAATCCGCCACGAGATCTTCCGCCCGATCGGCATCGACGGCCATCAGCAATCCGCCCGATGTCTGTGCATCAGCCAAAAGCATTTTGTGCTCTGTGGGACAATCCGCCCGAAGCATATCCCCCACGAAGCGAAGATTGCGGAAGGCAGCACCGGGTATGCAACCATCCCTCAGCAGACTGAGGCACTCCGGCAAAGCCGGTACCGATCGGCTGTCGATATGTAAGCACACGCCCGAAGCCTCTGCCAGCCCCTTGGCATGTCCGAGCAAACCGAAGCCTGTAATATCGGTGGCACCCCTTATCCCGTATTTCTGCATCAACTCTGCCCCTGCTCTATTGAGCAGACACATCTGCCCGATGGCAGCTGCATAGGCTTCACTGCCGATCAGCTCCAAACGGTGGGCCGCCATCGCTACGCCTGTCCCCAGCGGTTTGGTCAGGACGAGACATTGCCCTGCACGTACACCGGCATTCGTGACCAAATGCTCCGGATGCACTGTGCCCGTAACGGCCAGTCCGTACTTCGGTATGGGATCGTCTATCGTATGCCCTCCCATCGTAAAAGCACCACTCTCGTCTATCGCCTGCTGTCCTCCACGGAGAATATCGGCCAAAACCTCTACGGGAATCCCTTCGGAAGGGAACATGGTCAGATTGAGTGCCAACAGTGGTCGCCCTCCCATGGCATACACATCCGAGAGAGCATTGGCAGCAGCTATGCGACCGAAGGTATAGGGATCGGAGCAAACCGGAGGGAAGAAATCCGTGGTTACGATCAGGGCGGTATCGTCATTGAGCCGGTACACACCGGCATCGTCGTGCGTACTCACATCCACCATGATACGGCTATCCACCGGCAAGGGTATATCGCGCAGGAGTTCGCTCAGTTTGGCCGGATCCAGCTTAGCCGAACAGCCACCGTACTCGACCGTAGAGAGCAGATCGAAGGAAGATTGGTTCATATTCCTATAGTATATGGAATGGAAATTCGTTTCAAAATAGTTTCGAGCAATTCCTCTTGAGCCGACGAAATGTGCAGACACATCCCACATTCGGCACTCAAATGAGTGGGAACCGCGATAACGCGATGAGTCAGTTCGGCTTGCTCGGCAGCCTTCATAGCCCGAATGAAATCGCGAGTGGTAGAGAAGAGGAAAAAACGACTGTCAGCTTCGTAAGACATGGCTCAAAGCATTTAGGAGATACTCCAGATCAGCCTCTTCGTGATAGGGAGAGAGCGACAAACGTACCGTTCCGGTAGCAAAGGTACCGATCGACCGATGCGCCAATGGTGCGCAGTGAATCCCCGTGCGAGTGACGATGCCGAATGCTTCGTACAGCGCATCGCCTATACGTGCAGGCGTCAGCCGGTCATGCGTCAGCGAGCATAGATAGCCCTGCTCGATCGGGTTGGCAGCAGCATACACCCGCAGTCCCGGGAACCGCTCCATCTGCTGCATACACTGTCTCCACGCGTCCCGACCGATACGAAAGGGTGGAAGTTGGCGAACGGAAGCCAGCAAAGCGGTAAGCCCAAGCACATTGACCGTACCGGCCATAAACCGCTCAGGCATCTCCTCTCTCACTGTCCAGTCAGCCGAATGCAAGCCATTGCCACCTGTGGTCAGAGGGCAGACGCTTCGTGGGTCACGGATATAGAATCCGCCCGTACCCGAAGGCCCCAAAAGTCCTTTGTGACCGGTAAAAGCCACGTAGGCCAATCCCAGTTCATCAGCTTTGAGTCGTGAAGCTCCGAGGTACTGTGTAGCATCGGCCAAGATAGGGATGCCACGCTCCTGTGTGAGCAAACGGGCTATCTCCTCTATGGGCTGAACCAGCCCATTGACATTGCTCTCCAGATTGACCACAGCAAGAGCCGTATCTGCAGGAATGGCATCGACCAGCCGATCGGTATCGACTCGTCCGTCAGGCATCGAAGGCATCAGGGCAATCTTTATGCCGACGGTATCAGCCAGACATTGGAGCGGACGCATCACAGCATTGTGCTCCATCGGGCTGACCAGCACGCTACAGCCGGCCTGCAAGGAGCCTTGCAGGATGGTATTGATACTTGTAGTAGCATTGTCCGCAAAACAGATATGAGCCGGCTCTGATACACCGATCAGATCGGCCAAAGCATCGCGCAACTCTTCTACTTCCGAAGTAACGCGCAGAGTCTCACTGTCGCGGCTACGGCCATAACTCCCCACCGGCACATCGTAGAAATGTGCCAAAGCCTGACGCATGGCATCGGGCTTAGGATAAGAAGTGGTGGCGTTATCGAAATATGTATTCATCCGCAATGCGGCAATTCATCAAGAGCAAAAGGGAGGTATTCCTCGTTACGGGAGACATTATACTGCCGACTCCGAACTGCCCGAATCCAAACAGCTGTCAAAGATAACCACATTTACCGACGTTCTCGGAGACTTGAGTGCCTCTATTCCACAGTTACGCCGATCTCCTGCATCGTGATCACGGCTTTGTCTCCCGATGGGGCAGTAGCATCCAAGCGGATGAAACGTGCCCTGACGGCCTGATTCAGATCCACGGTTTGAGGTACAGGATTATTGATCACATTGGCAAACTCTCCCATAGTCGGGATCTCTCGCCACTGCACGCCATCCTCACTCACAGCCAGCCGATAGCGGACAGCTGTCGTAGGCTTGGCTTCGGCCTTATACGGCGCATAGGTAAAAGCGCGCAACACGACCTCCCGACCCAAATCGATAGTCAATGGATCGTCCGAAAGCAGCCTCCAGTCCGCACGTGGAATATCGTTCCACGACTCATCGGCAACGGCCTGCTCCGGTGGCTCGGCGTAATACGCAGCTACGCGACACAGATTGACCGGCAGACGACACTGTTCTATACGCACCCGTATCCGATCCGCCTCTACCGCAGGAATGCGAAGAAGTCGCTTATAGCCGATGGTCGTACCACGGCCGATCTCCTGCCATGCTCCATCCACCCATGCCTCCACAGCGAAAGCCTCGGTTCGCTGCCCCTTGGTAATATCCTCTTGGAGCATCAGTATATTGATGCGTGCCTTCGACTCGAGTGCATATTCCTCGATGGCATGCTCTTGAATAACGGCATAGCGAGCCGAATCCGCTACCCGGTCATGAGCAAAGGCCTGACCGAGATAGTCAGCCCACTCCTTCAGTCGCGAGGCATCGGCTTCGTGAATCAGGCCTCGCCTATCGGGTGGCACATTGAGCAGGAGTACCGAATTATAACCTACGGACCGGAAGTAAATATCCACCAACTTGTCCAACGACTTGACCTTCTTGTCCTCCGCAGCATGGTAAAACCAACCCGGACGAATCGAAACGTCCACTTCGGACGGATACCAAAAGAGTTCGACAGCGTCTTTCAGCACCTCTCTGCTACCCAAATCCGGAGAGTTATCCCGAATCCCCAGGCGACTGCGTTCTGCCTCCGAATGGGAATAAATACCCGGCGTAAGCACTGTGGCACTCCATTCGGTGGTTCGTCCCAGTCCGCGCTCATTGCCCACCCAGCGGACATCGTCTCCCATGATAGCCATAACGGCTTGGGGTTGCAGTCGGCGGATAGTGTCGTAGAATGCTTCCCAATCATATTCCTGCCGCTTGCCGTTGGGGCCTTCGCCATTGGCTCCATCGAACCAAACTTCGTGTACCTCCCCATAGTGGGTGAGCAGCTCGGTGAGCTGACCGACAAAAAACCGATTGTAACGGGGCGAATCGCCATAGCACTCTGCATTGCGATCCCAAGGAGAAAGATAAACGCCGAACTTCATACCATACTCTTCGCACGCAGCTCGGACTTCTTTCACCACATCGCCTTTGCCCTCTCGCCACGGAGATGAAGCCACCGAGTGGTGCGTGGTGGCTGTAGGCCAGAGACAAAAACCATCGTGATGCTTAGCCGTAAGGATTACCATGCGAAAGCCTGCTTCGCGCAGCGTTCGCACCCATTGCCGAGCATCCAGCTCCACCGGATTGAAGAGCGCAGGATCTTCTTTCCCATCGCCCCACTCACGGTCTGTAAAAGTATTGATACCGAAATGCAGAAATGCAGTCAGCTCCATCTCCTGCCAAGCCAACTGTTGCAGGGTGGGGACAACCCTTGCCGCCATCTCCACCTTCTGCTCCAAAGTGGCATCGGCAGGAAAATCCACAGACTTCAGGTAATAGACTTCTTGCTCCTGTCCAAAAACAGGAATGGCAGTAAGCAAGAAGAAAAACAGCAAGAAACGATTTGTTGTCAGGATTTTCATGTATCGTATGTTTTTAACTGCACGAAGGAGAGATGGACTGCATCCTGTAGTCCTGTCTGCATAAGAGAGGAACAACTCAACGATAGAAATCCGACACAAGTCCCCGATACTCGCGAGAAAAAAGAGCGTCAGCCTTCCGCCATCATGCTACCACCAAAATCCGATTTAGGAACCAAATATACGGAAAAAGCTGACGTGTAAGTTTGCCTCGGATAGCCTTATCGCCGTTCGTCGGATGCCTCATTTCTCATTTTGATGCACCGGCATCGGGCAAGAGCTGTCGTATTTGCCTCTTTTAGCAGGCGTTCTTTTTGTATATTTGCGCACGAATCGGAGGAGGCTGGTCCGTTCGGGGTAGCTTTCCGTACCCCTGATTTATCGATCAAAGTATCAACAATACTATCTTTTCGCGCTATGGCAGATACTAAGTATATCTTCGTGACCGGTGGTGTGGTTTCCTCTCTTGGAAAAGGCATCGTAGCAGCATCTCTCGGCAAACTCCTCCAAGCTCGCGGTTTCAACGTAGCTCTTCAGAAGTTCGACCCCTATATCAATATCGATCCCGGTACGCTCAACCCCTATGAGCACGGCGAATGCTATGTCACCGAAGACGGGCATGAGGCCGATTTGGATCTCGGCCACTATGAGCGTTTCCTCAATACGCCCACTACTCGTGCCAATAATATCACGACAGGGAGGATCTATCAGAACGTAATCCGCAAGGAACGCAAGGGCGAGTACTTGGGCAAGACCGTGCAAGTGGTGCCTCATATTACGGATGAGATCAAGCGCAACGTCAAACTTCTGGGACAAAAGAGTCAGTACGACTTTGTGATTACGGAGATAGGTGGTACGGTAGGGGACATCGAGTCCCTGCCTTTCCTTGAAAGCGTGCGCCAGCTCAAGTGGGAATTGGGGCAGAATTGCCTCTGCGTTCACTTGACCTATGTACCCTATATCGCTGCTGCCGGCGAGGTGAAGACCAAGCCGACTCAGCACTCTGTGAAGCAGCTGCAGGAAGTGGGTATTCAGCCCGATATCCTTGTCTTGAGGACGGAGCATGAGCTTCAGCCCGATATTTTGAAAAAGGTTGCCCTCTTCTGCAACGTGGCTCCCGACTCGGTGGTACAGAGCGTGGACGTGCCTACTATCTATGAGGTGCCTCTGGTTTTGCAGCAGCAGCACATGGACGAGACGGTACTTCGGAAGGTGGGGCTGCAAGTGGGCCCTGTCCCTGAGATGCGTCAGTGGCACGAATTTTTGGAAATGAAGCATACGGCCCAAGAAACGGTTACGATCGCTTTGGTAGGTAAGTATGTGGAGCTTCAGGATGCGTACAAGTCCATAGACGAATCGCTGATGCAGGCGGCTATATATAATAGGAAGAAGCTGAACCTCATATCCGTTCACAGCGAAAAGGTGACCAAAGCTAACGTAGCCGAGACCTTGAAAGATATGGACGGCATCGTGATTGCTCCCGGATTCGGCTCCAGAGGAGTCGAAGGCAAGCTCGTAGCACTGAAATATGCGCGTGAGAACGATCTGCCCACACTGGGGATCTGTCTGGGTATGCAGTGTATGGTGATCGAATATGCTCGCAATGTATTGGGCTTCAAGGATGCGAATACGACAGAAATTGAATCCAATATCGAGCACAAAGTCATCGACCTGATGGACGAACAGAAGACGGTCACTGACATGGGCGGTTCCATGCGCTTAGGGGCATACGACTGTGCTCTGCGCAAAGGATCGAAACTGGCCGCTGCCTATGGCAAGGAATTCGTACGCGAACGCCATCGCCATCGCTTCGAATTCAACAGCCAGTATCGCGAAGCTTTCGAAAAAGCCGGTATGCAATGTGTGGGAGAGAATCCGGAGACGGGCTTGGTAGAAGCCGTGGAAGTGCCTGCCTGTCGCTGGTTCGTGGGGGTACAGTTCCATCCCGAATACAATAGTACGGTGGTCAATCCCAACCCCTTGTTCATGGCTTTCATCCGTGAGGCAATCAAAACGAGAAAAAAAGATAAAGAATAATCGCTTTGTCTGTCGGTTCTTTGGGTGTTGTGAAATTTTTTCCTCCCCTCTGACATACCGTAGCGAGCAGGCAACAGGATAAGGGGTGCCGATGTCGGTGCCGAAGAGTCCCTACGCAACGAAAATATATGGATAAAAATACAGTTATAGGTTTAGTTCTGATCGGACTGGTGATCTTTGGGTTTTCATGGCTCAATCGTCCCGATCCGCAGGAAATAGAAGCGCAGCGTAAGGCTGCGATAGAAGCAGCTCGGCAGGATTCCATAGCGAAAGCCGAAGCCGAACTCCTTGCAGCCCAAACCAAGGAGGCCACACCCGACTCGATCAAACAGGCTGCCGGATATAATCAGTATGGACTGCTGGCACCTGCGACAGCCGGTGCAGAAGAGCAGGTGGAGCTGGCCAACGGCAAGATCGCTCTCAAGCTCAGCACCAAGGGGGGAACTATTCGGGAGGTTTTGCTCCGGGACTATAAAACGCACGATGGCAAGCCTCTTTATCTTTTCCGAGAGGGAGAGTCGGACTTCAACCTGCCTCTGCGAACTGTGGACAACAGGCTGGTCGATACGCGCGATCTGTACTTCTCTCCCATCAGCCGAACGGATTCCTCCGTTGTGATGCGTCTGGCCGTGGACAGTGCTTCCTATCTTGATTTGGCCTACGTCCTCCTTCCGGATGACTACCGTTTGCGGATGACAGTAAGCGGACAGAACTTGCAATCGCTCTTCCCTGCCAATATGACGATGCAGGACATAGAATGGTCGCAGCGGATTCGCCGTCAGGAGAAGTCATGGAAGTTTGAGAATCAATATACCTCTATTTATTATAAATATTCGGGCGATGAGGTGGATCGTCTGAGCGACAGTAAGCAGGAAGACAAGAAGACTTTGGAAGAACCGTTGCACTGGGTGTCTTTCAAGGATAAGTTCTTCGCCTCTGTTTTGGTGAGCGATGGATACTTCGAAAACAATAAGCTAGCGCAGAAGACGGCAGCAGCCGAGTCCGACTATCTGAAGGATTGTACCATGTCCGCTACTTTCCCGTTGGATGTTCGCCCGGGAACAAAAGCCGGATTCACTTTCTTCTTCGGTCCGCTCAAATACAATATGCTACGCGCTTACGACAAAGGGGTGAAGGCCGAGGACAACCTCGATCTCGATCACTTGGTCTACTTGGGTGCCAGTATCTTCCGATGGATCAATCGTTATATGATCATTCCGGCCTCCACATTCCTGCAGCAGTATTTCAGCAACTGGGGGCTGATCATTCTCCTGCTCACGCTGGGGATCAAGCTCCTCATCTCTCCTCTCGCTTATAAGGGGTATCTCTCTTCTGCCAAAATGCGATTGCTCCGCCCGCAGGTACAAGAGATCAATGCCAAGTACCCGGGCAAGGATCAGGAGTCCATGATGAAGCGGCAGACTGCTACCATGAATCTCTATCGTGCGGCCGGTGCAGGTCCGATGAGTGGGTGCTTGCCTATGCTCTTGCAGTTCCCCTTCCTCATAGCCATGTACATGTATTTCCCTACGACTATCGACATTCGTCAGCAGAGTTTCCTCTGGGCGGAAGACCTCTCCTCCTATGATGCTATTTTCAGCTGGACGGCCGATATTCCTTTGTTGTCTCAGTTCTATGGCAATCATGTCAGTCTCTTCTGTCTGCTCATGTCCATTTCCAATATCCTCTATATCCGCTATACGATGAATCAGTCGGATACGGGACAGGAGGGTATGGCCATGCTCAAATGGATGCCTTATATCACTACGGTGATGTTCCTGTTCTTCTTCAATCAGAATGCATCGGGGCTTTGCTACTACTATTTCCTCTCTTCTATTATTACTGTCATCCAGTACATGTCTTCACGTTTTATCATCAACGAAGAGAAGCTGATGGCTAAGTTGGAAGCGAACAAGACGAAGCCACGAAAGAAATCGAAATGGATGGCAAGGCTCGAAGAGGCGCAGCGGCAGCAGGAAGCGATGCGACGCCAACAACAAAAGAGAAAATAGATAGAACGATATGGAATTGGCAACAGAGATCATGACTTACGGTATGGGTAGGTATGGCTGTTGCCAATTTTCTCATATAGAACAAACAAGATGGAACCTCTGAAACATGAATGCGGTATCGCCATGGTGCGACTGCGCAAACCGCTGAGTTATTATCACGATAAGTATGGCACATGGATGTATGGCCTGAACAAGCTATACCTCCTGATGGAGAAGCAGCACAATCGAGGTCAGGAAGGTGCCGGATTCGCTGTGGTGAAGCTCAATAGCCGTCCCGGAGAAGAATATCTCTTCAGAGAAAGAGCACTTGGAGCGAATGCTATCTCGGAGATATTCGACTCGGTACATAAGGATTTTCAGGCTTATTCTCGAGAAGAGCTGGGCGATGCCGAATTTGCCGCCTCTCAGATACCGTATGCCGGTGAGTGCTATATGGGACATTTGCGCTACAGCACTACGGGTAAGAGCGGTCTGACTTTTGTCCATCCGATGATACGCCGTAGCAACTGGCGTGCCAAGTGCTTGTCCATTTGTGGCAATTTCAATCTGACCAATGTGGATGGTATCTTCGACGAGATTACTTCTGTCGGACAGCATCCCCGCAATATGTCCGATACACACATCCTGCTGGAGCAGATCGGCCACCGTCTGGATCGCGAGGTGGAGCGTTTGTTCCGTATCGGGAAAGAACAGAATCTGAAAGGAATGGACATTACGCATTTTATAGAAGAGCGTATCGATTTGTCCAATGTGCTGAAGAAGTGCAGTCCCTTCTGGGATGGCGGATATGTGATGTGCGGTCTCACCGGAAGCGGAGAGAGCTATGCCGTGCGCGATCCTTGGGGCATCCGACCTGCATTCTATTATATAGACGATGAGATCGTGGTCACGGCTTCGGAGCGTCCCGTTATCCAAACTGTGATGAATCTGCCGGCAGAGGCCGTTCGGGAGTTGATGCCCGGAGAAGCTATCTTTGTCAATAGCAAGGGAGAACCTCGTATCGAGCGTATCTTGGAACCCAAGAATTATCAGGCTTGTTCGTTCGAGCGCATCTATTTCTCTCGTGGCAGCGATCAGGATATATATCGTGAGAGAAAGGCTCTGGGGTATCTACTTTCGGAACGTATCCTCCGAGCGATCGATTACGACATCTCCCATACCGTCTTTTCATTCATCCCGAATACGGCCGAAGTGGCATATTACGGTATGCTGGAGGGCATCGATCACTATTTGGATGAGTGCAAGATTAGAGAGATCCGTGAGAATCCGAATATGAGCGAAGCCAAGTTGCGTGAGATTTTGGGGCGAAAAGTTCGGTCGGAGAAGGTGGCGATCAAAGACATCAAGCTCAGAACTTTTATCACGGAAGGCAATAGCCGCAACGATTTGGCGGCTCATGTCTATGATATTACCTATGGCACGGTGCAGGCCGGCGTAGACAATTTGGTCGTGATCGATGACAGTATCGTCCGTGGGACTACTCTGCGGCAGAGCATCATCGGTATCATGGACAGGTTGCAACCCAAGAAGATCGTCATTGTTTCCAGCTCTCCGCAGATTCGTTATCCGGACTATTATGGTATCGATATGCGTAAGATGCGCGAATTCGTCGCTTTCCGCTCTGCTGTGGCACTGCTTCAGGAGCGTGGTATGGAGCAAGTGTTGCACGATGCCTATGCAAAAGCGTTGGAGCTTCGCAAGTTGAGCTTCGGACAAGAGGTCGAGAATGTCGTTAAGACTATCTATAAGCCTTTCACCGCCGAGGAGATTTCTGCCAAGATGGTAGAGCTATTGAAGCCGGAAGGTGTGCGTGCCAAGGTGGAGATCGTATATCAAAGTTTGGAAGGCTTGCATCAGGCGATACCGAATCATCCGGGAGACTGGTATTTCTCCGGCGATTATCCGACACCCGGAGGGGCCCATTTGGTAAATGAAGCTTTCATCAGCTACATGGAAGAGGACTATGGCAAATAATTATTTCCAGAATCGAAAGAGTATTAAGAACGTATGAGAGAGCAAAGAAAAGCGACATTGATATTGGACGATGGTAGCCGTTTCGAAGGCTATTCTTTCGGTTGCGAACGAGCTGTGGCCGGAGAGGTCGTTTTCAATACGGCTATGACCGGCTATGTGGAGAGTCTGACTGATCCGAGTTATCGCGGACAAATCATGGTTATGACCTATCCTTTGGTGGGCAATTACGGTGTTCCGCCGAAAGCAGTCGAGCCAAACGGCGTGTCTTGCTTTATGGAAAGCGACAGAATACACATGGAAGGAATCGTTGTGTCCGACTATTCCCATTCTTATAGCCACTGGAATGCTGTCGAAAGCCTTGGCGATTGGCTCAAGCGTGAGCAGGTATTCGGTCTGACGGGGATCGACACGAGAGCATTGGCCAAGCATCTCCGCGAACACGGTTCGATGAAAGGAAAGATAATTCTCGAAGGAGGCGAAGACATCGACTTCGCCGATCCTTACACAGTCAATCAGGTAGCGGAGGCTTCTTGTCGTGAAGTAATCGTCTACGGCACCGGAAGCAAAAAGGTGGTACTCGTCGATTGTGGCGTGAAGGACAACATTATTCGCTCGCTTCTCCGTGAAGATATAACGCTCTACCGTGTACCTTGGGATTACGACTTTCATCAGATCGCATACGATGGTCTCTTTATCAGCAACGGCCCGGGCGACCCCAATATGTGCGGTGTCACAGTGGAACATATTCGTCGGGCAGTGGCCGGCGACAAACCTATCTGCGGTATTTGCATGGGCAATCAGCTTTTGGCGAAAGCTGCCGGCGCGAGTATCTTCAAGCTCAAATACGGACACCGCAGTCACAACCAGCCGGTACGTGAGGTAGGTACCAATAAGTGCTATATAACGAGCCAAAATCACGGCTTTGCTGTAGATCCGGCATCTCTCGGAAGTGATTGGGAGGAGCTTTATATCAACCTGAACGATGGCACGAACGAAGGCATCCGCCACAAGAGCAAGCCTTTCTTCTCTGCACAGTTCCATCCCGAAGCATGCGGTGGTCCGGTAGATACGATGTTCGTTTTCGATGAATTCTTGAAAAACCTCTAAGCAAAGTAGCATACGAATATGATAGACAAGAGCAAAATAAAGAAGGTACTGCTGCTCGGTTCGGGCGCACTTAAGATAGGGGAAGCCGGTGAATTCGATTATTCCGGTTCTCAGGCGTTGAAAGCTATTCGCGAAGAAGGTATCAGGACGGTACTCGTCAATCCGAATATTGCCACAGTCCAGACGTCCGAAGGAATAGCCGACGAAATATATTTCCTGCCCGTAACGCCTTATTTCGTAGAGAAAGTCATTGAGAAAGAACGTCCCGATGGGATTCTCTTGGCATTTGGTGGTCAGACGGCTCTGAACTGTGGAGTCGAATTGTATCGAAGCGGTGTCTTGGAAAAGTACGGGGTAGAAGTACTCGGCACGCCCGTACAAGCTATCATGGATACGGAGGATCGTGAGCTATTCGTTCGCAAGCTCGATGAGATCAACGTGAAAACGATTCAGAGCCAAGCTGTGGAAAGCGTGGAGGAAGCACGCAAAGCCGCTCGCGAATTGGGCTATCCGGTCATTATTCGTGCTGCTTATGCTTTAGGCGGTCTGGGTAGCGGATTCTGCGATGATGAGGACGAACTGAATATCCTTTGTGAAAAGGCTTTTTCTTTCAGCCCTCAAGTTCTCGTAGAGAAGAGCCTCAAAGGCTGGAAAGAAGTGGAATACGAGGTTGTACGCGACCGTTTCGACAATTGCATCACTGTGTGCAATATGGAGAATTTCGATCCTCTCGGCATCCATACTGGAGAGAGTATCGTCATCGCTCCCTCGCAGACACTCACCAACAGTGAATATCACAAACTCCGCGAGCTGGCTATTCGAATCATTCGCCACATCGGTATCGTTGGAGAATGTAACGTGCAATATGCACTCGATCCCGATAGCGAGGACTACCGCGTCATCGAAGTAAATGCTCGTCTGAGCCGTTCGTCCGCTTTGGCATCCAAGGCAACGGGTTATCCCCTTGCTTTCGTTGCCGCCAAGTTAGGGCTGGGCTACGGTTTGTTCGACCTCAAAAACTCGGTGACACAGACCACTTCGGCTTTTTTCGAGCCGGCCCTTGACTATGTAGTCTGCAAAATTCCTCGCTGGGACTTGGGTAAATTCCACGGTGTAAGTCGCCAATTAGGTTCTTCCATGAAGTCTGTCGGCGAGGTTATGGCCATCGGTCGCACCTTCGAGGAGGCTATTCAGAAGGGATTGCGTATGATCGGTCAAGGCATGCACGGTTTCGTTGAGAATAAAGAACTCGTCATTCCTGATATAGACAAGGCACTGAATGAGCCGACCGACAGACGCATTTTCGTCATAAGCAAGGCATTCCGTCAAGGTTATACGGTAGATAAAATACATGAACTAACCAAGATCGACCGCTGGTTCTTGGAAAAACTCTATGGTATCGTTACCCTTGCGGAGGAAATGGAAGAACTCGACAAGCTCGAAGATCTTTCGCCGGCACTTTTGGCTGAGGCCAAATTGCGCGGATTTTCGGACTTTCAGGTTGCGCGCGCCGTGCTTAAGCCGGATGCCACTTCGATGGAAACTGCAACCAATCAGGTGCGTGCCTTGCGAAAGGAGCTGGGCATCCTGCCGGTAGTCAAGCGTATCGATACGCTTGCAGCGGAGTATCCTGCTCATACGAACTATCTCTACCTGACGTATAGTGGTGATCGTCATGATGTAGCCTATGAGAACGACAAGCGTTCCGTAGTTGTGCTCGGATCCGGTGCCTACCGTATCGGCAGCTCGGTGGAGTTTGACTGGTGCGGTGTCAATGCCCTCGCTACTATCCGTAAGGAAGGCTACCGCTCCGTCATGATCAACTATAATCCCGAGACGGTGAGTACGGACTATGATATTAGTGACAGGCTCTACTTCGACGAACTGACATTCGAGCGCGTGATGGATATTCTTGAACTGGAAAATCCCCATGGCGTTATTGTTTCCACGGGAGGACAAATCCCGAACAACCTTGCAGTTCGTTTCGATGAACAGCATGTGCCCATCCTGGGTACCTCCGCACAAAGTATCGACAATGCCGAGGATCGTCACAAATTCTCAGCCATGTTGGATAAACTGGGTATCGATCAGCCCCGTTGGCAGGAGCTTTCCTCGATGGACGACATCGACGGATTCGTTGCCGAAGTCGGTTATCCCGTTTTGGTTCGTCCGAGTTATGTCCTCTCCGGTGCAGCTATGAACGTGTGCTCCAATGATGAGGAACTCCATCGTTTCCTCGAATTGGCAGCCAATGTCTCCAAGCAACACCCTGTCGTGGTCAGTCAGTTTATCGAACATGCCAAGGAGGTGGAGATGGATGCCGTGGCGCGTGATGGTGAGATTATAGCCTATGCCATCAGTGAGCATATCGAATTTGCCGGTGTGCATTCGGGTGATGCCACGATCCAGTTCCCCGCACAGAAGCTGTATGTAGAGACCGTCCGCCGAATCAAACGAATCAGTCGTGAGATAGCGAAGGCCCTCAATATATCAGGCCCTTTCAATATCCAATTCCTTGCCAAGGGTAACGATATTAAGGTGATCGAGTGCAATCTGCGTGCTTCACGCAGCTTCCCTTTCGTGAGCAAGGTGCTCAAGATCAACTTTATCGAATTGGCTACGCGTATCATGCTCGGCCTGCCGGTAGAGAAACCGAACAAGAGCGAGTTCGATCTGGACTATGTCGGTATCAAGGCCTCGCAGTTCTCCTTCACTCGTTTGCAAAAGGCCGACCCTGTCTTGGGTGTGGATATGACCAGTACCGGAGAGGTAGGCTGTATAGCGGATGATACGGATGAGGCTGTACTGAAGAGTATGCTTTCGGTGGGCTATCGTATTCCTCAGAAGAGTGTGCTCTTATCTACCGGAGGCTATAAGCAGAAAGTGGATATGCTCGATGCTACAGCCATGCTCGCAGCCAAGGGGTATAAGATCTATGCCACGGAGGGAACGCACAACTTCCTCAGAGAGAACGGAATCGAATCGACCAAAGTGTTCTGGCCGAGCGAGAACGGACAGCCTCAAGCTCTGGAATTGCTTCACAATCGTGAGATCGAGCTTGTGGTCAATATCAACAAGAATCTTACCGCAGGAGAACTGACCAATGGTTATAAACTCCGCCGTGCAGCCATCGACCTGAATATCCCGCTGGTTACAAATGCTCGTTTGGCTTCTGCCTTCATCACAGCGTTCTGCAAACATAGCCCCGAGGATATTCGCATCAAGAGTTGGGCCGAATACAAATAGTAGCTTTTCTTGTTGAGATTGTCGATTGTAAATTCGAGAGAGCCTTTGTAAATCCGGTCGTAAGACCGACGCACTTGCAGTATTCTCTTCTCTCTCCCTCCTTGCTCCGATAGAGGAAAAAAAGACGGAGGCAGTGTCCAAATACCAAAGACACCGCCTCCGTCTTTTAATTTCCGGTGGATACCTCTGAAAGATCAATCCGTTTCGAACTTGGCTATCTCGTCCAACCAGAGTGCACTGCTGGCATCGCTGGCCATACGCCATGCTCCGCGGGGCGACAGACTGATACAGCTTACTTTTGGCCCATCCGGCATGCAGTTGCGTTTGTACTGCTGAGCGAAGAAGCGACGGAAGAATACCATCATCCATTTCTTGATCTCGGCCTTGGTATAGATTCCCTTGAAAGCTACACCGGCAAGGTAGTAGATCTTCGAGGGCTTGTATTCATTGTGGAGGAAATGGTAGATGAAGAAGTCGTGCAACTCGTATGGCCCGACCAGATCTTCCGTCTTCTGGCTGATATTTCCATCCTGCCCCACAGGCTTCAGCTCGGGACTGATGGGAGTACGAACGATGTCCAGCAAAACGGCCGAAGCCGCATCATCCAGCCAGCCGCTATGCGCTATATAATCGACGAGAATCTGTACCGTAGTCTTGGCTATCCCGGCATTGACGGCATACATGGACATATGATCGCCATTGTACGTCACCCATCCGAGAGCCAGTTCGGACAGATCGCCTGTGCCGATAACGGGAGCGTTGTATATATTGGCCAGGTTCATCAGTATCTGCGTCCGCTCACGAGCTTGCGTATTCTCGAAGGTCGTATCCTGCACCTCCGGATCATGCCCTATGGCTTCGAAGTGTCGGAGACAAGCCTCCTTGATGTCTATCTCTTTGATCGTCACGCCGATGGCCTCCATCAGAGCAAAGGCATTCCGATAAGTACGTTCGGAAGTTCCGAACCCCGGCATCGTAACGGCAATGATGTTCTTACGGGGCAAATCCAGCCGGTCGAACGCTTGTGCACAGACGATCAGTGCCAGTGCAGAGTCGAGTCCGCCCGAGATGCCGATTACGGCGTGCTCCGCACCCATGTGTAGCAGGCGTTGCATCAGGCCGCACACTTGGATATTGATCATCTCGCGCGAACGCTCCTTGAGATCCTTATCCTCCGGCATGAAGGGATTGCGATCCACACGGCGCGTCATCGGGAGAGACTCCTGCCGGCTACGCAGTTTGAAGGGCAGCTGATTGAACTTTTCGTCATGGGTGTGGAAGGTAACGGCAGCCTTGAAGCTGCTATTGATGAGCCGCTCCGTCTGAATGCGCGAAACATCTATATCGCTGATGATCATCCTTTCCTCATAGCGGAATCGCTCCATCTCCTCCACGATCTCTCCAGCCTCGGCAATAAAGGCTTTGCCGGTGAAAACAATGTCCGCGGAGCTTTCGCCGTATCCGCTGCTGGCATATACATAAGCACAGATACCCTGTGACGAAAGGCCGCTGATAAGCGATCTCAGGTAAGAATGTTTGCCTGCATTTTCGTTGCTGGAGGAGAGGTTGAAGATCACTTCCGCTCCATAAAGACAGAGACGTGTACCCGGAGTGAAAGGCGTCCACATATCCTCACAAATCTCTATGCCGACACCCACGGTACCACATTTGAATATGAGGTTCCGCCCGATCGGTACGCTGTGCTGACCGATACTGATGGTCGAGTACTGCAGGGTATGAGCCGGTGAGAACCAACGAGCTTCCTGAAATTCCCGATAGTTGGGCAGGTATGTTTTGGGGATGGCGCCGAGTATCTTTCCCTGCTGGAATACCACGGCCGAGTTGAACAGCTTTTCTTCCACGCGCAGCGGCATCCCCACTATCACCATGACAGTCGTATTGGCGGTCTGCTCCACCAGTCGGCACAAGGCGTCATTGGCTCGCTCTTGGAGGAAGGGCTGATAAAACAAGTCGCCACACGAATAACCCGTGATGCTCAATTCGGGGAACGTCATTATCTCTACACCCTTGGCATCGGCCTCGTGTACCATGCGGTCGATCCGCTCGATATTGTAGTCGCAGTCAGCCACTTTCACAAAGGGAACGGCTGCCGCAACTTTCATAAATCCGTATCTCATAGGGAACTCAGATTATGGGGATTGTGGTTTTTATTCTATTTCCGTACAAATATATGCTTTATTCTCAGTCTTTCTCTGAAAAAGAGCTATCCCAAGAAGCCGCCGAGATCACCGTTCAAAAGCCGTGGTGCCACTGTTTTGCGGTGGGCTAAGTAGCGGGTTGTACATCATGATGGCATGATTCTCCGCAAACGGCTCGGTATATTCGCTTCCATCGGCGCGGGTGACGATACGTACCAGTTTATTGTGCCGCGTATAGCCACCCCAGCTCTGATGCTCTATGCGGTGATCCGTCTCCTCGATGCGATAGCGATCCGTCTGCTCCGTATCGGAACTGATACGTCCGTTCAGGTACGTATCGTCCAGCCAGAGTTCCAGTCGGTAGGTGTGGGGCGTATCGTTCCTGACCCGAAGGTCGATATAGTTGTACGAAAGCGTAGCCCCTGCTCCGAAAGGAATGCTGCGATTGATATCGGGAAAAACATCGAAGCTGTGCCTGTGTCGCTCGACAATGGACAGCGGCGTATGGGCGAACATCCAAAAAAGCAGATTGCCAAGCTGACAGAGACCGCCTCCCACTCCTTTGCCGATCTTCCCCTGATTCAGCACCAGACCTTCGAGGTACCCCTTGCGAGCAGTCGGCCGGCCTACATGGCGCCAAACGGAGAAGGTCTCGCCGGGGCGTATGATCATGCCATGGAGCTTGGAGACGGCCAGTCGCAGATTGGTTCGTTTGTTCTCTTGCAGGTACATGTCCACATCCTTCAGCCGGCGCATAATGAGCGACCGATGCTCCATGACCGGATAGGAACAACCATGAGAATAGTCCCCCTCTGATGGTAAAGCCCATTTGATCGAAGAAAAGCAGTCCGACAGCTTGCGGTGAAGGATGAAGTATTCGCGTCCCAATTTGCGTCTTCGCTCGCTTCGTATGATCGGTTGTATGATGCGTATCATATTGGATCTGTTTCGATTGGATTGCAAAGCTAACGATTGTCCTCTCTCCATGCATAATCCCGTCAGATCGGATCGAAAGATGGACTGATGATTATGATTTTGTGCCATCGGGGCAAACTATCGGTTGAAAATTTACGCACCGGAACCTCGCCGATTACCATTCGTAAAATCGAGAAAAGTGGGACGAGATTTTTTTCGTTTCGGCGCGTAAAATTTTCACTTGCCGAACCGGAACGAAAAAAATCTCGCGCCACGTTTTTCAGCACGGCAAACAGTTATTTTCCCGAACCAAATACACTTGGGAGTCTGCATATGCACTATCGATATGATGGAGCGGTGATTTAGAGGTCGTCCCCTCTATTTTCAAGGGAATAAGTGCCGCGCAAGATTTCGCGTTTGCCGGGAGGTCCGGGTAGGCGTTCCATACGGAAGCCGGCGCGTGTGAGCCGGCGGCGGATCTCTCCTTTGGCACAGTAGGTAGCCAATACCGCTCCTGAACGGCATGCCCCGGCCATTCGAGTGAAAATCTCTTCGCTCCACAACTCCGGCTGAACTTCGGGAGAGAAAGCATCGAAATAGATGAGGTCGATAGGCTTACGGAATGTAAAATCGGTCAGGTCGGATGCTATCTTGTGCAACGTGAAGCCGGGATATATTTCACAATCCATTCCCCACGGTGCATGGTGGAGATCTTGCAGGAGTTTGTCTTCATCGGCCATTCCCACAGAAAAGCGAAGATGCTCATATACATCCCCTTCGAGAGGAAATTTCTCAATGGCAGAGTAATGAATGGAGAGACCCCGACACCGTTGTTCACGCAGGGTTAGTAGCGCATTGAGAGCCGTTCCGAATCCGACTTCAAAGAGATACAAAGTACCGGAGAGATGGAAAGATTCCAGACGGTGCAATAATCCCGTATGAACGAATACATGTTCGCTCTCACGACACGCACCGTGTATGGAGTGGTAGTGTTCGCCGTAATGAGACGAAAGGATGGTGGGAGATCCGTCTTCCGTAAGGACAATCATCGGGCAAAAGGGGAAAAACAGGTAAACGGCTTAGTCGGCCGGATCGCCCAGGCACTTGAAGGTGTAGCCCTCATCCAAAAGCCAGCGAACAGCGCGAGGCATGGCCTGCTGCATATTGGGAGTGGCTTTGAGGGAGTCGTGGAAGGTAATAATGGAGCCGTTGCGTGCATAGCGAACTACCGAACCGAAGACGGTATCGGGTGAAAGGCGAGCGTTATAATCACGCGTGATCACATCCCACATAATAATGTCGTAGTGATTGCTAAGCAGGAGGGTCTGCATGAAGCGAAGATGACCATGTGGTGGTCGGAAGAAGCGAGAATTGATAAGCCGGTCGGCCTCTTCCACATCTTTCAGATAGGTACGCGTGCGGACTTTCAGCCCTTGCAGATGGTGGAAAGTGTGATTGCCTACCTGATGACCACGGTGCTGTATCTCGGCAAAAAGATCGGGATAGCGACGCACATTGTCCGCCACACAGAAGAACGTAGCTTTGACGCCAAGTTCATCGAGCGTATCCAATACCCAGGGTGTTACCTCCGGTATGGGACCGTCATCAAAGGTCAGATAGATGCTTTTTCCTTCTTTGGCAGGAATACGCCATGTGGCACCGGGGAACAAAGCCCGGTACCACATGGGCACGCGACAGATAAGTCGTTCTACGAGTCTGAGCTGCATTTATTGCGGTTTGCTATTACCCTGCTGATCAGCGTAGAGAACCTTATAATAGTTCTGGAATACGGGCAGATATTCGTCCAGCACCTTGCTGTCGTAAGCAGTACTGAGTCGAAGAGCCGTAGCAACTGTATTCATCTCCTGATCGATCTCTCCTTCGGAAAGCATCTGCATAAACTTGGATTCCGACAGGCGGAAGAACCAGTTAAGCGTACGCATCGAAGAGCCTGCCACGGCCTTGACTATCCGATCTGCATCGGCCACCATATCTGCATCGTACAGGGTCTGTGCCAATACCAGCGAGCGATAATCATAGGGTACGACTTCAGGACTGATCTCTTGGAGGCATTTGGTGAGCACCTTGCGGGCACGAACGGTATCGCCTCTTTCGAGCAAGGCCTTTGCCAACGGAGAAAACACAGCTACGCGATAAGTATTGGTGGAATTACGAATATCTGCATCGAAGTACACCTTGGGATTATTGGCTCCTCCGAAGCGGAACTTGGTCATCACGTTGGTATAGGTCTTCTCCACATCGATGTTATCGCCTACGCGACGGGCCTTGAAAGGCACAAACTGATTGGCCATACCGGTCTGACGCAAGTAGTCCGGCAGGTTGGAGAAGGAATTGCTCGGAGACGTAATAGCCCAATAGATAGGACGCTTCCATTCGTTATTGGCTATCAGATCGAGGACGCTCAGATCGGCCAATGAGAGGATGCCCTTACCGGCCAAAGACAGATCGATGGTCCGACGGACATGCACCTTAGCCGAATCGCCAAACGCCTGTCCCAATGCTTGCGAATCTACCGGCAGGTACAGATTCTCGCTCGGCATCACACCATTACCATAAGTGACGGGGCGAGTAGCTATTTTCATGGCTTCGGACAGCATCATGACGGGCTTGCCATCGGCCGTGAATCCACTACCCGGGAGTGAACGAAGGTTCAGTTCCGGATCTCTGGCAGAGTAATTGGGGTCTATACGGACGAAGGCATTCCGGCTGATGAAGGATTCATTCATATTCTTCAACGGTAGCGGATCGGACTGATAGGCTTGCTGCTTCATCTGGCGTACGTACCAGTCTGCTCCCAAGTAGCTGAGATTGCTCACACGGACATCGGTACGAACGCCTTCTACCTCCTGAGCATACCAGAGCGGGAAGGTATCGTTGTCGCCATAGGTGAAAATAACGGCATTGGGATCGCAGCTCTCCAGATAATTGGCACCGAAATCGCGTCCCACGTAGCGTCCCGAACGATCGTGGTCATCCCAGTTCTGGCCGGCCATCTGGATAGGCACCAGCACGGCAGCAGCCGTAGCGATGGTAGCCGCAGTGGCGTGGCTGAGTTTGGCCCGACGCAAGAAATCGACCAATCCGGCCACACCGAAACCGATCCAAATACAGAAAGCATAGAAAGATCCCGCATAGGCATAGTCTCGCTCGCGCGGTTGGCCGGGTGTCTGATTGAGATACAATACGATGGCCAAACCGGTCATAAAGAAGAGGAAGAAAGTGATCCAGAAACTCTGTGCCCCTTTCTCCTTTCGCAACAGCTGGAAAGAAATACCGATCAGGCCCAAAAGCAGCGGAAGCATGTAATACACATTGTGTCCGCGATTCTTGGCCATGAAGTCCGGCATATCATCGGTTGGGCCGATAAGAATCTTGTCGATGAAGGGAATACCCGTCACGGCATTGCCACGCAATAGTCCTCCGTCGCCTTGCAGGTCATTCTGACGGCCGGAGAAATTCCAAAGGAAATAACGCCAGTACATATAATTGACCTGATAGTTGAAGAAGAATTTCAGATTCTCTCCGAAGGTAGGCATACTGGCATCCGTTTCGGATCGCCCCATCCAGATATTATAACTTTGCGGATGTCCATCGGTAGTGGAATAGACACGCGGGAAAAGCATCATGGAACCATCTCCGTATTCATACTCGCGTTGTGTATAGAGCGTTTCGTAGCGGTCTTTATCCATAGGATTTACCTTGGGCGAAGGCCCTGTTACTTCCTGTCCATCCTTCAAACCGATAGGTTGGGATGCAAAGGAAGGTCCGTAGATCAACGGGGTACTTCCGTATTGTTCGCGAGCAAGGTAGCTACGAAGCGAAAAGGCATTGGACGGAGCATTCTCATTCATCGGCGGATTGGCAACGGCACGAACGAGGATAACACCGTAAGAGGAGAAACCGACGAGGATAACCAGCATACTCATCAAGGCCGTATGCAAGAACCGCACATTCAATCGCTTGGATGCAAACAGCCAATAAGCTATGACCAGTGTAAGGACTATGCCGAGAAGGATGCCATTGCCGATAAAAGGAATACCCATCAGGACAACACTCAGCAACACGGCAAAGCGCATGCGCATCGATTTGGTTGTACCCTTCTTATCACCTTCGGCCTGTGCGGAATAAGTCTCCCTCACAGACCAAATCAATATGGCTGCCAGTAGGAAGAAATAGAAATACAAACCGCTATTGAAGCTGAAACCAAGAGTATTGACGGCGAAGACATCGAATACGCCGGCAACCTTGGGGATACCCTGTATCACACCGAACATCATCACCCCGATAAGGGCGAAGGAAGCCAAAAGGGCCAACAAAGCACCCTTCCCTGTGGGCTTGGAAGCACGGCGATAGTAATACACCAAAGCCATGGCAGGGATACAGAGGAGATTGAGCAAGTGCACTCCGATGCTGAGTCCCATAAGATAAGCGATCAACACGAGCCAGCGGTCGCTGCGTAGATTGTCGGCACGCTCCTCCCACTTGAGCATCAGCCAGAAAACGGCAGCCGTAAAGAAAGAACTCAATGCATATACCTCAGCCTCGACGGCACTGAACCAAAACGTATCGCTGAACGTATAGGCCAAGGCTCCAACGACTCCACTGCCGAGGATCGTGATTACCCGTGGAACGGATATTTTCCTCGACGGCTCTTCCAATCCGGATACATTGCGTACTGTCGGTACAAGTACGCGGCGGACAAGGTGGGTAATCGTCCAAAACAAAAACAGGATGGTAAAGGCACTGGCCAATGCACTGGTAGCATTGGCAAGCCATGCCACCTGTGACGGATCGCTCGTGAAATGCGATATGATATTATAGACGAGCATGAAGAAGGGTGCTCCGGGCGGATGACCGATCTCCAACTTGTTTACGCAGACTATGAACTCGGCACAGTCCCACAGGCTGGCTGTAGGCTCGATTGTCATCAGATAGACGATAGCTGCAACTGCAAAAACGCCCCAACCGACGACATTGTTCAGAAATCTAAAACGTTTCCATTCCATATCATTGTATTCTTCTATAATGACTTAAACGTATTGAGCAGGGGGCAAACCCTACTTCTCACGGATAAAAATGTTGATGGGAGTACCGCAAAAATCCCAGTGGGTACGAATCTGATTCTCCAAAAAACGCTTATAAGGCTCTTTCACCCACTGAGGCAGATTGGCAAAAAAGGCAAATGAAGGCACTGCCGTCGGAAGCTGCATCACATATTTTATTTTGATGTATTTGCCCTTGGTAGCAGGAGGCGGTGTAGCCTCGATAATGGGCAGCATCACTTCATTCAGCTTGTGCGTAGGAATACGAGTCGAGCGGCGTGCATAGACCTGATTGACCGTCTCCAACACTTTGAAGATCCTTTGTTTGGTCATAGCCGATATGAAGAGAAGGGGGAAATCCGTGAAGGGAGCAAAACGCTGCCGGATGGCATTCTCGAACGTCTTGATGACGGCCTGACTTTTATCTTCCACCAAGTCCCACTTATTGATACATACGACCAGTCCCTTGCTATTGCGCTGGATAATCTGAAAGATATTGAGGTCCTGCGACTCCACACCTCGTGTGGCATCCAGCATCAGCACACATACGTCGGAGTTTTCGATGGCACGAATGGATCGGATAACGGAGTAGTATTCCAGGTCTTCATTCACTTTACCCCTTTTGCGAATACCGGCGGTATCGACAAGGTAAAAATTGAGTCCGAACTTATTGTACTTAGTGTATATAGAGTCCCTTGTCGTGCCTGCTATATCCGTCACGATATGCCTGTCCTCTCCGATGAAGGCATTCAGCAAGGAACTTTTCCCTGCATTGGGACGGCCTACGATGGCTATTCGAGGGAGTGTTTCGTCCAGGTCCGATTGGCCGCTCTCTGCCGGCAATAGCTCCATCACCCTGTCGAGCAAATCGCCTGTCCCCGAACCGCTGACAGCTGCAACGCAGTAAGGATCGCCCAAACCAAAGGAATAGAATTCGGAAGCAGAATAATGATCTTCGGTATTGTCCACCTTATTGGCTACGACTATAACCGGTTTTTTGCTTCGGCGCAGGATCTCGGCGACTTGTTCGTCAAGGGAAGTCACTCCGGTCTGGTTGTCTACGACGAAGAGGACTACATCTGCTTCCTCGACAGCAATATACACTTGCTTATTGATTTCTTCCTCGAAAACATCTTCCGAATTGACCACCCAGCCTCCGGTATCGACGATGGAAAACTCCCGACCGTTCCAATGCACCCGGCCGTACTGCCTATCGCGCGTAGTACCGGCCTCTTCGGCTACGATGGCTTGCCGGCTTTGGGTAAGGCGGTTGAACAATGTGCTCTTGCCCACATTCGGACGGCCTACGATGGCGACTAATGCTCCCATATCTCTATTTCTATTCTATGATTTCGTTCTGATTGTTGCTTGTCATGCTACGACCGACCAAGGACTAATCCAACTGATAGCCGAAGGCACGAAGCAGATTATCCCTGTTGCGCCAGTCTTTTTCGACCTTCACAAAGATCTCCAAGAAGATTTTCTTTCCGAAGAAACGCTCCAAATCGCGCCGGGCCATTGACCCCACACGTTTGATGGCCGCTCCTTTCGGGCCGATGATTATCCCTTTCTGAGAATTACGCTCTACGATGATCAGCGACTTGATGCGGATAATGGTCTTCTCCTCCTTGAATTCCTCCACGACCACTTCCACCGCATAGGGAATTTCTTTTTGGTAGTACAGCAAGATCTTCTCACGAATGATCTCCGTAACGAAAAAACGTGCCGGCTTGTCCGTGAGCGCATCTTTTTCGAAGTAAGGAGGAGAGGGTGGGATGAGGCTTTCGATGCGTCTCTGCAGCAGCCCGACATTGAAGTTGTTCGTAGCCGAAATGGGGTGAATCTCTGCTTTGGGCAATATGCTACGCCACTCTTCCACCAGTTTTTCCAATGCTTCCTGATTGCTCAGGTCGATCTTGTTGATGACCAGAAGTACAGGGCACTCCATTCGGGATACGCGAGCGAGAAAATCAGCATTCTTATCTGCCTTCTCCACCACGTCCGTCACATAAACCAGTACATCGGCATCCCCGAGAGCAGATTCGGAGAACTCCCGCATTTCCTGTTGGAGTTTGTAATTGGGACGAAGTACTCCCGGTGTATCGGAATAAACGATTTGCATCTCCGGCGTATTCACAATCCCCATGATTCTATGTCTGGTGGTCTGCGCCTTGGAGGTAATGATAGAAATCCGCTCACCGACAAGCAGATTCATCAGTGTACTTTTCCCGACGTTGGGGTTTCCAACGATATTGACAAATCCCGAACGGTGACCGGACTCCCCTACTTGCATTTCGAAGCTTTGTTATATGTACGAATAAGGGGCTGTTTGCCTTCGCGGCGAAGCAGCCCCCTGTTTCTATTGTGTATGATCAACGAACCGTGCTGCCATCGTATGCCCACTTGACATAGACAGCTCCCCACGTAAAGCCGGCACCGAATGAGGTCATGACCAGAACATCGCCTTTCTTCAACTTATGCTCCCACTCCCACAGACAAATGGGGATTGTAGCCGAACTGGTATTGCCATAACGCTCGATATTGACCATCACTTTCTCGTATGGGACTCCCATCCGTCGGGCAACGGCATCGATGATTCGGAGGTTGGCCTGATGAGGTACTACCCAAGTAATATCATCGTGCGAAAGATTGTTGCGCTCCATGATCTCCACACAGCTGTTGCACATATCTACGACAGCATGCTTGAATACTACCTGTCCTTCCTGATACACATAGTGCCAACGATTATCCACCGTTTCGTGTGTAGGAGGACATGCCGATCCACCCGCCTTCATGATCAAATGATCTTTGCCGATACCATTGGAGTGCAGCACCGCATCCATAACGCCTACTTCTTCTTCGGTAGCCTCGAGCAAAACACAACCGGCACCATCCCCGAATAGCGGACAAGTAGCCCGATCGGTATAATCCGTAATAGCCGTCATCTTCTCCGTAGCGATCACAAGGATCTTGGAGTAACGTCCCGAACGGATAAAATTGGCTCCCACTTCAAGAGCATAAATAAACGTGGGACAGGCCGCCTGCATATCGAAAGTAAAGATGTCGCCACAGCCGATCTCATGAGCAACGATGCTGGCCGTGGAAGGGAAATGATAGTCGCCCGAGTTGGTTGCAAGGATCAAGCCGTCGATGCTCTTGGGATCGATACCATGACGATCGAAGAGGTCTTGTGCCGCACGAATAGCCAGATAGGAAGCCCCTTTATCCTTGTCTCGAAGGATCCGACGCTCCTTGATGCCTACACGGGTCATGATCCATTCGTCATTGGTATCAACCATTTTTTCCAGATCGGCATTGGTAATAACATCTTCAGGGAGATAGGCCCCAACGGCTGTTATAGCCGCGTTTATTTTATTCATAATTGAATTTGTTGCATAATGGACGGGCGTCAGCCTTTTTCAAAGGCCATATCCCGCCGGAAAAGATTATTTGTGGCCGCTAAAATAAAAAAAAAGTCCCAAAGAACAGGTCTAAGGGACTCTTTTGCTCGTTCTTGCCGCCTATGCGACCGACATCGACCGAGGGCAAGCAATTTTACACTGCCACTTCTTTTTCGATTGCCAACTTACCGCGGTAGTAGCCACAATCACCACATACTGTGTGATAGATGTGCCATGCTCCACAATTGGGGCACTTGGCCAAAGTCGGCATAGCGGCTTTGTCATGAGTTCTCCGCTTGGCGGTTCTCGTTTTGGACTGTCTTCTTTTAGGATGTGCCATTTTTATTTATTTAAATTGTTCTTTTTGTTCCAATAGTTTTCCAAGAGAATCCCACCTCGAATCGTGAGCGGTCATACCGGATTCTTCTGTTGCTTCATCAGCATCTATCGCCAGCAGATCGGACATTCGATTCATCATCTCGGGGTCGCATTCTCCATCCGAATGCATACGCTGCATCGGGATAGCCAATTCGGAATACTCATAAAGAAGCGAGCTTAGATCCAATGTACCTTCCGACAGAGGGACTACAAGCAGATCGTCGCTCAACTCTTGATAAGAATCGCCGAAACGAACCACCAATTTATTTTCCTCTTTTACCGGCATTTCCACCTCATCGAGACATCGGTCACAAGCAGTCTTGACAATTCCGTCAAGCGCGATGCAAAAATTAAAGACATCGCCATTGCGTTCCACTTCGACCTTTGCAGCCAATGTCCCGCCTAAAATATCGTAACTTCCGGACTGCTCAAAAAAGGAATCACCCAATTCGTAATCGAATCGGTGCTTGCCTTGTGGCAGCGACTTGAGATTCAGTACGTATCTTCCGGATGATGCCATTTCGTGTAAGATGAAAAACTTTGCAAAAGTAACGCTTTAGGATGACATTACAAACAGTTTTATGTCTTTTGTCTCGTATGTACATAGCACGAACGAAAGCAGCGACGAGGAAATGACAAGAGCTTCGCATCTTCGGAGTCGGCTTTTTTCCTACTTTTGCAGTGCGATAGGAGACCCCACAGGAATGCGGACACCTGTATATCACAAAAAGGGTTGGTCCATCGAACAAAACCAGTTTACTAACGTTTACCAACGACTCAATGACAACAGATATGCACTCTGTTTTCTCTCCTTCCTTTCGGCCTTTGGACGGATTCTACCCTGTCCATACCGGCATATACCGTCACAGCATGCTCACAAAAGAGATCAGTGTCCATGAGGTGTAAAGCCCCATAATCTTCCGATAACCTCACGACATAAGGCACCCGTCCGGTTTCCTCTTGAATCGGACGGGTGCCTCTGTTTTATCACCTTACGAGAAAGCCTTTAGGGGGCTGCGATTTATATACAAACCGTTTTCGATCTGTATATTTATTGAAAATGATTTATATATAAATGGGAAACGGTTTATATATAAATTGAAAATGATTTGTATATGGATTGCTCTTCGACCTGACGAAAAAGAGCTTCCGATCCAAAAAAGTTCATCACAGCATCATTTTCTCCTTGAATTCGGCTTTCATAGAGTCGCTTATTTGGAATGATTCCAAACTCGTCTTCGTTGTTGAAAAGTTTTTTGGCACACAAAACACATCTCTGTACGCAGACTCGATTTGCCACAAAAAAAGTGCACCGAAACAGAAGTCCCGGTGCACCTTAATAATCAATATGGAAAACTCCACTTATTTTTTGCCAAGCAACATATCAAGGTTGCGCTGCGCATTTGTATCTCCTTCTGCAACCGCCTTACGGAAGAAGGTTTCGGCACGAGCAAAATCTCCCGTACGAGCATAAGCAGCTCCAAGGATATTGCTTACACCCTTTTCTGTCTGAATCGGACTCAACAGAGCAATTGCCTGCTGAGCATCTCCACCTTCAAAAGCGGCCACAGCCAAATTGATTCGGCCCGTTACACTTTCAGGGAAATACTTCAGGGTCGTATTCAGAGCAAACAAACGCTCTTGGTCTCCCTTGGGATAAGACATTGCCACACGGTACATTTCGGCCTCACTAAGTTCTTTCGGAGCAGTCTTAATGATTGCGCGAGCCTCTTCGAGTGTATAATCGCGAACGATATATCCCATGGTTATCGTATTGCGACGCAAATTCGGATAGATCTGATCCAAGATATGACGATAAGACGAAAGTTGCTTCAGAGCCTGCTCACGTGCATCATCATCGGCATATTTATCGGAGTTGATTATCTCCAGTACGCGATCACGATCGGCTATATCGCTCTTTTCGATAGCCAGTTTCAGTCCTTTCCAGTCTTCACCGCCGAACTTAGTGGTTATATTCGGCAACGTTTTCCCATACTTGCGCACCAATTCTTCTGCAAGCCTTTTGGCACGACGCTCAGACAAAGCCTTATTGTGGGCTATTGAAGCCTCGGGAGAAGCAAATCCTTCGATGATCATTTTATTGACCGAATAGTTAGGATTAGCCTTCACAGTGCTTACAAATTCTCTGATTTTCTCTAACTCCGCCTTATTGTTACGGTATTCAGGAAGGACATCTGCCTTATTGACTTTGAAATTGATATAAGCATCGAAGCTGGACTCTCGCTGCTTTTCCACTTCTTCGGCCGGGGTAACCTCAGCCAACAGATAAGGAGCTTCCGCAGGATTGAACAAAGGTTCGAAAGGCACAGCAACGTCTGCCAGACCAACGGGACACTTGGCACAACCTCGCACCTCTTCGCGAACTACAAATTTGGCATGCATCATCCAGGGAGCATAAGCATGCTCTCCCATGAAAGCAAACTGCTCGCTCTTCCCATTGTGGCGGCGAATGTATTGGGCTGCATTTTTTGCTTGGGGCAAAGCCGAACTAAATGCGATTTCACGCTTGAGAGCTTTTGTTCGATTGCGACCTGTAATGACTACCGAAGGAAATTCCACTCGGCTCGTACCATCTTCTGAACGAAGAATAGGCGTAACAATGATCATCTGAGTGCTCTTGAGCTTCAAACCACTCATATCTGCCACACCATTTAGTGCGACCTTATTTCCGGTTTTGTCCAACGAAATTTTATATGAAATTGCTCCTTCGTAAGTATTTTGAGCGACCAAACCGGCAACAGCGGCGAAGAGAGCGATAAGAGTTAGTTGTATTCTTTTCATATTAAAAGCCTCTTTTTTTGAGAGTTCATTTATTAGGAATTACTTAAACAGATAGATTAACGAAAGAGTGGCTCGCGTCAGGCCAAAGTAATCGGCCTTCTTGTCAACACCAACTTTCTTCCCACACTCTACACACTGATACTTGTCATAGTCGAAGTGAATATAGCCACCACCGATACTTGCTTCCAGATTCCAATGATTGCCCAAGATCCACTGACGGCCTATACTGATACCACCACCATAGAACCATCCTTGATAACGATGATACTTGGCATCGTCGAAGTCACTCTTAGGATGAATGGAGCCAACAGGAGGAACTGATATTCCTGCGATATTCATTTGACCGACATGACCATGAAGTCCGATAAACACTCCATTGAATTTCTCACAGAACCAATAACGCAATTCCGGCTGGGCAAGCCAATGCTTCCAATAATGATCATCGCTGATCTTGAAAGGGTTTACTCCTCCCAAGAGGTCTACAGTCATTTTAGGGCCTACACCTATTTCCAAGGCCAAGTTGGGGGTTAGCGTTGCATCATAAAGCAAATTATTCTTAAGAGCCACGCGCTGAGCAGATGCAGCAAACAGTCCGCTCAAAAACAACACCAAGAAAATCAAATTCTTCTTCATACGCTTCCTTTATCTTACACTTTAATTACTTGCATGCCAACATGCACTTTTTTTCGAGAAATTATTTAATATCAAGACACAATAACACTACAGAATGAGAGTCAGCCCCTTCTTTACACAAAGGTGCACAAAAAAAATGAGTCAGAAACCTTATCCATTTAGAAAACGTAGGTTACGAAACATAAGATTCATTATTCGTATTAGCAATGCCTACTACGAACAATCCTTTTTGTTTCCACAAAAAACTGGTCTTTTTAGATAATAAATCCAAATTACCCATTGAAATTTGAAACAAAGAGATTTTAACGGTAGAGTAAGGATGTTAAGAGGGGGTTGGAAAATACTTTACTTCACAACCCCCTCTTACTAACATTTAGAGAGATGTATCAAGTCCGATGTAATTGGATATGCAACGAGCAATCTCATCGTTACAACGGTGCTTTGATTTTTACTCATCAGTTAACGATTAGCTTCCTTACGTCAGTAGCTGTAGTAGGACTATGAAGACTGACAACATACGCTCCATCAGTCAGAGCTTCTGTCATCGACTTGCCTCCGGCCTTTACATCCCCGCGGAACAATAGCTTACCGTCAGTGGTGTAAATTTGCACTGTGTAGTCATGGGCACTGTTGTTGCTAACAACAATCCGCTTTCCAACCGTACCAACCACAACAGACATTTCCTCCGAATCAACGCCGGCCTCATCAAACGAGAGTCGGAATCGTGCACCCGAATCCCCTCGTTTGGCCTCGAATGAATACGAAGTGGTATTCGTTATACGGTGCTTGGATTCGGTCTGAAGATCGTGCAGATATACAGCCCCTTTCGAAAAATGATCAGAAAGGGCAAACTCCAATGTGTATTGACCATCCTTATCTGCATCGAAGCCGATCTGCAGATTATCCAACTCAGGAACAGCCGCAACCTGGAATTTATCATTGCCGATATCCGACAGCGCATAAAGCTGTGAAAGTCCCTTCTCCGGCAGCTTGCGACCATCCCAGCCGTTGTCGAAACCGAAAGAAAGACCCGGCTCCGTAAAGATCCACAAACGGTCGGCAGACTCGTTGCCAAGAACATCCATCACAAGAGAAGGCATACCGGACGAACCCGTATCGTTAGAACGCCATACGATCTGAGCCCCATTGCCGTTGTTCACCGTCGTATTCTTCATCA
>NZ_KB899164.1 GCF_000378065.1 Porphyromonas gulae DSM 15663 | reverse complement strand
CACCTCGGTTTCTTTTTCCCTCTCGGTCTTTTCTTTCTCTTTGACAGAGTATTTTTTGAGTCGAGAGCAGTATGCATCGCCCTTTGCCTCTATCCCCCGGTTTCAGGGCAGAGCCAAGGAAAACGAAGCACTTCTCTCTCGCTTCTCTTCTTGTACTACACTTTTGTTCTTCGTATGAACAATGTCAATGATCGCTGTCTTTTTATCCCATATCCCCCATCACGGCACGGAGCCGATCAAGCAGCGGACAGTGGGTGCAAAAGTAAAACCTTTTTCCGAATCAGCAAAATCAATCGGCGTTTTTCGCCTGACTTTGAATAAAGGAGGCGTTTTGCCGTCCTTCCCGTTAAAGAGCCCCCCGACCCGCTTGTCGGAAAAACCCCTTCATCCTCGGTCAATCGGTCATCGATCGCTTTTGCGGTCACAAAAGTACTCCTTTTTTCTTTACAACCAAATCTTTCAAAGAGTTTTTTCCTCAAAAATACCCACAAAACATGCGGAAAAGGAAAGACATCACCCATGAGAAAAACCGGAAATACAGGCATATATAATATGTTCGCGCGCGTAGGAGAAACAAAAAAGAGCGCAAAAGAAACAGAAAGAGAAGAGAAAAAAATTTTTCTACAAATAAAAAAATAGGACCGATAGAGATGATGCTGAGGTACGGAGTGATGTGCGGCAGAAATTTTCTCGTCTGCAAAATTCGTGACATACGACTCGAAAAAACATGGCCTGAGAACTTTTTCGTTTTGGCGCGGGAAAAGAAAAAAAGTGGAACCAAAACGAAAACTTTCCCACTCCGGAAATTCAAAATTGACGAACCGCAACAAACCGGATTGTGGTTCGTCTTTTACAAATGAGTGATTCGATCGAAATAGCAAAGACGGCAGTGCCTGAATGGTGTGGCATGAGATTAGGGGCATAAGAGCGGTGTGAAGCGGATTTTTTGTGCATTAACACTTGTTTTTAACAGCAGAATTATTTCGCTGTGTAGGAAAAAGGATGTAATATTGTGAGCCCACAAAAGGAGGGGGATTCGTAAGACCGTAACATCCGCCTCTTCTTCTATGTAGAAAAGGGTTCAAGCCTGATTTCTTAAAGCATTACATAATGATAACTCCTCAACTAATCGAACCGCGTACTATTGCGGTGATCGGTGCGTCGCAAGATGTGACAAAACCCGGTGGAAAAGTATTACAAAACATTCTGAACGGCTCGTTTCAGGGTCGTGTATTGGGTGTAAATCCGAAAGTGTCTAACGTACAGGGAGTGGAATGTGTGCCCGATGTGAAAGATCTACCCCAAGTAGATTTGGCCATTTTGGCTATTCCTGCACGTTTCTGCCCACCTACGATCGAGGTGCTGGTGAAAGAAAAAGGGACCAAAGGAATCATCGTATTCTCTGCAGGGTTCTCCGAAATGGGTGCAGAAGGCAAGGCTCTCGAGCGGCAAATGGCCGAACTGGCCAATGAAGCCGGAGCTACCCTGATCGGCCCCAACTGCGTCGGGGTAATGAATCCGCTGCACCAATCGGTATTTACCACTCCGGTGCCGGTACTTACGCCTAAGGGATGCGACTTTATCTCCGGTTCGGGGGCAACTGCTGTATTTATCATGGAGTCGGCTCTGAGCAAGGGGCTTTCTTTCTCATCGGTATATTCGGTCGGCAACGCTGCTCAAACGGGTGTGGAAGATGTGCTCGAACATTTGGACGAGACATTCGATGCTGTCACTTCTTCTCATACACTGCTCCTATATATAGAGACTATCTCCAAACCGAAACGCTTCCTGAAACATGCCAGATCATTGGTACAGAAAGGCTGTCGCATTGCGGCCATCAAATCAGGGACGTCTTCAGACGGGGGACGTGCTGCAGCTTCGCACACAGGTGCCATGCTCAACTCCGATGTGGCTGTAGATGCACTCTTCCGCAAAGCCGGTGTAGTGCGCTGCTACAGCCGTGAAGAACTGGCTACCGTGGGTGCCGTACTTCAACATCCGGTACTCACCGGTAAGAATATGGCTGTGATCACACATGCAGGCGGTCCGGCCGTTATGCTGACGGATGCTCTCTCCAATGGAGGTATGTCCGTACCTCCGATTCCCGAAGAAAAGACTCGCACATTGCTGTCGGAGTTGTTTGACGGTTCTTCCGTGGCTAACCCGATCGACATTCTCGCTACGGGAACAGCAGAGCAATTATCGAAAGTGATCGATACTTGCGAGAAAGATCTGGACACGATAGACGGTATGGTCGTGATTTTCGGTAGCCCCGGACTCTTCGATGTGAGCGATGCTTACGATGTGATACGCGAACAACAGAAAAAATGCAAGAAGCCGATCTATGCCGTACTACCTTCTGTGATCAACGCGAAGGAAGGAATGGAGCGTTTCATTGCTCAG
Organism: Porphyromonas gulae DSM 15663; assembly: GCF_000378065.1. Lineage (GTDB taxonomy): Bacteria > Bacteroidota > Bacteroidia > Bacteroidales > Porphyromonadaceae > Porphyromonas > Porphyromonas gulae. The sequence continues at coordinate 51,024 of NZ_KB899164.1, read as the reverse complement.
GGAGGCATCCTCTTTGAAGAGGAAGTGGCTTTGGCACGTGCCATCTGCAAGGTCTACCAAACGCCCAAGCCCGAAATGACTGAAGAGAGCGAATTGCCTAAAGCAGCAGAAATCCGCCGTCTGCTCGCCGGCAAGAGCGGTATGCTCGGAACCGGCGATATGCTCCAGCTGTTGGATTTGACCGGTATCACTCGCCCGCAAGAACGTCTGGTGACAACAGAGACAGAAGCTCTGGATGCAGCACGTAGTATCGGTTTCCCATTGGCTATGAAGGTAATGGGACTGGCGCACAAATCCGATGCCGGAGGTGTAATACTGAACGTTTCGACCGAAGAAGGCGTAAAAGAGAGCTTTGGCAAGCTGATGCAAATCAAGGGTGCTGAAGGGGTACAGGTGTCACAGATGGAGAGTGGTGTGGAAGTCTTCATCGGGGTAAAGAAAGAGGGCGAATTCGGTCATCTGATTACCTGCGGTTTGGGCGGTATATTCGTGGAAGTGATGAAAGATATTCGCTGTGCTCTGGCTCCTCTCGGCAAAAACGAAGCACTGGAAATGATCCGTTCGCTCAAGTCCTATCCGATCATTCGCGGTATTCGCGGCAAACAGGGCATCAACGACGAGGTAATCGCCGATACGCTCTGTAAGATCTCCCGTTTGCTGGCTGCAGTGCCCGAGATCGAGGAGATGGACATCAATCCGCTGATGGGACGTGGAGAAAGACTATCGGCCGTAGACGTGGTAGTTCGTCTGAGCGATGCGAAGTAAGAGATATAAGAAATTCAAGAACACAGTAAAAAATATCAAGAGATGAATTTTCCAATCGATGAAAAACTGATTCGTGAAAAGCAAAACGAACTGCACATCAAAGACCTCGGCATGGCTTCGATCCGAGATCTGGTAGCTTTGGTGACCAATCTGGAAAAGGCTACCGGCACTAAATTCTGCCGTATGGAAATGGGTGTGCCCGGACTTCCTGCACCTCAGATCGGTATAGAGACGGAGATACAAAAGCTACGCGAAGGAGTAGCTTCGATTTATCCCAATTTGGATGGTCTGCCCGAACTCAAGCAGGAGGCATCGCGCTTTGCCAAACTCTTTGTCAATATCGACATACCGGCACGTGCTTGCGTGCCTACGGTAGGCTCGATGCAGGGATGCTTCGTATCTTTCCTCGTGGCCAATCGCACACACAAAAACCGTGAATACGGTACGCTCTTTATCGACCCCGGGTTCAATCTGAACAAGCTACAGTGTCGCATCCTCGGTCAGAAGTTCGAAAGCTTCGACCTCTTCGAATACCGCGGAGAAAAGTTGCGCGAGAAGCTCGAAAGCTATCTGCAGACAGGACAGTTCTGCTCTATCATCTACTCCAACCCGAACAATCCCACTTGGCAGTGCATGACGGACGAAGAACTGCGCATCATCGGTGAGCTGGCGACCAAACATGATGTTATCGTCATAGAAGACTTGGCATACTTCGGCATGGATTTCCGTAAGGACTATTCCCATCCGGGTGAGCCGCTCTATCAACCTTCCGTAGCCAACTACACGGACAATTATATACTGGCTCTCTCCAGCTCCAAGGCATTCAGCTATGCCGGTCAGCGCATCGGAGTACTCATGATATCGGGCAAGCTCTACGAGCGTGAGTATCCGGACTTGGAAGAGTCATTCGGGCGTCTGCGGTTCGGCGAGGCATTGTCATCATCGGCTTTGTATGCTCTGTCTTCGGGAGCCACTCACTCTGCACAATGGGGTATGGCCGCTATGCTCAAAGCCTGCAATGATGGAGAATATAACTTCCGCGACTCTGTAATCGAATATGGCCGGAAGGCTCGGATCATGAAGAAAATGTTCCTTGACAACGGCTTCAATATCGTCTATGATAAGGACGGCGATGAACCGCTGGCTGACGGATTTTACTTCACAGTCGGTTATAAGGGGATGGATAGCAGCAAGTTGATCGAGAAGTTTGTGCGCTATGGTATGTGTGCCATCACGCTAAAAACGACAGGCAGCAAGCGCAACGAAGCTATGCGTATCTGTACGTCGCTCCTGCCGGAGAGCCAATTCCCGGATCTGGAGAAGCGACTCCAAATGCTAAACGCCGAAGGATAAAGGCTTTTATAGGGCTATTACCTTTCGTCCTTTCATAAAATTGCCCGACTTTCCCTTTTCGGAGAGTCGGGCAAATTGTATGTTTTGAGAGAGACTGTGCGGTGAGCTTCTCCGCTGACAGAGAAACAGGGATACTGTCCTCAAAAAGTGTACAAGCTCCGATATATTTGGAGGAAAAGTGCTCATTGCGGTTTTTCATAACTTTGCGTTATCTCTGAAAGGAATACACAGAATGATTTTGTACAATATAACATGGGTAACGGAGGCTGCCGTAGAGGAGTCATTGATCGACTATCTTCGCTCGACTTTCATCCCATCGGTCATCGCCGACGGATCTATGCACTCCCCTGCCTTACACCGCATTGAAAAGGAAGCACAGGAAGAAGAAGGCGTATCACTAGCACTCCATTTCCTCGCCGACCAACCGACTGATATAGACGTATATTGGTGTGGTACGGGAGCGAAACATATAGCTACCCTCATCCAAAAGTTCGGCAACAGGGTCATGGGCTTTGCCACCACGATGAGGAGAATAGAATTGTAGGTAAAAGATGAGTCCGAAGGAACGCATTATCATGGGAGTAGACCCCGGCACGATACTGATGGGCTACGGGATGCTTCACGTCGTGGGGAATACTCCCCGACTCATGGCTATGGGGGTAATACGTCTGGAAAAATTCGACAATCACTATATCCGTCTGAAACGCATATTCGACAGGATTACAGGTCTGATCGATGAGTTCCTGCCGGATGAAATGGCTATCGAAGCACCTTTCTTCGGGAAGAATGTACAGAGTATGCTCAAATTAGGCCGGGCTCAGGGTGTGGCTATGGCAGCAGCCTTGGCTCGCGACATTCCCATTACGGAATATGCTCCTATGCGCATCAAGCAAGCAATTACGGGTAATGGCAATGCGAGCAAAGAGCAGGTAGCCGGCATGCTCCAACGCTATTTACGAATACCTGACGAACAGATGTTACCGGAAATGGATGCCACGGACGGACTGGCAGCTGCCGTCTGCCACTTCTTTCAGACGTCGGGGCCTATGGCTCGTTCGGGCGGATCGGCAGTCAAGAATTGGAAAGACTTCGTCAATCAGAATCCGGATAAGGTACGCCGGTAATCGGAGTGTGTCTTTCTTCTCAACACACTCTTTCAACAGCAAAAGAATTTGAATTTCCGGTAGAGGAAACGCCTACCGGCGGAATTTGGGCAGAAGGGACTGGGCGACTCGGCGTGTGCTACTGTCCGTCTCGATGAAAGTGGGCAAAGATACTTCTCGATACAATTCGTGCTTTTCCATCACTTCATACAACAGACGACTCATATCCGTAAAAGAAATCTCATCGCGCAGGAAAGCAGCCACGGCAATCTCATTGGCAGCATTGAGCGCACAAGGAGCATTCCCACCCAAACGAATCGCGTCGAAAGCGTAAGAGAGGTTGGGGAATCGTTCGAGATCAGGGCGTTCGAAGGTCAGGGGTGCAGCTGTGAAATCCACCCGTGGATAATCGTTCGGGATGCGGTGCGTAATGCCAAGGGCATAACTGATAGGCAAGCGCATATCGGGAATACCGAGTTGAGCCTTGACCGAGCCATCGCGAAACTGTACCATGGAGTGTATTATGCTTTGTGGATGTACGAGTATTTCGATCTCATCGGGCTGCATCTCGAAGAGCCATTTGGCTTCGATCATCTCAAATCCCTTGTTCATGAGCGAAGCAGAGTCGATGGTCACCTTTGCCCCCATGTTCCAATTAGGATGGCGGAGAGCCTGTTCACGGGTGACATGCTGCAATTCCTCCGCCGTCAGGTGCAAAAAAGGACCTCCCGAAGCTGTCAGAAGGATCTTCTCCGGCCGCTGTCTCTCGCCTAAAAGTGTTTGGAAAATAGCCGAATGCTCCGAATCCACGGGAAGGATAGGCACCTGATTCTCCTGGGCCAGTCGCATGATGAGTTCGCCTGCCACAACGAGAGTTTCTTTGTTTGCAAGTGCTATCATCTTCCGGGCTTCGATGGCCTTGATCGTAGGCAACAGCCCCGAATAGCCCACCATACCCGTCACAACCATATCGATGTCCGGAGCTGTCACAGCATCGGCAATAGCTTCCGCTCCACACCATACTTTGATAGGCAAGTCGGCTAAAGCCTCTTGTACAAGATGATATTTTTGGTCGTTGGCTATTACGACTATTTCCGGCCGGAATTCGCGTGCCTGTCGGATCAGAAGGTCTACATTATTGTTTGCCGTGAGGAGATAGACATCGAAGAGATCCGGATTCAGACGGATAATATCGAGTGTCTGCGTACCGATGGATCCGGTCGAACCAAGAATGGCTATATTTTTTTTCATAAATCCAGTAGCCCGTCGGGAATAATCATCGTTAGTTTCCGATTTGGCACATCCATCTCTTCTACCAAATCCTCAGCTACGGGTAAAAGGATTTCTTTGCCTTCGGGTGTCGTTATAGACAAAAGGACATTGAATGTACTCTCGTCCACATCATCGATCATCCCCACCGAACGACCTTCTCGGTCGAATACCGTAAAGCCGATAAAATGCTCCCAGGTAAATTCGATAGAATCGGTGTCAAAATATCGCCGTTCCATAAAGAGAGACACACCGGTATATCGCTCTATCTCCTCCTTGCTTTCAATACCGGCAAAGCGGAGCAAAGTAATATCATCGGTTTTCTCACGGTAGCCGATAAGACGGAACGGAACCGGCAGTGCATCCAGCTCGAAAAAGAGAAACAACCGCTCTTCTTCCTCAAAGAGCGTACTCAAATCGGCTGTCAGACGAGCATTGCACTCTCCCTGAACACCATGCGACTTACCCAACACACCAATATGCTCCAATGAATCCAAATCGATCATACAGCATCAAAGGCGAGAGATACGTGCGCCGATAGCATTGAGGCGAGTATCTATGGATTGGTAACCCCTATCGATCTGTTCTACGTTGTGGATGATACTTGTTCCTTCTGCACTCATGGCTGCAATAAGGAGGGCTATACCGGCACGAATATCGGGCGAGACCATAGTTGCAGCTCGCAAGGGAACACGTTTGTCCAAACCGATGATCGTAGCACGATGAGGGTCGCAAAGGATAATCTGTGCTCCCATATCGATTAGCTTATCAACAAAGAAGAGACGGCTTTCAAACATCTTCTGGTGAATCAGCACACTGCCTTTCGCCTGAGTTGCCACCACGAGAAAGACACTGAGCAAGTCCGGAGTAAGACCCGGCCAAGGAGCATCTGCAATGGTCATGATGGATCCGTCCATAAACGTCTCTATCTCATAATGTTCCTGCCGAGGAATAAACAGATCATCGCCTCGTTGCTCCACTGCAATTCCCAAGCGGCGGAATGATGCAGGAATGATACCCAGATCAGGCACGCTGACATCCTTGATCAAAAGCTCGGAAGCCGTCATGGCAGCCATTCCGATGAAGCTACCCACTTCGATCATATCGGGCAGCATCTTATGCTCACAGCCATGCAAGCTCTGTACTCCTTCGATACGAAGCAGATTGGAGCCGACACCCTTGATATGCGCCCCCATACTAAGCAGCATCTTGCAAAGTTGCTGCAGATATGGCTCACAGGCAGCATTATAAATAGTGGTAATACCATCAGCAAGGACAGCAGCCATTAGGATATTGGCAGTACCCGTCACAGAAGCTTCGTCCAGCAGCATATATGTACCGGCAAGCCGGCTTGCAGTCAATTCATAGGCCTGCATATCGGAATGGTAGTCACATGTGGCACCTAACGCCTGAATACCTACAAGATGAGTATCTAACCTGCGGCGGCCGATCTTATCTCCTCCCGGTTTTGGAAAAATAGCGTAACCGAAGCGACCAATCAGTGGCCCCACGAGCAGCACCGAACCGCGGAGAGCACGGCTTTTCTCAAGAAACTGCTCGCTTTTGATATAGTCGAGATTCACATTATCGGCTTGGAAAATACAGGTATCACGGGTGGGTCTTTTTACCTTGACCCCCATGTTTCGAAGCAGGTCGATCAGGTTGTTCACATCCAATATATCGGGGATGTTACGCACCACAATCTCCTGATCGGTCAATAGCGTAGCTGAGATGATCTGCAAAGCTTCGTTTTTTGCACCCTGGACAAGAATCTCACCCTTGAGACTGTTGCCCCCTTCTATTACGTAAGAAGCCATAGCGATAATGCGTTTTTAAGTTGTCCGTATAATTTATTTCCGCCGGAATACCTTGTTCCGTTTGGCGTTGTTATTGTCCTTCCGATCCGAAGCATTCGGTATTGTCAGACGACAATTCTCCTCCGTCAGCTCTATGCGTCCTTCGGAAAGTTCGTACAAATCCTTGAATATCTTGTAGTCATCCACCGTATCTTTGTTCCACGTCAGATACGAACGCTTCATCTGGTTGGCGATGAGCAACTCCAGTGCATGACGCTCTTCTCCCTGCTCCATGGCACAAGCCTTGAGGATCATTTCCTGTATGAGATGGCCGTAGTGCCGATATACGATGTCGTTGGCTGAGTAGCTTACGGCTTTGGGCCTCCGTTCGAGCATTTCCGGACTGATGATTTCCATCGGATAATCGATATCCAACTTGAATCCGGACATGATGGCTAGATGATCCCAAAGAATATGTTTGGTCTCACCGTTTTCCCGCCGTTCAGGAAACATGTTTCCCATAATTGTAATGATCGTCTGTGCACAGCGATTCCGTTCGTCACGATCGTCGATCGTCATGCAATAGTTTACCATGTTTTGGATATTCCGTCCATATTCCGGAATAGCCAATGGTTCCATTTTACTATTATAATTCATCCTCTGATGTTTGTAATTCCTAACACTCTTTCAGCCGCTTTGCCATAGCCGCCGATTCTATTTCATAGCCAGGCTTGTTCAGTAGAGCAAACATATTGTTCTTATAACCTTCGACCCCCGGCTGATCGAAAGGATTCACCCCCAGCATATAACCACTGACGCCTACAGCTTTTTCGAAGAAATAGAACAACTGCCCTATGTAATAAGCATCTAATCGCGGCAAAACGATGCGTATATTAGGGACTCCCCCGTCCACATGAGCCAGTCGGGTACCCAATTCAGCCATCTTATTTACTTCGTCTATACGCTTTCCGGCCAAAAAGTTAAGTCCGTCCAAATCCGCCGAGTCGGAAGGGATCATCAAGCATGTATCTTGATTTTCCACGGAAATCACTGTCTCGAATATCGTACGTTCGCCCTCCTGCATCCATTGTCCCATGGAATGGAGGTCGGTAGTCAGATCCACAGTTGCCGTGAAGATCCCCCTACCCTCTTTGCCCTCGCTCTCACCGAAAAGCTGCTTCCACCACTCTCCGATATAGTGCATTTTGGGATGGAAATTGGCCAATATCTCTATCTTCTTTCCTTCGGCATACAAAGCATTGCGAGCTGCTGCGTATTGTAAAGCCGGATTATCCGAAAAAGGAATGTCTGAAGCCGTCATGGCTTCCATATCGGCTGCACCTTGTACCAATCGACGGATATCGAAGCCGGCTACAGCCACGGGGAGCAATCCCACAGGAGTAAGAACGGAGAAACGCCCTCCCACATTGTCGGGTATAGCGAAAGAGCGATAGCCCTCTTCATCAGCCATACGCCTCAGTGCTCCTTTGGTCGAATCGGTAACGGCCACGATCCTCTCCCGAGCATCTTGGGATCCAACCTGGAATTCCAGCAAACCTTTCAACAGACGAAAAGCAATAGCCGGTTCGGTAGTCGTTCCACTTTTGGAAATATAAATGATACCGAATCTCTTATCACGTAGGAAATGCAGCAACCCAGAAAGATAATCTTCACCGATATTATTACCAGCATAGAGCACCACAGGGTTCTCCCTGTCCGAGCGATATGCTTCAAAACTGTTTTGCAATGCTTCGATCACAGCCCTTGCTCCGAGGTAACTGCCCCCGATACCCACGTTTACTACATAGTCGCAACGTTCTCTGAGGATAGCAGCTGCAGTCTCTACCGCATTCAACTCCTCTTCCGTGATGGAAGATGGTAAATGAACCCAACCGAGGAAATCATTTCCGCGGCCGGTACCCTTATCCAACATGGCATTGAACATCTCAGCTTCTTCTGCATAAGGCGTAACAGAAAAACCTGTTTTAGACAGATCCAATCGGATTCTTTCCATTAGCGTATTCGGTATTTAATGTGCAACGAAATTATTTGAAATGTGCCGTCAGAGCAGTAATGGCCTCGGCAGCATCTCGCTTCTCGTACAATACCTCGTACACCGTATCCATGATCGGCATATTGACCTGATAGCGTTTGTTTACCTCCCTTACACACTTGGCCCCATAGTAGCCCTCTGCTATCATCTCCATCTCCATCTGAGCGGATTTGACACTGTATCCCTTTCCTATCATGTTGCCGAAAGTACGATTGCGACTGTAGTTCGAATAAGCTGTCACAAGGAGGTCGCCCAAATATACCGAATCCGTGATCTCTCTTTCCAAGAGGTGGACGGTATTGACGAAACTATTCATTTCAGCAATGGCATTCGACATCAGGACAGACTGAAAGTTGTCGCCATACTGCAGACCGTTGCATATTCCGGCGGCAATGGCATAGACATTCTTCAGTACCGAGGCATATTCGATGCCTACTACATCCTGACTGGTCGTACAGCTCACATAATCGTTGCGTAGTACGTTTGCCATGGCTTTTGCCTTATTTATGTCGAAGCAGCCTACCGTCAGATATGATCTGCGCTCTCTGGCCACCTCCTCTGCATGGCAAGGGCCGGAGACTACACCTATCAGTTCGTTGGGGACATCGCAGAAATCGTGCAGATATTCCGATACCAAGACATTCTCATCCGGTACGATCCCCTTGATAGCATTGATAATCAGCTTGTCGCGCATGCTGGACGAGCGAACGCGCTTCAGATAGGATTTGATGAAAGGCGAGGGAGTGACAAGAACCACCACATCGCTGGCTCTAAAAAAACTGTTAAGATCCGAATCGGTAAAAAATGAGATTTTCCGAGGATCGAATACGGCATCGCGCAAATAGTTCGGATTGCGCCCCGTACGCTTAATGCCCTGCGCCTGCTCCTCGCGGCGCATAAACCAATTGATGGATGGTTGAGAGGTCAATATGATTTTGGCCAGAGCCGTAGCCCAACTGCCACTACCCAATATTCCTATTCTCCCGATTCCCCCCATGATACTTTAATTATCCGGATAAAAAAGAATAGCCGCACGGAAGAGCAAGAGCCTTCCTATTCGCACCGCTATCCTTGTACAATCGTTACTCATACGGGGCTTCCTGCCAAGCCGAAACGGTTTCCAGATTCAAACCGGCAAGCCCCAACTTATATTTCTTATTGATGTCCATCAGCTGCTGCATCACCTTGCCCGGTTTATCCTCTCGCATCGACTGTACGGTAAGATAGCCGGCTTTATGCAATACAGGTACCCACTCTTCGGGAACGCCACAAACGGCGAACTTCTCTTTCGTATCCCGTGGAGCCACCTTCTCAGGCTTCATCTGTGGGAAAAGGAGTACCTCCTGAATACTCTCCTGCCCTGTCAATAGCATGACCAAACGGTCCATACCGATACCCATACCGCTGGTCGGCGGCATACCGTATTCAAGGGCACGGATGAAATCGTTGTCGATATACATGGCCTCGTCATCGCCTTTCTCGGATAGTTTGAGTTGTTCTTCGAAACGTTCTCGCTGGTCAATCGGGTCGTTCAGCTCCGAGTAGGCGTTGGCCAACTCCTTGCCATTGACCATCAGCTCGAATCGCTCTGTTAGCTCCGGATTGGTGCGGTGTTCCTTTGTCAGAGGCGACATTTCCTTCGGATAGTCTGTGATGAAAGTAGGCTGGATATAGTTCTTCTCGCACTTATCGCCGAAGATCTCATCGATGAGCTTGCCTTTGCCCATCGTCTCGTTGTGCTCTACGCCCAGCTTGTCGCATACCTGACGCAACTCGGCCTCGTTCATTCCACTGATGTCGATACCCGTATGCTCATGGATGGCTTCGATCATGGTCACTCGCTTGTAGGGAGCCTTAAAGTCAATCAATTTCTCGCCCACCTTCACCTGAGTAGTACCCAGCACATCCATACAGATGCGTTCGAGCATCTGCTCCGTAAAGTTCATCATCCAGTTGTAATCCTTATAGGCCACATAGATCTCCATGGCCGTGAATTCAGGATTATGCGTGCGGTCCATCCCCTCATTTCGGAAATTGCGACTGAATTCATACACACCATCGAAACCGCCCACGATCAGACGCTTCAGATACAACTCGTTGGCGATTCTCAGATAGAGCGGAATGTCCAGAGCATTATGATGCGTGATAAAAGGACGTGCAGCTGCACCTCCCGGGATCGACTGGAGTACGGGTGTATCCACTTCGATGTATCCGCGCTCGTTGAAGAAGCTGCGCATCGAATTGAATACCATCGTACGCTTGAGGAAAATGTCTTTGACATGACTATTGACGACCAAATCTACGTATCGCTGACGATAGCGTTGCTCCGGATCCGTGAAGCCATCGAAGACCTCCCCATCTTTTTCTTTTACCACAGGAAGAGGGCGGATAGCTTTCGACAAGAAAGTCATCTCCTGCACATGCACCGATATTTCTCCCATCTGAGTGCGGAATACATACCCTTTCACTCCGATGAAATCACCTATATCCGTACACTTCTTGACCACCGTATTGTAGAACTCCTTGTCCTCACCCGGACAAATATCGTCCCGAGTAATATAGATCTGGATACGTCCCTCCGCATCTTGCAGCTCCATGAATGTAGCTTTCCCCATGATACGGCGGCTCATAATACGTCCGGCAATGCTTACCTGACGTTTGGCGGCATTCTCATCGTCATTGAAATTCCTTTTGATCTCGGCAGAATAGGCATTGACGGTATATTCCGCTGCAGGATATGGATCGATCCCAAAATCACGCAGTTGCTCTAAGCTGTTACGGCGTACGACTTCTTGTTCCGAAAGTTCGAGTATGTTCATGCAAAACTTCTAATTTATATTCCCCCTGCAGCAACTCGCCTGCTCTGCATACCGAAACGATCGGAGCCATTCGTCCGAGGGGGAAAAACCTTGGTTCACAAAGGTAACTTATTTCTATCAGATACGTTCCAGAACCAAATCGATAAGGCCCTCTATACTTCCCTGATAGGAGGTATTCATCTTTTCGGATTTCCTACCTGCGATGATACAACAGACGGTGACGGCCTCGTGCCCCATCAGGGCAGCCAGACCGGCCAAAGAGGAGCTTTCCATTTCATAGTTCGTAATACGGCTACCATTGAAGTCGAAAGCCTGTATCTTCCTATTCAGATCCTCGTCTTTGAGAGGTAAGCGCAGGCGACGCCCCTGCGGTCCGTAGAAGCCATTGGCTGCAATAGTCACGCCTCGCAGGATGTCCTCTCCACATATTCGATCCGTCAGCATCTTGTCAGCCGGTATCACGTAGGGTTTCAGCCCTTCGATTTTCCACTCCAGTTGGTCCTGAAGTGCTGCTTCGAAAGCTGCATCCCGTATCTTCTCCGTATCGCTATAGAAATACATGACTCCATCGAAGCCGATGCTTCGCTCCGCAGCCACATAAGATCCTATGGGCGTATTGTCCTGCAATCCGCCCGAAGTCCCCACCCTTACGAGTGTGAGTTTGCGCAGCCGATCCTTCACCTGACGGGTATCGAAGTCTATATTGGCCAGAGCATCCAGCTCATTCAAGACTATATCTATATTATCAGAGCCGATGCCGTGGCTCTGCACCGTGATACGCTTGTCGCCATACCACCCCGTGACGGTGTGGAACTCCCTACTGGATACATTGCATTCGATACGATCGAAACGAGAGGCGACCGTATCCACACGAGCAGGATCACCTACCAATATGACCTTATCGGCCAATTGTTCGGGGCGAATATGCAGATGAAAGACCGAACCGTCCGCATTGATGATCAGCTCGGAGGGGGGAATCGTTCTTTTAGTTTCCATAAGTTCGTTAATGTTTTAAGAGGTGAGACACGTAAGATCACTCTCGAAAAGACCGGCGTGGTTGGCCTAAAAGCTATGTCCGGCTTGCAACTCTATGTTTCTGACTTCCTTTTCCATTCGGCCGACTTCCTCTTCCAGCGGAGGAATGGCATTTTCGAGACGAAGAATCTCCTGCTTCATGCCGTTTCGCTCCGAAGCCGATGCTCTTCCATACAGGAGTCGCAACTCTTCCAGACGGGTGGCCGCCTGTTCCAATTTTCTTTTCCGAGCCATCGCATCCTGATAGAGCGACTTGGCTTCGCTGCTTCGGAAGTCGCTCCAACGTGTATAGATACGCATCCCCTGCATAGGGAGATAAATCTGTCGTTCGGAAGCCTTCTTCTCTGCATCGGTGCGGCTGTCCCGAGCCGATGCGATCAGACGACTGTAGTCTCGCTCAGGGTCTTGCGTTGCTTTTATGCTCTTGAGGGAGGCGTACGCCCTTTTGACGGCCATATCGTCGGTAGCCACAGGACGTCCCTCTTCATTGACAACGAAGGTATAGACAGTGACAACATCCGCGGGACAAAAACGGTCACTGGCAAAGAAGCCGATCCCACGCAATTCATCGTACACCAGCAGATAATCGTTGTAAGGGGAATTGAAAGGCATACCGAGCAAAGTAGGCTCCAGAAAAACGCCATCTTCCAAATCGCGACGGGTCATATACAGATCATATCCGCCTATTCCATCGGGTCGATCACTGGCAAAAAGAAGGGTAAAACCATCCGCCCGTAACGAAGGGAAGTTTTCATTGAATCGGGAATTGAGTTTTTCGAGGGGTATCGCATTGCCCCATTTGCCACCGATCCGGTGGGCTTCATGCAGACTGTAAACTCCATCCTCTCCTTTCTCCGTCATGATGGCATGGTCGCCACGTCCATTGACAAAGGAAGTCGCCTCCCCTCGGTTTCCTTTCATCCATTCGAGCCGACCGTTATCGGCTATGAGATTGTAGGCCGACAGAAGATCGGCTTTATTCGTCCGTACGCTGTCTATCACCTCCACCCATTCGGCTCTGTCCAGCAAGCGCACAGCTCGTCGCATACGGTCTATTCGGGCATCTACGGAGACTGTTTCCTGTTTTTTCTTCACAAGAGCAGCCTTCTGTTTTTCCAGTGCAGCAAGAGCTTCGGAGAAGAAATACTCCTTGGCATAAGCATCCGCCAACATCTCATAGGCATCGCTCCGCCGGCTTACGGCCACACGAAGGGGAGCAACAGCTTCCTCGTAGCGTTCTGCCTTGTACAGGAGGAGTCCCAGCATATAGTTATTATCGGCATGCTTGGGATTTTTGGCCACCAACTGTTGGGCTATGGGCAAAGCCTTGTCATAACGTCCGCTATCGATCAGGAGACGAAGTTCCGAAACGCTTTGGGCGGAGAGCTGCTTGCCTCCGATAATGGAAATCAAAGCAAAGAGAGAGAGAATTATGGAACGACACATCATTTATTGTACTTAAAGAATCTTTGCTATCGTTTCATTTGCAATGCAAAAGGATATCCTTCATGAGACAAAAGATTGCCGAGCACGCATGCCGACCACTATCGACGTTGCAACACGATACTATACAAAGATAGTGTTTATTGCCCACATGCAGAATCCGATCGTTCCCAGGCCCAGGGTTATCGCATTTGGATTTATCGAATATCCTTGAAAGAATATTCAAACACCTGAAAATCAATGATGTTTTTCTTTGTTCATGTAGCTTGCATTTTGTATATTTATATCTGATTTCAAGCGACTTAACTAACATTTTGGCTGCAATGATTTATGGAAAATATCTTTCAATTCCTTTCAACTGTTCCGGATCGAGACCTTTGCACGGCAATTAGTCTGTATTTTGTTTATTAATTCATTGTGTAATAGGAAGTTATTTATTATATTTGAGTATTAAAAACAGTATAATATCCTTCCCATGGCATACCAATCCAAGAACACCCATGAGCATGTAACATTTGCAGACGCACTCCTTTCAAAGCGTTATCGCAAAGCACAAAACGACTTCCTCAATCAGATTGACAGGCTTATTGATTGGCGTCCGATTCGGACACTGATCAACAAGAAATACACGAAGCGACAAAATGCCATCGGTGCTCCTGCTTATGACGTGATTCTCTTATTCAAGATGTTGCTTCCGGAGATATGGTACAACCTCAGTGGTTGTGCTTTGGAGGAGCGTATCAATGATTCAATCACTTTTTCCCGATTCTTGGGGTTGAAAATGGAAGAGGTTTCTCCCGACCACAGCACCATCAGTCGATTTCGTTCGGCACTGACCGAACCGGGCCTGATGGACAAACTATTGGTGCAGTTTAATAAGCAACTTTCCCTCCATCACATTTCGGTAAGGGAAGGGGTACTTGCCGATGCAAGCCTTGTGGAGACGCCATATAAACCCCAGCGCAAAATCTCACCCTGCTGGGATTTTTTGCTACTTTTGTAGAGCGATAAGGTGCTCTCGGCAGTTTAGATGGCAGTATATCAGGGAGAGCTTGTCTATCGAACAGAACAGCTTTACGAACGTTTACTAACTACTTAATAGCAACAGATATGATGCACGCTGACTTCTCTCTTTCTATACCGTCATTAGGCGGATTACGTCCGGCTTATACAAGTATATACTACCCCGACATGAGGACAGAGGAGATTTTATTCCATGAGGAATAAGCAAGAATAGGCATTCGATAGCTTCTATAACATATAAGGCACCCATCCGATTTATGAGAGAATCGGGTGGGTGCCTCTGTTTTATCAGCTTACGATATGGCGTTTTGGGGGGCTGCGATTTATATACAAATCATTTTCGATTTCTATATATATTGAAATCGTTTTATATATAAATGGGAAACGATTTATATATAAATAGAAAATGGTTTATATATAGATTGTTATTCGATATGACGAGAAAGGTATTTCGATCTGAAAAAGGGGTATTTCCATCTCTTTTGCATCATAATCAGACTTCTTAGAGCCGGCTTATTTGGAATGATTCTAAACTCGTCTTCGCTGTTGAAATCTTTTTTGACACCTATTTTTCGGTCACAATACCGATTATCTTAGTTGCTTTTATCCCTGAAATTCTACACTCTTCTGCCTACATCGGAGCAGAGGTGGAGGCATTTTTCACTTCTGTTTTTCCTGTTCTATTTGGGTTTCGCTCGAATATCTTCGTGCTTTTCCATTGCCGAGGCTATAGCGGATATTCAGCGAGACGATGAAGGAATTCATCCGCCCATCGCCGTAGGTAACCGATCGGTAGCCCTCTATGTCTATTTCCCTGAATGTCCTCTTCGATATCAGATTCGTCGGCAATCCGAACATGAGTGTGGCGGAGCACTTATTGTCGAAAAACATCCTGTTCACCCCACAACCAAGCAGCTCTTCCTGGAAGTATTCTCTCCCCTGCAACAGTGGGAGCCAATCATAACGGAGGTAGTAGTTCGACACGAGATTTATCTTGGCTTTCGGCAGGGCGTAGACGAGCTGGGTATCGAAAGTATAGGTATAGCCGTATCGCTTGTCGTCGGGTGTCTTGTAACGGGTGTACCATTGGTAATTGGCAAGAGCCGTCAGGTTCAGGCCCTCGGCCAAAGTATAATCGCCCTCGATGCTGAAATAAGCATGCCGGTATTTGCTGTTGGTCAGCGTCTCTACAAAGAGACCATCGGGCATACGCTCATAGAAGAGGGTTATATCGTCGTCCGATATTTTGTGCATATAAGTCAGTTTGAACAGTCTGCCGAGCTGTAGCCGGGCTTCGGCATAGTGCATAATCCTAGCTTTCAGATCGGGATTGCCTTTGTGGATCATGTATGGATCCACCTGCCATTGAGTAGTGGAGAGTTGGTCCAAAGTAGGGTAATCCACCGAGTTGAAATAGTCCAGTCTCAGACCAATGAAATCGATCGGTTGCCAATAGAGCTTCAGATAAGGAATGAAGGATGAGACGGTACGGTTTTCTCCCCTTTCACTGTTTCTGATAGTCAGCAAGCTGCTGCCTGCCGATAGTTCGAATCTCCTGCCGGAGCTGTACTCGAAACCGGCATTGAACCTGTTGCGCAAGTCTTCGGATTGGAAAGAGAAATCGTGTGCAGTCTTTTCCCGATTGACATAGCGACGCCAAGTAAATGTATTGTCCAAGAGGAGTTTCCATTTGGAAGAGACCCCGTATGCCATATTTATACTCTGTGCGAAATAATCCTTACGACCTCGGTAGGCTTTTTCGGACAAATAATCCTCTCCCAATCGGTAAATCCGCTCTTCATCGACATGATAATGGTTGTACAGCAAATCGGCCGTCAGATTCATTTTTGCGGATATTGTCCCCTCGTAGGAAGCCCTGACGGCACTGCTCTGTGCTTCGTAGCTATTTCCCGACAGTCGAAACTTCTGTGATGGAGTTCCAGGGATGCCCGTGAATAGGAGATGATCGTCTTGCTCTTTGTACTTATCCAAATCCACTCTTGTTTGGAGCGATACGATATGAAGAGGAGTAAGCCGATAATCAACACCCATATTGATCATTCCGCTGTGCCGCCGACTGCGCATATTGGGATCATAGAGGTCGATATCCGCTGTCTGCTCTGCGTAGAGATCTCCGTATCGCTTTTCAAATGCGGATACATCGTATAGATGTCTGTGACCATATTCCGCTGAGCCGTACACGTTCCACCGATTCATAGACCAAGTGACATTGACGGCAACGTTCTCCCGATTGGTATACTTATGCCTAAGCGAGGACATAGCCGTAAGGCGTGGTGCTATGTCCCAGCCGGCATAGTCCTCGAACAACTCCAGATTGACAATAACGGGATAATCGGCATATTTCCCTGTCGGATAACGGATAATCTCTACCTTCTTGATCCGTTTGGGATTGATGCTCATGGCATATTGAGGCTCCACTTCCTGACCGTTAACGATGACCGGTACGTTGCCTTCATGACCGATTTTGACCGCTTCGGTAATCCAATCGGTACGTATGCCGGGGATTTTATCCAAGAGTCGGGCACTGCTTATCGCACCTTTTCTCAGTGAGTCGGTTATCATGATGGTCTCTTTCGTGGCTCCCGTACGCCTCAAAGCGACAGTGACGGAAACGGTCTCCAAGTTCATGACAGCCTCGTTCATCAGGACTTCGCCCATATCTCCCGTAAGGCCATCAGGATTCTCCAGCACACGATCTTCGTAGCCCACGTAGCTGATATGCAGCCTGATCACATGCTTAGCTTTAATGACGAATCGCCCGTCCTCATCGCTTATAACCCCATCGATCATCGCAGAGTCTTTATTATAAGCTCTTACGCCTGCGCTTTGGATCGAAATACGGGTCTTGGCATCCAAAATCACGCCTCTTACCTGCGAATACAGAGATAGAGGGAGCAATGTCAGCAAAAGAGAGAATAGGATTGCTCTCGTCGGCATTATTCGCTTAGAATACATTTTGTTCGGCAGGTGAATTAGTTTTACAGAAAATACGACTACCATAAAATGCGGCAAGAGGAAATTACGGTATTTTCTTACTCCAAAAATACAGACTTCAAGCTAGAATAAGCCCAATAGCAGCAATAAGAGTGAAGTTTTTGAAGAGTTATTTCCTTCTGTCATTGTCCTCATAGAAATAGCTGTCGTATCATTAGCGCAACTTTTTTCCTTGCCGGAAGCAAAAGAAAAACCGCCCACCGAACAGAAAAGGCTGTTCAATGGGCGGCCTATTGAGATTATAGAAACTTGCTTAGGCGAGGAATCCGAGAAGGATACCGGCAGCAACTGCTGAGCCGATCACACCGGCCACATTGGGTCCCATAGCGTGCATCAGCAGGTAGTTCGTCGGATCGGCTTTTAGCCCTTCGACCTGCGAAATACGTGCCGAGTCAGGAACAGCCGAAACTCCCGCATTGCCGATCAACGGATTGAGCTTGTCTCGCAAGAAGAGGTTGAGAATCTTCACGAACAAAACACCGGCCATCGTGGCAATGATGAAAGAGAAAGCACCCAAGATGAAAATCTTGATTGAGTTCCAGGTCAGGAATTGGGTCGCCTGCGTAGAGGCTCCGACCGTAACGCCCAAAAGAATGGTAATAACATCGATCAACGGCCCACGTGCCGTCTCAGCCAAACGCCGAGTAACACCGCTTTCTTTCAACAGATTACCGAAGAACAGCATTCCCAGCAATGGCAAACCTGAAGGTACAAGGAAGGTAGTAAGCAGCAGCCCCACGATCGGAAATATCTGCTTCTCCGTAGTAGATACGGCACGCGGTGGTTTCATCCGAATCATACGCTCCTTCTTCGTGGTCAGAAGACGCATGATAGGAGGCTGGATGATCGGCACCAAGGCCATATACGAGTATGCAGAGACTGCGATGGCACCCAGCAGATTCGGTGCCAACTTGGAAGAAAGGAAGATAGCCGTAGGTCCATCTGCCCCTCCGATAATACCGATAGCACCGGCCTGATTGGGTTCGAACCCAAGATACAAAGCCAATATGTAGGCACCGAAGATACCGAACTGCGCTGCCGCACCGATCAGCATCAGCTTCGGATTAGCGATAAGAGCAGAGAAATCGGTCATCGCTCCGATGCCCAAAAATATAAGCGGTGGGTACCATCCCTTAGTCACCCCTTGATAGAGGATATTCAGCACCGATCCTTCTTCGTAAATGCCGATCTGCAGACCGGCATCTTTGAAGGGGATGTTGCCAATGAGGATCCCAAAGCCAATGGGAATGAGCAGCATAGGCTCAAACTCATACCGGATTGCCAAAAAGATGAAAAGCAATCCGACCAGAATCATCACCAAGTGGCCGGGCGTGGCATTGGCGAAGCCTGTGTAAGAAAGGAATACCTCGATATTGTTTGCTAAGAAGCTCCCGAATCCGGTCATATCATTAACCGATTATAACGATATCAGAACCCTCAAGGATGGAGTCGCCTTTGTTTACTTTCACAGCAACGATCTTACCATCGCGATCCGCATTGATATTGTTTTCCATCTTCATGGCTTCGAGAACGGCCACTTTCTGACCGATCTTGACTTCGTCTCCGACCTGAACACAAACATCGAGGATGACACCGGGCAGCGGAGACTTAACGCCTGTGCCCTGTCCTCCGGTTGAAGCGGCAGGCACAACGGGCGCAGCAGCTACAGATGCAGCCGTTACGGTCGGACGTTTGATAGCAGGCTTCGATGCTTTTTTCTTCTCGGTAAGTATTTCCACCTTATAGGGAGTACCGTTAACTTCGATGTCTGCCAATCCATCTTCGATACTATTGATAACAACGCTGTATTCGTTACCGTTGATTTTATATTTATACTCTTTCATTGTTTTGTCATGTTTTTAATGTCGTGATTGAATGAGATTATTTAGGAAGTTGACGAAGCATAAGCGTCTTCAAGCTCCAAGCAGAATGACGATGACGCTTGATGGTGAGTCTCATAGGTTCAGCATCATGAGCCTCATAGGTCTCCTGATAGAGAGCCATCGAGATAGCAGCATAGATGCCGTCCGTGATAGCTCCCCGCTTTGCCTTCCCTGTCTTGGGGGCAGCAGCTTTTGCTTTTTTAGCGGGAGCTGCTTTCTTATCTTTTTCTTTCATTGTCTATCGTGTTTACTTGTGAACATATGCCTTTCAATAGGAGACCTTAGTCCGTAAATCTTAGAACTCCATGGTGAATACTTACGCTCCACCCGTCGGATAGTCAATACGGTATTCTCAACATCATGAACGTCATTCTGCGATTCGCTCAGAGCCATACAGATAGCAGCAGTAACCTCACCGCTAATACCAGTGCGAGTAGCCGAACGCATGCGCAGGCCTGCACCGGCCTCGATAGCTCTACGATTGGATATCCGAATCGAGAGAGAACCGATGAACCAAAAGACAAAGGAAAGCACCAACAGACCGGAGAAGACAACCAACATAGCTGTCAGCGTCATAATACCGCCCTGAGGATCAGATTCCTTCAGGCGATCTATTTTGCTGTTCGAATCCAGAGTTACGTTGTTAGTGCTTGGTGTAACCTTTGGCAATATATCCCAAGCAGAAGTATCCCCCATCGCTCCTACCCCATCAACCAAACGCCCGTAGCTTCTATCCACAGGGATGCCGGCAGGAATACGGATGCTGTCGATGATCGTTCGTCCGTCGGCATCCACCAACGCAATGAGGGTGGAGACTTCGGGATCAAGGGTGAAGTTCAGATGGAAAGTTCCTTTGTCAGGATCGTTATCTGCCCAAAAGAGTAGATGCTGATGCGGTTTTATCGCAGTCATAACATCCCCTTTGGGGATCATATACTTCTTCAGCTTGGATAGATCATCGGTCAAATAACAACCTTTGATGTCCACCGTAGCAGCCGAAGAATTGTATATTTCAATCCACGGCTTATGATTGCCATAGCTGTCCTGATAGTTTTGCACATTGAGGGGCATCACTTCATTCAAACGAAGCTGTGATGCCTGCTGGGCAAAGAGCTGTCCGGAGGCTATGACAAACAAAGTCAGAAGGATATGGCTAAACCTGCTAATATTCATGATCGATGCACTAAGCTCCTCTTGTACCAAGGATATTAAAGAGGCACATTGTCGTGTTTCTTAGCCGGAATAGTTTGCTTTTTTGTACGAAGCTGTTCAAGAGCACGAATAATGCGGAAACGAGTATTGCGAGGCTCGATTACATCGTCCATATAGCCATAAGAGGCTGCGTTGTACGGATTGGCGAAAGCCTGACGATATTCTTCTTCCTTTTCCAAAGCTGCTTGCTGCGGATTCTCGGCTGCTGCTACCTCTTTGGCAAAAATTACTTCCACAGCTCCGCTCGGACCCATCACTGCAATCTCGGCAGAAGGCCATGCATAGTTGATGTCACTACGCAGGTGCTTAGAACTCATCACAATGTAGGCACCGCCGTATGCCTTGCGCAACGTAACCGTTACCTTGGGCACAGTAGCCTCACCGTAAGCATAGAGCAACTTGGCTCCGTGCGTAATCACACCATTGTACTCCTGACCTGTACCCGGCAAGAATCCCGGCACATCCACCAGAGTAACCAAAGGAATATTGAAAGCATCGCAGAAGCGGACGAAACGAGCAGCCTTGCGTGATGCATTGGAGTCCAGACAGCCGGCCATCACCTGTGGTTGGTTGGCTACGATACCTACGCTCTGGCCATTGAAGCGAGCAAAACCAACAATAATATTCTTGGCATAATCACGATGTACTTCAAGGAATTCGCCGTGGTCTACGATAGATCCGATCACTTCGTACATATCGTAAGGACGGTTAGCCTCGTCGGGGATGATATGATTCAATGAGTCTTCCAAACGATCGATGGGATCATCACACTCCACATAGGGAGCCTCCTCCAGATTGTTTTGGGGCAAGAAACTCAAGAGGTGGCGAATCAGGCGAATACCATCTTCTTCACTATTAACGGCAAAGTGAGCCACACCACTCTTGGAGGCATGTACGTCTGCTCCTCCGAGCTGTTCCTGCGTTACATCCTCGCCCGTTACAGTCTTTACAACCTTCGGGCCTGTGAGGAACATATAGCTCGTACCACGCGACATGATGGTAAAGTCTGTCAGAGCCGGAGAATACACGGCACCGCCGGCGCATGGGCCGAAAATGGCGGAAATCTGAGGAATCACACCGGAAGCGAGGATATTGTTTTCAAAGATCTCGCCGTATCCTTTGAGAGCATTCACTCCTTCCTGAATACGTGCACCACCCGAATCGTTCAGACCGATCACAGGAGCACCCATACGCATAGCCAGCTCCATCACCTTACAGATTTTGGAAGCAAGCATTTCCGAGAGAGCACCACCGAATACGGTGAAGTCCTGTGCGAAAACATATACCAAACGGCCGTCGATCGTACCGCTACCGACTACGACACCATCACCCAGGAATTGTGTCTTGTCTATTCCGAAGTTGGTACAACGGTGCTTGACGAACATATCCAATTCTTCGAAGCTACCCTCGTCCAACAGCATTGCTATACGTTCACGAGCGGTGTATTTACCTTTTTGGTGCTGGGCTTCAATTCTTTTTTCTCCACCACCAAGGCGAGCTTTTTCACGCAATTGGATCAGCTCTTTTACTCTTTCCAGTTGAAAACTCATATTCTTTTCTAAATAGTTAGGTTTGCTATTTGATGACATACAGGCACACTTGCCGGAAAGCAGTCGCCACTGTCCGGTCCGCCCGTAGGGTCGTTACTGTTATTTATGATCACATACTTCGGTCAGCACACCCATGGTGCTCTTCGGGTGCAAGAAACCGATATTCAAGCCCTCTGCTCCTTTGCGAGCTTTTTCGTCGATCAGCTTAATGCCTTTAGAGGCGGCATCGGCCAATGCTTCGTTGGCATCCTCCACACAAAAAGCAATGTGATGGATACCTTCTCCACGCTTTTCTATGAATTTGGCAATAGGGCTTTCGTCAGAGGTCGGCTCCAACAATTCCAGCTTGGTCTGCCCTACCATCATAAATGCAGTACGCACCTTTTGGTCGGGTACTTCCTCAATGCTGTAACACTTGAGTCCCAATACATTTTCGTAGTATGGGAGGGCTTCTTCGATACTTTTGACCGCAATACCGAGATGTTCGATGTGAGATAGATTCATTGCTCTCTACTTTATTATTGTGTTGACTCTTCTATCATTGTTCGAAGGTCCTAATGCAAAAGCATTTTCGCAAATGTAGAAATTATTCTTGATTGACTGATTAACTATTGACCATATAATACAAGCAAATACACATGATATAATTGCATATTATGGCATGCTCCGAAAAAAGAAAGGTCGTGCTCGGGATTTATACCCTTGCACGACCTCGTTTTATAAAATCAGGAGGAGCGATCAATCGCGATTCTTAGCGACGATGTACTCCCTGTTCAGACGAGCGATGTGGCTAATCGATACGTTCTTCGGGCATTCCATTTCGCATGCACGTGTGTTCGTACAGTTCCCGAATCCGAGTTCATCCATCTTAGCCACCATAGCTTTGGCGCGACGAGCAGCCTCGATACGTCCCTGCGGAAGAAGAGCCAACTGACTCACCTTGGCTGATACGAAGAGCATAGCGGAGCCGTTCTTGCATGCTGCCGCACAAGCTCCACAGCCGATACAAGCCGCTGCATCCATAGCCTCATCCGCATTCTTCTTGGAAATGGGGATGGCGTTGGCATCGGGGATACCACCCGTATTGACGGAAACGAATCCGCCGGACTGAATGATCTTGTCATAAGCCGAGCGATCCACCATCAGGTCTCGGATCACAGGGAAGCCGGCCGAACGCCAAGGCTCTATCGTGATCGTATCGCCATCATCGAAACGACGCATGTGCAGCTGACAAGTGGTGATACTATCGTCCGGCCCGTGGGGATGACCGTTGATGTAGAGCGAGCACATACCGCAAATACCTTCGCGACAGTCGTGGTCGAACACCACCGGAGCTTTATGCTCCTTGATCAACTGCTCGTTCAGGATATCCATCATTTCGAGGAAAGAGGCACTTTGCGAAATGTTTTGCAATTGATACGTCTCGAAGTGTCCTTTTTCCTTCGGTCCCTTCTGACGCCAAACCTTAACCGATATATTGATATTCTTATCCATTTTGAATCTGTATTTAGCGGTGGACTAATTAGCTCTTGTAGTTACGTTGTGCACGGACAGTCTCTTCATATACCAGTTCTTCCTTGTACATGATCGGATCCTTGTCTTCTCCCTGATATTCCCAGCAGGAAACGTAAGCGAAGTTCTCATCGTCACGTTTGGCTTCACCCTCTTCCGTCTGGTGCTCGATACGGAAATGACCGCCACAACTTTCTTCGCGATCCATGGCATCGTGCGCCATCAGCGTACCTATCTCGATGAAGTCCGCCAGTCGGAGGGCTTTCTCCAGTTCTACGTTGAGGTCATTGGCTTCACCCGGCACATAGACATTGCTCCAGAACTCTTTCTTCAGCTCGGCCAGCTTCACGATGGCCTTTTCCAATCCGGCTTTGTCTCGTCCCATTCCCACATTGTCCCACATGATGTGGCCCAGCTCCTTGTGAAGGTCGTCCACAGACTTATTGCCCTTGACGTTCATGATACGCGTTATGCGATCTTGCAACTCTTTCTCGGCAGCTTCGAATTCGGGACGATCCGTGCTGAAGCGCGGCACCTGAATCTGATCGGCCAGATAGTTCTGCATCGTATAAGGGATAACGAAGTAACCGTCAGCCAGCCCCTGCATGAGAGCGGAAGCACCGAGTCGGTTGGCACCGTGATCGGAGAAGTTGGCTTCTCCGATGGCGAACAGGCCCGGGATCGTGGTCATCAGCTCGTAATCCACCCAGAGACCACCCATTGTATAGTGAATAGCCGGATAGATCATCATCGGCGTTTCGTACGGATTCTCATCTGCAATCTTCTCATACATCTGGAAGAGGTTGCCATACTTCTGCTCCACCACGTCGCGTCCCAAACGTTTGATGGCATCGCCGAAGTCAAGGAATACGGCAAGGCCCGTATTGTTCACACCATAGCCGGCATCGCATCGTTCTTTGGCAGCACGGCTGGCCACGTCACGGGGAACGAGGTTGCCAAAGGCCGGATAGCGACGCTCCAGATAGTAGTCGCGCTTCTCTTCGGGAATGTCTTTCCCTTTGATCTCGCCACGCTGAAGACGTCTGGCATCCTCTATGTCTTTAGGCACCCAGATACGACCGTCATTACGGAGCGACTCGGACATGAGCGTCAGCTTGGACTGGTAGTCCCCGTGCACGGGAATACAAGTGGGATGGATCTGAGCCATACATGGATTGGCGAAGAAAGCACCCTTCTTGTAGCACTGCCATGCGGCAGAGCCGTTAGATGCCATTGCATTGGTAGAAAGGAAGAAGGCATTGCCATAACCGCCCGTGGCAATTACCACGGCATGTGCAGCAAAGCGTTCGATCTTACCCGTCACCAAATTGCGAGCCAGAATACCACGAGCACGACCGTCGATAAGCACCACGTCGAGCATCTCGTAGCGAGTGTAAAGCTTCACCTTACCCAAACCGACCTGACGAGAGAGAGCCGAATAGGCTCCGAGGAGCAACTGCTGTCCCGTCTGACCGCGAGCATAGAAAGTACGAGATACCTGCGCACCACCGAAAGAACGGTTGTCCAGCAGACCACCGTATTCGCGAGCAAAGGGTACACCCTGAGCCACGCACTGGTCTATGATGGCATTGGACACTTCGGCCAGACGATATACGTTGGCCTCGCGAGCACGATAGTCACCTCCTTTGATCGTATCGTAGAAGAGTCGATAGACGGAGTCGCCATCGTTCTGGTAGTTCTTGGCGGCATTGATACCTCCCTGTGCAGCGATAGAGTGTGCACGGCGAGGAGAATCCTGTATGCAGAAGTTGAGCACATTGAAGCCCATCTCGCCGAAAGAAGCAGCAGCCGAAGCACCAGCCAGACCGGTACCGACCACGATAATATCCAGACGACGTTTGTTGGCAGGGTTCACCAGCTTCTGATGATCCTTATAGTTGGTCCACTTGTCTTTCAGTGGGCCGGTGGGTATTTTGGAATTTATTGTAGCCATAGTGAGAATACTTTGAATTAGGGTGTACTATCAACCGATGAATGCCTGACAAGCAAATACTATCAGGACCAAAGCGAAACCGCCTACCAATACGGTAGAAACCACATTAGAGATGCACTTGACACGATTCATCCAGATGGTATTGTTCCATCCCAAGGTCTGCAGTGCACTCCAGAATCCATGTGTCAGGTGGAACCACAAGGCAACCAGCCATACGGCATAGAGCACCACGTAGATCGGTTGGCTGAATGTGTAGCGGATCAGCTCTGTTCCCTTGGCAGGATGGTCGAAACCTTCAATACCGAATCCGGCTACATCCATATGGCAGATTTCTGCCAGCTGCATCTTAGCCCAAAAGTTGAACATGTGCAGTCCGATACCCAACAGGACGATGATACCGAGCACCAGCATATTCTGCGAGCTCCACTCCACACCTTTGGGTCTGCCCGTAACAGCATAGCGATCGCGACCTCGAGCACGAAGGTTCTGCGCATTGAGGATAAAGGCATACACGATGTGCAGAAGCATCAGTACCGCCAAGCCGATAGAGGCGACCAGAGCATACCAGTTGGCGCCGAGAAACTCACATATCATGTTGTAAGCCTCTGCTGAGAAGAGAGCCACAAGGTTCATGGACATGTGAAACGTCAAAAACAGGATCAGCGCCAGTCCGGTGACACTCATCACCACTTTACGGCCAATCGAGGATTTAAGTAACCACATAAGTTTTTTACTGTTTTAGTTATTTAGTTGATTCTTTCTTTTTCTTCTAAGATCCATTCAACCAATAGGCGAAACCGACTCTGTATTCCGCCTTGTGAAGAGGTGTTCCGACCTTCGTGCACAAAGATAACGGAAAAAAATACACAATCACGACATATAGGGAAAAAGCCCCTCCATATCGTCTCTCTTCATCCCTATTGTTTGGGATACCACCGATCCCGACATGCCTCTATCTCCCACATAAACCACTCAAACACATATACTTGTAAGGCAGATCGCCATCCGTCCATATTGGCGGTTCGGAGGCAAAAAGGAAAGGCACCATTACAAGCCATTTATCCTCTTCGTCTCCTACGGAAATAAAAAAGGAGAGAAGTCCCGTCACGGCTGAAACCAGCCACAGCAATTTCGGAACCGCAATTCCTCCGATTATCGCGCCGCAAAACCGAAATTTACGCGCGAGATTTTTTTCGTTTTGGTTCGACTTTTTTTCTTTTCTCGCGCCAAAACGAAAAATTTTACGCTCGGCATTTTTAGGGACATGAAACAAGTTTTTTTCCGCACCGCTTCGCATTTTTCATCTCGGCCACTATCCGCAGTCCGGCGAACCATTCGACTACTGATTTTGTTTCACTTATATATAGTAGACAGAGACTACAGTCGGGGACGATGCAGGAGTCCGGTATGCATACCCCACAGTAGTCCGAACAAGGGCTTGCCGCAGATCAACTGCGTACAAGCCATAGTCAAAAACAAAGGATCTTAAGAAAAAACTACTCGTCAAGATGAAAACAACGACCTTTTCCGTAGAAGGCATGATGTGTGGCGGTTGTGCTGCAAGTGTAGAGAAAGCGGCTCTCGGTGTACAAGGCGTACAAACGGCATTCGCATCTCTGGATTCCCATAGTCTTACAGTGGATTATACTCCGGAGACAGCCTCACCGGAGGCAATAATGGAGGCTGTACGCCTCGCCGGATTCGAGTGTAAGCTCTGACAAGCCCGTTCCCGATAACCGATAGTCCGTGATATGAAGGAGCAAAAACGTTTTCCCGTAGTGGGAATGCGGTGTGCAGGCTGTGCGCATAGCGTAGAACAGGCTGCCTCCAAGGTAGAAGGCATTAGCGATGCGAACGTCCAACTCGCCGAGAATATACTCTCCGTATCGGTGGACGAAAGGTTGGCTTCGGCAGAGGATCTGCGCAGAGCTATCCGCAGCATAGGATTCGACCTGATAGTGGTGGATTCGGAGGCGGAGCAACTGTGCCGGCGCGATGCCATGGAAGCAGCAGAACTGAGACGGATGAAGCGCGATACGATCATAGCCTGGTCGTCCGCCATCCTGCTGATGGTTCTGATGCTAATGCCGCATTTCCAGATGATGCCCTACCTGATGATGCTCGTAGCCTTGCCCGGATACGCATGGGCAGGAAGGGCTTTCCACCGATCGGCACTCAAGCAGCTGCGCCATGGCGTATTCTCGATGGATACGCTGGTGTCGTTGAGTACCACTATCTCCTTTTTCTATAGTCTGGTAGTCCTGCTGTTTTTCCGCGAAGGGCCGGCCGGGATGAAGCTGCACCTCTACTTCGATGCCTCGGCCATGATCATCGCATTTGTCCTACTAGGCAAACTCATGGAAAAGCGTGCCGGCCGAAGCACGGGGCAAGCCATTCGCGAACTGATGCGACTGCAGCCGGCGGAGGCATTGGTCGTGCGTAACGGGCGCGAGACCGTGATGCCCATTGCTGCGCTCATCGGAGGCGACTTGGTTCGTGTACGTCCGGGCGAGCAGATACCCGTGGACGGTATCGTGACCGAAGGCTGTAGCTCCGTGCAGGAGAGCATGATCAGTGGCGAACCCTTACCGCGAGAGAAGGAAGCCGGCTCTATGGTTTTCTCCGGCACGATCAACGGCTCCGGTGTCCTCACCGTACAGGCTACCCATGTAGGCAGCGACACCGTACTCGGACGCATCATCCGCACGGTCCGCGAGGCACAGGCCAGCAAAGCACCTATCCAGCGACTGGCCGACCGTATCGCCGGCATATTCGTTCCCATAGTCATCGGGCTATCCATCCTTACCTATATTATATGGCAACTGACGGGAGCTGCCGATGCTTCGGTGTACGGACTCCTCTGTGCCATATCAGTGCTGGTGATCGCCTGCCCGTGCGCACTCGGTCTGGCTACGCCTACGGCTCTGGTCGTAGGGATCGGACGCTCGGCACGGAACGGGATCCTCGTACGTAACGCCGAAGCACTGGAGCGTTTCGCTACCATCGATGCCGTGGTCTTGGATAAGACAGGTACGCTCACCATAGGCAAGCCGGAACTGACCGGCATCGATTGGTTCGTATCGGATACCGATGTGCCGAAAGTACGCCGGCTGCTCTACTCTGCCGAAATCCTCAGCACGCATCCACTCGCGGCTGCCATTTGCCGAGCCTTTGCAGAGGATGGCAAGACGGAGGAGCTGTCGGAAGTGCAGAATTTCCCCGGGCGTGGGATCGAATTTACTTTCGAAGGAGAGGTCTACAGAGTAGGCAATCAGGCTTTCATCGAGAAGCTTGGCGCACAGATACCGACGGATATAGCCGCTCTGCCGGAGGATGCAGCCGTCCTCTATTTCTCACGTGCCGAAAGATTATTGGGACGCTTCTGTGTGACGGACGAACTGCAACCTCAGGCAGCCGAAGTGCTCGCACAGCTTCATCGACATGGCATTCGCACCATTATGCTGACGGGCGACCGCCCCGAAGCGGCGGAAGCATTGGCTCGCAAACTGGGTTTGCAGCATTATCGTGGCGGTATGATGCCCTCCGACAAGGCCGACTATATACGAATGCTCAAGGACAAGGGGCACCATGTAGCTATGGTGGGCGACGGCGTGAACGACTCCGAGGCTCTCAGTACGGCGGACGTCAGCGTAGCCATGGGCGATGGCAGCCATATAGCCATGGAAGTGGCAGGAATCACGCTGATGCGCTCCGATCTGCGCCTGCTGCCTGCTGCTTTGGAACTGTCGCGCGCCACGAGACGTACAGTCAAAGAGAATCTCTTTTGGGCTATGTGCTACAATCTGATTGCCATCCCGATAGCCGCAGGTCTGCTCTTCCCCGTGAACGGGTTCCTCCTGAACCCTGC
The DNA here is from genome assembly GCF_000378065.1 of Porphyromonas gulae DSM 15663. Lineage (GTDB taxonomy): Bacteria > Bacteroidota > Bacteroidia > Bacteroidales > Porphyromonadaceae > Porphyromonas > Porphyromonas gulae. Next base: position 21,371 of record NZ_KB899164.1, on the reverse strand, counting down.
CATTGCCGGGGCTGCCATGGCTTTCAGCTCTATTTCGGTGGTGACCAACAGCTTGCGACTGCGTACCAAGCGACTACCTTTGCTCCGATAATCCGCTTATGAAGCAACATAAAATCCTATTCGTATGCCTCGGCAACATCTGTCGCTCGCCGTCTGCCGAGGCTGTCTTTCGCTCGTATGTAGAGGAGCGAGGGCACGCCGACCGCTTCCATATCGATTCGGCCGGACTGAGCAACTACCATCAGGGCGAGAAGGCCGACGTCCGAATGCGTGCACACGCTGCCCGTCGGGGCTACGATCTGACTTCGCTCTCCCGACCGGTGGAGTATGAGGACTTCGAACGATTCGATTATATCATCGGCATGGATTTTGCCAATCGCGAACGGTTGCAAGAACTGGCTCCGACTGAAGAGGCTGCGGCCAAGATCCGTCTGATGACGGATTTCAGCAGTAGCGGTATTCACGACCACGTCCCCGATCCGTACTATGGAGGAGCATCCGGCTTCGAGCTGGTGCTGGACATTCTGGAGGAGTGCACGGCCGGACTGTTTTCCTATCTGACCGAACCTCGTGACAACTCCTCCCAATCCGCATGCGACTGACCACGGGGCGTGAGATGGACAGGCGCATCCTGCGCTTGGCTATTCCGAATATCATCTCCAACATTACCGTACCGCTCCTCTCCATCGTGGATGTAGGGCTGGCCGGTCGTATGGACACGGCCGGCTCTATCGGGGCGGTGGCTGTGGCTTCGGGGGTGGTCAATTTCGTCTTTTGGCTCTTCGCCTTCCTCCGTATGGGGACTACGGGATTCACGGCACAGGCTTTCGGGCGTAGCGATGTACGAGCCATCACACGCTATCTGGCACGTGGCGCGGCGATGGCTGTTGTCGCAGCCCTGCTTCTTCTCATAGCAGCTCCTCTGATAGAACGCTTCGGGCATCTGCTGGCTTCGGGTCAGGAGACCATCGGACGAGAGGCACGCGAGTATATCCGCATCGCTCTGTGGGGAGCACCTGCGGCCCTGCTCGTCTACGTCTTCAACGGCTGGTATGTAGGGATGCAGGACACACGCGTTCCGATGGTCGTAGCCATCGTTTCCAATATGGTCAATATCGGTCTGAGTATTTTCTTCGTACGAGGACTCGACATGGGAGTGGGAGGACTTGCCGCCGGAACGATCGCGGCCCAATATGTCGGTCTGGCGTTGCTCTCCGGCATTGCCTTTTTTCGCTACCGGCGCGTACTGCGCTTTTTCCGAGCAAGCAGTCTGACAGATACTTCGGGATACGGAGCTTATCTGCGCACCGGAGGCGACCTTTTTGTTCGCACTGCCTTGCTCGGTACGGTGACCCTCTTTTTCACCTCTGCCTCCTCTGCTATGGGGGAGATCACTGTGGCGGCAAATGCCTTGCTGATGCAGCTCTTCACACTCTTCTCCTACTTTATGGACGGATTTGCCTATGCCGGCGAAGCACTTACGGGGCGATACATAGGTGCACGCCGAGCGGACGAATTGCGTCTGATGATCCATCGCCTTTTTCGAATCGGGACGGTCATCTCCCTCGTGGCCACCTTGCTCTATCTCCTATTCCCGACCGCTTTGTTATCAGTATTGAGCGATAAGCAGGAAGTGATAGAGCATGCTCGCCGCTTTGCCATCTGGGCAGGAGTGGTACCGATCGTCTCTTTTGCGGCTTTCCTCTGGGATGGAGTATTCGTGGGAGCCACCGCATCAAAAGCCATGCGCAGAGCCATGACAGCTGCTTTCGTTGTTTTCTTCGCCACTTTCTTCCTCCTTCGTGTAGCCTTGGGCGAGACAGCCCTTTGGCTCGCCTTCGTCCTCTATCTCCTCACGCGCAGCCTGATGCAGACGGTATGGTACCGCAGGCATTTTTTCGCCACGAATCGTCTGCAAAGGTGCTGATACCGAGACCGGCTTGTGCATAACTTTCCGGAATGAAGCAGGAAAGAAGAGAATCTGATCCTCGGATCGGCAGCGACTCTTTCGGTCACATACCGCGCTTTAGCCCAAAACAATAACTTTGCCATCAGTGTGAAATCCAAAAACAAATCCAACCCAATGAAACGAACAAATCTTCTCGCAACTACGATGAAGCTGACTTATATAGCAATAGCGGCTACGGCTATCACTCTGCTATCCGCCTCATGCTCCGACAAAGGAAAATCCGGATACAAGATCGTCGGCACCGTGGAGTATGCCGCCGAGGGCGATACCGTATTCCTCGAATCTATCGAAAACATGGAAGTCATTCGCCTCGATTCTGCCATTATCCGCAATGGCACGTTTACCTTCGAAGGCAGACAGGACTCTATCGTCTCCCGTTATCTTTCTTGTGTGACCGCCTCCGAAGCATTCAGCATCCCCTTCTTCCTCGAAAACGGACGCATAGAGGTAAAAATGGAGAACGAAAGCGAATCCGTCACCGGTACCCCGACCAACGACATCTATCAGGAGATACGAAGCAAAGTGGCCGAATTGCTGCACAAAATGAACGAAATAGATAGGGACTCCACTCTCACCGAAGAAGAAGCCGAGACGAGAATGGATCAGGCTGAAAGGGAATACGCCATTACACTGAAAGAGGCCGTGAAGAAAAACATCGCCAATCCTGTAGGCATCTTCCTCTTCAAAGAACAATACTTCGAGAACAGCCTGGCCGAAAATCAGGCATTGTTCCGACAAATCCCCTCAAAATACCTCAACGACCCGGTTCTGATGGGTATGCAAAAGCAAATGGAATCCCAAGAGAAAACGGATATAAACACCCTTTTCACCGACTTCGCGATGCAGACTCCCGAAGGCAAAACTGTCAAGCTATCCGACTACGTGGGCAAGGGTAAGATTGTCCTCGTCGATTTCTGGGCCAGCTGGTGCGGCCCTTGCCGCCAAGCTATGCCCGATCTGATCAAGGTCTATGCCGACTACAAGGGAAAACTTGAGATCGTAGGGGTTTCGCTCGATGAAAATCCGGAAGCATGGAAGAAAGCCATCGCAAGACTCGGCATCACGTGGCCGCAAATGTCCGACCTCAAAGGCTGGGCAAGCGTGGCAGCCATGCAATACGGCATCCATTCCATCCCCTTTACCCTGCTGATCGACAATGACGGTACCATCATCGCTCGAAACCTCCACGGCGAAGAGCTGACGAACAAGCTCTCCGAAATCCTCAAATAAGCGAAACTCCTATCTTCCCTCTATTCGAGGAATCAAAAACAAACAAAAAGGGCTGTGCCGAATGGCACAGCCCTTTTTGTTGTATAGGATGGATCGGATTAGATCAGCTTCAGCTCTTGGATGAGACGGGGACACTGACCCCATTTGTCGATCATGAAGAGGACGTAACGGATGTCTACGCTGATCGTACGCTGCAGATCGGGTTCGAACTCGATGTCACCACTCATAGCTTCCCAGTTGCCATCGAAAGCAAGACCGATCAGACGACCGTTCTTATCGAATACGGGGCTACCGGAGTTACCGCCCGTGATGTCGTTGTTCGAGAGGAAAGCGATATGGAGCTGACCGTTCTCGGCATAGCGGCCATAGTTCTTGGTGCGGAAGAGATCGAGGATATTCTCCTGTACGGCAAATTCGTCGCTCTTAGGATCCTGCTTTTCCAATACGCCCTTACCGGTCGTATAGTAGTTGTACCAAGCACCGTCCTGCGGCTCATATCCTTTGACGGAGCCGTAGCTCATACGCATGGTGAAATTGGCATCGCTCGGCAAGGCACGTCCGGGGTACATCTCACGCAAACCGGCAAAGAAAAGACGCTTGCCCTTCTCAATGGCATAGGTATTGGCCATTGCATCGGTCTGAATGGCACGAGCAGCTGCGACCACACTCTTGGAAAGTTCTACGGCAGGGTCTTTCTCGATAGCCTTGGCAAACTTTTCCTTGTCCATGGATTTGAGCATGGCGTGGAACTTGTCGCTATAAGGAACTATACTCTTTTCAAAGATGAAGTCCGCATACTTCTTTGTATCGCCCTTGAATTTCTTGTCGATCACATTCTTGAATATGTCGGGGAGCTTGTCGGCAGGGATGCGCTGGCGTACGATGTCGAGCATGGCTGGCAGCACCTTGCGATCGAGTGAGGGCAGATAGTCCTTGTACATACCGTCGAGCGATTTGAGAATGCCGGCATGAGCATCGGGATTGGAAGCCAATGCACTGACAAACTGTGCCAGACGAACCACTTCGGCACCACCGAAGAGCGTCTCGCGCAGATACGTCATCTCGCAGTTGGCTTTGGCCCCTTCTTTATAAGCCTTTTCGAGAGAAGGCAGCACATCGCCATAGACTGCACTCTTGCCACTCTTCCTAATCCAGTCGGCAAATGCTCTCTCCTCGGCACGCTTGCGACCTATCACGTCGAGACGAGCGAGACCGCGGTTCATACCGATAGAGTTCTTCCAGTAGTTAGCACTCTGAGCATACTTGCTGGCATATTTGATACGAGTAGCCTGATCTGCACTCATGGCTTCCTTCCAGATACCTTGCTTGATACCGCGAACTTCGATACGGGGATTGTTCTCATTCTCGATACGATCCTCTACCCCCCAAGAAGTGAGGTAACGATCCGTACTGCCCGGGAAGCCGATGGTCATGGCATAGTCATTGGCTTTGTAACCCTGCATAGATACGGCAGCGAAGTAAACGGGTTTATAGGGTTTGTTGTCCTTGCTGTATTCGGCCGGACCGTTGTCGGCACCGGCATATACGCGGAATACGCTGAAGTCGCCCGTGTGACGCGGCCACATCCAATTGTCCGTATCGCCTCCGAACTTACCTACGGAGCTGGGAGGAGCAAATACCATACGGACGTCCTTGAATACATCGTAGACGATGAGGAAGTATTCGTTGTTGGAGTAGAAAGGCTCTACGATGCAGAGTTGGTTCTTACCTGCATTTTCATTTTTGGCCAACTCTTGGCATACCTCCTGAGCCTTGCGCAGACGCTCCATCTCGTCGGTGATACCCTTGAGCTGTCCTTCTACCTTGTCCGTTACCTTCACGATCTTGCGCAGATACTTCACGGAAAGACCCGGAATCGGAAGCTCCTCACCCATCGTGCGAGAAACAAAACCATCGCGCAGATAATCATGATCCACCGTACTCTGGCTCTGGATAGCTCCATATCCGCAGTGGTGATTGGTGAAGATCAGACCCTGATCGGACACTGTAATACCGGTACATCCGCCACCGAAGATAACCACGGCATTGGCAATGGATGGCTTGTCGAAACTGTAGAGCGAATCCAACGGAAGCGTAAAGCCGAGCTCACGCATCCGATCCAAATTCTCCTGATTGAGTTCGTTGAGGAGCCACATGCCTTTGTCAGCCTTGGCTACCCCTGAAGCACCCAACAGCAGGGCTGCTCCGAGAAGAATACTTTTTAATTTCATTTGCATTACTGTTTATGGTTGTTACCTATGATTATTATTATCTATGATAAGTCGTACCTTCTTGGTCTTGGTACGCGTAGCCATCCATGTACTCAGCTTGTTTATTTCCGACTGGCTTATTCGGTCTTTCGGACGCACCACGACAAGCAATACGGAGTCCCTACCCTGTGCCACTCCGGCCGAAGGAACCAACATGGCCGAGTTGATAGAGGGGAAAATCACTTGCAGCTCCTGAGCTATCTCACTCTCCATTGAGGAGAAACGGTTGTAGAAGTTTAATACATTTCGGAGCGAATCGATCTGTCGCTGCTGGTTTCGAATGATCTTCTCGCTATTGTCGTAGAGGTCTTTCAGCAGGACGTTCTTGAGTTCGTTCACGTCCGTCTCCTCCTGTTCGTAGCCGAAGCCTTGCTTGATATTCAGCCCCACGCCGGACAACCCGTATGCGGTGAGTTTCGTCTTGGCACTGTCTATCTGAGCAGGAGAGACCGTAGCGCCTATCAATACCACTTCAATATGTTTCTGGTCGTTCTCTTCCAGTAGCTGGTCGCGTATGACCTGCGTATTGGGGATACTGCCGATCACCTCGCGCACGTATTTGTGTGCATTCTCTTTGAGCAAGTTGTTGCTGAAGAGCTGTATACTCAGGTAGATACTCGGAGCAATGGTACAAATGGCAATGATCGTGATAATGCGGCGAACCTTTTGCTCTCGCTGCTTATTGAGGAATACTTTGCGCGGAAACTTGAGCAAACGTACCGCAAGAAAGGTAGCCAGAGCGATAAATACGGAATTGATGATGAAGAGATAGAAAGCCCCGAAGAAGTATGCGAACTGACCCGTACCAAGGCCGAAACCAGCAGTACAGAGAGGAGGCATAAGGGCTGTCGCAATGGCCACACCGGGTATTACATTGCCCTTGCTTTTGGTACTGCCGGCGACAATCCCCGCAGCACCGCCGAAGAACGCGATCAGCACATCGTACAGAGTAGGCTGTGTACGTGCCAAAAGTTCGCTCTGTTCCTGTCCGACAGGGGAGATAAAGAAAAACAGTGTAGCCGTGAGAATACTGAAAAGCGTGGCCAGTCCCAGGTTGCGGAGTGAACGCTTGACAAGTTCGAAATCCAAAATCCCCAGACCCAAGCCGAATCCGATGATAGGGCCCATAAGCGGGGAGATCAACATGGCACCGATGATAACGGCGGTCGAATTGACGTTAAGCCCGAGAGAAGCGATGAAGATGGCGAAGATAAGAATCCAGAGCTTCGTCCCACGGAAATCGACATCCGCCTTGATGAGATCGATCGTCTGATAGTCGTTCTCTTTCTCTTGCCGGAGATCGAGGATCGACTTGATATACTCCACAAAGTTCCGTTTGATATCCGACGGTGTCGGAGTAGGAGTTGGAGTCGGGGTAGGAGTAGTACCGGGATTATTGTCCATAAGTAAATATAGATTAGGGGGTTATCTTTTTCGTATTCTATTGAGTATGGGGACTGCTATCCCACTCAGATCTTTCCTGAAAGCTATGACGACGAATAATAAGACAAACAAAGTATTGACACCCAATCGAAGGGTTGTATACTGCGGAAACAGATAGGCCACACAATATGTTCCACCCACGAGCAAAGCCGTCAGAGCAGCATAGAACGAAGCATTTCCGAGACGATAGGGAACGGGGAAATAGTGCCTCCCCGTAAAATAAGAAAGCAGCATGATCAGACCATTGCTGATCACCGAAGCCCATGCACAAGCCATAAAGCCGTAGGTACGCGCACCGAAGACGATGATCAGCACTGTAGTGACGCAGCCGATCAGAGAAAAGATCGCACCCCATATCGTCCGATCTGTGACCTTGTACCAAAGCGAGAGATTGAAGTAAATGCCGAACATCAACTGCCCGAGCATCACAAGCGGAACGACCTTGAGCCCTGCGTAGTAAGGCGGACTGACGAAGTGCTTGAGGATGTCCATATAGGCCATCACCCCCAGATAGATGAAACAAACGAAGATAACGAAGTACTTCATCGCCGTAGCATAGGCCTCCTTTCCTTCTTCCTCGCCACCTTTGGTCTTGGCGAAGACGAAAGGATCGTAAGCATAGCGAAAGGCCTGGGTGAACATCACCATGATGATGGCCAGCTTGTAGCAGGCGCCATAGATACCGAGCTGTGCTTTCCCTTCTGCCGGATCGTCGAAAAGCATGGGGAAGAGAATCTTATCGGCCTGATTGTTGAAACTGCCGGCCAAACCCAACAACAGAATCGGAAAAGAATAGGCCAGCATCTTGCGCAGAATATCCGGACGAAATGCACGGCCTGCATGCCGCCAATGGGGGAATAGCATGGCCATCTGCACGAGGTTACAAATGAAGTTGATGACGAACACGTACCCCAATTCGTAGTTAGGGCGGTAGAAGCTATCGATCCACTCCGGATGCACGGCATAGATACGCGGACACAGGAAGAGGAGGAAGATCGTAAGGACGATGGTCAGCAGGATGAATGTCAGCCGAACGAACATAAATCGCCACGGCCGGTTCGCATAGCGGAGATAGGCCAATGGAATGGCCATGAAAGCATCCATCGCCACGATAGCGAGCAACAGCCCCACGTACTCCGGATGATCGGCATAGCCCATACTCCCACTGAGCGGTCGGAGAAAAAGCAGACCTGCACAAAGGAAGAAGGTGGATGTAGCCCCCAAAGACCACAACGTGGTGGAATAGACTTCGTTCGGGCGTTCGGCCTTATTGATGAAGCGGAAGAAACCCGTCTCCATCCCATAAGTCAGGACGATCATGGCCAGTGCCGTCCAAGCGTAGAGATTGGTCATATTGCCGAAGTCGGCCGTACCCGGTAGAGCACGTACATAGACGATGGTCATCAACCAGTTGAGCAGACGTACCAGGATGGTACTCAGGCCGTAAACAGCCGTATCTTTCATCAAACCTCGTATTCCAGATGCCATATATCAGCAGGTTAGGATGTAATCAGTCGAATAGCGATGGCCGGTGCGGATGGGGGTTACGCCCCAAGTGCGTATAAGCCAGCTCCGTCACTTCTCTTCCTCGAGGTGTCCGCTTGAGGAATCCCTCCTTGATCAGGAATGGCTCATAGACCTCCTCTATCGTACCGGGGTCTTCCCCCAAAGCCGTGGCAATGGTACTCAATCCGACAGGGCCGCCGGCAAACTTGTCTATGATGGTGGCGAGGAGCTTGTGATCCACATTGTCCAGCCCGTAACGGTCGATATTCAGGGCTTCGAGAGCATAGCAGGCTATCGGTTTGTCTATGGCACCGGATCCCTTGACCTGTGCGAAGTCCCTCACACGCCGCAGCAAGGCATTGGCTATACGAGGCGTGCCACGACTTCGTCCGGCTATCTCGATGGCTGCATCGTGCGAACAGGACACCTCCAGAATGCGTGCACTCCGCTCCACGATACCGGTAATCGTATGCATATCGTAGTACTCCAGATGGAGATTGATCCCGAAACGGGCACGAAGGGGTGCCGTCAGCAAACCGCTGCGCGTAGTGGCTCCCACAAGGGTGAAGGGGGAGAGATTGATCTGAATGGAGCGCGCGCTGGGTCCCTTGTCCAGCATTATATCTATACGGTAGTCCTCCATGGCCGAGTAGAGGTATTCTTCCACCACAGGACTCAGCCGGTGTATTTCGTCTATGAAGAGTACATCGTTGGATTCCAACGAGGTGAGGAGTCCGGCCAGATCACCCGGCTTGTCGAGGACGGGACCGGAAGTGATCTTAAGCCCCACGCCAAGCTCATTGGCTATGATATTCGACAGCGTGGTCTTACCCAGACCCGGAGGGCCATGCAGCAGCGTATGATCCAAGGCCTCACCGCGCAAACGAGCTGCAGCGACGAAGATGCTCAGATTTTCCACCACCTTGTCCTGACCGCTAAAGCTATCGAACGTCAGGGGGCGTAGCTTGTTTTCGACTTCCCGTTCGCCGTCGTTGCCGCGGTAACGCTCCTGTCTAATGTCAAATTCTTCTGTCATTCGTCCTGCAAAGGTAAGCAATAGAGCCCGTTGTTCCTTAATTACTATAGTCAAAAGCCTGCGAAAAAAACGATGCTCGAGAAAGAGCTTTCGCCAAACGTGCCACACGATACCGCACGGCAGACCGCTTCTTCCATGCAAGTACGCTGTTTTTGCCCTGTCGGGAATGTTAAGGCTCCGAAAGGCATGGGCTATCTCCGGAGTCTTTTACATCCCAAAAAATTGTCGTTCTTCGGGTCAAAAAACGTGGCGCGTAAACTTTTTCGTTTTGGTTCGTAAATTTTTTACGTCTCGCGCCAAAACGAAAAAATTTACGCGCGTATTTTCAGCAAAACACGAACCACAATCGAGCATTTTTCGGATCGAGAATTCATTCCGGCCACACGTCACACCCTTTATTCTTTTCGTACCTTTGGCAGGAAACGGGGGGCAAAGGGGCAAATGAGCCTCACAGCCATTTTTCATCTTCGACACCACCCCTCCAACGACAAAATACGATATGGAAACAATCCGCATTCAGCACTACCAATCGCCATGCGGCGATCTCATCCTCGGCTCCTACGGACAACAGCTTTGCATGTGCGACTGGGCACATAAGGAGCGCAGGGAGCTTATCGACAAGGGTTTGCAAAAAAGACTGTGTTCCTCATACGAGATCGCACTGTCGCCCGTCTTGAAAGAGACGATCGCCCAACTGGACGAATACTTCTCCCACGCGAGAGAGACCTTCGACGTCCCTCTGCTTATGGCAGGGACGGAGTTTCAGCAAACGGTATGGGGCGAGCTGCTGAACATTCCCTACGGCACCACGATCTCATACGCCACTCTTGCACGACGAATAGGAAACCCCAAAGCCGTGAGGGCTGTAGCCCGTGCCAACGGAGCCAATCCCATATCCATCCTCGTGCCGTGCCATCGGGTAATAGGGAGCGACAATACCCTGACAGGTTACGGTGGGGGATTGGACAAAAAAGAATTCCTGCTTCGTCATGAAATGAGTCTGCTGGTCTAAAGCCACGAAAGCCTCTCGAGGGCTATTTATATTTGAGTATATTTGCAAGCATAAAACCAGTTATATAAAAACAAAGTAGAATATGGATTTCATCTTTCTTCAGGCCGCACCCCAAACCGGAGGCCTGTTCGGAGGCTCAAGCCAGATGATTCTGGTGCTCGTGCTCATGGTAGTAATCTTTTACTTCTTCATGATCAGACCTCAACAAAAACGTCAGAAAGAGCTTCAGCGTCAGCGTGAAGCCCTCGCTAAAGGAGACAAAATAATCACCGCAGGCGGTATACACGGTACCATACGCGAGGTTCGCGAAAAGGATTTCTTGGTCGAAATAGCCAATGGAGTGAACATCCGCATCGATAAAGGGTCTGTATATGTATCTGCTCGCGAAGCGGAAACAGACATGGCCAACAAGAAAGACTAAGAGCTGCACAAGGGCAATCTATCGGAGGAACTGACAGAGACGGAGACGGGTACTACGTCCGGTAACACTTGGCATAAGGCACCTACCCCTTCTTTCAGTTCCTCATCGTTCTCCACCAAATCCGCTAAAGGGAATGAAGCTCAATCTCCTCAATGCCGATCGGAAAAAGGGGAAAAGTATAGACAAGGCATCCGCTCCCCGTTCACGCCGTGGGAGGAATGTCCTTGTCTTTTTCGCTTTTGTGGTTCTCTCTGCCGTTTTTTGGTTCATGCAGAGCTTGCAGGACGTTTACACGGCTTCGTTTTCTATTCCCATCTCCTATTCCGAGCTGCCGCCGGACATAGGAGTTTCAGGCAGGCTGCCCGACCGCTTGAATATTATGCTGAAAGATCAGGGTATCGTGCTTCTGACCTATAAGCTGGAGGGCTTCTCTCCGATCAATATCTCCCCATCCAAAGCGCAGCTACACAAGAAAAAGAGCATGCGACTGAACAAACGGGATCTGGTCGAACTGCTCCAAAAACAACTGGAAACCTCCACGACCATTGCAGCCATCTCGCCCGAAGACATCAAAGCGACATTCTACACTCGCAAAAAGAAAACCGTACCCGTAGTCATAAACGGACAGACCGTCCCCAAAGAAGGATTCTACGCCTTCGATCCCGTCCTCTCTCCGAGCGAAGTGACCGTATATGGAAGTGCGGAAGCGTTGGCGGGCATCGGATCCGTGAATACGGAGGAGTTTTCTATCGACGGACTGGAGAACGATTTCTCCGGGGATATAGCGATCGACCCGATCGACGACATCGTTATCGATCCGACAAATATCAGGATGCAAGTGCGTGTAGAGCAGCTGACGGAACAGACCTTCGAGCTTCCCATCATCACGAAGAACGTACCCGATGGCTTCCTTCTTCGTCCTCTGCCCGGCAAAGTGTCGATACTGCTCACACTCCCCACATCGCGCTACAAAGAAGTATCGGAAGCTGATCTGCAAACAGCCGTTTTCTATCCGTCCTCTCCGGATTCGCTCCGGAGCGATTCTTCTCTGCCCGTGGAGCTGATCATGAAACCAGACTGGCTCAAGCACTATAAGATCACGCCTTCGCACGTCCAATTCATCATCGAACGCATTCAGTAAGCAGTAATGATTACCATTGGGATCACCGGCGGAATAGGAAGCGGGAAGTCTGTCGTCAGTCGTATCCTGCATACCCTCGGTATCCCCGCATACGACTCTGACAGCAGAGCCAAATGGCTCAATGATCACAGCCCCGTCATCCGACAGGCACTGACCGACCTCATAGGCAGCGATCTGTACGAGAACGGCATGCTCAGGCGAGACAGGTTGGCTGCGGCCATCTTCTCCTCCGGCGACCTCCTCGAACGAGTAAACGGCATCATACATCCGGAAGTCAAAAAAGACTTCTGCCAGTGGCGTTCGGAGTGCGAGTCGGATCTCTGCGCCGTCGAGAGTGCCATTCTTTTCAGCTCGGGATTCGACTCTCTGTGCGATACGGTGATTCGGGTCGATGCTCCCGAAAAGATAAGGCAAGAGCGAGCGATGGCTCGCGACGGCTCACCGGCAGAGACCGTGAGGCAGCGTATGCTCAGCCAAGGAAGAGAGCAGTCATTGGCCAAGGCCGGAGCTGACCACACGGTGTTCAATGCGCCACCCTATCTGCTCATCCCTCAAGTCGTCAGAATTATAGAGACAGTCCGAACAAAGAGACCGAATCCGCCCGATCGGTTTTAGGGCAATAAGGCAGGTGCTTCCCTGCTCTCCTGCCCCTCGGACAGGAACGAAATACTTACTTTTGCAAACAGTCAATAACAGAAATACAATATCAATAACAGAAAAATATGTTGCAACCCATCCTTTCCATATCCGGCAAATCCGGATTGTTTCGTCTCGTATCGCGCGGAAAGAATACGCTCATAGTCGAAGCCCTCGACACGAAACGTAGAACCCCCACATACCCATCGGACCGAGTAGTCTCCCTTGGCGATATTTCCATTTACACCATCGAAGACGATGTCCCTCTACCGGAGGTTATGGAAGCGATATACCGGAAGTACGAAGGCAAACAGCTCGATGCTCCTGCTCTCACGAAGGACAACGACTCACTACGTGCTTTCTTCGGGGAGGTACTGCCCGAATACGACGTCGACAGAGTATATCCGAGCGATATACGCAAGATTATCTCTTGGTACAACCTCCTGGTGGACAACGGTTTTACCACTTTCCTATCGGAAGAGAAACCGGCGGAAGAAGAGACGACGGAATAAAGAATAGCATACTTCGGCCTCTGCATCGTTAAAGACCGATACTGATACAACAAACCAAAAACACCTAAAAAACTCCAGTGCTATGTACAAAGGAATGAAAGACTACTTGGCTGCCGAACTCAAGAGTATCGAAGAAGCCGGGCTGTACAAGAAAGAACGGATCATCATCACCCCCCAACGTGCTGACATCCGCGTAAACGAAGGGCAAGAGGTATTGAACTTTTGTGCCAACAACTATCTCGGTCTGTCCGATCACCCTCGGCTGATACAAGCCGCCAAGGATGCGATGGATGAGCGTGGATTCGGGATGAGTTCCGTACGCTTCATATGCGGGACGCAGGACATCCACAAAGAATTGGAAAAAGCCATTGCCGAATACTTCCACACCGAAGATACCATTCTCTATGCAGCATGCTTCGATGCCAATGGCGGCGTATTCGAACCGCTCTTCGGAGAAGAAGATGCCATCATCAGCGATGCTCTCAACCATGCCTCCATCATCGACGGCGTTCGACTCTGCAAAGCCAAGCGTTACCGCTACGAGAATGCCAACATGGAAGACCTCGAGCGCGTCCTGAAAGAAGCACAAGCCCAACGCCATCGCATCATCGTAACGGATGGCGTATTCTCCATGGATGGCAATGTGGCTCCCATGGATAAGATATGCGATTTGGCAGAGAAATACGATGCCATGGTGATGGTGGACGAATGCCACTCTGCCGGCGTAGTGGGTGCTACCGGACGTGGCGTAGCTGAGCAGTTCAATTGCTACGGACGTATCGACATCCATACCGGGACTCTGGGCAAGGCTTTCGGCGGTGCCATCGGCGGCTTTACAACCGGCCCGAAAGAAGTGATCGCCATGCTGCGTCAGCGTTCACGTCCCTACCTCTTCAGCAACTCTATTCCTCCCAGTGTGGTAGGTGCCGGTCTCGAAGTCTTCAAGATACTGAAAGAGAGCAATGACCTCCATACCAAGCTGATGGAGAACGTGAACTACTTCCGCGACAGAATGCTGGCAGCCGGTTTCGACATCAAGCCGACCCAAAGTGCCATCTGTGCTGTCATGCTGTACGATGCCAAACTGTCTCAGGACTATGCGGCTCGTTTGCTCGAAGAAGGTATCTACGTTACGGGATTCTACTACCCCGTCGTTCCCAAAGGACAGGCTCGCATCCGAGTACAGCTGTCTGCCGGCCACGAACGCCAACATCTGGACAAGGCTATCGACGCCTTCATCAAAGTTGGTCGCGAATTAGGCGTTATTAAATAACGACAGACATCCGATATACCGATAATGAAGGGGCTGCACTCGGAGGTATGATCCTCAAGTGCAGCCCCTTACCCATTGACAGTAAACGAAAAAGCTCCTCCCCACAGCAATATGGAACGCTACTATATCCAATTCGTATCGCTCGGTCCCGGCGATCCCGATCTGATAACGCTCGCGGCATACAAAGCTCTGCAAAAATGCGACCTCATCTACTACCCTACCACCGTCTCACCATCGGGCAAGACCGTATCGAAAGCAGAAGAGATCATGTTGGCAAATGGTATAGATACGACCAAATTCCGACCCTACTCTCTTCCTATGAGTATGGACAGGACAAAAGCATTAGCGGTATATGAAGAAGTGGCTTCACGATGCAAAGCCCATTACGACGAAGGTCTGTCGGTTGCGGTAGCGGCCGAAGGTGATGCAGGCTTTTATTCCTCTACGCACTATATCTCCGATGTGCTTCTTCGTGAGGGGTGTCCTTTTGTATTCATCGCAGGAGTACCGGCCTTCATCGCTGCGGGTGCCGTTGCAGGACAGAGCATCACCCGACAGGACGAGGAGCTACAGATAATACCGGGAAATGCCACGCCGGAAAAACTGTGCGAGGCTATGGCTCAGGGACGCACAGTCCTGATCATGAAACTATCGAGATGCGAGAGCGTAGTGAAAGAGTTCTTGTCCAAGGAAAATGTAGCTGCCATCTATTTCGAGTACGTAGGGACCGACAAGGAATTTATCTCATCCTGCATCGAAGAAGACATATTACCTCGTCGCTTCCCCTATTTCTCCATGCTGCGGCTCAAACCGAAGCCATAGAAGTGCTCTTCCAATAATCATCTTTTCCTCTTTTTCCCCTATCCTGATTCTTACTGAACGAGAGGTATCGTTCGGTAATATCTGGCGAATTCCTTATAGTCCTGTTGCTCCTCCGGAGGAAGAGCAGGCAGAGTATCTGTAGAAAAAGGATCCACAGGCAACAAGCGATAAACTCTCTTACCCTGCGGAGTGCGCTTATTGACAAAAACGTATTGGTAGTCGGGATGCGTGGTAACCAGATCGCCCACCTTACGCAGGGTAAGCGATAACAACATACCGCCTCTGGTGGCAGCAGGCTTTCTCTGATTGCTTATAAAATTGCCCATCGAATAGATCACGAAAGAGGTCTTGGTGTCGGTTTTCAACCACTCGGATCGCTGCACCACATGCGGATGGCTTCCGATGATGGCATCGGCACCGTAGCGATGAAGTTTGCGTGCAAGTTCCAGTTGCTCGCTATCGGGCTCCTTTCTGTATTCGACTCCCCAATGAATCTGCACGATACGGTAGTCCGCCCCTAAGGAGTCCGCCCGCTGCAAATCCTTCTTCATCATAACCGTATCGATAGGATCCACCCAAGTAGGAGCGGGCACAGGCATTCCATTCGTACCGTAGGTATAGGCCAGAATAGCTATGCGTACTCCTTTAACTTCGACGATAAGGGGATTCATCCTATCGCGAGCAGCCATATCCCGATAGCTGCCGGTATGGGCTATACCCAGACTATCCAGCATATCGAGAGTACGTACAATGCCCTTTTTCCCCTTATCGGCAGTATGATTGTTGGCAGTAGTCAGCACATCGAAACCGACATTTCTAAGAGCCTCCCCCATAGCGTCAGGCGAAGAGAAAGTAGGGTATCCGCTATAGGGTGCACCAGCAAAAGTGGTCTCCAAATTCCCAATAGCAAAATCGGCTCCCTTTATCATGGAAAACAAGCTATCGAAAGAGGAAGAAAAATCGTACACACTTCCCCCTTCGCGCTTTGCGCTTTCTATCTGAGGGCCGTGTGTCATGATATCTCCGGCAAAGAGCAACTTAATCTCCAGCGTATCGATCCGATCCGGAACTAATCCCGTACCACTTGAAGACGGGGTTGCTCCGCCACGACATGACGAGGATATACAGCTGCCTAACAGTAAGGAGAAGAAAATGCAAACCTTGGGAATAAAGTATTTCATATTGATTGTTTTATCGATTAGCCAATTCTATTACCTGCAAATCCCTTATATCCCGCCCGTCGATTACAAAGCGCATCAGGGTGCGAACAGCATGAAAACCATACTTGCCTGCAGCTCCGGGATTGAGATGCAGGATATCCAACTTCTTATCGTACATGGCTTTGAGGATATGGCTATGCCCACAAACGAAAAGGCGGGGCGGTTGCTGCACAAGCATTCGATAGACGCGAGGTTCATATCGGCCGGGATAGCCTCCGATATGGGTCATAAACACATCCACTTCCTCTACACGAAAACGTAATACCTCGGGGTATTGCAAACGAATATCCTGTCCGTCTATATTACCATAGACAGCACGGAGCGGTGCCAATTCCGATAGATGCTCTGCTGCCGCTACAGAACCGATGTCACCGGCATGCCAAATCTCATCGCAATCGGCGAAGTGTAATCGATACTTTTCGTCGATGCAGCCATGCGTATCGGATAGGAGTCCTATTTTTTTCATCGCTTATGATAAACTCGTGCCCAATGAAGCAGACTCAACCTTCGTACTCAGTCGGATCCGGAATGCCGGCATCGCGCAGTGCTTCCCTGCGCTCTAAACAAGTAGCGCAAACACCGCAATGAGAAACACCGCCCTTATAGCAGCTCCAAGTCTCGGCATAGTCTATACCCAGGGAAGCCCCAATCCGTGCAATATCGGTCTTGGTAATATCCGTATACGGAGCTTCTATAAGCACACCGTCCGAGGTACCGCACCGAACAGCTTCGGTCATCGGACGAATAAATGAGGCACGACAATCGGGATATATGGCATGATCGCCGAAATGATTGGCGATATAGATTCGCCGCAATCCCCTACTTTCTGCTAATCCGGCAGCCACCGCCAGCATAATGCCGTTGCGAAAGGGCACTACCGTACTCTTCATATTCTCCTCGTCGTATCTGCCCTCAGGAATATCTCCCCCGCTAAGCAACAAATCACTCTGAAAATACTGCCCGATAAAATCGAGGGGGACAATCAGATGCTCCACACCCAAACGCTCTGCATGTAGCCTAGCAAACGACAATTCGCGCGCATTATGTTTGGAGCCATAGTCAAAGCTGAGAGCCAAAGCGATGGAGGCTCTCTTCTCGTACATCAGCGTCACACTATCCATCCCACCGGAAACGACGATAAGGCTATCTTTTTCTGTCTGCATACCGAACAAATGATTCTTTTACTTAAGACTTAAACATAAACGGGAAACGGCAACCTCACAGCTCGCAAAGCCCCATTTGATGGAGGGAAGAGCGGCTCCGTCGCGCCAAAGATAATGGTTCATCGGACACATGAAGAGATTAGCCCGATTGAAAATACAAAAGTGCTCATATGTTTTCATCGGATAAGATCCGGATATTGGAGCGGATTTTAGTAGTTTTGCGCTCCGCTAGAAATATTGCATATAAGGATGTTCCAAATCCAAGAAACGATCGTCAGCCCTGACCTCTTCGACAAGTATTTTGTCTGCGATTATGCCACTTGTCAGGGGATTTGCTGTGTGGAAGGAGAAAGCGGTGCCCCCCTTGAAGCAGGAGAGGCCGATTTGCTGCGCAGGCATCTCGATGCCGTGCGCGATATGCTTGCGCCCGAAGCCCTCGAAGTGATCGATAAGCAGGGCGTCAGCTATCTGGATGTGGAAGGAGACGAAGTCACCAGCATTGTGAACGGACAGGACTGCGTTTTCACCACATACGACGAAAACGGCAATTGCCTCTGCGCCTTTGAGCGGGCATACCGCTCGGGCAAGATCGACTTTCCGAAGCCGCTCAGTTGTCATTTATACCCCGTTCGTCTGACCCGTTACAGCGGCTTTACGGCGGTCAATTACCACCGTTGGGAGATTTGTCGTTGTGCAGAAGCCTTAGGCCGTCAGACGGGAACACCCCTATACCGATTCCTAAAAGAACCACTCATACGGGCATTCGGTGAGGAATGGTATAGAGAAATGGAAGAAATAGCCGCTTTATTGGAGCAAAATCCACTAAAACGATAGGTCTGCCAATAGGCCAAACGGCAATCAATTCCACACAGGGGGGATAAAAAAAAGAAAGGCTGCCGGCAGTAATTGCATGGCAGCCTTATTTCATTCGGAAGTGTATCAGTAGGAGCAATCCCTACCACAGACAAGACGTCGAATAGAGAGAGTCATTACTCAGCCGAAGCCGGTTGTTCGGTCATCAGCTTGTTGAATTCGTCCGGAGAAACCGTCTTGGCATCGATATCGAGCTTTTCTTTCAGTGCGGCAGCGAGCTTGTTCTCCGTAGCGCGGTCGAAGAAATTGCGACGAGTATCTTCCTTCTCCATCATCGTATTGGCATAGCGTTCGAGAGCATCCTGAGGAACGGCGGACATGCCATACTGGGCAAACTGATTCTTGGCTACCATGATGGCGAAGCTCCTGACGTCTTGCGGCGTAACCTCGATGTTGTTCTTCTTGACCAGATCTTCCTTGATCACGTGGAAGGTCAGATCCTTGATCATGGCAGGATATTGTTTTTCCAATTCTTCATCACTCCACTCCGTATGCGACAGCTTCAGCCAGCGCTTCAGCAACGCATCGGGGAACTGTAGCTCACCTACCTGAGCTTCCAACACGCGACGCAAATCCAAGAGGAATTTGTAGTCGCTTTCGGCTGTAAATTGCTCGCGAACACCTTCGGTCACCTTGGCACGCAAGTCCGATTCGTTTTTGATATCCGTCTCCTCACCGAAAGCCTGCTTGAAGAACTCTTCGTTCAGCTCTGCCTTTTCATGACGAGAGATGCTGCTGATCTCAAAAGAAAAGTCGCCCGTATGCTCTCCGATAGCTGATTTGTCCACCTTCAAGAGAGAAGAGAGTTCGTACTCATTGTTATTGTATGCCTTAGCAGGATTGAATACAACAACGCTGTTCTTGGCAGCACCGACGAATTTGTTCTTCTCTTCTTCGTCCTTTATATAGGCCGGGAGCAACATAGCTTCCTCCACACAGATACCACCCTCTTTGGGCTGTCCGTTCTCCAACTCGCAGAGGCGACCCTTCACTACATCATTGGCACCCACTTCATCAGCCTCCACCGAGTGTCCGTAGCTGGAGCGCATGGATTCGATCTGCTGGTCGATCATCTCCTCTGTGGGTTGGATCGTATAATAAGGTACGCGAACGCTCTTGTCTGCCACTACGTCTACTACAGGGCTGAGAGCCAGATCGAATACGAATTCGAAGTCGTCAGTGGTATCGAAGTCGTACTCCTTCTGCAATTCCTCATTAGGCATAGGCTCGCCCAGTACATTGAGCTTGTTGTCAGCTATATAGCGATAGAGTTCACGACCGACTACGCGGTTGATCTCCTCTGCTTTGACACCCTTGCCGTACATTTTCTTGATCATACCCATCGGCACCATTCCCTTGCGGAACCCAGGGACATTGGCACGTTGGCGATAGGTACGCAGTGCTTTTTCCACTTCGTTGGCATAGTCAGCCTTCTCGATTGCTACGGTAGCAATGGCATTGACGGCATCCGTATTCTTGATCGATACGTTCATTTTCTTCTTTATTATCTTGGAGTTATTGTCTTTTTGGCTTTGAAAAACCGCGTAAAAATTTCCGCCAAAATTAGCCGAATTCTTTGAAAGCCGCAAATATGAAGCACTTGCATATTCTACGGCACATGCCTCCCCCAACTGAAACAGTCGTGAAGATTGAGATAATATCTCCCTCAGTCCTATCAGGCACACGGTCTTGAAAAGAGAGCCCATAAAGTATAGAGCGATGAACGCTCGTTACTCAATGGCCAAAGTCTACGATCCATTGACAGCCTGCTCGACCAGAGAGTGAATAGAACCCTATCGATGCTCTCTCCATCTACTCCGAAAAAGATTTATTTCCCTCATTTCGGGGAGCCGATACGGCACCCCAAACATGCGCCAAAAAAGTTTTCAACAACGAAGCAGAGTTTAGAATGATTCTAAATAAGGTTCTAAAAAGAAGCAGACTTCGATCTCAAAAAGAAGAGAAAACAAACTTTTTCAGCTCAAAATCCACTTTCAAGAACATCGCACAACGATCTATATATAAACCATTTACGATATATATACAGATCGTTTTCGATTTATATATCAATCGTTTTCAATTTATATACAGATGGTAAATGATTTGTATATAAATCGTAAGCGACTGAAAGCCTTTTCGAGAGCCGATAAAACAAAGGCACCCGTCGAACTGAGTCTAATTCGACGGGTGCCTGATATGCTTGGAAAGGGAGTAAATATCTCCCTAAACGCTATTTCTCATATGATAAAGGCCACTTGTATGGGATACGATGTTGTCGCAGTACACGAATAGATGGGGCAAAATTGCCCTTAACAAAGGACTGGTATATGCTAAGTCGGTATGCATGTCTATGGGTCATTTGTCAAGTTGTTCTATAAATTGAGCAGGCTATTTGTATATTATAGTTGTTGACATTGCTTTGAGGAGCTCTCAGTTACTTTGCAAAGGTAGCAAAAAAGACAGCGACAACTTGGAACATCAGGAATAAGACAGGGCAACCGCCAATGTTGTCCTAAACGTTTTGGAGGATATAAGAAAAAGGAAGCAGAGCTAAGGAACAAAATGTTACCTTAGTAAAGAGAGCCCTACTCCTCCACTTCCTTTATGACAAAAATAACACTCTTTGCGCAAGCCATCGGTAAACTACCGAAAGAAAAGATTAGAAAGATTATTCGGGAGTCAGGTACAGAAAAACATTGCAAGGGTTACGATACTTGGAGTCAGTTTGTTAGTATCATGTTCAGCCAATTCTCAAACTGCGACTCTGTGAGAGACATTTCCAATGGTCTTAATTCCGCCAACGGCAATCTCAACCACTTAGGAATAGCTCGTGCACCTTCTAAA
>NZ_KB899163.1 GCF_000378065.1 Porphyromonas gulae DSM 15663 | reverse complement strand
CTATTGGCAGCAGCTGCTTACAACTTCAAAAGAGCCATGAAGGCTCTTTTGCACCTGCTCAAAATAATAAGCGAAAAGCTAAGCGAGAGACCATCGATGAATGACTCCTCACTTGCAAATGCTTTTTAAGGGATGACTACGTAGCACAAAGGTCTGCATGGAACTGACCAAGAAATACGGATTATATCTTGCTTCTGGAAAAGAGAATGTCAAGCGTGAACGGCTGAAAGGAAACGACAAAACCCAATATGAGATTTACGACGCTCTCAAAAAAGCTATCCCTCAAAGTTTGACGTGGGAGCAGTTGCAAGCAACCCTAAAGCAATCAGGTATAGGCTTGGAATTTAAAATGAATGGGAATACAGATAAGATTCAGGGCATCATTTTTGAGAAAGACGGTAATCGGATTTCGGGCTCCCATGTAGATAGAGAATGTAGCTTCTCAAAGATTGACAGGCAGATTAAAGATAATGCCTATCAAGCACTTCAAGAGGCAGAAAAACAAGAATTCAAAACATCGGAAACAGGAGGTGTGATGGATGCTCTTGATTCTCTTATAGGGCAACTAAGCATTTTCTCGCTCTTTAATAGTCCTCATTATGATGCAACGCTTGCCGAATACATTCAGGCTCTGAAAGCCAGAAAGTTGGCAGCTAAAAGCAAAATCAGAATACGCAGAGTACTGCACTAATGTTTAATCACAAAAGAAAAAGTATATGAATACAGATAGAATGGATACTTCGGCCGTATATGGTTTATTTGAGGAATTGAAGCAAAGTCTTACGGAAATGGCTTTCTCCTTAGAAGGAAGATCTGAACAACAAACAATCGATTTGAGTAAAATCGAAGAACTTTTTGAGAGGATGAATACACTTTCAACGCAAGAGGTATTTTCTCCCGAACAAATCAGGGTCTTGGAAGAAATACTTACCAAGAGTGTAATGGCAGGACTAGAAGTAGCCTTTGAGAAGCTGGATGGATGGGACTCAGAGAAAAAAGAGACTCACAAGCCATCGAGGCAAAAATTGATGAGATCGGCAAAGAGAGTCGTACTGTCATCCGTAAAGAACATATTCTTAGTCTTGACTTTAAGAATAGCAGAACAGTTATCACTTTTTACTGTATGGGGCTTGTTATTTTGTTTTCACTGCTTGGAAACTTCTGGCAAATGCGACAAAATAGTCAACTATTGGATAATGATTTGAAGTATCGCCACATTAAAATGTATGGAGAAACTAATCAGGAAAAGCTAATGGTTTTGGAAACGCTCTTCACCTATCAGAGAGACGAACAGCAAATTGCACTTATCCGAGAACAAGTGGAAACTTACGAACGATTAGTTAAAGAACAGGCAGAAAAGACAGAGCGAGCCCGCCTGAACACATCGCAAGCAAATGAACTTCATAAGCAAGCAGAATCCATAAAACAACGGAAATAAATGCTTCTCTTCACACCCATTAAATGATTTAAGGGAATGAGAAAATAAAATCTCATTCCCTTTTTCTATGCTATTTCATTTCACATCCTTGCGCTATCAAACAAAGAATATTGAAAGAGATGGATAAACCTATGAATCGAATCAAAGAAGTGCTTGAGGAAAAAGGTATTAAGCAAACATGGCTTGCCGAAAAACTCGGCAAGAGCTTTAGCATTGTCAATGCCTATGTCTGCAACCGCCGTCAACCAAGCCTCGAAACCCTCTTCCAGATTGCGAAGATATTGGGGGTGGATGTGAAAGGGTTAATCATTTATGCAAAAAGTAGGGATTTTTAAAATTTGCCTCAAAGGATGGTGTATGTGTAAAAATGACATCAAAAAAAGTTGAAAACATAAAAGAAAATACGATGACTACACTAACGCATGATTTAACAAGGCATCTTAGGGCTCTTTGTCAAACTCTCTCAGGATAAAAAACCTATTGGGTTCTTTATTTCTGCAGGTTGTCCATTATCTGTGCCAATGCCAGGGGAGAATGGCCTCTCATTCCTGATATGAAACAATTATCCGAGTATGTCTCATCCCAACTACAATCTAAACTTCCTAATAGATTGATAAAGGAACTCGAATCAACAGGCAAGGATAAAAATAACCTAGAAGACGTTCTAAGCTTTGTTCGCTCGCTAAAAAGTGTGGCATGCGGAGGGGGAATGTGCACCCCTGTTGCAAGTATGGCTGTTTTCATCGAAAACTCTATCTTTGCCGATGGGAGTATTAATAACTCAAACAGAAAAAAAGATGAATAAGATGGTTGTTTTGGCAGCCGCCATAGCTATGACGGTTGCATTCGGCTCATGCAAATCCAAGCAAAGTGCCTACCGCCAAGCTTACGAGCAGGCCAAAGAACGTGAGATTGCCCAAGCTGAAGACAAGGATACGGAAACTCGTCCGATAGTTTCTAAACCGGCTATCAATGTACAGATCCGTCAGGAAAAGCTCTCTGCTTACAGTGGAGAAGATGCTTCTCGATTGGATCGGTTCAGCGTAGTGGTAGGCAGCTTCCGCAATGCAACGAATGCTCGTTCTCTGAAAGAACGCTTGGAATCTGAAGGTTATACCCCTATTTTGGCAGAAAACGAACAGGGGATGCTACGCGTAATCGTAGCCAGCTTCCCTTCACGCGAAGAGGCCATCGCTGCCCGTGAGGCCATCAAGGAACGCTATGCCCCGAATTTTCAGGATGCATGGCTGCTTGAGCGTGCTAACTAATGGACATCAGACAAGACTATCCACTCTCCAAACGCAATACATTCGGTATTGCAGCCCGGACGGATTGGTGGATCGACTACACATGCGACGCCGATATTGACCGGCTTGTGAAAGACGAATTTTTTCAAGAATGTCGCGTACAAACGATTGGCGAGGGGAGCAATCTGCTCTTCCTCGCTAATTTTCATGGTATACTGCTTCATTCCGAAGTAAAGGGTATCACCGAACTGCACAAGGATCAGGACAGTATTCTCTTGCGTGTAGGATCGGGTATGGTATGGGACGACTTCGTCGCCTATGCCGTAGAGAACAACTATTATGGCATAGAGAATCTCTCCCTCATACCGGGCCAGGTGGGGGCGTCGGCAGTCCAAAACATCGGAGCCTATGGAGTAGAAGTATCTCAGCTGATCGAGGCGGTTCATGCTCGTCATTACCGAACAGGAGAATCTCGTGTGTTTCGCAACGAAGACTGCCGATACGCATACAGATACAGTATCTTCAAAGAACCGAACTATGCCGAATGGGCTATTATGTATGTGGACTATCGTCTGCGCCTGAAGCCCTCTTTCTCACTTGAATACAAAGCCTTGGCCAAGGTCCTGGAAGAAGAACGAATCACCCCTACCCTACGATCGATTCGAGATACGGTCATACGCATCCGCAATTCCAAGTTGCCCGATCCGACCACAATAGGTAATGCGGGCAGCTTCTTCGTGAATCCGGTGGTATCTGCCGAGAAATTCAATACCCTGCAAACCGAATACCCCTCCATACCAAGCTATCCCCAACCGGACGGCAGTGTGAAAGTGCCGGCCGGATGGCTGATCGAGCAATGCGGATACAAAGGGCATCGCTCCGGTGCAGTAGGCGTCTATGAACATCAGGCTTTGGTCTTGGTGAACTATGGCGGAGCTACGGGCACTCAGGTGGGTGCTTTGGCAGAAGAGATCATAGGCAGTGTCCGACAGAAATTCGGAATCACTCTCCATCCGGAGGTCAAATACATTTTATAATATATCAAGTAGCAAGCCTTTTGCCCCATGCGTTGCATATTATTAGGCTCAGGCACCAGTACCGGCGTCCCCGAAGTCGGCTGTCATTGTAGGGTATGTCGTAGCGAAGACAGGCATGACAAGCGCACCCGTACTTCTCTTCTTATAATCACGGATGCAGGGAAACGAATCCTCATCGACTGCAGCCCGGACTTTCGCCAACAAGCTCTGTTTGCCGGCATCGATTCGCTCGATGCCATTTTGCTGACTCACGAACATTTCGACCACGTCGGTGGACTCGACGATCTGCGCACCATCTGTTGGCATCGTGAGCTTGCCGTCTATGCCGAACAGAACGTACTGGACTCCATACGCGACAGACTGCACTATGTATTCCGCAAAAATCCTTATCCGGGTACTCCTCTACTGAAACTGTGCGAAGTAAAACCCGGCATGCCGTTTCAAGTAGCAGACCTGATAGTAGAGCCTCTTCGCATCATGCATGGCAGGCTGCCGATACTCGGATATAAGATAGGAGAGATGGCTTTCCTTACCGATATGAAGGATATAGCAGCAGAAGAAATCGAGTGTCTGAAAGGCTGCCGACTTCTTTTTATCAACGGCCTTCGCTACCGAAAGGAACACCCTTCGCACCAGACCATCGAGCAAGCTATTGACACAATAGGACAAATCGGCAATCCGGAAAGTGTGCTGATTCACCTCTCCCACCACGCACCTCTGCACCAGGAACATTTGGCTCTTCTTCCTCCACATATCCATTCGGGATACGACGGGCTGGAAGCCATAATCAACGAGAAGAGGATAAGAATTAAGGACTTCGAGTCGCATGTGTCCCGTTCGGAGTACCATTATCAAGACTGCGGACGCATTGATTACGAATCGGCACTGACCCTGCAACGCAAGCTCTTCCATGATGCTGTAGTAGACAAATTGGAAAACAGGAAACCGCAAAACACACTACTCTTCTGTGAACATGAACCGGTCCTAACCTTAGGCAAACACGGTCATGAAGAAAATCTGCTGCTGTCCGAATCCGAACTGAAAAGTCGCAGCATCCGACTATTTCATATAGAACGAGGAGGGGACATCACCTACCACGGGCCGGGACAAATCACGGGGTACCCCATATTCGATCTCGAACAATACGGTATCGGCTTACGCACCTATATCGAAATGCTTGAGCAGTGTATCATCGATCTCATTGCCATATTCGGTCTGAAAGGCGAACGTTCGGCCGGAGCATCCGGTGTATGGCTGGATCCTGATATACCGGGGCGTGCTCGCAAAATCTGCGCAATAGGGGTGAAAAGCAGTCGCCACATAACGATGCACGGCTTCGCCCTCAATGTCAATACGGATCTCGATTACTTCAAACTGATCAATCCCTGTGGATTCTCGGATAGAGGGGTGACTTCCATCGGTCGTGAACTCGGACGCGAGCAGGATTTCATCCTCGTCAAACAACAACTCGAAGCTATTTTCCGACGCAATTTCGGTGCTTTATAGCTCTTCTCTTCACACAAACACTCCTTTTTGATTGGAAATGTATTTTCCAGTCATAAATACACGTGAATAAACGAAAATCTCCCCACTGAGAATGCAATACGCTGATAAACAGTACATTGCATGTTTCCCTCGGATCGAATCCGCACTGTTTTATAGCCTTTGGGAACACATGCCGGAGGGGGGGCGAGCTACGCCCTATAGAGACCTTTGCGCAATAACCCTTCCACCCCCCTCATATTGATCAAGACGGACACAAGCATTGATTTGATGAAGAGAGGAGAGCTTCATGTGGGTCTCTGCGAACCTCAAGTATATACCTGAAGGAAACTTGGGGAAATCTCTGTTTACTTGGCAACCATACATCTGCTCTTCGATCTTTGCCTAAGATACAGAACTAACATGAGAGGATACTATGGTCTCATATGAGAGGATACTATGGTCTCACATGAGAGGATACTATGGTCTCATACGAGAGGATAATATGGTCTCACATGAGAGGATACTATGGTCTCATATGAGAGGATAGTATGGTCTCATACGAGAGGATACTATAGTCTATTGATGGAAGATGCTATCTGCTCTGTGTCGGATGGCAGGTTCGGGGAGTGGGAGATTCCGTGCGAGCTGTTAAACCGATAGATAAGATCGTCGCACGGCATTTTCTTGGAGATTTCATTGTCAATTGACCGATTTCCGAGCTTCAACATCGGCTCGATCCAAGCAGAAACAGGATACCTCTCTGTACATTTGCTTGAACTGATGTATTACACAGGGATGAAAAGTTTCATCAATGGTATCCTGTAGTTCAGATCGAATCTTTTTCTACTTTGGACAGCTTGGCAAACCGAAGCAATAAGCGTTTGCGTCCCACCTGCTGAAACGAGACTTCTGCCTTAGCATTGTCGCCTTCGCCTTCGAGGGATTCGATGATTCCGATTCCGAAGCGTGCATGTGCCACCGTGTCGCCCACACGCAAATCTCCTATCTGCTGATGAACCATCCGCTCCTCATGAACAGGGGAGGAGCCGATGCGTACCAGCCGTCTGCGAATCGGCTCCGGCTGAGGCAATCTTTCGAAAGCATCGCTCCGAGAAAAATGGATGGGGAGTTCGTCACCTTGGCAGTGTCCCCCTAACATTTCTTGCGGTACACGTCGCTCAACGTACGCATCATCAAGTTCTTGCAGGAAGCGACTCGGACGCGAACGTTCTGTTCGCCCGTTTCGGGAGCGTTCCGCAGCAAAGCTGATATGACAGGATTCTTTGGCACGAGTGATAGCCACATAGAAGAGACGACGCTCCTCCTCAAGACCTTGTTCGGTAGCATTCATCATCGAAGGGAAAAGGTTTTCTTCCATACCAACGATAAAAATATGCCTGAACTCAAGTCCCTTTGCGGCATGTACCGTCATCAGGGTGACATAATCTCCGGCTACTCCCTCTGTATCTTGGTCTGTCAGGAGTACGACCTCGTTGAGGAACGTTCCCAAGGAGGGGTTCTCTCCCCTTTCTTCGGCGTAAGAAGTGCTGTATTCCTCGATGCCGTTGAGTAATTCTTTGAGGTTTTCCTGCCGACTTATCCCCTCGATACTTTTGTCCGAAAAAATTTCGGCCGAGATCCCACTCCGTTTGACCACATCGGCTGCTTGCTCGTACAGAGATTCGTATTCGGACTCCTGAAGTTCACGGATGAGAGAGACGAACTCACTAAGACGGCGTCGGGCTGTAGCACTAAGATCAGGAAGGCCTTCCTGCGATTCGGACAGCACATCCCACAACGAACGTGAAGAAGCCGCGGCTATCTCGTTAAGACGAGACAGAGTGGTATCCCCTATTCCTCGCTTGGGATAGTTGATTACACGCCTGAGTGCTTCGTCATCATCGGGATTTACGATCAGACGGAAATAGGCCAGAACGTCCTTGATCTCTTTTCGCGAATAGAACGAAAGCCCACCGTATATACGGAAAGGAATATTGTGTTTGCGGAGTGCCTCCTCGAAAACTCGGCTCTGCGCATTAGTGCGATACAGAATGGCGAAATCGGAATAAGGGCAATGCTCTTGCAAGCGTCGCTCGACGATCGAGTCCGCTACCGTATAAGCCTCCAAATACCCCGATAGGCAGCCCGTCAGGCGAATACGCTCGCCTACCTGTTTGTTCGAAAAAACTTGCTTAGGGATTCGCCCCTCATTGTGAGCAATCAAGCTATTGGCTGCATTGACGATGCTCTGCGTACTCCGATAGTTCTCCTCAAGTTTGAAAAGCTTGCTCCCGGGGAACGACTTTGAAAAGCCCAGAATGTTTTCCACCTTGGCACCACGAAAGCTGTATATACTCTGAGCATCATCCCCCACAACAAATACCTTACCTTTCTCTCCCATCAACTGCCGAGCGATCAAATACTGTGCAAAGTTGGTATCCTGGTACTCATCGATCAACAAATAATCGATGCGGTCACGGTAGGTCTGCAAGACATCAGGGAAATCACGAAAAAGGACATTGATTTTGAAAAGCAGATCATCGAAATCCATGGCATTATTCTGCTTGCACAGCATGGTATAAAGAGAATAAATCTCTGCCATCCGAGGCATTCGACAGTCTATATCGTATCGGGAGAGATCCTTATTGGCAGCATACGACTCGGGAGAGATCAGCTGATTCTTGGCCATCGATATACGATGCTGTACCGCGTTGATACGATATACCTTATCATCGATATTCATGCGCTTCATCACATGACGGAGCAAGCTCTTGGTATCGTTCGTATCGTAAATGCTGAAGTCACGAGTATATCCGAGGTGTGCGGCATTCTCTCTAAGGATACGAGAGAAAACGGAATGGAATGTACCCATCTGTATCCTGTAAGCAGCAGGCCCGATCTCGCTTGCCACACGCTCCTTCATCTCTCTGGCAGCTTTGTTCGTAAAGGTCAGTGCCATCAACCTTGCGGGATCGTAGCCGGAGCGAATCAGGTGCAGCAACTTATAAACGAGTACCCGTGTTTTGCCGGAGCCTGCCCCGGCTATCACCAAGG
Organism: Porphyromonas gulae DSM 15663; assembly: GCF_000378065.1. Lineage (GTDB taxonomy): Bacteria > Bacteroidota > Bacteroidia > Bacteroidales > Porphyromonadaceae > Porphyromonas > Porphyromonas gulae. The sequence continues at coordinate 47,926 of NZ_KB899163.1, read as the reverse complement.
CAGGCCCGTCATTATAAAGAACGGCAGCCTTTTGGCTGTCGTTCAATGATGAGAGATAATCTTCGGACATTACGATGCCCCGACAATCATACTGATTCTTTTAAGAAACACTTCTCGCAGCGTATCATTCGAGAGAACACGATTGAGATGACGCAGGAGTTTGTCTATCTCTTCTTCCGCATCAGTACCATGCAACAAGATTTCTGCCGTACGGATAGGAGGAAGCATTTCGTTCATTTCTCTAATCGAATCGGATGTGTACAGGAACATAAAATCACGCACATCCTCAGGCAGATTGGAGCCATCATTTCTAAGCGGGAAGATAGGACGATAGTCTCGGATAAAGCGATAGAACGGACCTAAGATGAACGGATCTATATGCTGTACCACAGAGGAGAACTGAACGGGGGTGAGATCTTCGATGGTCTCCAGATTCATATAAAGATGGTCGATCTGCATCCTCTTGATAGCCACCGAAACAGGATCGCGCCACTCCTTCAAACGAGCAGCCTGCTCCACAAACATGAATGTACAGGGGGGGACATTATTAGCCACCTTCTTAACAAAAGCCGAAGCATGCATCACCTCGATGGGCAAGCGGCGAAGCACAGGATTGGCAAAGGCATTTCGCCAAAGGATGAAACGCTGCGGATCGTTGATAATCACATATCCCGTAGCTCCGGGCTGATCGCGCAGATATACATCGGCAAGGGCAACGACTTCGCGAACGATTACATCGGAAGGAACACCGACCATCACGCCATGTCCCTCATAAGCCAAATCATACACATGCCTACGCATCTCTTCCGGCATATCGGCTGTATACTCATTATCGACTCGCTTGTCCGGATTGGTCTCGCGCAAATAATCCTGCCACTCCGTCCTACGGCAATGTTCCTGAGTCAGATCGAACACATCCTCATAGCAACGGAATGAAGCGGCAATATCCTTGGCCTCATCACAAATCTGCGGTAAGAAGCTGTAATTCTCAGGAGGTAAAGTGCCTGACTCATCGAAAAAGCGAGCACGCAAGGCCTCGAAGCGTGCCGTCTCTTCGCGTCCAACACGCATCTTGATGCTCCGGCCGCCTTTATAGCTCACGTAGATGGAACTATACTCGGGTGTATAGTCAAATTCGCCCCAAGGGTAACCGGGTACCTGATCTTGAAGAAAGAGCGTTACGGCCTCGATATGCTTGCATGTTCCAAGCCCATTCGTTCTAAAATCCAGGCAAGAACAATAATTCCGTTCGCTCCGAACACCACGGAATGCAACTCGGTATCGGTTGCGGCCGTTTGCCACCAAATAATCACCCCATATCCGATTATCATCCAAATGTTCGACCTCGAAAGGGTTCTGTTCAGCAAATTCTCTTCTTAATCCTACTTGCCACTCTTCTACGGTCATGCCTTCGGGACAAAACCGATTAGACAATTTCTGTTCTTTCATTGAATAAACCTTCCTTTACTTTACATTATATATTGTCTGCAGAATTCATGTGTACAGCACCCATCCGGCCTCTTTCGAGTTCGGCTTTTACAAATTGAGCTGTATAACTATTCCTGCATTCTATTATATCCTCCATTTTCCCTTGGTAAAGCAACCGGCCACCGCCTGCTCCTCCCTCCGGTCCTATATCAATCAAATAATCCGCACAGCGGATCACATCCAAATTATGTTCGATCACTATCACCGTATTCCCTCTCTCTATCAGGCGATTAAGGATCCCCAACAAGACGCGTACATCTTCGAAATGTAAACCCGTAGTCGGTTCATCTAATACATAGAGTGTATTTCCCGTGTCGCGTTTACTCAGCTCGGCAGCTAATTTGACTCGCTGGCACTCTCCTCCCGATAAAGTCGAAGATGGCTGTCCCAATTTGATATAGCCCAAACCGACCTCCTGTAAAACGGAAAGCTTGGATAAAATATGAGGTACATGTTCGAAAAATTCGACAGCCTTATTGATAGTCATATCCAAAACATCCGCAATGGACTTTCCTTTGTAACGGACTTCGAGTGTCTCCCTATTGTATCGCTTCCCCCGGCATCCCTCACACGGAGCAAATACATCAGGCAAAAAATTCATTTCGATCGTCTTGTATCCATTACCTTTGCAAACCTCACAGCGTCCGCCTTTGACATTGAAAGAAAAACGCCCCGGCTTATATCCACGAGCTTTACTCTCGGGCAGACCGACAAAAAGAGCACGAATATCGGTAAACAATCCCGTATATGTGGCTGCATTGCTTCTAAGCGTCCGCCCGATAGGACTTTGGTCCACGGCTATTATCTTATCTATATGCTCTAACCCCTCTATGCGGTCGTAGGGCATCGGATCCTGCAAAGAGCGGTACAGTTTTTGGCTGATAGCAGGGAATAGAGTCTTATTGATCAATGTACTTTTCCCACTACCGGAGACCCCGGTAACACATATAAATACCCCCAGCGGAAAGATAACGTCTATATTCTGCAGGTTATTGCCTTTGGCTCCAAATAATTTTATCGTTTTCCCGTTGCCGTCTCTCCTGCCGATCGACTTTTCTATACGCTTTCGTCCACTTATATAATCGGCAGTCAGCGTATCAGCCTGCACCATCTCTTCGGGACTGCCGGCAAACACCACTTCACCACCATGTCTACCGGCTCGTGGTCCTAAGTCTATTACATAGTCGGCATGCATCATCATATCCTGATCATGCTCCACCACTACCACTGTATTGCCTATATCACGCAAATCCTGAAGCGAATGAATCAACCGAAGATTGTCCCTTTGGTGAAGACCGATACTCGGTTCATCCAATATGTACAAGACCTCGACCAGCTTGCTTCCTATCTGGGTAGCCAAACGAATCCGCTGACTTTCTCCTCCGGATAAGGATGCTGCGGCTCGATTCATCGTCAAGTACTCCAGCCCCACATCTTTAAGAAATCCTAAGCGTGTCCGTATCTCTTTCAGTATCTCTATAGAAATAGCTCGCTGCGTATCCGAGAGATGTTCATCCAAAGAATCTACCCATTCTATAAGAGTCTTGATGTCCATTGCATTCACTTCTGCAATGTCCTTGCCGGCCAAACGATAGGACAGAGCTTCTTTGTTCAGACGCTTGCCGGCACAGTCAGGACAAGTCGTAGTCTTGAGAAACTGATCTGCCCATTTCTGTGCAGTCGCCGAGGCATCGGATTCTTCTGCCTGCATCAGTATATACTTAGCCGCACCGTCGAAAGTAAGAGCATATCTCGACTGTCCCAGTGCCTTGTTGTTGATCGTTAGCAACTCATCCGTACCATATAGAATATCTTCGATCAGCTCTTCCGGCAAATCGCGCAAAGGTGTTTTGATCGTCACGTCGTACTTTTCGCACAATGCCTCTATTTGCCAAAAGAAAAGATTGTTCTTGTATTTACCCAATGGCTCGATGCCACCTTCGTATATACTCTTCTCACGAAATGGAATGATCTTGTCCATATCCGGCAGATTCACTTCACCCAAGCCCTTGCAGCGCGGGCAATAGCCATGAGGGGAATTGAAACTGAAATTGTGCGGAGCCGGATCGCTATACGAAATTCCCGTATCAGGACACATCATCATCCGACTAAAATGTCCCACTTCGTTTTTTTCCGAATCCAACACCATCACAAGCCCCTCGCCCTCACGCATAGCCAGTGCCAAGCTCTCCGCTATACGTTTGCTCTGATCCGGTGCTACGCGCAGCTTGTCGATCTGCACTTCGACATCATGCATCTTATAACGATCAAGCTTCATCCCGTGCAAAATCTCACGAATCTCACCATCCACGCGTACATGGAGATAGCCTTTCTTACGAAGCCTTTCGAACAGCTCCTTATAATGCCCCTTACGCGAGCGAACCACCGGAGCTAACAAAGCTATCTTTCGCCCATCGTACTTTTCCAAAATGAGGTGGAAGATTTGCTCTTCGGTGTACTTCACCATCTTCTTACCTCCGGCATAAGAATAAGCCTCCGCAGCACGGGCAAAAAGCAAACGAAAGAAGTCGTACACCTCCGTAACGGTACCGACGGTCGACCTCGGATTCCGATTGGTCGTCTTCTGTTCTATGGAAATGACCGGACTCAGCCCCTTTATCTCATCCACATCGGGGCGTTCCATGCCACCACCGAGGAAATTCCGCGCATAAGCGGAAAAAGTTTCTATGTAGCGCCGCTGCCCTTCGGCAAAAAGGGTATCGAAAGCCAGTGACGACTTTCCACTGCCGCTCATTCCCGTGATGACAGTAAGGCTATGACGCGGAATACACACATCGATATTCTTCAGATTGTGCACCCGTGCTCCATAGACTTCCACAGCATCGTGTAGAGCTATCTTGTCTTTTACGTTTATAACTGTATCGCGCATATATTTCCGACCACTTCCTCATACATTGCTCATGGTATTAGAACAATCGGAAAGGTCGATTCGTTTTTTGCTATCGTGGGAGGTTTCCCTCCAAGGGTGTTTCGTGTGCAGGTCGGAGGATATTGATATCCCCTTTTCGTTTGTATTTGATTCCGTCAGCCCCTTCCGCTTCAATTACGTAATAGTATACGCCCGTAGGCATCATCTTACCTCTATATTTACCGTCCCAACCTTCATCAGGATTGGTCCAGCGAAAAATCTGTTTTCCCCAACTATCGAATATGCGTCCGTCAAAACGAACGAGTGAAGAATGCTTTACCCTGAATACATCGTTCACACCCGGACTACCGTATGGGCTGAAAGCGTTAGGTATAGTCAGACTGGACTCTGCTACTTTGTAATAGTTTTCCAACAAAACCTCATCGGTACAAGTTCCCGTCCGATTCGTCGCCTGCAACAGGATACTATACACGCCGGCCTGGCGGAATGTAAAGTCCGTAGTGGTTCCATTATAAACAAGAATGCTGTTTTCTGCCCCTTCCTCTGTCCGATAGATACGCCAGACAAAGTTTGCGGCCGAAGGCTCGTTGCCGTATGCAGCAAGCGTTACAGAGAAAGGAGCGGACACGAGAGAAGCATCTCCCTCTTCGGGCGTATTATCTCCTATTGCGCTCCCATCCTCCAGCTTGTCCACGAAAGCATACACCTCCACTTTCGGTGTCAGAAGTTCATCCGTGGCAATAGCAGTGAAAGGCAGCGACAGCTCCTTGGTAAAGCGATCGCCATGAATCGTATAGACAGCGTCTGCCAACGATGCCGACACCACAAGAGTTCGTTCGTCATCCGATGCTTCAACCTCAACTTCCTTCATGGAAGGCCGAAACAAACGAGCTTCGGCATCCCATTCCATATCCGAATAAGAAATCCGCACCCCCCGATCCAAGCGGCGGGGCACACCGTTAGGCTGATTATAAGGAATAGGCGGGATGGCTGCATCCACAGCTAAGTCCATCGAGATACAGGGAGACGTCTCAGAAGGTTTCCCCGTAACAGTAGAAACGGTCAGAGAATAGTCTGCATAGTTGCTTATCCAATAGTACTGAGGTAGTCTCCCATCACCGGAGATGAAATAACCACAGTTGAGTTGAGGAGCCGTAAGCGTCCACATACCATCCGAATAGGTAGCTGTAGTCACCTCTTCCGCTTCGATGGCTTTGGTCGTATAGCGATACAACTTTCCCGTACTCGTTCCGGCAAAACGCAGGGTGACAGATGCGGGATTCAGTGTATGCAGCATAAAAACCTGCAAGCGATTGGGAGAATCGTCCAGAGCTTTCATACTCGGTGCACCGACTATCTGTATCTGTGCCTTTGCTGTGCCGAAAGCCAACATGGAGAGCAAACACAGCTTTAGGAGTGTGCACAACTGATTATTTCCTTTCATCCGATTGTTTTTCTTTTTTATCCGGTCAATAATTTTCGTCAACGATTTTGCTTCGTGAGAGCGAATGGAAAGAAGGAAAAGGACGAGAGATACTCGGCTGACAGAGCATCAGTATTCCATTGTCTTGGCAAAGACAAAGTTCTTGAGCGACGTACAATCCGAAGAGTTCAGCGTTGCGCTCGATCCTTCCCACTCCTTACTTCCATGACGGATGTAGATGATCTTGTCTCCGATTGTCTTCACGGAGTTCATGTCATGAGTATTGACTACTGTGGTAATACCATGCTCTTGTGTAAGAGTATGTATAAGATCGTCTATGACGAGCGAAGTCTTCGGATCCAAACCGGAGTTAGGCTCGTCACAAAAGAGATACTTCGGCCCCAAAGCAATCGCACGGGCGATGGCAGCCCGTTTCATCATACCGCCACTAATTTCGCTGGGATACTTATGTCTGGCATCGGAGAGCCCCACCCGATGCAGTAGGTGCTTAGCCCTCTCGCGACGGACTGCCGGCTTATCGCTCGAAAACATATTCATCGGGAACATAACGTTCTCCATGACCGTCATACTGTCGAAGAGCGCAGAGCCCTGAAAGAGCATACCGACCTCGCGACGCAGGATTTTCAGCTCACTCTCACTCATAACCGTAATATCTCGACCATCATACAATACCTCTCCCGATGTGGGAGCGATAAGCCCAATGATACACTTCAGCAGGACAGTCTTACCCGCTCCACTGCGTCCGATGATCAGATTGGTTTTGCCCGTCTCGAATGTCGCCGAGATATTGTTGAGTACTTTCTTATCTTCGAACTGCTTACTGACTTCTCTGACTTCGATCATAATACGTTAGTATAACATTTACGCAAGCAATAAATTAGTGAGGAGCAAATCCGCCACAAGCACCAATATACTGCACTGAACCACGGCATTGGTACTTGCTTTCCCCACCTGCAATGCTCCACCCTTCACTGTATAACCGTAGTAACCGGCCACGCTCGATATGATGAAAGCATAAGCCACCGACTTGATAATGGAGTAAAACACATTGTAAGGGGAAAAGAAAAGCTGCAAACCATACTCAAAGTCGCTCCGAGGCAGATTTGGCACCAGCGAACAGGCCAGATAACCACCGACAATACCCGTGGCCATACTGATTATACTCAGTACCGGAACAAACAGCATGAATCCGATGATTTTAGGCAGGATCAGATAATTGGCCGAGTTCACACCCATCACTTCCATAGCATCGATCTGCTCTGTCACACGCATGGTTCCCAATTCGGAGGCAATACTTGATCCCACCTTACCGGCCAAAATGAGACACATAACCGTGGAAGAAAACTCCAACAGAATGATCTCACGTGTAGAATAACCGATCGTAAAGCGCGGAATGAGTGGAGAGGTCATATTCAGAGAAAGCTGGATGGTGATAACGGCTCCGATGAAGAACGAAATGATAATTACGATCCATACCGAATCGACTCCGAGCTTGTCTATCTCCTTAATCAATTCCCTAAATGACATCCTCCACCTGTTAGGCAGAGAAAATGTCCGCTGCATCAATTTTGTATACTCTCCTATCTGTTGCAGAGTTTTATTGTTCATTCGCTTTGCTTTGGATTAGTCCTGACAAATATACGAGGTTTCGGACAAAACACTCCGAAAGCAAAGTCAGCCACATGACAATTACCATCTATCAAGCATGAAAGACAACCCCTTAACCATGTATCTTTCTGCTGACAGCTGCATTCATGTAAAATAGAACAAGCCCCTTGGTAAAGAGGTCAAAAGACATATCCCAAGAGGCTTTTTAGAGACAAGGTCAAGTGATCACGCTACAACAGATGGCTATATCTGCACCTTATGACTGAATACCTGTCCGGAAGAGAGTCGCACCGAGACTATATAAATACCATTTCGCTTTAGTCCGTTAATATTTATATCCGAATAGATTTTATTATCAACGGTTTGCCGAAGTACCATCCTGCCAGCCAAGTCGAAAAGCAATACCTCAGACACCGGAGTTTCACTTTCGATCCTTATCTTCCCGGCCAAAGTATAGACATCCACTCCCTGTACAACTGTCGGAGAAATGAAAGAGGTTATAAGAGATTCTTTGCTCCTGAGCATTATTCCACCAACTTTCGCATAAAGAAGTTTGTCCCAAGGGCTATAGAAGAAAGTGTCAAATATCAGGCCTCCGTATATTTCATCTTCATACCACTCAAAGTCAAAGACAGATGCATCAGAGACACAGACTCTTGTCCGACCATCTACCCCAATAGGAGACCCAAAGACTTCACAAGCAATCTTGTTATCGTCCATCATGCATATATTTTGAACGATCGCATTCTGTATATCTCCGCCAACAGGTTGCCATTTTCCTTCAGCTGCTTTTCTGATCGCAAGGGTTCCACTCATAAGTTCTGTATATGAAGTAACAAGAGCTATTATATCACCTTCTTTATTCGAGCACATGGATGCAATAATCGAGTTACTCAATTCACTTTCCGATATATCGACGAACTCACCGTTCTGATAAGTAAAGATAGTCGTAGACATTGTGGTTTCATGCATCAATGCCAGATAGATGGTGCCACTATTCGTAGCCTCTGCAAAGCGACAGCTCATAGGAGTAGAGTCTTCATAGATAGAGTTGAACTCGAAATCATTTACACCTGATGCAAAGATGTGATGTGTAGTACCTATATAAGTCACCCCTGTCGAAGAGCGGAAGACGGTCATACCATGTTCATCTGTAGCCACGGGTGTTTTGAATATACATCTCCATTCGTTCTGCTCGTTTATATACAGTTGATACTCTTGATCCCGAGAAGAAGTCGTACATACATAAACTCTGCCGTATGCATCTGTCTGAATATCCGTAACTAACTTGTCATCAAAATACGGATCATGTTCCCACCATTGTGCATTATCTCCTAATGGACGATAGTATATACCTAATTGCTCAGAAGTATAATTTGCTCCCTGCTGAGTCCTTTTTGTCACGGTTACATAGACTGTTCCCTTTGAATCAATCCCCATACCGGGAATTATATACTTAACGTTAGGCTCATTACTGATAAAAGGAGGAACTATTTCTTCCCAAAAGCTCTGTGCATTTCCACCCAATACTCCTAACATCATTAAAGCCAGACACAGAATAATTTGTTGAACTGTTGTTTTCATTTCCTTTTCGATTATTAGTTTATTTATCATTTTATTTCATCCGCATCTTTCGGCTACAGATTTCCTTTCCATTTACAATCCATGAATACACAGAACAAATCTCTGAAATACATCATCATATGACACATGCCGAAAGGTAATAATTATATCAAAAACAACAAAATCACAAAAGAAATAAGACGGGAACAATACAACCGGGGTCGGATATCATCCGCCAGCTGTCTGAACGTGGTAGAAATATTTCCGCACCTCAAATGCTGCGATTGTGGCTCGTATTTTCGAGAAAAGTGGAGTGAGATTTTTTTCGTTTTGGCTCGAGATTTTTTCTTTTCCCGAGCCAAAAGAAAAACTTTTACGCGCCACGTTTTTGGGGGGTGGCAAATCACCGTTTTTTCGGTTGTGTGACGTGTGCTGAAATAAAATTCACTCTCCGCGAGGTTTTGCCTGCGTTTTATGTTTTAGTTAGGTATGCTGTGAAAGTTGCGATGCCGTAGGCTGTTCCTTCATGATTAGAGGGCTGCACCGATGAGAAGGCAATGTGCAAATGCGTATTTCTTGTTCAGTAAAGTGATCGGGTACGTTTTGATTATTATTTTTGTGCCTCTCTTCACGATGAAGAATAAGGAATATCGGACAAACACTCATTGTACTATGGCCATCGCACCGAATCAAGCTACCCCTCAGATAGATCTGATCTACAAGATCGAAGACAAGCCTTCTTGCAAAGATGCTGTCTTTGCAGCTTTCCAACACCTCCTTGCCATCTTTGTGGCTATCATTACCCCCCCCGCTTATCATTGCAGGAGCACTTAATCTGGATTTGGAGACTACTTCTTTCCTCGTCTCCATGGCTCTGTTCGCTTCGGGGGTATCCACCTTTATCCAATGTCGAAGGGTGGGGCCTTTGGGTGCCGGACTGCTGTGCGTGCAGGGTACGAGTTTTTCTTTTATCGGCCCTATTATCAGTGCCGGCTTGGCCGGCGGTCTGCCGCTTATATTCGGCTGTACGATAGCAGCAGCTCCGGTGGAGATGATCGTCAGCCGCAGCTTCCGTTATCTCAAGCGGATCATTACGCCCCTCGTTTCAGGAATCGTAGTCTTGCTGATCGGTCTGAGTCTGATCAAAGTGGGGATTATCTCATGTGGAGGTGGCAATGCGGCTATGAGCGATGGGACTTTCGGCAACTGGCAAAATCTCAGTATCGCTGCTCTCGTCCTGGTAAGCGTCCTCTTCTTCAATAAGAGCAAGAACAAATACATTCGTATGAGTTCTATCGTTCTCGGTCTGCTCGTCGGTTATGCTTTAGCTTACATCCTCGGTCGTGTGGATCTCTCCGGTATGGAGACGACGAAGATTGCGCTGTTGAATATCCCTGTCCCATTCAAATACGGCCTTAGCCTGAACATCTCGTCCTTTATCGCCATAGGGCTCATCTATCTTATTACAGCCATCGAAGCGACGGGGGATATTACTGCGAATTCGATGATTTCGGGCGAACCGGTGGAGGGCGATAAATACATCAAACGTGTATCGGGTGGGGTATTGGCCGATGGGTTCAATTCCCTCCTTGCCGGTGTATTCAATTCTTTTCCCAATTCTATTTTCGCCCAAAACAACGGGTTGATTCAGCTCACGGGCGTGGCCAGTCGTCGCGTGGGCTATTACATTGCCGCTATGCTCATCGTGCTTGGCTTGTTTCCGGGTATCGGTCTTATCTTTTCTCTGATGCCCGATCCCGTATTGGGAGGAGCCACGCTCTTGATGTTCGGGACGGTAGCAGCAGCGGGGATACGCATCATTGCAGCTCAGGAGATAGACCGCAAAGCCACGATGGTCTTGGCCATTAGTCTGTCGCTGGGCTTAGGTGTCGAGTTGATGCCGGACATCTTGCGCAACATATCTCCTGATCTGAGAGGGATCTTCTCTTCGGGAATCACCACCGGTGGTCTTGCTGCCATTATCTCTAATATACTTATCCGCGGCAAATAAAATGGGCGGACAGGTAGAAAACCCAATCATTGTCTTATGGAATTGCTCAAACAGAGGATTTTGCAGGATGGCAAGTGCTATCCGGGCGGTATATTGAAAGTCGATAGCTTCATCAATCACCAGATGGACTCGAAGCTAATGTACCAGGTGGCCGAAGAGTTTGCACGACTATTTGCCGACAGCGGAGTCAACAAGATCGTTACCATCGAAGCCAGCGGTATAGCCCCGGCTATCATGGTAGGTTATATTATGAATCTGCCCGTGGTCTTCGTGAAGAAAAAACAGCCCAAGACGATGGACAATATGCTGACTACTACGGTGCATTCCTTTACCAAAAGTCGGGACTACACCGTTTGTATCAGTCACGACTTTCTGACTGCCGACGATCGCATTCTGTTCATTGACGACTTTCTTGCCTATGGCAATGCAGCTCAAGGGATCATCGACTTGGCCGAACAGACAAGTGCTAAGATTGTCGGTATGGGCTTTATCATAGAAAAAGCCTTTCAGAATGGGAGAGCAGCCCTGCAAGAAAGAGGCATAAGAGTGGAGTCGCTCGCGATCATCCAAAGCCTCGACAACTGCTGTATAACCATCGCAAACGAAGACTAACTACACGTCAATCCCATACACATCCCGTCTGCCGGCACTCAGCGGGTGGGATGTTGCTTTTCCCTTCTCTTTTCTCCCGATAAAAGGCGTGCCGTTTTCCATTTCTCGGTCGGAAATCTCATCTTTTGTAGGCATATTATGAGTACTTTTGCCCGAAAGACAAACTACAAGGATGGAACCCTTCGTACATCTGCACGTACACTCCCAATTCTCTCTGCTTGACGGACAGGCCGCTATCAATGACTTGGTGGACAAAGCCATTGCTGACGGTATGCCGGGTATTGCTCTGACCGACCATGGAGCCATGTTCGGCATCAAGGAGTTTTACAACTATGTGGAGAAGAAGAATAGCGGGCACAATGCTACGCTGAAGGACTGCAGGCGTGAACTGGATCAGTTGAACGACTCGAAGAGTGCAGATCTGCTGACCGACGAAGAGCGCGATCGCATCGTCAAGCTACAACAGAAAATAGAGGAGACGAAAAGGCTCCTCTTCAAACCCATACTCGGCTGTGAGGCTTATTGCGCTCGACGTACACGCTTCGACAAGGACAGCCAAATTCCTGACCCGTACCATCCCAGACGTTCCATCGATGCCAGCGGTTGGCACTTGATCCTGCTGGCGAAGAACTTGCAGGGGTATAAGAATCTGATCAAAATGGTCAGCTATTCATGGACCGAAGGGCAGTATTATCGTCCGCGTATCGACAAGGAGTTGTTGCAGAAGTACCATGAAGGTATCATCGTGTCTTCGGCCTGTCTGGGCGGAGAGATCCCGCAACATATCATGGCCGGAGAGATCGGCAAAGCCGAGGAGTCTATTCTTTGGTTCAAGGAGATTTTTGGGGATGATTACTACTTGGAGATTCAGCGGCACGAGACGCACAATCCGCTCGGCAATCAGGATGTTTTCCCCCAGCAGCAGCGCGTAAACCGCGTGATACTCGAGCTTGCCAAGAAGTTGGGCGTCAAGGTAATTGCCACGAACGATGTCCATTTCTGCAATGAAGAAGATGCTGAGGCGCACGATCGTCTGATCTGCCTGAGTACGGGTAAGGATCTGGACGATCCGAACAGGATGCGTTATACCAAGCAGGAATGGATGAAGACAACGGCAGAAATGAATACCATTTTCGAGGATCTGCCGGAGACGCTGTCCAATACGTTGGAAATTCTTGACAAGGTAGAGTTCTACAGCATTGACAACAAGGCCCTGATGCCGGACTTTCCGATTCCGCCCGAGTTTAAGGATGATGACGACTACCTGCGCTTCCTTACCTACGAGGGAGCCAGACGCAAGTATGGAGAGGATCTTTCCAACGAGATAAAAGAGCGTATCGACTTTGAGTTGGAAACGATCAAAGGAATGGGGTTCCCCGGCTATTTCCTCATCGTACAGGATTTCATCGCTGCCGCGCGCGGTATGGGCGTCTCTGTCGGACCCGGCCGAGGATCAGCTGCGGGATCGGCTGTAGCCTACTGTCTGGGCATCACGGACATTGATCCGATCAAATACCATCTGCTTTTCGAGCGTTTCCTCAATCCCGATCGTATCTCCATGCCTGATATCGATGTCGACTTCGATGATGACGGGCGTGCCGAAATACTTCGTTGGGTGACGGAAAAATACGGCAAAGAACGTGTGGCCCATATCATCACCTATGGTACAATGGCCACAAAGAGTTCCATTAAGGATGTGGCTCGCGTACAGAGGTTGCCCTTGCCCGAAAGCAATCGTTTGGCTAAGCTCGTACCGGACAAGATTCCCGGAGAGAAGAAAGTCAATCTGAAAAAAGCAATAGAATTTGTTCCCGAACTCAAGCAAGCATCGCTAAGCTCCGACAAGGTAATGCGTGATACGCTGAAGTATGCCCAAATGCTGGAAGGGAACGTGCGCAATACGGGTGTGCATGCCTGCGGCATCATCATCGGGAAAACGGACATCAGCGATATCGTTCCGGTCAGTACGGCTCCGGACAAAGACACGAAGGAGGAACTGCTGGTCACCCAATACGAAGGTTCTGTCATCGAGCAGACGGGGCTGATCAAAATGGACTTCCTAGGGCTGAAAACGCTCTCCATCATCAAGGAAGCTCTGGCCAACATCAAGCGACGCCATGGCATCAACTTGAATATAGACACGATCCCGCTCGACGATCCCCTTACGTATAAGCTATACAGCGATGGACGTACCATAGGTACTTTCCAATTCGAATCCGGTGGGATGCAAAAGTATCTTCGGGAGCTGCAGCCCTCTGCATTCGAGGACTTGATAGCGATGAACGCGCTCTATCGTCCCGGACCGATGGACTATATCCCATCGTTTATCGCGCGTAAGCATGGGCGTGAACCTATCTATTACGACCTGCCGGAGATGGAGCAGTATCTCAAAGAAACATACGGCGTGACGGTGTACCAGGAGCAGGTCATGCTTCTGAGTCGTAAGCTCGCCGATTTTACCCGAGGCCAGAGCGATGAGCTTCGAAAGGCTATGGGTAAAAAGCTCATCGAGAAGATGAACGTCCTCAAGGTGAAGTTCCTCGAAGGGGGAGCCCGAAATGGACATCCCAAAGATGTGCTGGAGAAGATTTGGGCGGACTGGGAGAAGTTTGCCAGCTACGCTTTCAACAAGAGTCATGCCACCTGCTACAGTTGGGTAGCCTATCAAACGGCCTATCTGAAAGCGAACTATCCGGCTGAATACATGGCCGGGGCCTTGAGTCGCAACTTGAACAACATCACAGAAATCACTAAACTCATGGATGAGTGCAAATCCATGAAGATCGGCGTATTGGTGCCTGACGTGAACGAGTCCGAAATGAAATTCTCGGTGAATGCCGATGGAGACATCCGATTCGGTCTCAGTGCTGTGAAAGGTGTAGGATCAGGAGCCGTGGAGCAGATCATTGCCGAGCGTGAAGCCAACGGATTTTATAAGGATATCTTCGATTTTGTGGAGCGGATCAATCTCTCCGCTTGCAACCGTAAGACGATGGAGAGCTTGGCGTTGGCTGGTGCTTTCGACAGCTTCGGTCTGTCGCGAGAGGAATATATGGCTCCTCCTCTGACGGGTAAGGAGGAGTCGTACATACAAGCACTGATGCGCTATGGCTCCGTGGTGCAGGAGGAAAAGCACAGCCAGAGTAATTCTCTCTTTGGAGAGGAAGAAGATCTGATGATCCCTCGTCCACAACCGTCTCCCACAGAACCGTGGAACGACTTGGAGAGACTCAATAAAGAACGTGAGCTTGTGGGGCTCTACCTTAGCTCCAATCCTATGGCTCAGTATCAAGTGATCCTCGACCACTATTGCAATACGCATGCAACAGACTTGGCCGATCTGGAGTCCCTGGTAGGGAAAAATCTGATTATGGCCGGTATCGTAACCAAGGCATTTCAGGGCATATCCCGCTCGAACAATCCATATTCGAAGATTACGCTGGAGGATTTGTCCGGTACCGGCGAAATACCTCTTTTCGGACAGTCGCATGTGAATTTCGGCAATTATTGCAAGGAAGGCCTCTATCTCCTCATTCGGGCATCCGTCCAGCCTCATAAGTGGAAACAAGGTGAGTTGGAATTGACTGTAAACACGATAGAACTGCTTCCGCAAGTGGCCGATACTTTGATCAAAAAGATGACCATCTTGCTGCCGGCATCGAAGATCGACAATGAACTGATCGAAACGCTATCGGACGAATTGACAAACAATTCGGGAAAAACGATGTTATTTATCAAAGTGTACGACCATACGGAAACTTTCGACGTCGAGCTGGCACAACATAAATCGCTGATCAAAGTATCCCCCGAACTGGTGAATCGATTGAAGGCTTGCGAGATTAATTTTGCACTTGAATAGACCAATCATTATAAACAAGAATAATAACCAATTAAAAACGAACAAAGTTATGGCACTGCAAATTACAGATGCAACATTTGACGGCTTGGTAGCAGAAGGCAAGCCGATGGTAGTGGATTTCTGGGCTACATGGTGCGGTCCTTGCCGCATGGTAGGTCCGATCATCGACGAACTGGCAGCGGAATATGAAGGACGAGCTATCATAGGAAAGGTGGATGTGGATGCAAATACGGAATTGCCCATGAAGTACGGCGTACGTAATATCCCTACCATCCTGTTCATCAAGAACGGCGAAGTGGTAAAGAAGCTTGTGGGTGCTCAGTCCAAAGACGTATTCAAGAAAGAATTGGATGCCTTGTTTTAATTAAGTCGGTATTGGCATTCCAAAGAAAAGTCCTGTCTGACATGCTATCTTTTGCATCGTCAGACAGGACTTTTTGTTTTTCGTTCTCAGGGCAGAGCGGGAGAGCTTTTAGTAAGCGTCGTTGCAGAAGTTCATGGCTGCTGAACACTTGGGAGGCAAATACGGTGATTTAAGAGGCGACACCAACAAAGAGAAAGGGTTGTGCAGTCCGGAAGTTTACGCTTATCCGATGCAACCCTTTCTCTATCGTTGTCTCACAAGGATTCGAACCTTGACAAACAGAACCAAAACCTGTTGTGCTACCATTACACCATGAGACAATCCTCATAGCAACGGAGAAGATTCCTCTCAATTGCGCTGCAAAGATATGTATTTTCGGCAAATACACAACTGTTTTCCTGTTATCTGACAGAAAATATTCTTCAGAGGCTCTTATCAGATACGAGAAATCAGGCCAATGCCTCCATGTTTCACACATCAAGTCCGTCGAATCCCAAGAGATACGCTGCCGTCTCTTCCCCGTTTGAGCGAAGGATTTTTCGAGGTCGATACCCGTACCGTTGAACGATTTGTCCTTGGCGGCCTCCCTTTGCTCTTCGATCATAATAGCCAAGTTGGCTTTGCTCCCGAAGGGCATTTGTCCCACCTTGAAAAGACAGCCTCTATTTTCTCTATCACTCTCTGAAAATAATCTCGCCGTTCCGTTGCTTGATCTTTGATTGCAATGGTAAAAGGAAAAAGTCTGTCGTATAAAAACAGCAGAGGGTGTATCGCAAGCGAAACACCCTCTGTCATTTGGAAAAATTCGTCGGTAATTATTCTGCGCTCTCAGCCGCAGGAGCTTCTTCAGCAGCGGCTTCTACCGGAGCCTCTTCCGTCTGGGCAGTCTCTTCGGCAGCGGCTTCTGCTTCAGCCTTAGCTTTGGCCTCAGCAGCTTTCTTCTCTGCCACAGCTTCTGCGCGAGCCTTGTTTACGGCCTTCTCTGCTTCGAGCTTAACCTTGTTGTCTGCTACGGCAGCTTCTTTCACCTTAATCTTCATGTTGTTAAGGGCGTCTTTTTTACCCTTCAACCAAGCTTCGAACTTGCTTTCTGCTGCAGCTTGATCAAAAGCACCCTTCTTAACACCACCGAGGAGATGCTTCATCATGAGTACACCCTCACGTGACAAGATATTACGTGCCGTGTCGGTAGGCTGTGCACCTACACCGATCCAATACAAAGCGCGCTCGAAATTCAAATCTATTGTAGCAGGATTCGTGTTCGGATTGTATGAACCGATCCTTTCAATAAACTTGCCATCTCGTGGCGCCCTGCTGTCTGCGACAACGATCTTGTAAAAGGCATAACCTTTGCGACCGTGTCGTTGCAATCTGATTTTTGTTGCCATTCTTTTGAATTTATTATTTGCGTTCGCTATTGTATTAGCAGCCGCAAAGATAGACTATTAAAATGGAACATACAAAGTGATTTTTTGCTTTGGGGGCATTACACATTCGATTCTCATGCATAGTTTACACGTAAGATATTTTTCTGAGGGGGGGGGAGTTTGATCGGATTGATCATGGTTGAACTAACTATATGCTACCATTTTTGTCTGCATCCTAAAACATACACAAGCGGATTTATAGGCATGGACAGGCAAGCAAGCCGGATTTTAACGAGGTAAAATCTTAAAAAAAGAGGGTATCTCTTGTCAATTGGCAGTTCCAATTTATCAAGAGATACCCTCTTACTCTTATTCGTTGCCTATGGCAGGATTCGCTTACTGTTTGATGAGCTTAGTGGTATAGTTATCGAGACGGAAGAAATAAGTGCCGTCAGGAAGATGCGTCAGGTCAATGTTCTGACGGAGAGTCTCTACTGCGAAACTATAGACTTTTACCCCATTTATATCGTATAAAGCAGCTTCCTGCCCCAAAAGAAATTCGGGGATCTCGACGAGCGCATATCCTCTTACCGGATTGGGATATATCCTGATAGAGGGAGCATCTACTGCCAAGTTCGATGTCGGACTTCCTTCGTATGGAAGCATATTGTCAGCATCACCATTGAAGTCGAATACCCGCCAGTTCTTACTTTTAGCCTTTTCCACATCCTTTACGGTACAGATATTCTTCTCATCAGTGTCTTTGAGGTCTACAACGACGAACTTGCTCTGAGCACCCACACCGGGAGAGAGTGTGGGCAGAGCATCCACCACCTTTGTCATTTCTTCACCTGCGATCAGATTGGAATGACAATCCAAAACGCTCAGCCCCCTCACCCCCGACAGATTCAAGGATGTAAGTTTGTTCGATGAGCACCAAACGTAAGCAACATCCGGATTCTTAGAAAGATCCAAGGTCGAAAGCTCATTGTCGCTACACCAAAGTGTTATCAGTAGAGGATTGGCACTCAGATCAAGTTTCGTGATCCGGTTGCCAAAGCACCAAAGGTCATTGAGTCGGGGATTGGCCGTCAGATTCAGTTCTTTCAGCTCATTGTCGGAACACCATAGATTAGCCAACTTGGGGTTTTTGTCGGTCTTCAGCTCAGTCAGCTTATTCCTGTCACAGCCGAGGATGATCAAAGCCGGATTGCCACTCAGGTCCAAACTCTCTATTTCGTTGGAATCACACCAGACCCGCAACAGCTTTTTGTTTTGGGTCAAGTCCAGCGATTTCAGTTTGTTGTTGGTACATGACAGATAGGTCAAGTTCGGGTTTTTCGTTACGTCGACAGCCGTTGCACCTGTTTCTTTACACCCCAATCTGGTCGTATTGCCATATACGGTTATGGTCTGCGCCCCCAGTGTATATTCGTGGTATTCCTCATCGAAAAGGGTTATTTCCTCTCCGCTTTGATAGGTAGCATCTCCATTGAGATCTATCCATATCCCTTTCTTCTCTACGGAATGAACCAGCAATCGGATCTTTTCCCCTACTGCCTTGTTCGTCGTTACGGACATACGTACTCCTGTGGTCGGAGCCGGAACAAACTGTGCCTGCACAGTATGCCCCATCATCAGCAATGCAAAGATTGCGAAGATTTTCTTGGATGAAAATTTCATATTAGTATTGGTTTTCTATTTGTGGTCTTACCACGGATTCGATTCTAACAGCTTCAAGAGAACCGGCAAAACGAATGCAAAGTTTTTCTAAACAGAGTGCTGATCGACTCCATCGGCACAAAGAATATCTACAATCGCAAGATTAGCAATCCTGATCGGCGGATAGAGTAGTCGTTTTGTGAGTGATCTCTTGTTTTCGGTCGCAAATATAGTATTCCTCCGATTAATGCTAAATATCCGGAAGCAATTTGTCAGCTGTTGCACATTCCGGCACTACCGGCCTGACCTGGATTCGACGTAAGCAAATGTCGAAATTTCCGCTTGTGAGAGCATTTTTCGGCTCGAAAGATTCCAATCTCGAAAGCCGTATGGCGGCAGAAGCCATTCGCATACTGTCTGTTATCTCCATGAAGTCTCACTCGTCCAAACAATAAGGGAACCTCACGTAAAAGGAAAAGAGGCTTCCCTGTTTTGTATCATCTTGTAGGGAAAAAACACGTGCCAAAAAAATTTTCAACAACGAAGATGAGTTTAGAATCATTCCAAATAAGAGGTTAAGAAGAAGCGAATTTTGAAGTTTGAAAGTTCGGAGAATGGACTTTTTCAGATCGAAACATGACTTTGGGGAGACAAGAAAACGATCTGTATATAAATCATTTTCGATTTGTATATAGATCGTTTTCGATTTATATACAAATTGATCCCGATAAATATATAAATCGAATTCTATTTATATATAAAATGCATGACATAAAAAGCCTTTTAAGAAGGTGATATAAAAGAGGCACGCACCAAATTCTTCAGCGAATTTGTTGCGTGCCTTATCTATGTTTGGACTATCGGTGAGAGTTATTCCGGTTTACACCTCATAATCACGATGGAAATCTATCGACTCCTTGGGACAAGAAGTATATAAATACACAAAAACGGATAAGCCAAAACGGCTATAGAAGTGGAGAAATTCAGTGCGCATATTTTTATGATTCAGTCATTTAGCAAGCAATTCTATTCAATCGAAAAGCACTTTCAATAGCGATCATTAATATCGAACAAAAGTGTTTTATCAGCTGCAAATATAACAAAAAGACTTGAGTATAAAATTCATAGTTTCCGAACAAATATTCGTCGATATTGTCAATGTTCGAGATAGAAAAATTTTTCACTTAGACATGCACTATTCATCTATCATTATCAGAAAGAGGCAGTGCCTCAAGCAGCAAATTGAGGGCACGGGGAAAGGCAAAATCGTCAAGCTGTTCCTCTCGGATGCAGCGGTAGCCATCCAGTTCGGGAGCTTCATCGAGACGGGCTGTAAGCCTATAGCCATGAATCCACAAGTTGCGATGCGTAAGCTGGTGCTTGAATGTTTTGAATGGTAAGCTATCCATACTACCGGAAACGGATCGTAGCAAACCACCCAATTCGGGAGACAGCAATAAGGTCTCTAAAACTGCATGATCGGATAGCTCGACACAGGGAAACTCGTACAAACCCTGCCATATATCTCCACTCGGACGCCTTCGAATATAAGTGTAGACGCCGGTGGGGGTGATAACCCGTATATAAATGAAATAGAGATAGCGATTCGTAATCCTAAGTCCACCTTTCTTGACCGGCAAAGCATCGACACAACCGGCTGTATCGGCCATGCAAAAACGGCGTACCGGGCATAGCAGGCAAGAAGGAGACGTGGGTGTACAATGAAGTGCCCCAAACTCCATAATGGCCTGATTGTGCCTTGCCGGAGCTTCCCTGTCGAGCAAAGCATCGGCCCAGGAAGAAAAAAGCTTCTTGCCGGCAGGGGTATCTATCGGCGTATCAAGATTCATCAGTCGGCTGATGACACGAAAGATATTTCCGTCCACTGCCGCAAAAGGCAGATCATAGGCAAAGGAGAGAACAGCTGCAGCCGTATAATCCCCGACACCCGGTAGTCGCAGTATCTCCTGCCTCGTACGAGGTATGCTACCTCCGAAGTCAGAGACTATCATACGGGCTGCCCGATGCAGATTGCGCGCCCGGGAGTAATAGCCCAAGCCCTCCCACTGCTTCAGCACCTCATCTTCAGATGCAAGAGACAAGGAGCGGACATCGGGGAAGCGTTCGATAAAGCGATGATAATAATCCCTCCCCTGCTCCACTCGCGTCTGCTGCAGTATAATCTCGGATATCCAGATACGATAGGGATCGTCCGTTTGCCTCCACGGCAAATCCCGCTTATTGGCATCGTACCATTCGGCCAGTAGCCTTCGCAATTCAGGGAAATAAGGAAGAGGATCGATCTTGCTTTCCGACGGTAAACTTCTCGTTCGGGAAGAGGAATTTGTCATGCAGGATTGGAATAGGAAATGTTGTTTGTGCAAAGATATAAACTGATGTATGTAATTCTTTGCATCTTTGTAACTCATTTCGATACTTGGAATGCGACCATAGTCTTTCACAATCAGAGAACGCGATGAAAAATTTTTCTTTTTTTACCCTCCTTGCTCTGGCTGTTTTGAGCATCACCCTCTCTTCATGTGGTAATAGGAAAAGCTCTGCAGACAAACAAAAAGAGCCTTATACCCTCTCTCTCGGAGCCATGCCTTCCATGGACTATCTGCCTTTCGTTGTAGCACAGAAAACCGGCATTTACGATTCACTCGGGCTGAAACTGGAGATTGTCAAGTTTTATTCACCCAATGAACGTGATGCGGCTTTCCATTCGGGCAATGTGGAGGGTACTGTCATCGACTATACGGGAGCAGCCATGCAGCAAGCCGGAGGCATCGATCTGCAACTGGTGATGCGTCTCGACGGATACTTCCGGCTGGTAATGTCCAAAGATTATACGGGTGAGAGCTTGGAAACCCTCAAAGGAAAGAATCTGGGTATATCGCGCAATACGGTCATTGAGTACACCACCGACCGAATCATCAATACCGCAGGACTGGCCGAAAGCGACATAACCAAGACCGAGGTCAATAAGATCCCTTTGCGCTTGGAAATGCTTCGCAGCGGACAGATCGATGCAGCCGTCCTACCGGATCCATTCATTACCATTGCGATGGCAGATGGAATGATGTCCTTTGTCTCCACACAGGATCTGGGCATATTCGTAACCGGAGCGATGTTTGCCGGCAGTGTCATCAGAGAGAAGCAAGAAGCCATCGATATACTGCTTCGAGGATACGATCTGGCTGTGGACTACATCCATTCACACGATAGAAATGCCATCCGAAATATCCTGATCGAAGATGTCGGTGTACCCGAACCCTTGGTAGACGATGTGATTCTGCCCGATTATTCACATGGACAGAAGCCCACGATGGAAGATCTGCAACAAACTATCGACTGGCTACACGCCAAGAAATTGGTACCGAGCGACTATACCGGCAAGGATCTGATCCGCTAAATCCGGTAAAATCAAGAGACAGACGAAACGCAGATTCCTCCATTAGGCAAATGATCTCTATTCGCAATCTGGCCGTTACATATCGCCACGGGAGTACGGAAGTGAAAGCATTGGACGGTCTTTCACTGAATATTCCCGAAGGAGAGATTTTTGCCGTAACGGGACCTTCGGGCTGTGGCAAATCGACATTCCTGCACGTTTTGGCAGGCGTGCTGACAGAGTATGAGGGAGAAGTGCTATTCGATGGGAAACCTCTGAATCCGAAATCATTTTCCATAGGGATAGTTCCCCAGCAATATGGACTTCTGCCATGGAAACGAGTACGTGAGAATATCGTACTTCCATATACCCTGCGAAAGGAAGCCATAGAGATGCCGGAGTTTGAGAGCATTGTACGCATCCTCGGCTTGTCGGACATATTGCATCGGTATCCGAGGGAACTAAGCGGAGGACAACGTCAGCGCGTGGCACTGGCACGAGTCTTTCTCCAACGTCCACAGTTGCTCCTGCTTGACGAAGCATTCGCAGCTCTCGATATGCTCACAGCCGAGAAAAGCAGGCAACTCTTCCTTGGACTTTGGGATAAACATCGGGTCACCACCGTTATGGTAACGCATAATGTGGAAGAAGCCGTAGCAATGAGTAGCCGGGTAGCCGTCATAGGGGGCATGCCCGGACGAATCAGAGGCTTGTGCGAACGTCCGGATACCGATACCATCCGTAGAATGCTGAACCGGATCGAAGTATGAGAAAGACAAAAGGATTTCTGGGGCGAGTGCTCGTGGGTGCTCTACTGCTCAATCTCCTGTGGCATCTGGCTGCACTGCTCCTCAATACCCCTGTGCTGGTGGATCCCCTTACGGTTTACTCCAAAATAGGAACGGTATGGCAGCAGTCCATGTCCGCACATCTGTTGGCGAGCTTGCGACGAATCGTCATCGGCATTTCGATAGCCCTCGTCTTGGGACTCATTGTCGCGCTCTCCATGTTCCGTTACAAGAGCTTCGGCCGTGTGATGGATTCGTTCGTCTATTTCTGCTATCCTATCCCCAAATTAGCACTCCTACCGATCATCATGCTCTTGGCAGGACTGGGCGATGTGACCAAAATAATTATGATCGTACTGATCATCATCTTCCAAATCATCGTCAATCTGCGCGACAGTCTTCGCAACATTCCCAAAGAGAGCTTCCTTGTCCTTACCTCATTGGGTGCCACTCATGCTCAGCTGATGCGCCATCTGATCCTGCCGGCCATTACTCCCGAAGCACTCTCTACACTACGAGTAGCCATCGGGACAGCCATATCGGTACTCTTCGTGACAGAGACATACGGGACGAACAAGGGCATGGGATTCTTCATTGTCGATGCATGGATGCGTATCAGCTATACGGAGATGTACGTAGGCATCGTGGTTTTAGGGATGGCAGGTTTTTTCCTTTTTTTGCTTGTGGATGGTCTTGAGACCGCACTGTGCAGATGGAGGAACAGTTAGCCACATAAACAAAGAAAATTATCATTCAACAAAACAATAACGCTCAAGAAATGAAAGTAAAACATCTATTAGCGGCATCCTTGGTGATGCTGGGGGCAGGGAGTATTTGCGCCCAAAAGCCCGCAAACAGTATTTTCAATGCAATCAAAGAACGGGTTAGCCTCGCCGGTTATGCACAGGCAGGATTTTCCTCCTTGTGGCTCCCTGCGATGGATTCCGATGAGGAGAACTACAACACGTTCGACGTGAAACGCATCGCCCTTCGTGCCGATATTGCCATCACGAACAAATGGTCTGTAACCTTCATTCCTGATTTCGCGAAAGGATACACCAATTTGGAACTTTACACATCTTTTCGCGCCTGTTCGGGTTTCGGAATACGATTGGGACAGTTCAAAACAGCTTTTTCGATCGAAAACCAACTATCTCCATCTATTATCGAAACTATCTCATGCGGATCGATGATTTCCAACTTCCTCGCAGCAGGAAATGGTTCCGATCCTCTTATGGGTGCTCAAAGCGGACGCGACATTGGTTTGGAAATCTATGGCGATCTCTTCAACGACATGCTCGGCTATCGCCTTGGAGTACTCAACGGCCAAGGCATGAATACGCTCGATGGCTCCAAGCATAAAACCGTGGAGGGCAGCCTTACGCTCCGACCACTCGAATGTCTTTCCTTTACCGGCAGCTTCATAAGCGGTAAGACTGTGGCTTTGGGAAAACTTCCGGCCCCAATCGATGGCATGCAAATTATGGACGGAGATTTATACGACAGATCTCGCTGGAGTGTAGGAGGAATGTTTCGCTCGAAGTGCTTCGACCTGCGTACCGAATATCTTGAAGGAAAGGACAATGACTTGATTACCAAAGGATTTTACACCACCGGAGTAGGCCGACTGTTCAAAAACCTCGATATCATCGGCTCGTATGACTTTATGAATCTGTACGCAAGACAACACGTTCATAATATTACAGCCGGCCTTCAGTACTGGTTCTTCCCGAAGTGTCGCTTGCAGGCACAGTATGTATTGAGTAATCCGAAAGGTGAGCACAACAGCACACACGCCCTGCTAACACAGGTGCAGGTAGCGTTCTGACAGTAGATCGGAGCAATAGGAAAGCCGATTATCAAGCTGTTTTTTGATGCGAAAGTCCGGATCAGGAGGTTGCCTCCTCGTTCCGGACTTTTTCTTTTCAAGAAAACCGGCAAAAAACGGATTAGGATATAACGGGGTAGAATGTTTATCTTTGCAATCCCACATAGCGGGACAATAAGGAGTTTTTCCCTTTCTACGGCATGGTTGCCTCTTCAATTCTATACGGTATTCTCATCGGCATTCTCGTGTCGGCTCCTATGGGGCCGATCGGGGTTCTCTGTATCCGAAGGACTCTGCACCGAGGACGACGCGATGGGTTCTACACCGGTATCGGTGCCATGCTTAGCGATCTCTTCTATGCCACTGCCACCTATCTGGGGATAGGTTTGGTAATGAACTTCATCGACAGCAATGAAGCTTGGCTACAGCTTCTCGGCAGTGTGGTCATGTTTCTATTCGGCATATATCTGTATCGGACAGCCCCTTCTTTCAAGGTGGACGATAAGGACAACAACTTTTCCGTATGGCATACCGTACTAAGCTCTTTCGGTCTTACGCTATCCAACCCTTTCATCATCTTCTTTTTTATCGCCCTTTATTCCCGTTTCAACTTCGTCACCGATATTCCCGGGAAGATGTTAGTCGGTTACACCTCCGGCATGTTGGGTATCGCTTTGGGGGCGATCGGCTGGTGGTCTCTTATCACTTATCTCTTCAGCCTGCTACGCAATCGGATCAATGTCGTTGGCATACGGTGGTTCAACCGCATCGTAGCCGTCATTTTTATGGTTATATCCGTTTTCGGATTGTTTGCCGGTTTGTCCGACATCTTGAATTAGCACACTCGCCCCTACGGGGCTAAAGCTCTCTTTCCGTTTCTTACTTTTGAGCCGCTACCATTCGGGCAAACTCACCGTTCATCGCCATCAATTCGGTCGGACTGCCACATTCGGCCACTGTGCTATCTTTGAGGACAACGATCTTGTGCGCATTGGCCACAGTGCGCATACGGTGCGCAATAATGAGGACTGTCTTATTCTTGATCAGCTCGGATATACCGGCCTGTATCTTGGTTTCATTTTCGACATCCAGACTTGCCGTGGCTTCGTCAAGGAGCACAATCGGAGCATCCTTGAGCAAGGCTCTGGCAATAGAGATGCGCTGACGTTCGCCTCCTGAAAGGTTCTCACCATTTTCACCGATCAAAGTGTCGTATCCATTCGGCAGACGATCTACAAATTCGTCGCATCTTGCCAGCCGAGCTACGCGTTTCAGCTCTTCATCCGTGGCATCGGGCTTACCTATACGGATATTATCGGCCACCGATGCATTGAAGAGCAGTACATCTTGGAAGACGATGGCATAATGACGTAGCAGGGGTTCGGGTTCGATTTGTGAAATGTCTTCCCCACCCAAAAAGATCTTTCCCCCGTCTATATCCCAAAAGCGTGCTGCCAACTTGGCCGAAGTGCTCTTTCCTCCGCCCGAAGGACCTACGAGGGCTGTCACTTCGCCCTGTTTGGCTGTAAACGATACATTGCGCAATACTTGCTTCCCTTCTTCATAAGAGAAGTCTACATTTTGGAATATGATATCGAAGTTTTGTACCGCACAATCCGTTTTGCCCTCCTGCATCGGCATAGCATTCATTTCTCTTATCCGATCAATGCGTACGTCGAGGTATTGTAAGAGAAGCAAATTGCTGAACACTTCACCAATAGGATTATATATGCTCGATCCAATAAGCAGAAAGACCAAATAGGTAAAGAGATCGATAGCCCCCTCCGACAAGAGATAAGCTCCTGCTATAACCACAGAGGCCAGTCCCAGCTTGAGGATAATATGGGAAGCATTAAGGAAGGTACCTACGACAAGTTCACCTCGAATCAGGCTCTTCTCATAGGCATGGAGCTTGGCATCGAAACGCTGGGCAAACTCTTCTTCGCCATTGTATGATTTTATCTCCTGTATGTGCTCGATCCCCTCCTGTATGTGCTCGGTGACCTCTCGTTTGATATGGTAGTTCGAGCGGAATGATTGGTCCAGCATCTTTTTGGAACAGATAATAGCCAAGGCCGCTACAGGCACAACCCAAAAGAGAGCCAGCGATAGCTGCCAATTGTAGCAAAAGAGTCCGATACCGATCAAAAAGAGACTGAACAACGATGCAAAGAGCTGAGGGATGCTGTGAGAGAATACCGTCTCCATCACTGTACTATCCTCCATCATGGTGGAAGTCAGGTCGGAAAGATTCTTCTCTCCGAAGAAAGCCAGCGGCAGTTTGCGTAGCTTTTCAGCCAAGGCGATACGGCGGTTCGCACTCTCGGTATAAATCTTGGTGTACAGGCCCGTGTATTGGAAGAGAGCTATGACGAAGAGCACCGCCATAAAAGCCGCTCCCATGGCTATATAATACCCAATGCCATGTCTGGTGGATCCTTGCAGATAGTCTTCGAGGAAAAGAAAAGTGAATATGGCAGGCAACATAAATCCGACATTCAAAACCGTAGTCCATGCAATGCCTTTGGCAAGATCCTGTGCACCCTTACGAGAGAGAGCGAATCGGCGTTGGAAATATCGTATCATAGATTTGTTTCGTTTCGATTAGAGGTAATTATGTGTATTTCTTCTTTCATAATGTCCAAGAAACGGATCGCCGGTATTCCTCCCACATGGATTTGTAAAGACCACCTTGTGACAGGAGTTCTTCGTGGGTACCCTGTTCGACGATTCGTCCCTTCTCAATCACAAGGATACGATCCACATGCTGCACACTCGTCAGCCGATGGGCAATCATCAGCACCGTCTTCCCTTTCGTCAGTTCGTGCAAAGCCTGCTGTATCAGCTGCTCATTTTCAGGATCGGCAAAGGCTGTTGCTTCATCAAGCACCACAATAGGAGCATCCTTGAGTATGGCACGAGCCAAAGCTATGCGCTGCTGCTCCCCTCCGGAGAGATACGTGCCTTCGGCCCCTATCTTCGTTTGCAACCCATCGGGCAAACGCTCTATAATCTCACGGCTCTGAGAGAGATCGATGGCACGATACAAAGCCCCCTCGGAAGCATCCGGGGTGCCATAGGTAATATTCTCACGAATGGTCGTTTTGAAGAGTTTGGCATTCTGAAAGACGAAAGAGATCCTGTCCATCAGTTCTTCTTTGGCTATATCCCTTACATCTACTCCACCGATTCGCACACTACCTTCGGTAGCATCCCAAAAGCGGGGGATGAGTCGGGCTATAGTGGTCTTACCTCCTCCGGAAGGTCCGACCAGTGCATAGGTTTGTCCCGAAGGAATGGAGAAACTGACATCGCTGACAGCATCCTGCACTGTACCGGTATAGCGAAAAGTAACATGATCGAAAGAGACCTCATTCGAGACGGGAATTTGCGGCCTTTCGGGCGTAGCAAGGGGTTCTTCCCATGTCAAATTTTCCAGTCTGGTTATTGTCTCATTCAGTAAAAAGAGGTTCTGATTCAGGTAGGCCATCTTCATGATATTGGTCGTGAAAACGGGTGTAATCAGCAAGTACAGAAACATATCGGCTATTATGTTCGCCGTATTGCCTGTTCGGCCTATAAGCCAAATAGCTACAGGCACGAGGAAAAAAGCAAAACTATTGGTAAACATGACATAGAAAGCCATTGGCTTCTGCCAACCCAAAGTATATTCCGTCACCAATTTCTTATACTCGATAATACTTTGGTAGAAACGTTTGAAGGAATAAACGCTCTGCTGGAAGACTTTCACTACCGGTATGCCACGCACATACTCTACGGCCTCACTCCCCATCTTCTCCTGTGCATCGAGATACCTTCGCTGGAACTTATTTTGCTTCGGATTCAACATAAAAGACATGGCTCCCACGGCAAAAGCAATCGGGAGCAGGCAGGCAATACCCAACCGCCAATCGAACACGAAGATCAGTACCAGCACCCCGACGGGAGCCATCATGCTGCCTATAACATCGGGCAAGATATGAGCAATGAATGTATGCGTCTGCGAAGAGTCCTCATCAATGACCTTACGCATCTTTCCGCTCAGGCGTTTGTCGAAGTAACCCAATGGCATACGCACTACACGGCGCATGGCTTCCCGACGCATATTGACCTCTACTCTGAAAGCAGCAAGATGCGAAAGGGAAAGGGAGAGGAAATAGGCCAAGACACCGAATGCAGCTATGCCGACTGCCCACCAGGCATAGACAAATACCTGATTATCCTCGATGGTGCCCTCTCCTCCAAGGAGCGTGCGCACGATCAGCCATATCAAGACGAACGGTACCAAGGAGACAAGCCCGTTGAGACCCGAAAGCACTAATGAAACGGGCAAGAGGATGGCTCGGTTGCCCATATAGGCTTTTATTTTTTTGATTGTGTCGTTCATTTGTATTGGTCGTTTCTGTTGTTATTAGAAGCTGTAGCGGGCTTTGAACCAGAGTTCGGAATTGTCTTTGTAGCGATCGAAAATACCGCTGCCCTTGCTGCCGAACCAGTCGTATCCGGCCATCAGATGTATCTGGTCGTTCAGGGCATAGTCGGCAGCAAAACGACTGAACCACCCTTTGCCCGTGAGGTCGTAGTAGGAGAAGTTCGAGAGCTGGAGCGTGCTGCCGAGGAGCTTTTTGGAAACGTTGAGGGTAAGCAGGGCGGAGTGTTGCCTTTGAGAAATGAAATCCCTATACCCGAATATGCTTTCCATCGAGAATTGCCCTGAGATCATCCATTCGCCGGGAGCATACCAATCGGCTCCGGCCAGCCAGTTGATCGTCTGGAAACCCTGCTGTTCGGCATAGCTCTTATAGGTGAAGTGTTTGTCTATGTTGAATGCAGCCTCTCCCCTGAGAACAAACTGTCCGATGGGTACGGAGAGGTCGCCACCGACAAATCCCATACGATAATAACGAGGACTGACGACAATCTCCGTCGGCGCAATACTCTGTACCTCGATGACGGGCATCTTGTTCCATGTATGCAGAGCAGCCAAAGAGAAGTCGATACCGGAGAGCGTAGCACTCCATCGTGCACCGTATTCGATATTAGCGACCTTCATGGCCGGTTTGCCGGCTTCTTCGTTCCAGACGATATTCATCCCCTGAGCAATGGATGTGTGTGTGAAGATATTCCAAGGATTGCGAGGATCCACCGGCAGGCGGTATCCCTCAAATACGGGCAGCACCACGGCTTCCAGTTTCATAGACTCGTTGAAGACAGAAAAGCGCAAAGCATTGACCGGCATGCGAATATCATCGTAATCCTGTGCCAGAAATTCAGTCATATCCATCGGCGAAATCAGATCCGTGATGCGCACACCATCGGCAGCCCCCCAGATGACAATCTGCCGTCCGAGGCGCAAGCCCCAATGGTCTTCCTGATGTTCGAAGAAGGCCTCACGCAAGCGTAAGCCGGTCTCGTCTTTCAGCAGAGCGTTGTAGGTGGCATTGACCGATACGGCTACTTTCGAATTGCCGAACGATCTCTCCAACTCGCCCCTCACTCTCGTACGCGAACTCATGAAATCGAAGGGAGAAGTACTGCGTACGGCATGGTAGGTGTCCACGAATCCTTTGAACTCGTATCGGGAGCTTCGCTCTTCTTCCTGTCCCCACATCCGAGAAGGGAGGAAGATGAGGATGCTTACCAGCGAAAGCAGGAGGCGTAGCACCGTGTTTGTCTGCGGTTTCATGGTTTAGAGAGAGCCTTTTTCGAGAGAGGTAACGCTAAACTTGGATTCGTCGATCGGGCGGTTGAACTCCGGCGTCCTGATCTCCAGTACAGTCCGATGTCCCGTCTGCACATTGGACATATCCATCTTCTGTGCCAGCCAAAAGCCATCGACCTTCGTGATCTCGGAAAGCTCCAAGAGACGATGCAGCTTGTTCATTTTATCGTAATACTCCACCCTGACGGGTATCAGGCAATCCTGCCTGATCCAAGCGATTTTCTTGGAGAAAACATCGCGCTGATCCTTGGACGTGGACTCCAACTTCCAGCATTTATGCCCGCCGAAAGTCTCTTCGCCGAGGAGCTTGTGCGTATCCTCGTCCACATTGCGGCTGCCCATGTCGTCGTAGGTGAAGTCACTGCCCATGAAGTAGTCCTTCTTGGCAGATGCTCCACTGATGCGACGAGTCTTCTTCATCGCCGGCAGGTAGAGCCATTTGTCATCGTCCTTGCCGATCTGATCATAATCCCATGTGAGGAAACCGGTTCCTTTGACATCGCCCGGATAGAGGAAAAACATGATAGTCTTCCTGTCTTTCTTATCCTTGCCCGTATCGATGGAGTAGGAAATGAGCTTGCGCTCTCGTACGGCACCTCGCTTGTTGATGAGTTTCATCGTGAGTTCGGAGCGGCGCGTGTCACCATCGGGGCGGTCTTTTACGCGCTGTGCTATGTCGCGCCCGGTCTGGGCCGAGATGCTGAAAGAGACCATCGCCGCCATGGCTGTCAGGAGGGAGGTCTTTGCCAATCGTTTCATCGTTTTTTCGTTTTTGTTAGCTGTTCTACTTATTAGTCTTCCCCGACCCTTGCGGTGGGCAAAAATTCATAGGCATTTTACCTTATACGCCTAACCGTTGGGGATATTCGACTGAGGTCCGTGCTCAGTCTCTCCGGATGCCGACACGGCAGAATCTTCTTTCCCGAATATTCGGAATCGTCGGAACAGGAGCGGTGTGATGCAGAGGTCTGCCAAAAGGGCTGTGAACATCCCCGCAACCGATAGAATACCCATATGTACGAAGGAGTGCCCTTTGGAAATGGTGTAAGCGGCAAAGTTGGCCGAGACGATAAGACTGGTGAGCAAAATGGGCGTGCCGACGATCCGGAACGATTTGAGTATGGCTCCGCGATAATCGCGCTGGCGGTCGAACTCCAAGTGTCCGTGGTTGAAGAAGTGGATGGTATCGTCCACAGCCAAACCCAATATCATAGGCATGATCGTAGCAGTCATCATATCCAGCGGATAATCCAGAATGCCCATCAGACCGCCCACCACAATGGCGGGCATGATATTGGGGATAAGACCTATAAGCCCTACACGAATGCTACCGAAGACGATGGACATCAATAGCCCGATCACAAGCAGTGAGATAAGGAAGGAGGCGATCTGTCCGCGCACCACATACTGCATCATCGTGGTGAACTGCGGCAGGCTGCCCACCGGTGTAATCTCTGCTTCGGGGAAAAGCTTACGGGCATAGTCGGTAATGTCCTGCAATTCCCACTCGGCCTCACCCGAATTGTAGGAATTCATCTCCACTTTCAGACGCAGCCGTTTGTATTCGTAGTCTATCCAGTTTTCGGCTTCGCTGCCACCTGCGTTCTCGTAGAGGAGAAGCTGCTGTGCCACCTCTTCCGCATCATCGGGAACGCGATAATAGACCTCATTCCCATCGTGCAGGGTCTCGTTCAGATCCTTGAGGATATTCAGGATAGAAGTCGTGCGCTTGGTCAGGGGATACGCCTCGGCATGACGAGCGATGCTGTCCAGAGCATGGAGAGCTTCGGGAGTCTTGGCCTTCCCCTCCTCGCCCAAATCGATCATAATGTCGTAGGAGTAAAGAGACCCCAATTCGCTTTCGCTCACGGAGAGGATATTACTAACGTATTCTATCCGTCTTCCCATCGTCCGTTCGATATCGAATGCCGTCTCCATTTTCAGGAATCCGAGGATCATCACCACAGTCATGATGATAAAAGCAGACCAGACGGACTTCTCATGATCCAATACCCAGGCACCGAAGGCTTCGAGCCATCGGTCCAGCCGATGCTTGCCTTCTTTTCCCACGGAGGCTTTGGGCCGGCGGTCTTTACCGAAACTCAAAGTAGTGGGCATCACCGTAATGGCAATCATAAAGGAGAAGAGAACACTGGTAGAAGTAGCGATGCCGATAAAGTGCATCGGTACGACGGGAATAGCCAGGAAAGAAAGAAGGGCGGCAAAGGTGGTGAGGGCACTGAAGAGTACGGGCCACCCCGTCTCTTCGATGGTCTCCACAGCGGCTTCCTTGCGCTTGCCATGTATCATCATCCGCCGTCGGAAATAGGAATGGATATGGATGTTGTATGCCACGGCTACGGCAAAGGCCAAGAGCATCGGTATCATCATCATACCACTGTCGATACCCAAGCGGAGATAACCCGTCAGTCCATAGGCCATGACGATGGAGGACAAGGCCGTGATTACGGGCACTACCACTCCGCGTAAAGAACGGGTAGATAATGCGAGCACAATGATAGCCAGCAGAATGGCAATACCCATTACAAGAGGCAACTCTCTATTCACCCAAGCCATCTTCCTATCCGTCAGATAGGGCATACCGGCCCCTTTGGGATGCAGCGCGGCATATTCGGGCTTGCGGATAATGTTTTCCAATTCGCGTCCTACCACCATTTCAGGGGCGATAGCGCCTTTCCCTTTGTTCCATACGGAATCGGCCGGGAAGGGATTCAGCTTGAGGAGAATCCACGTAAGGGTACCGTCCCGGGACACCAGACGGTTGGCTATATATGATTTGAGGAATGCTTTGTGTCGGATCTCCGTCAGTCCGGCAGAGTCGGAAGGAATCTCTTCGGGTACGATCTGCTCGATGGTCATCCCCTCCTCATTCCCGATCATGAACTCGATGTCCGTAAGCGAAGTAATCTTATCGGCATAGGAAATGCTGTCCAGCATCTCGTTGGAAAGACGACGGATCAGCTCCAGATTTTCTTTCGTGAAAGTATTGTCACAGCGGGTCAATACAGCGGCATAGTTATCATTGCCGAAAACGGATTTGAACTCCTCCGTCTTGATGATCATGGGATCGTCTTCGAGGAAATAGTCTTCCCATGAGGATTTGATATTGAGGAAACGCAATCCATTGAATCCGAGAAAGAGAAAGAGGAAAAAACCTCCCAATACAATCCAACGCCTGCGGATAATCCATTCGCCACGATGGCGAAACCACCTGTTAATGCGTTCTATTTTCATTGCTTTGTCTCATTTGTGTTTTTTATGTTCTGTATTATATCTGCATCAGTGCTCGCCAGCCGGCCGTGCCGAAAGCGATATACTCGGACAAGCCTTGGCTGATCTCCTCATCGGCATGGGTCTCGTTCGTTATGATCTCAATAAAGACATTGACCCACCATGTAGCCCCCAATCGAATGAAAAAGGGACTTACCTCGGTATTGGCATGGGGGTATTTCTCCTTGAAGAGCCTTAGATAGTTCTCACCTGATCGCATTTGCTTGCTGATGACCTGGTCCTTGAAGTGCTCCAACGACGAACCGCCGGACTGCAAGAGGAGGAGCTTCAGCTCCGCCCGAAACTGTCGGGCAAACTGCATGAACTTCTTTGTCGTCTCTTCACGGAACTTTTCAGGCATGAGCATATAGACATCCATATTGTGCTCACTGTTGTGATCTTCCATTATCCGTCCGAATTCATCCAAGAGAGGCTGAAGCACAGCCCTGAAGAGGCTGTCCTTGTGTTCGAAGTAGTTGTATATATTGCTCACGGCCACCCCCGATTCGCGAGCGATGGTTCGGAGAGAAGCATCTCGGAATCCATTGACCATGAATTCCTCTCGTGCAGCTCGCAAGATTCTGGCACGGGCATCCGTCTCGTTTTTTGTCCTTGTCAATTCGTTATCGCTATTGGTACATGACAAAGGAACAAAGCCTGAACAGTGTTCACAATCCCGATTTTTAGGTAAAATCGACACAAAAGCGATCAAAATCTAACAACAAATCGGCAAAACGGCTGTCGATACCAATCTGTGTACCAGGCATTTCTTTCAAAAAGGGGCTTTTTCACCGGTAGAATCCTCCTCGAATAAACGCCCCTCATCATACTGCAGAGCAAATGCTTGATCGAAGCGCGAAATCCGTCACCATTTATCCATACAGAACAAATACATAAAAGAGTCATTGGCAAGGGGTACAATGCTCCCCCACGAATCGAACATATATGGAAATGAAGTGTAGCGATGTCTGGCATCCGATGGATTTAGGCGCGAGAATTTTCTCGTTTGCCTCTCCAAAAAACGTGGCGCGGGAAGTTTTTCGTTTTGGCGTGGGAAGTAAAAATTTTACGCGCCGGAACGAAAGAATTCTCGCGCCACTTTTCGGGGAAACACGCGCCACAATCGGAGCATTTTTGGTTCGTATTTGAGAAATAGCCGGCTATAGCGATTGGCCAATCTGAGCCACGGCGTAAGATCGACACCTCCATGATGGGTGCACTCTACCCACATCGCTCGTCTTAGGACGAACTCAGGTTAATAAGCCGGTGGAGATCGATGATAAGGCCTTCATTCCCGATGAAGGCGACAGACCGGGGAGTAAAACCGGAACAAACCGCTCCCGACTGCCAACCCTTTCCGGTACTTGCTTCTGTTTTTCTGTTTGCAGGTTTTTTCCGTACTTTGAACTGTATTTTGGAACAAAATAATATTCCGTTGGCATGCAACTAAAGAATTTTCGTCATAAATATCCTGTCCTATTTCACCTGCTATTGATGATTTTGGCTTCAGGTCTTATCCTCATGGGTATTATGTTCGGACTGGATATTTACACGAGGCACAACAGTTCTATCGTAATGCCGGAGTTGCGCGGCAAAGATTTGAAAGAGGCTGAGCGTTTGCTCTCGAGCCACGATCTTCGCTACGAACTAGTCGATTCCGTTTATGACAAATCTCTGGCTCCGGGTGTCGTAGTGGAAATGGTTCCACGCAGTGGCAATACGGTCAAGCCCGGGCGTATCATCTTTCTTTCGATCAATGCAAGATCGGCTCGGAAAGGAATCGTACCCGATCTGAAAGACATGTCCAGCCGTCAGGCTCACGCTATTTTGAAAGGATTGGGCTTCGAACAGGTCACGGAGCGGTATATCTCAGGCGATTTTATCAATCTGACGGACGGAGTAGAACTGGCCGATGGCAGGAACGTACTGGCCGGCACCCGTCTGCCGATAACGACTCCGTTGGTACTACGGGTGATCAACGGTTATGCACCGCTTTCTCCGGATTCGTCACTGATCGACGAGCCTATCACCTACAGCTCATCGGCGGACACAGCTTCGGGAAAGGCCGAAGAGGAGAATAGCGAATCGTGGTGGTAACCAAGTACGCCTTATGGAGGAAAAACAGCTGTATCCGATGACCCCCGAGATGGCGGACCTATTCGAAGAAGACGATGCAGAGGACATCTCAGACGGCGGGTTAGATCCGGAAGAGGACAGATACGAACATTTCAGGACTGTAGCGGATCCGGGGCAGACGCTTATTCGTATCGACAAATTCCTCGTCGACAGGATGAACAATGCCACACGCAGCCGTATCCAGCAGGCGGCCGAGGCCGGTGCCATATTCGTCAACGGGCGGCCTGTAAAGAGCAACTACCGGATCAAACCGGGCGACGTGGTCACGCTGGAACTCCTACGGCCGCGACGGGAATTGGAGATCATACCCGAAGAAATCCCACTCGATATAGTGTATGAGGACGATGTATTGCTCGTGATCAATAAGCCTGCCGGATTAGTGGTACACCCCGGCCATGGCAATTATACGGGCACGCTGGTCAATGCACTGGCCTACTACCTCCGAGAGGATCCCGAATACGACCCCATGGATCCAAGTCTGGGACTCGTACACCGTATAGACAAGGACACGAGCGGCCTTCTGGTCGTTGCCAAGAGAGCCGAAGCCAAATCGGATTTGTGCAAGCAATTCTATTATAAGACGACGCATCGCTCCTATCGTGCACTGGTATGGGGGCGTTTCGACTACCCGATCGGGACCATTACCGGCAATATAGGACGCGACCTGAAAGACCGCCTGCAAATGGCTGTATTCCCTCCCAATGGAGATATTGGCAAACCGGCCGTAACGCATTATCAGGTCTTGGAAGAGCTGGCATACGTCAGCTGGATAGAATGCCGTCTGGAGACGGGACGTACTCATCAGATCAGGGCACATATGAAGCACATAGGCCATACGCTGTTTGCTGACGAGCGTTATGGCGGCGATCAAATCCTGAGAGGAAACAATACGGCCAATTACCGCCGATTCGTGCAGAACTGTCTGGCTATCTGCCCGCGACAGGCACTGCATGCCAAGACATTAGGCTTCCGCCATCCTGTAACAGGTGTAGAAATGCTGTTCGACTCCGATCTGCCTGCCGATCTTACTGCTTTGCTTGAGCGTTGGCGTACGTTTATCACCTGCATATCCGCAGGACAGGATTATATCTGAACCGATTCGACTGATCCCCCATTACTAATAGTACAATAGCTTTTCCCCTACATATTAAATAAACAGAATGATGAAAAAACCAATTGTAGCTGTCGTTGCTGGCGGTTATTCGGGCGAACATTCCGTTTCGCTCAAGAGTGCTGCCGGCATTCTTTCCTGGCTTGGAAGCGAGCCTTTCTCCACCTTTCTTGTGCTGATCGAGCGCGATCGCTGGTCGGTGCGGGTATCAGAGCAAAGAGCGGTTCCCTTGGACAAGAATGATTTCAGCTTTGATCTTGACGGCGAACGAGTACGGTTTGACTATGCTTTTATCACCATACACGGGACTCCGGGCGAGAACGGTCTGCTTCAAGGGTATCTCGATATGATCGGCATTCCGTACAATACGGGCGACACGCTTGTCGAATCGCTGACGTTCAACAAATACGTCTGCAATCGTTTTCTTTCCGGCTTCGGTATACGCATTGCCGATTCTGTCCGACTGACTCGGCGGGATCCTCTGCCCGATGTAGCGAGTCTGACAGCACGTATGGGGCTTCCTCTTTTCGTGAAACCCAATGTGGGAGGGTCCAGCATCGCCACTACCAAGGTGGTGGAAGCAGCACAGCTCCATCCGGCAATAGAACAAGCCTTCTCTGAGGGTGAAGAAGTGATGATAGAACGTCTGATATGCGGTACCGAGGTTACCTGTGGGGCATTCCTCAGAGGCAAAGAAGTCGTTTCATTGCCTGTTACCGAAGTTGTCGCACATAATGAGTTTTTCGACTTCGATGCCAAATACAACGGTGCCGTCGAAGAAATCACACCGGCAAGAATCAGTGATGAAGCCACTCAGTTGATACAAACCATGACAGCGCGCATATACGGACTTCTCAACGCTCGGGGCATCATACGCGTGGACTATATCATCGAAGCAGACGGTATCCCTACGCTGCTGGAAGTAAACACGACACCGGGCATGACCCCTACAAGTTTTATTCCCCAGCAGATTCGGGCTGCCGGAATGGATATGAAAGAGGTGCTTTGCACTATCATTCGGGATGGACTGAACGACAGCAGTAACGGACAACTTCACAACCAATAACTATGGATACGACACTATTTGAGGACATCAGGCCATACTGCGATCAGGAGGTACCGGCCGTAATAGAACGTCTGCTGAGCTCGGCCGAATATCGGTATGTGTTCGGCAAAATGATGCCGGACGTAAAGCCGCAGGAGTTCGAACAAATGATGTTGGGCTGCAAATCGGCCGGCGAATTCAAACACATCTTCGGCTATACAGCCGTTAAGGCGGTGGGTGAGAAAACGACCTTCAGCCTCTCGCTGAGTGGCAGGAGTCGTATCCCTGACAATGGAGCCTACGTTTTTATCTCCAACCACCGCGACATCGTATTGGACTCGGCTTTCCTCAACCTGCTGCTTGCTGAGATCAACTACAATATGCCGCAGATAGCCATCGGGGACAATCTGCTCGTGAAGCCTTGGATAGAAGACTTCGTACGGCTCAACGGGAGCTTTATCGTACGCCGTGGGATCAATATGCGCGAGCTGATAGCACAGTCGCAGAGACTATCGGCATACATCCGGCATACGATCACCCATACGAAAGACTCCATCTGGATAGCCCAACGCGAAGGACGGGCCAAAGATGCCGACGATCGCACACAGAGCAGTGTGCTCAAAATGCTTGCCATGAGTGGTGAGGACGGAGGGATCAAGAGTCTGCTCGACCTCAACATCGTGCCGCTCTCTTTGAGCTATGAGTATGATCCCTGCGATTACCTGAAAGCACGCGAAATGCTCTGCAAGCAACGCGATCCGTCATATAAGAAACCCGTCGGGGAGGATCTGCTCAATATGCAGACAGGTATTTTCGGCTACAAAGGACGTGTTCACTTTGCCATAGGTACTCCTCTGAGAGAATTGGCCGAAAGCATCCCAACAGACATACCGCACGCCCGGCAGTTCACAGAAGCAGGCAAACTGATCGATGCAGAAATCCATCGTCGCTACCGTCTCTATCCGGGCAATTATGTAGCATGGGATCTTCTGGACGGATGCGACCACGCCGGTACGCATTATAGCGAGGAAGAAAAAGAAACCTTTGTAAACTATCTGTCTGCACAAATCGCCAAAGTGGAGATGCAGGATAAGGACGAAGAGGAATTGAAACGACTGATCCTGACCATGTATGCCAATCCGGCAAAGGCCTATTATGCCGCTCAAGATCCGATGAATGTATAGTCCGATCGATACCCTCCACCGGTCAAAGACACACATCGTCTCCTCTGAAAGGCAGTATGGTTTTTAACCATATACATATTATCCATTGGGGAGTTTATGTTATTTTTGCCGTCCGAAGACTCGATACAAATCCCTTACGGAACATCAAAAAAGAACATATCATTTGTATGAGAAGGATGACTATGCCTCCATCATCTTTCCATACCGGTCTAAGTTATGGGGGGCGGAAAAGAAATAAAAACAATACAATGAAAAAAGCATTACTATGCTTCGCTTGCGGTGCACTTTGCTTAGCTACGATTACCGGGTGTGCCACTCTCTTCGGCAAACAGTCTCATGCTGTGGAAATGGTTTCCAACCCACAGGGAGCAGAAGTTTATGTCAATGGGGACAAGATGGGACAAACGCCCCTGCAGCTCTCGCTCAAGGCTGACAAATCCTACACAGTGGAATTCCGTATTCCGGGTAAACAACCCATCATACGTGTAATCAACAACCGCGTAGAAGCTAAGTGGGTGGTATTGGATGTACTGGGCGGTCTTCTTCCCGTGGCTATCGATGCCATTACAGGCAACTGGTACGGGCTGGATCAGAATAAGCTGAACGTGGACTTCACGATGCAAGAGTCTACGAAATAAGCAAACGTTTTTTCTATACGAAAAGGGCTGTACGGAGCGAAACGATTCGCGGTACAGCCCTTCTTTATTTCTGTTCGTGGAGGAGTCGAGTAATGGTAGGGATCCAGTTTTCCCCATTGTCGGGGCAATAGGTGTGGAAACCGAGTCGTTCGGCCGTTGCCACATTAGCCGGTCCGTCGTCGATGAAGAGAGTTTCCTCCGGATTCATACCGCTATCGGCTATCATTTCGAGGAAAATATCTTCGTTGGGTTTGCACTTGCCCATCCGACAACTGGCATACACCTTATCAAAGAAGCTATCCAACGTTCGTCCCGAGGGGAGAAAACAGGGACTCATAGCCAAATCGAGGACATAAGGATTCGTATTGGAGAGGAGGAAGAGTCGATAATCGGGGCATAGCGAGTCGATATAATCGAACTTTTCGGCCGAAATCTCCTCAAGGAAGCCGAGAAGAGCGTCGTACACTTCCTGATAAGTCAATTCTTTGCCGATGTGTCGGGAAAGCTCGGCCCGAAATTCCTCCTCACTCTTGCGCCCGGACTCCAAATCGAGGAAGAGCCCCTTTTGCAGATAAGGGTCGAGCATCTCTTCTATGTGTGCTACGCCAATGGCTTTGAATCGTCGGACACATTCTCCGCGGTTGAGATGGATAAGAACTCCGCCGAGATCGAATACGATGTTTCTAATCATAAATGTGCGCTATTATTGAAATGGAGAGGGCGGGCTGACGTTATCGTGTCTGCCCGCCCCCTTCGATTTTGACGGGAATAGATTACTTCTTCAGCCAACGATCCAGCCAACCGAAGAATGTACGATGGAATAGCAGTGCATTCTGCGGTTGGAGTACCCAATGGTTTTCATCCGGATAGATCAGCATCTCGCTCGGGACACCCCGAAGCTGTGCCGCATCGAAAGCAGCCATAGCCTGTGAAGCAAGAATGCGGAAGTCCAGTTCGCCATGGATCATGAGAATGGGCGTATCCCAATTCTGCACGAACTTGTGCGGCGAAGTTGCATAGGTACGCTGAGCCACTACGTTATCTTTCTCCCAGAAAGGACCGCCTATGTCCCAATTGGCAAACCACATCTCTTCCGTCGTGGCGTACTGCATCTCCAGATTGAAGATACCGGCATGAGCGATAAAAGCAGCAAATCGCTTGTCATGATGGCCGGCCAACCAATAGACGGAGAAGCCTCCGTAGCTGGCCCCCACTGCTCCGATACGATCGCCATCGACGTACGGCTCTTTCTTCATTTCATCCACGGCCGTCAGATAGTCACGCATATTCTGGCCACCATAGTCGCCACTGATCTGCTCGTTCCATTTCTGTCCGAATCCAGGTACGCCATGACGGTTGGGAGCAATGACAATGTAACCCTGCTCAGCCATCAGTCGGAGATTCCAACGGAAGGACCAGAACTGGCTAACAGTGTTCTGCGGACCACCCTGACAATAGAGTATAGCAGGATATTTCTTGTTCTTGTCGAAGTTGGGCGGCAGCACTACCCACGTGAGCATATTGCCACCGTCGGTAGTCTTCATCCAGCGTTTTTCGCAGGTGATCGGAATGAGACGATCGAGGATAGCTTTGTTCTCTGCGGTGATCGCCTGTGCCGCGCCGTTCTTCAGATTTACGCAATAGAGATCGTCGGGAAGTTCGAAGGAGTGGCGTTTGGCCAGCATAACGTTGTTCCGCACGGAGAAGTCCGCATAGTCGTGCTGTCCTTGTGTGATCTGACGGATCTTACCGGTTCGGAGCGTAATCTCCCACAGATTGGTCTCCGCCTCCTTACAGGCAAGGAAATAGATACCCTTGCTGTCAGGCGTCCACTGGATCATATCCACATTGTAATCGAATGTGGGGTTTACGTAGTTGCGCTTTCCTGTGGCAAGATCCGCCACGAAAAGACGCTTCAGATCGCTTTCATATCCATCGCGCTCCATACTGATCCATGCGATGCTCTTGCCGTCGGGGCTGAACTTCGGATATGTGTCGTAGCCCATCATCCCCTCGGAAATATTGTGTGTGCGGCCGGAAGCCAGATTGTAGATATATATGTCTGAGTTGGTAGATAGAGAATATGCCATGCCCGTTTTCTTACGACTGGCATAGGCTATGTTCTGTCCGTCAGGGCTCCAACTGAAATCTTCGATACCCGACCATGGTTTCATCGGAGCTTCGTAGGGTTCGCCCTCCATAATGTCCTTGCCGGTAGTAATCATTCCATCCGTCACGTTCGCGATGAAGGGATGCGGTATGGTCTCCACCCATTCGTCCCAATGCTTGTACATCAGATCGGTGATGATACGTCCGGTAGCTTTGTCCAAATCGGGATAAATGTCTTTGGTACGCTTCCCGAATTTGATGTCCTTGGTGAAAAGCACCTGTTTCTCATCCGGAGAAAAAAGAAAACCGGTAATACCTCCTTCGATATTGCTAAGTTGGCGACGTCCCGTACCATCGGCGTTCATAACCCAGAGCTGCATGCTGCCGCCCTCGTTGCTCATGAAAGCGATACGCTTACCGTCGGCCATCCAGACCGGAGCGTATTCGTTGGACTCCGTGTCGGTTATCTGCTTGCGTCCCGAACCATCGAGATTGACAGTAAATAGCTCGCGAGTAGCCTTATTCGTTTTGACATCGGGGAAACTGACGGCATAAACAGCCGTTTTGCCATCGGGCGACAAAGCCATTTCGCTCACTCGCGACAGGGTCATAAATAGCTCCGGCGTCAGATGCTCTCCGGTGCCGGCTCCGGCTGATGGGGTCATAGCAGCCGAACCAATGATGCTTGCGGCCATCATCGAAAAGATTTTTTTGTTCATTGTGGTGATTTATTACTTGTATTACATTTTATTGTGGAACGAAAATACGAAAGAAACTCGTTATCCTCCCTTTTAACGAGAATTTGATCTATGAAGGGAGGCATGTTCGTCGGACAGAGCATACGGCCTGCATGTCGCCATTGATACAATCGCTATCGGTGCGGCAAGCCAATGGCTCAACATGCTACTATCTCTACGATACGGACCAAAATGTTCTGATCGTGGTGCGTGTTTTCCTGAAAAGACGCGCGAGAAGTTTTTCGTTTTGGCTCCAAAAATTTTCACTTCCCGCACCAAAAGAAAAACTTTCTCGCGCCACGTTTTTTCAAACCACTTCCATCTAATTTTATGAACGATAAATCTTTTTGCCGGCAAGTCTCAGCTCGATCGTTTTTTACATTCTCAAATAGAGGAAAATAAGAACTGGAACGTATACCGCTTTTCTCCTCTTTGACTACCTCGCCATAGCTCTCCTTCCAAGCCCATCGGGCTGTATGAGAAAAGGGCTGTGCACAAATCCGGTGATTGCTGCACAGCCCCATGGGGGGGATAGCCCCTATAGTCGTTTCAGTATGGTCCGATCAACTTTTTCGCGGAGTTGTTTTCCGTTCTCCGGGTACCCTGCCATAGCCGACCAATCGGCGGGAGAAGTAGGCACTGCGACTGAGCTTCTCTATTACGATCCCTCTCGAATTGCGACTGTGCATCATGGTAATATCATCACCATCGACGGATACGACCAAAGCGACATGCCCTACACGGCTGCTGCGCGCATTGCGACCCTTGAAAAAGATGAGGTCGCCCGGCTGCAGATCTTCGCGTCTGATACGGTCCGTGTACAAGCTTTGTGCAGCTGCACTGCGAGGGAGCTTGACATCGAACTTGGAGTAGAGGTAGGATACATAGCCGGAGCAGTCCATCGGCCATGGAGAGGGTCCACGATAGCGGTATGGCTTGCCAAGAAAGGTGCGACCGAGATTGATGAGTTTGTCTATAAAGGGAAATGCAGCCTTGTCCGCTGTTTGAGCTGCGAGGGAGTCTGCCGGGGACTCTCCTCTGAGAATCTTGTTATATAGCTGCAGGATATGTTCGGTACAGAACGGACTCTGCGCCTGAATATGCGAAGGGGAGAAAAAAAGGATGCCGATCAGCGTGAGAAGTGCTATTCGCACTGCGCGCTTTATTGTCA
Source organism: Porphyromonas gulae DSM 15663 (assembly GCF_000378065.1). Lineage (GTDB taxonomy): Bacteria > Bacteroidota > Bacteroidia > Bacteroidales > Porphyromonadaceae > Porphyromonas > Porphyromonas gulae. Next base: position 3,904 of record NZ_KB899163.1, on the reverse strand, counting down.
TAACTATCTGTTTTTAATTGACTAAAAGACTTTATTTGCCAAGATTCCGGCAAATCGCTTTCAAACAAAGATATATAAAAAGTAAAAAAAGATTAGCGCCGCGTGCCAAAACGCAGTCGTAAAATATCCGCACATCACAGGACTGCAGGGCGAGAGAGGCTATTTCAGAAAAAATTCAGTTTTACCATGTTATATTTGTAAAAGAAGATCAATCGAAACAGGGCTATCCAGATGAAAATCCTCATTATCGAAGACGAACCGGAACTGCGCGAAACGATCCAAAAGTTTCTGCTCGGGGAGAGGTACGTGGTAGAGACAGCTGCAACGATGAACGAAGGCTTGGACAAGGTACTCGTGTACGACTACGACTGTATCCTGCTGGACATCATGCTGCCGGACGGTAATGGGCTTACTCTCTTGAAAGAACTCAAAAAAAGGGGGAAAACGGAGAATCTGATCATTATCTCTGCCAAAGATTCCATCGAAGACAAGGTAGAAGGAATAGATCTGGGAGCCGATGACTACCTGACCAAACCTTTCCACCTCTTAGAGTTGAATGCCAGAATTAAAGGACTTATCCGACGCAAGACAGCTCATGGAGCTATGGAAATCAAACTCGGAAATGTATCTTTGGTACCGGACAAGTTCGAAGTCTTGGTCGATGGCCATCCACTGGAATTGAAACGCAAAGAATACGACATCCTGCACCACCTGATGACCCGTCCTAACCGATTGGTGGACAAAGCGGCTCTGGCCGAGGCTGTCTGGGGAGACTATATAGACCAAGCGGATAATTATGACTTCGTCTATGCTCAAATCAAAAATCTGCGCAAGCAGATGAACGATGCAGGGGCCACTATCGAGATCAAATCTGTATATGGGTTCGGTTATAAACTCATAGAAAGGGACGAAGAGCGTTGAAACTATCTTATCGAATAGTACTGCGTTTGTCTGCTGTCTTCCTCGTGGTATTTACCGCTTGGGTGATAGCTTTCTATTATGTAATCGTCGATGAAATAAACGACGAGACGAATGATTCGTTGGAGAACTACTCCGAACACGTCATCCGTAACATTCTCTCCGACAACCCTCTTCCACCGGCCGAAAACGACCTCAACAACTCCTACTCGATTCGGGAGATTACCCCACAGGAAGCTATGCGTTTCGCTCACGACATTTACTACGATGAGATGGTGTACGTGAAGGCTCGCCGTGAAATGGAGCCCTGCCGTACGATGCATACGGTATTCGGCGACGGCCATGGCAAATACTATGAACTCAAGGTTTCCATGCCGACCATCGAAAAGAGGGATTTGCGCGAAACGCTGTTAGAGTTTATCATTTATCTCTATATCCTCCTTCTGATCGTTACCATCAGCGTCACCATGTGGATCATATCGCGTAGTTTCCGGCCACTGTACCGACTGATCAGCTGGATAGATCGCTTCCGCGTGAACGAACCTGTTCAAGAATTGGTAATGGCAAAAACGGATGTGACGGAATTCCGCAAGCTCAGTGAAGCCATGCTGCGTACTGCCCACCATAACGTGGAGGTTTTCGAGCAGCAGAAAGAATTTATCTCGCATGCCTCACACGAGCTGCAAACGCCTCTGGCCATAAGCCGTAACAAACTGGAAATGCTACTGCAAGATCCTTCTTTGAACGAACAGCAGCTCGAGCAGATTTATAAGGCCATACAGTCTATCAACCATATTGTACAGCTCAATAAAACCCTCCTTCTCTATAGCAAAATCGAAAACCATCAGTTCCCTGAGGTGGAGAGCATAGATGTGAATGAGCTGCTACGCAATTTGGTGGAGGAGTATGAAGCGATTTTTGCCAATCGAGGTATTCGCATCGTGTGGGGCAACAGTGAAGCGATGGTTCTATCGATGAACCCGACCTTGGCCAAAGTCTTGCTAAGCAACCTGCTCAAGAATGCATACCTACACAATCTTGAAAGAGACGGAGAGATCCATATCGATCTTACCTCTAAGCATTGCAGCATAGCGAATACGGGAGTGAAGGACGCTTTGGACGAGACCTTGATATTCGAGCGTTTCTATCACGATATGAAACAGGCTCATTCTTCCGGCTTAGGGCTTCCCATTGCACGCTCTATATGCCAACTGTACGGACTCCGGCTGTCTTATCGCTTCGAGAACGGCAAACACACTTTTTCCATCAACAAGGAAGTATAAGAAGGTGCTTGACGGGCCGGTCAGGAAAAATTTTTCTCAAAATCTTTCGTCATTTCAGTTTCTTTTCAGATTCATATAAGTTCTTTGTTATACACAACCAAGGATAATAAAGAATTTAGAGCAATGAAAAGACTGAAAATTTTTCTTCTAATAATTGTACTGGCTGGAATAAAGGCATTTGCGGCCGGCGATCGTATCATCCCCCTCAATCGCATTCCCCAAAAGGCACAGGCAGTCGTGGCAAAACACTTTGCAAGTGCTAAGGTAGCATACGTAAAGATGGACAACGACTTGTTCAGCAAGACCTATGATGTTGTCTTTGCCGATGGCAATAAAATCGAATTCGACAAAAAAGGAAATTGGAAAGAAATAGACTGCAAGTACTCGCGCGTACCCAGCGATTTGGTCCCTGTCCCGATATTGCGCCATATATCATCTCAGCATCCCGATCTCTATATCGTTCAAATCGATCGGGATAGCAGAGATTATGAAGTGGAACTAAACAACGGCATGGAACTCGTATTCTCTCTCAAAGGGGTTTTCAAGCGGTTTCATGATTGACAAGCATTCTATTCAATAATCAAATCAAAAATTTAGAGAAATGAAAGTATTCAAGTTTTTAGCATCGATGGTGCTGTTTGCAGGCTTATTTGCTGCATGTAACAAGGAAGACAACGATCTCATCAATTCAACTTCGGATGAAGCGGCAGTTTTAGCTACGATGTATCCCAATGCTCAGAATGTAAGATGGGAACAAGAAGGCGAATTTCGTGTGGCAGAATTCATGAACGAAGGCGTTAAGTCTGAAGCATGGTTCTTGCGAAGCATCTGGCAATACACGGAGATAGACATTCCCTACAGCGCCCTGCCTAAAGCAGTCCGAGCTGCTTTTGAGGCAAGTGAATATGCCAAGTGGAAAATAGAAGACATAGATAAGGTAGAACGTAACGGTACCGAAATATTCTATGTCATAGAAGTAGAAAAGGGAGACCAGGAAGTCGACTTGTTCTACATGCCCAATGGCAAGCTGATCAAAACCGTGAAAAAACCTCACAACGGATCAGCAGGTCAATATGCCAATCCGGTGATTCCGGCAGGAGTAATGAATACCATCAAGGCTTACATCGCTTCCAACTATCCTAATGCAACCATTCTGGAGTACGAGATCGAAGATGGCTACATAGAGGTGGACATTTTGGATGGTACGGTACATCGAGTTCTTATTTTCACACTCCAAGGCGAGTGGGTAAATAGTCATGTGGATGATGGAGATGACGACTATGACTACGATGATGATGCATACGAAAACAACATTCCTGCCAACATCAAGGCTCTGATCATCAGCTATGTCAATCAGAATTACCCGGGAGCTATCATTCACAGTATCGAGCGTAACTCCAATGGTACTTATGATGTAGAAATTTATTACAACAATAAGGAGTATGACTTGCTGTTCGATGCTCAGGGTAACTTCGTGAGCGGAAATGTAGATAATCAGGATGATGATGACAATATCCCTGCTCACATCAAGGCTAAGATCGTAAATTACATCAAGCAGAACTATCCCGGTGCCTTTATCAAAGACATAGAAAGAAAGTCCAACGGCACATACAAGGCAGAGATCGTCTACAACAACAAGGAGTATGACTTGCTGTTCGATGCTCAGGGTAACTTCGTGAGCGGAAATGTAGATAATCAGGATG
>NZ_KB899162.1 GCF_000378065.1 Porphyromonas gulae DSM 15663 | reverse complement strand
TTGCTCCAGGTGAAAACGATTATACTTGACATAAGCCTGACAATCAAGCTGCTGCATCAAATGATAGTTTTCCTCCGAACCATAGCCTGCATCGGCCACTACCGTTTGTGGGTAATATCCATAACGCTCCTGTATTGAGGATAGAAAGGCTGGCAAGGTCAGTGTATCGGTGGGGTTGGAGAAGAAGTCAAAGGCCGTAATGAATTGCTCATTGCTGGCTATCTGCAAATTGTATCCGGGCTTAGTCCGGCCGTTGTTCATCGCATCCTCCTTCATGCGCATAAACGTCGCATCGGGATCGGTCTTAGACATCGAATTACGTATCCCGATTCTCTTCAAGCGGGCATTGTAATGAGCCAATTTAGCGCGATGTTCGTTCAGTTCTTTGAGTTGCCTCTTACGCCTCTGCGTACCTCTGCCTTTTCTTCTTTACTCTTAGCCTCTGCTTGCTTGATCTCGAGTGAGGTATTCAGCTCTTGGGCTATCTCGCCCAGAAGTTCCGGAGAAAGCTCGACAACCTCTTCAAGGGACTCTTGATCTTGGGCGATGACATCGTCCACCTGCTCAAGCAATACCTTAATTTTCTCTTCAAGTTTAGCCTTATTGCGCTCGACACTCTTGCGCCAGACAAAGGTATATTTATTGGCTTTAGACTCGAGCTTAGTGCCATCTATGTAAGACACATCCAAGCTCAAGAAGCCGCGATCACTCAGCAGTAGAACCAGCTGTGTGAAGAGCTTGTTGATCTCTGTCTTCATCCGATTGCGAAAGCGATTGATCGTGGCGAAATCAGGCTTTTCGTATCCCGAGAGCCAAATGTAGTGGATATCCCGACGCAAGGCTTGCTCGATCTTGCGACAAGAATAGACATTGTTCATATAGGCATAGAGGAGCACCTTGAGCATCATGCGTGGATGATAAGCACTGCGCCCACGAACGTGATAGAGACCTCGGATTGATTCTAATTTCAGCGTATCCACAATGCTGTTGACCAAGCGTACAGGGTCGTTGACATCAATATCTTGACCAAGTTCCGGAGGAAAGAGCAGGATGGGGTCGGATATGTAAGGACGAAAGTGTAACTTTGTACTCATTGAATAATTGATATTTGCTAAGTTACTCAAACTTAGTGAACGAATGAAGCCCTAGCTTGTGAAAGTTGGGGCTTTGTTGTTGAATGAGGAATAAAAAAAGGAGGCTGAGCCAAAAATGAATTTTGACACAGTCCCTTTTCTTTTTGATTTCTATTTGGTCTGTTATTTCGCTCGGCTTATTCTTCATTCCACAAGTCGCTGTGGCTCCACCAAAAATAAAAACAGAAAGGTTATAGATACTGTATATGTCTGATTATTTCCCTTTGGTCAGATAGTAAGAGCGGAGATCGGACGGGAGCTTTTCTAAGGCATAGCGGAGAGCTGTCCGTGGCATAGTGGCGGCATGTTTGTCAAGGAAAGCAAACAGAAGAGATTCCTGTTTTTTGCCCATCTCACGCAGCATCCAACCTACTGCTTTATGAATCAGGTCGTGCGGATGGTGGAGCAGTCGCTCAGCAATACGAGTGGTGGCTTCGTACTCTCCGTATCGGATCAGTCGCCAATTGGCTACCATCGCTATTCGTTGCTCCCACAACAAACTTGAATCGGCCAATCTATCCAGCAAGGCATTACCTTCGATGGGATGAGCATGCACATATTCGCCCACTATTCCGGGTGCAGAAACATCGACCAAATCCCAGTTATTGATCATAGTCGTATGGCTCAGATAGGTAGCTAATAGTTCCTCCCGCACTTCTTCCGACCGAGTACGTCTGTATAGTTCGGTCATGCTGATAAGTGCGAGATGCCGCACCTCGTGATAAGGCCTTTCTAACAAAAGGGCGAGAGTTTTCGCCGTCCAAGGTCTATGAGCCTTCTCGTAAGCGCGAATATCGGGAACGGATATTCCGAGGAAAAGATCGCCCTCAGCATATTCGCCCGGAGCAGTCTTGAAAAACCGCTGCATCTGTCCGGCACGCTCAGGATTTCCGATACGTTTGAAATCTGTCGTGACTCCTTGGACTGTCAGTCGGCTATGATCCACGAGGCTCTCTACCTATTTATTTCGATTGGGCTACAGCTATTTCTTCCGGTAGCACAGAGGCTATTCGTCTGGATGTCTCACGCACAGCCTCAGATATACATAAGGGCTTCTCACCAAAATCCGAGACGGACAGGGGAGGATGGATAGTCAGCGTCAATCGATGAGGACGCGGCACGAGTTTACCCGGTGGAAGTACACGATAAGAGCCATCCAAGGAAACAGGAATAATAGGTACTCCCAACTCATCTGCCATCAGAAAACCGCCCTTTTTGAACCGAGCCAGACGGCCGTTGCGAGTACGACTACCCTCCGGAAAAATAAATATGGAAGTACCTTCCGCCAAAACACGCTTGGCCTGATCCATGGTGTGAGCGATAGAGGAAGGGCGAGTATCATCGACAAATACGAATCCGGCCGACCGGCATGCATAACCGACGAAAGGTAATTTGCGAATACCTTCTTTCAATACCCATTTGAAAGGAATACCGAGATAGCCGTACATCATGAAAATATCGCAGGCACCTTGGTGATTGGCCATAACGACGAAAGGCCCTTTACCCGGGATATGCTCTCGCCCTCTGACTCGAATGGGGCACAAGAAAAGGAATAGCGTGCATCGCGACCACAACATCCCGGGATAATAACTGAATATCCCACTGCCTCCCAGCATGCAACCTACAGTGGTAGTCAGTGCTGTCAATATAGTGAGCAGGAGGAAAAGAGGAGCACCGATCAGGCAGAAATAGATGAGAAAAAGAAAGCGTCCGATAGTATTCATCTTTTTCGTATTGATTACGGACAAAAGTAATGAATCTTTTGTGCAATAATTTCTGTATTCGGCGGATTATTACTTTATTTGCAGAGATAAAAACGAAAACAAACAAAACGAACATACTCACAATGGAAAGAATCGGAAAATACTTGGGAGCCATCATATTGCTCGTTGGCGTTTTGGTACTGGCCATCCCCGCATTCACGAATTCGATCAGCGACAAGAGTTTGATGATCGGTCTTTTTTTGGTCATCGTAGGCTTCTTCGCCCACATTATTCTCGGCCGTAGAGCAAAGGCATAAGGCTGAAATATAGAAAACACCTCCCCAATCGGGGAATCGAAAAAAAGAGAACCATCGGTTCATCTCCTGTCATAGAAAGGAGGAATGAACCGATGGTTCTCTTTTCAATTATTACAGCTTAAAGAGTTGGGTATCGCAGAGCCACCGGGAATTATAAAAGGACAGAATTGCCCTCCCCTATTCCCCGATGATGAGCGATCACTCGAAGCGAAGGGCTTTGACAGGGGAAATTCGCGCGATTATATGCGAGGGAGCAAGGAGCATCAGGAAAGTCACAAGGAGCGTACCCAAATTAACGAGAATCCATACGAACCAATCCACTTGAATAGGTACATAGTCCATGTAGTAAATATCAGGATCGAGGAGACGCAGCCAGCGGAAATGTTGCTGCAGGAGGCAGAGTATAAGAGCCAAGACATTGCCCCAGATCATACCACGACCAACGAGCATCATAGCCAGATAGAGGAATATGTGGCGAAGCGACCCTTCACCGCAGCCTAAAGCTTTGAGCGTGCCGATAAACTGCGTTTTGTCCATGACCAAAACGATCAGACCGGCTATCATCGTGAAGCCTCCTACCAATCCCATCAGCGTCAGCAGGATAGCGACATTGGTGTCCAAGGCAGAGAGCCAATCCATAATCATCGGATTCAGTTCGGTAGCCGTATTCATGGTCAGTCGTTGTTCCCCGACATAGGGCGTTTCCGAAAGGCGATTGAATACTCGTGTCACAACGAGATCTGTTTCGTCCGGGTCGGAGGCATAAATGAGTAACCGACTAACGTCATCAGTACCAAACCCACCCACTCGGCGGAGTATATCGGCAGAAGCCAAGGCAACAGGCATGTCCATTTTGCCTCCACTATAAACTCCTGCGACTGTGAATGCGCGCAAACGCATTCGCTCTCCACCGGCGAAATAGATGCGGAGCTTATCGCCGATCTTGAGACGAAGTTTGTCGGCAGTAGCTTGTGGCAAAAGGATAGGATTGGGTACCGTATCGGCAGAACTAAAGTTCGGATAATTTCCCGAAACAATTTGACCGAAGAGCGGATTGCGAGGTCGGAGTGAATCGCCCCCCATCAGTAGAATACCGGCAAAAGCACTGTCTGTCTTGGCGACACCTGTTATTTCGATCGTGGATACTACCCGATCCACACCTTCGACAGAGGTTATGGCTTCAAGCATCCCGGTCGGAGCATTGAAATGATCTGAAGTTCCGGCCACGGGTGCTATGCAAAGATGTCCCGTATAGCCGTATACCAGACTGCGGATATTTTGCTTGAAGCCACCGGCTATCGACACGGTAATGAGCATGACCATCAGGCTGAGCATGATACCGATCACAGAGAGACGAACAATAGGGGCTATTCCTTTTCCCTCTTTTCCTCCGCCCCTAAAGAGCCGTCCTGCCAAAAAGAAATCGATCTTCATCGTCCCTCTACCCTATTCTTCTATCAGACGGAGAAATTCCTCTTCGTTCATCAGTCGCACACCGAGCTTCTCTGCTTTCTGTCTCTTACTCGGTCCCATATCCGATCCGGCAAGAATGAAAGAGGTCTTGGAGGAGACCGATGCGGCCATACGTCCACCATTGGCCTCCACCATAGCTTTGTACTCATCACGACTATGCTTTTCAAATGTACCGCTGATAACAACCGTTTTTCCGGCTAAACGATCGGAAACCGGTACGGAAACTGTCTCAGCTTCTAACGACACACCAACCAGGCGAAGTTGCTCAACCAATTCTCTGTTCTGCCGAAGGCTGAAAAAATGAAGTACAGCAGAGGCTATTCTTTCCCCGATCTCGTCTATCTGCACCAATTCCTCGCTCGTCGCAGCGGCCAAGGCATCGATAGAGGGATAGACCGCAGCAAGTTTCTTTGCTACGGTTTCTCCGACAAAGCGAATGCCTAATCCGAACAAAATAGCCTGATACGGACGGGCTTTGGAAGCTTCGATGCTATCCAAAAGTTTGGTAGCAGCTCGCTTTTTGAAGCCGGGCAGTGTGAGTAGCTGCTCTTCCGTAAGGGTATAAAAGTCGGCAACGTTGCGAATCATATCACGGCTATAAAGCAACTCGATCGTCTCCGGGCCGATATTGATGTCTGCCGCCTTGCGTCCGCAATAGTGTTCGAGCCGTCCTTTCTGCTGTTGTGGGCAACCCTCGGCATTCGGGCAATAGTAGGCAGCTTCTCCTTGTTCGCGCACCAACGGTGTAGCACAGTCGGGACAGAGTGCCGTAAAAACTATAGGTCTGCCATCGATACTACGTGCATCCGTATCCACGCCCACTATCTTGGGAATGATCTCCCCACCCTTTTCCACATAGACAAAGTCTCCCTCGTGAAGGTCTTTCTCTGCAATAAAATCGGCATTGTGCAGGCTGGCACGCCTCACGACCGTACCGGATATTAGTACAGGATCGAGATTGGCCACAGGCGTGACCGCTCCCGTACGCCCTACTTGATAGCTTACATGTTGCAGACGAGTACGTACTCGCTCGGCCTGATACTTATAGGCAATAGCCCAACGCGGACTTTTGGCCGTAAAGCCAAGCAAATCCTGCTGAGCCGGAGCATTTACCTTGAGGACAATACCATCAGTAGCTACAGGCAATGTCAGGCGTTCGGTATCGAAACGATCGATAAAGGCATATGCATCCTCCTTACTACGGCACAGTGTGACGGCATCAGAGACTTTGAATCCCCACCGACGCGCCTGCATCAGTCGATCGTAATGATTCTCAGCCAAAGGCTCATCACTATACAGATAGTAGAAATAAGCGTCCAAGTTTCGTCCGGATACGATACGGGGGTCGAGCTGTTTAATGGTACCGGAAGCGGCATTGCGCGGATTGGCAAATAGAGGTTCCCCATCGGCTTCCCGTTGGGCATTGATCCGATCGAATTCCTTGAATGGGAGCAATATCTCTCCACGAACTTCCAACATATGGGGATAATCATCGCCTCTAAGTCGTAAGGGGACAGATCGAATGGTACGGGCATTAGCTGTTACGTCATCTCCCGTTATTCCATCGCCTCTGGTAACGGCACGCACCAGCATACCATCTTCGTAGATAAGCGAAATGGAAAGCCCGTCGAATTTCAGCTCTGCAACGATTTCGAAAGGTGCACCCTGAAGTCCTTCGGATACGCGACGATAAAAACCTCCAATCTCATCGTAATTGTATGTATTGCTAAGGGAAAGCATCGGTCTGTCGTGGCGAACGGAAGCGAATCCTTCCGTTTTGTCGCTTCCGACACGATGTGTAGGTGAGTCAGGACTATCCCATTCGGGATACTGCTGTTCCAGCTCTTCAAGCTGCTTCATCATGGCGTCATACTCGAAGTCATCGATAGTCGGAGATGAAAGGACGTAATACCTGTATTCGTGCTCACGCAGAATGCGGCGCAGTTCTTCTATTCTGACAGCAGGGGGAACTATCTTTTCCATAACTGATAAAGCAATACATCAGAATAATCGCCGGCATGCCACATCCATTGGCGGAGGGTGGCTGTATGCTCGAAGCCCGCAGCTTCGAACAGCGTACGACTCGGCCTGTTATCTTCCAGCACATAGGCGAAAATCTGATGCAGGCGTAAATAGTCTAAAACATAATGGGATATCTTGCGGAGAGACTCGACGGCTATTCCCTGCCGACGGTATTCGGGAATAACGAACAGCCCTACGGCTACACGTCGATGAAAGGCATCGTACTCATACAGATCTATTGCACCGATAGGCTTATCGTCATCCGACAGGCAGATGACAAGACGCATCATGCCCAACTCCATCAGACCCACAGAACTCTTTTCGATATATTCTTTCAGTCGATTGCGTCCTATAGGTACGAGTGTATTGCCGCTCTCACGCAGTTCAGCATCGTTTTCCCAGAGGTAGAGGAAGTCCAAATCTTCCGGCTCAAGAGCTCGGAGCCGTACTCGCTCTGAAGAGAAAAGATCGGTCATGGAACATCAGAATTTGACTGAGTCGGAGAAATCGGTACGATTGAGAATAGAGCGACCGAGAGTAATCTCATCGGCATACTCGATCTCATCGCCTATAGCAATGCCTCGAGCAATTACACTGACCCGAACGCCGGTGGACTCCAACTTGCGAAAGAGGAAAAAGTTGGTAGTATCACCCTCCATAGTCGTACTCAAAGCCAATATAACCTCACGGATCTGCTCGGATGTTACTCGATGCACCAGAGAATCTATTTGCAGATCGCCCGGACCGATCCCATCCATGGGAGATATGACTCCACCGAGTACATGATACAAGCCTCGATACTGTGAGGTATTCTCGATAGCCATAACGTCACGGATATTCTCCACTACGCAGAGTGTACTCTGATCCCGAGCGAGGTCTGCACAAATGGTACAAACATCGGAATCACTGATATTATGACAGCGCCTGCAATAGGAAATATGTTCCCGAAGATCTACAAGGGCTGCTGCAAATTGACGGGTATTTTCCACAGGTTGGCGCAATAAGTACAAAGCCAGGCGCAGGGCTGTCTTGCGCCCTACACCCGGCAATGTAGCAAATTGGTCTATCGCCTTCTCAAGCAGATGCGAAGGATATTTCTGTATCATTCATCCAAAATATCCAGCTCGTTGCCGTCGTAGTCGTAAAATGTGTAGTCCAGAAATCCCAGACTCTCATCGGGGATAAGTTTGATCCCCTTGGCATACTTGAGTTTCCATTTCTTCAAGATAGAAGTAAGGAAACCTTTCTTGAGGTATGCTGCCACGTATGGATGTACGTGAAGAACGAATTGTTTGACTTGGTGCTCCGTGACCATTTTGGCCACTTTTTCTTCCAACTGATCCGTGAAGAGTATGGAGGATTCTACCTTGCCGGTACCCAAACATGTGGGACAACACTCTTCGGTATGGATGACCATCGCGGGACGAACACGCTGGCGCGTAATCTGCATAACGCCAAATTTGCTCAATGGCAAGATATTGTGTCGCGCTCTGTCGGCTGACATCAACTTGACCATGTGTTCGTACAACTGCTGACGGTGCTGGGCTTCACTCATATCGATGAAGTCCACTACGATGATACCACCCATATCGCGCAGGCGCAGTTGTCTGGCCAGCTCTTCGGCTGCAGCCATATTGACATCGACGGCCGTCGCTTCCTGTTCGGTACTGCCACGCGAGCGATTTCCACTATTGACATCCACCACGTGCATGGCTTCTGTCTGCTCGATAATCAGATAAGCACCACTCTTATACGTAACAGTACGCCCGAAGAGGGCTTTGATCTGCTTCGTAATGGCAAAATGGTCGAAAATGGGTAGTTCGCCCTGATAATACTGCACGATTTCCTCCCGTCCCGGAGCTATCAACTCGACATAGTCGCTCAAACTGTCCCGAAAAGCCTTGTCATTGACGATGATGCTCTGGTAAGAGGGATTGAAATTGTCCCTCAAGAGCCCCAAAGTACGGCTGGCTTCCTCATAAACAATGGACGGAGCCTTGGCTCGCAAAAGTTTCTTGATATTGTCGTCCCAGCGACGAAGCAGGCTCTGCAGCTCTTTGTCCAATTCGGATGCCCGTTTTCCTTCAGCAGAAGTGCGTATGATAACACTGAAATTCTTGGGCTTGATGCTGATAATCAACTGTCGCAGGCGTGCTCGTTCTTCGGCAGAACGAATCTTCTGAGACACCGACACCTTGTCTGCAAAGGGTACCAAAACCAATGAGCGGCCGGCAAAAGAAAGTTCGGCTGTCAGGCGTGGTCCTTTAGTGGAGATCGGCTCTTTGGCTATCTGCACCAAGATCTGCTGTCCGGCCTTGAGTACATCTGCGATCTTCCCTTCTTTGGGCAGGTCGCTACCGAGAGGCACTTTGGACAGGGATGGAATCGATTTGCTTTTTGTCATCATCTCCATCATCTTCTGCTGAGCATCGAAAGTCAAGCCCAAATCGAGATAATGAAGAAATGCGTCCTTCTTGTATCCTACATCCACGAAAGCAGCGTTCAGACCGGGCATCACCTTCTTCACTTTACCGAGGTAAATATCCCCCACGGCAAATGAAAGATTGCGCGGTTCACGTTGAAGCTCCACGAGTTTACCATCCTCCAAGACGGCCATAGATACCTCTTTGGGCTTCACGTCAATTACTAATTCGCTGTTCACTTAATGATAGGATTGTCTTGATGATTATAAATACAAGTAAGCAAATACGGCCTGTGGGCGGAGCGGTACTGATACGGAAATCAGACCACAAAGTACTCGCTCACAGACCGCATTTGCCGAGAATAATTCGAGATGGAATATTTTCGTCTCTTTTATTTCTTCTTTTTATGGCGATTCTTCTTCAGTCTCTTTTTACGCTTGTGCGTAGCCATCTTATGTCTCTTTCTCTTCTTTCCGTTAGGCATAATGCTTTATGTTTTATTGTTAAACTATGATTAGTCTTGTTTCATCTGACTCATAAAGATTTTCGAAGGCTTAAACGCCGGAATATTCCTTTTGGGGATGATGATAGTCGTCTGCTTCGAAATATTACGTGCTGTCTTCTCAGCTCTTTCCTTCACAATGAAGCTACCAAATCCACGGAGATATACATTATCTCCTTCCGAAAGGGAGTCTTTGATGGTGTCCATGAACGACTCCACGACTTTCAGGGTTGTTTCCTTATCAATCCCTGTCGACTTCGCAATAGCGTTCACTACGTCAGCTTTCGTCATAATACTATGCTCAGAATTAAATGGTTGAGTTTCTTTTGTTTTAGGTCTGCAAATATAGTGCTTTTTCTCTTAGTTACTTTACTCCGGCATTTTTAGTTTACATGGTGAATTCAATTCTCATGCAGCCGAATAATACGCTGGTTGCTGCTGCCACGCCATAGTAAAGTGGGGTCGAACAGCTCGCGCACGAATGGGCCATCGACCAAAACATCGATCAAAGCAAGAGGAGCGGAAAGCATCGAATCAGCCTCCAACTGCTCGAGTGTATATCCTGTATAGCACCATATCGGCAAGATACAGGATGCACGCAGCCTCTGTAGCAGACAGGTAAGTCCGGCAGGATTGTAAAAGGGATCACCTCCAGAGAGTGTGATCCCATCCAATAGGGGATTGGCATTGATCTCTCGGATGATATTGCCGAGGATCGAGTCCGTCATCAGTACACCGGCTTCCGGATCCCAACTGGAAGGATTGTGGCAACCGGGACATGCGTGGCGACAACCAGCCAAATAAATAGAATAGTGCAAGCCCGGTCCGTCGCAAATAGTTTCACGATAGACGTTCAGCAGCCTGATGCCGTATGATTCGATGCTTTCGGACACCTGCTCCCGCGCTTGGTGGCGTTTCTAAAGTATTATAGGTGTTTTACACGATCGTGCTCTTCGGCCTGTTTGGCTGAATTCCATGTATCGAGGCTTCCTGTCAGATAGCCGGTGATACGTCGCAGACGAGCTATCCGATCGCTGCCGCATACAGGACATTTGTCGTAAATCACACCTTTGAAACCACAGCCCTTGCAGGTGTCCACAGGATGATTGATCGAGCCATAGCCGATATTTTCGTCCTTCATCATCTTGACAATCTTCAAGATAACGGACACATTCTTCTTGGCTTCGCCATCCAACTCTACATAAGTAATGTGGCCGCCACCAGTAATAGCATGGAAAGGAGCCTCGCACTTGATCTTCTCGGCTATACCTATCGGTTCGCGAACATCCACATGGAAAGAATTGACGTAATAGTCCAAATCCGTTACCCCGGGAATAATCCCATAGCGTTTTCTATCCATTCGGGTAAAACGACCGGAAAGACCTTCTGCCGGAGTAGCCAAAACAGAGTAATTCAGACGATACTTCCGTTTATACTCCTGAGCGACATCATTCATGACCGAAATGGCATCGTATAGCGTATTCCAAGCTGCCTTGTTGTGAGCATGTCCTTCACCATAGATGGCCACCATCGCGTTGTGCCCACCGATAAAACCGATACCAAGAGTACCGGAATTGATGACATCGCCGACTTCTTCGTTCGGTTGTAAGGCAGCACCACCCTTCCAAACATCATTCCCCATCATGAAAGGGAATTGGCGCGCTAATGCTGTACGCTGATAGCAATAGCGGTCATAGAGTTGGTCTGCAATGAGTGTAGACATTCGGCGGACACCCTCCAGGAAGAGAAGACGTGCTTCACTGCGGATCGTTTCCTTGTCGCCATCAGGGCAGTTCTCCTCTGCTTCATGTCTAGCTTCGATAGCCAAACGGGGAAGGTTCATGGAGGTAAAAGAGAGATTGCCTCGTCCGATCGATGACTTCGGTCCGTTTACATTGTCAAATACTCTCGTACGACAACCCATGGTAGCCACCTCTTGCAGATAACGTTTGGGATCGTCTGCTCGCCAACCCTCATGCAGATTGAATGGCGTATCGAGAAAGACGAAATTCGGGAAGAGGGCTTTGGCCGTTGTGGCACAAGCCTTCAGCAGCAAATCGAAGTTCGGAGCAGAGAAAAGAATCTTACCGGCGATCGCGTCATCGAAGTTTTCCAATGCCAACTTTACATCCGCTTCGGAATAGTTGATCCCCTCTTTGACTTTGAAGATCTGAATCGGGAAGATGGGTACTTCGCCATGCCCCAAACCTTCCTCCGTAGCACGTAACAGCTCCTCCATCACCATTCGACCTTCGGGCGAAGTATCGGTGCCGTAATTGATGGAGCTGAAAACAACCTGATTGCCTCCACGAGAGTGCATCGTGTTCAAGTTGTGAATGAAGCCTTCCATAGCCTGATGCGTATCCTTACGCGTCTTTCGGAAAGCTGTGGCAAGAGCGATCTCCACCTCTGTACTCGAAAATGGAAAAGACGCCGCACAAAGTCCCTCATATAGCCTCCCGGCCTCCTGAGGTGAATCTGTCAAAAGCGGCGTTAGGTTCCGAATAGCCTTGGGAAGAGTCGTACTTAAGTCGGTATTGGTTGGCTGCCGGAGCTCGAGCACGAAGCGGAGACGCTCTATGAGATGCGTGACGAACGATTTGTGCACACCTGGAGCCATGAAGAAATCAAAGGCCGGGATAGCTTGTCCGCCATGCTGTTCGTTCTGATTTGTCTGGAATATGATAGTAGCCAGCGTTGCATAGCTATGGATATTCTGCGGTGTACGGATACTGCCGTTTTTAGTGCGGAATCCGCGTTCGTAGAGGTCTGCTATGTCGTACTGGACACATGTAGTCGTTTTCGTCGGATAATAGTCCAAATCATGAATATGTATATCTCCTGCCCTGTGCGCTCTGCTATAACGCAGCGGAAGCAGATATTTGCTGGCATAGTCCTTGGTCACTTCCGAAGCAAAAGTCATCATCTGGCCTGCAGGGGTATGCGAGCTCATGTTGGCATTGCCCAGATTCACATCGTTCTTCTCTATCGTTACGATGCCGTCCATCGTATGCTTCATGGAGGTACGCTTGTCACGCTCTACGGTGCGCCACTCACGATAGATGATATATTTCTTGGCTATAAAAGGATTCAAACGCATCAGTTCCTCCTCGACACGATCCTGTATTTGCTCCACGGTGACAAGCTCACCGCTCTGACGGGCAAAATCGGTTACGGACTGGACAATATTGTCGATACGTGCAGCTTCTTCGTGCACACCCCCTGCGCGATAAGCCTTGATTATCGCCTGACGGATTTTCTCCGGATCGAACGACTGCACATGACCATCACGCTTTACGATGCGAAGGATTACCTCTTCCATTGTAATACGTTATTGTAAAAAAATACTTTCCGAGATCTATTCTCTTAGTGCCGGGGAGACTCCTTTCCTCGAGGTCTTCTCTCCATACTTTATAGGCAACTCGTAGAGGCAGGTATTCTGGCTTACTTCATCTCTTTTCTGTTTGTCGCGCCTTCCCATTCAGCTCCACCTGTAGTAGAGAATGAACAGTGGCATCATTTGGAAAGCGACAAGAGTCCGCCCATCAAAAACCGACACGGCGGTAGAAGCTTACAGCAGCGGGACTGCTCGGGATTCTCACCCGATTCCCTCTTACACCCCACTCAACTTGTTCGAGACGAGCAGGGACCACTACGATGGGAACAAAGATATTGTTTTTTATAACAACAGCAAACGGACAACTCGGCATTTTGGGCTATATATGATAACAATTTCAGGCCAAAACGAGGAATCCCCCAAATGGACATCAAAAACAGAAAACAAACTCATAGACAATAAGATAGGAAATAAAGCTCCCTTTTTTAGCATGAAGCAATTGAGCTTCATAACATCGTCGAATGGCATCATAAAATCCTGACTCCGAAAGGCTATAGGCAAGCAGCTGTTAGTCCCCAAAAAGCAGACCAAAATCAGCTCAATTACGGTGCGTAAATTCTAAAATTGTGGCGCCAAAAAAATTTCGTTTACGGGCGTAAATTTTTTCTACACGGTCTGAGAAAAAAAATTTTCTCACGCCACGTTTTTCAGAACCGGGAAAAGGAGTTTTTAGGTGTGTGACGTGTACTGAAAAATCAAAGGAAAAAAGATGACACGAATAGAGAGATGGGAAAGGCAAGGAGGATAAGAGAAATCAGGATATTGGCAGGACGGCGACTCTGAGAATACAGGAAACGCGCTCCATGTACCGATATGGGGAATGTAGCCAAATAAAGAAATCCGTCCGAAGCAGCAGGCATGACTGCAGAAAGCAGCAGCATATAGCAACCGGCACACAAAAGGCTAAAGAAGTAAATACGTGCGATAACTTTTTCTCTCGTGTATGTCAGCTGCAAATAGACGAAGGAGATAAGATACAACGCCAACAAAAGAGACGGATACAACCACTTCCAAGCACTTACGTGGGAAGTCGGATAGGAAAAACCCCACTGGCTTAGAAGGTTAAGATTGTCGATAATGTACTGCTCCTCTCCGAACAATAGGAACAAAGGAAGACAACACCACAGAGGGAGAAACAGTCCGAAGAAAAAAGCAAGCAGATTTTTGAAAGACAAACTCTTCATCGGATAAAGCTGTATGAGCATAAACGGCACAAGAAGCAGAGATGGAGACCAAAGCACGGCAGAAAGTCCGATACAAAAGCCTACGTTGAGGGTCTTTCGCGGAATATTGCTATGCCCATAAGTGCCGAACAGACAGAAGAAGAGTGCTACGAATAGCAGTATCGACAGCGAGTACGGCTGTATGGAGAAGAAAGCCTGATGGGTATTGAGCAGAAGGATCATCAGAAAGGCGAATAACTTTAATCCGCCTTCATGAAGCAACAGATAGAAAGCACTAAACCGAACTGCAATAAAAGATCCGATTAGCCCGATCGCAAACGAGCCCATGCTCTGCCACAAAGAAGGGATCGTACCAAAGAAGCTAAAGCTGTCTCCTGATGGTGAGATATCAGCAGAAAGCCCCCATGCGTAGGATAGTATCCTACACAGGAGGGCAATCAATATCGTAGCCGGCACTAAATACGTTCTTTCAGCTCTTGTCACTGTTAACGTTCGGCTTTCGCCCAAAGAAGCATGTCTTGGCCGATATCGTGACGATAATTCTTACCATCGAAGAGCACTTGCTGAGCGTGGGTATAGCAACGTTGCAAGGCGGCCTCCGGTGTCGCTCCGTAGCTGCTGACAGCCATGACGCGACCGCCATTGGTATAT
The DNA here is from genome assembly GCF_000378065.1 of Porphyromonas gulae DSM 15663. Taxonomy (GTDB): domain Bacteria; phylum Bacteroidota; class Bacteroidia; order Bacteroidales; family Porphyromonadaceae; genus Porphyromonas; species Porphyromonas gulae. The sequence continues at coordinate 42,699 of NZ_KB899162.1, read as the reverse complement.
ACCTTTCCCCCACTTGCCATAGTGCCGGCATGGAACAGAATCGTATCGGCCGGAGGGATGGGGATATCCATCTCCATTCCCTTTTCATAACTACCCGGATAACCTCGCGACACGAGCATGATCGAGGCAGCAAAGCGAGGATCTTCTTGCATCTGGTAATCACCGATATTACCCACAGCTATTCGGCGAAGCAGCTCCACAAAGTCCGATCCGATTCGCAGCATGATCACTTCGGTTTCCGGATCTCCCATACGGCAATTATACTCTACCACATAAGGATCTCCTCCTACATTCATCAGTCCCACAAAGATGAATCCGCGATAATCGATCCCTTCGGCTATCAGTCCCGATATTGTAGGCCGGATAATCCGCTCCTCCACCTTCCGCATGAATGCTTCGTCGGCGAAAGGAACAGGCGAAACGCTCCCCATTCCGCCGGTATTAAGACCGGTATCTCCATCGCCGATTCGCTTATAGTCTTTTGCAACGGGAAGTATACGATAGTCTTTGCCATCCGTAGCAACGAATACGGAGCATTCTATGCCATCGAGGAACTCTTCGATCACCACATGACGGCTTGCAGCACCGAATTTACCACCGAGCATCTCGGCCAACTCCCGTTTGGCTTCTTCTGCCGTCGGAGCGATGATCACCCCCTTACCGGCAGCCAAACCATCGGCTTTCAATACATAAGGAGCCTGCATCGTATCTATGAATGCCTTGCCTGTATCTATTTGGTCAGCCGTGAAGGTCTGATAAGCGGCAGTAGGGATACCGTGCCGTTTCATAAAAGACTTGCTGAAATCCTTACTTCCCTCCAAACGTGCCCCCTTGGCATCGGGTCCTACGATGAGGAGATCGTGCAGTGAGTCGTGATTTCGGAAGTAGTCCACTATGCCGCGTACGAGGGGTTCTTCAGGCCCCACTACCAGCAGGTCGATAGACTCGCGCTGTACCACTCCGGCAACGGCAGCAAAGTCGTTCACATCCACTTCGGGTATATTGATCGCTACATCCTCCGTCCCCCCGTTTCCGGGAGCAACGAAGAGTTTGTTCGTTAGCGGGCTTTGGGCTATTTTCCAAGCCAAGGCATGTTCGCGCCCGCCGGAGCCTAATAAAAGGATGTTCATAAGTGATCTGTGAAATAACGGGTTATTGTTTCATACAAATGCACTCTGTCCGGCCCCATCACATTATGTTCGTGACTCGGATAGACGTAATAGTCGGGATACGTGCGTGCCTTCACACAGGCATCAAGGAAAAGGAGCGAATGCTGCCATACCACGACCGGATCGATCGCTCCATGAATCAGCATAAGTCGTCCTTTCAGATCACCGGCTCGTTTGAGCAGGTTGGCTGCATCGTATCCTTCGGGATTTTCCTGTGGCGCATCGAAATAACGCTCACCGTACATAATCTCATATCGATTCCAGTCTATGACAGGCCCGCCGGCTACTCCGACTTTGAAGACATCGCCGTGCGTAAGCATCAGATTCGTAGTCATAAAGCCGCCATAGCTCCAGCCGTGTACTCCTATTCTATCGGCATCCACCCATGATTGGCTCTTGAGGAAGTCCACACCGCACATCTGATCGGCCATCTCGGTCTGTCCCAAACGACGATGAATAACCTGCTCGAAAGCAGCCCCTCTATTGGCAGATCCGCGACTATCCACCGTAAAGACGGCATAGCCTTTCTGTGCCATGTAAATATCCCACCCACCGACAGAGCTGCGCCATGTCTTGGTTACGAGCTGGGCATGAGGTCCTCCGTAAACATAGACTATAACAGGATATTTCTTTGCCGGATCGAAGCGAAGCGGCATCGTGAGCTTGTAATAAAGAGGCGTCCGCCCATCGGCAGCCATGATGGTACCCGTTCTGATCTCCGGCATGGCATAGCCCGTATCGGGGTTCTTAGCATCCAATAGAGTGCGAGACCCCTTGCCGATATTTGTCACCGCAACCTTACGCGGAACAGTAGGCGACTGGAAAACATCGATTATAGCCGAAGCGTCGGGAGATAGTTGGGTACGATGCATTCCCGATTCGGGAGTCAGGTCTTTCGTCTTTCCACCCTTGACACTAATACTGTATAGACGGCGTTCGAGAGGGCTGGCTTCGGTACTTTCGAAATAGAGCTGTGTTCCCTTGGGGTTGAAGCCTGCAAAGTTGGTCACCTCCCACTCCCCTTTTGTCACCTGACGGATCAGACGACCTGTAGTATCATACAGATAGAGATGGTTCCATCCGTCGCGACGGCTCTGCCAAATGAACTGATTGTTACTTCCCGGGAGGAATGTCAGGGGATGCAACGGCTCTACATAATGTTTATCGGTTTCAACAAACAGCGTACGGACGAATCTACCGGTCTCAGCATCATAGGCATTTACCTTACATTCGTTTTGAGCACGATTGACCTCGGCTACATACAAGATCTTTTCGTCCGGACTCCAACTCAGATTCGTCAGAAATTTTTCCTTCGGCTCACCCGTTTGCAGATAGACAGTCCTGCCCGTAGCCAAATGATAGATCCCAACCGTAACGTGGTGCGAGGGGGTACCGGCCATGGGGTAATAAAGCGGTTTGGACTCGGCTTCGAGCGGATGATAATCTACTATCGGGGTAGGCTTCACCATACTCTGATCCATTCGATAGAAAGCGAGGCTGCTACCTTTTGGAGACCAGAATGTACCTTTTTCGATGCCAAATTCTCGTTGGTGTACCGCCTCACCATAGACAAGCGTCTCAGTCCCATCTGCTGTCAGAGCGATAGCTCGTGGCATACCCTCTCCGGATTTGCCCCCACGGGCGATATAGAGGTTGTGCTTTTTGACATAGGCCACATGGTCTCCCACAGGAGAAAAGTCCAGAGAAGCCGTCTCTCCATCGGTGTCGAAAACATAAGTTACCTTTCGGGCAAGCATATCGAATCCGACCAATCCCCCCTGTGTAAAGAGAACTACTTGGCCTCGTCCGGCATCGAGTGTGCGGAATGAAGGGAAAGCATCAGTCGTCTGAAATTTGCATCCCTCCGGCATCTGTGCATTGAGGTCTGCAGCAGACAATCTGAAAGACTGAGTCGGTTGGCCATTCACCTTATTAAAAACTAAATCATCCCCCTCGATAAAGACATAATTGTCTCCCATCCATTGCAAACCGGCCACGTATTCGGGGTAAAAGTTGTAAAACTCTTTTCCTCCGGGCATCAGTTGCTCAAGAGTAAACTCCTTGCCGCTCGTTTCAGGAGACTGAGCCGAACAAGGCAAGGCCACTGTAAGGGCACAAACAGACAGAAATAGTCGTTGGAAGATTATTTTCTTCATTTATCTATTGTATTTGATTTTCTATTCTTTATTATTCGTCGTTGCGGATCACCTGAATCCGCTTTGAAGAGGATTTGCGAGGCCCTCTTTCAGATTCATCCGAAGATCGGAACCTATCGTTCGGCCAGCGAGTCTCTCGTTGTTGCTCATCATTATGCTCTCTTTTCCTTTTATCGGAAGTTCTGAAAGGCTTATCAGGACGAGGAGAACGATAAGGAGGCTTATTTTCTCGATCCATGGAGTTGGGGCGTCTTTCCCTTCCGGCAGAAACGTCACGACGATCGATTCTCCGTCCTACACCTTGTTCTCTTTCGGCTTGACGACTTTTTCTTTCGGCAAATGAATCGCGTCGTCCCTCAAAGAGTTCATAACCTCGCAACTCACACTCCAAGGCTCCATTCATCAACTTCTCTCGATGAGACTGACGAAGACCGATATGGTTGAAATGCTCCGGTTTGAAAGCCAAAATCCATGCAGAGCAACCTGCATAATTATGCTTGAGTCGCTCTCCGATCATGGCATACAACTGCTGCATATCCTCCACTTTGATACGTTCTCCATAGGGAGGATTCATCACGAGCATAGCCCTGGATTCAGGCTTCGGACGCTGCTGCATGGGTAGGACACTCAGAGAAATGTACTTGCCAAGACCGGCTCGCTCCACATTACTTCTGGCCGCAGCTACGGCCTGTGGCAAAATATCGGAACCGTAGATGGTATGATCGAATACCCGTTCTGCGCTGTCGTCATGGTATAGCTCATCATACAGATCGGGATCGAAGTCCGCCCACCGCCGGAAAGCAAAGCCTCGCCGATAGATACCGGGAGCAATGTTGCAAGCAATCAGGGCTGCTTCGATGAGGAACGTTCCGGATCCACACATGGGATCGATCAAATCCGTACTGCCATCCCAACCGGCTTTGAGCAAGATACCTGCAGCCAGTACCTCGTTTAGAGGAGCTGCCGTTTCGGCCACACGATAACCTCGCTTGTGCAGACTCTCGCCCGAGCTATCGAGCGACAGGGTTACTTCCTCGTGCGACACATGTATGTTCAGTAGAATATCGGGATTGGACAGCCGGACGGAAGGGCGTTTGCCCTCACGATCACGGAAGAAATCCACCAAAGCATCTTTGGTACGATAGCTTATATACTGACTGTTCTTGAACGAATCGGAATAAACGACGGAATCAATGGAGAAAGTTTGATCCGATGACATAACGGTCGTCCAATCGAAAAGTTTGAGCCTTTCATAAATCTCATCTGTCGTCTTCGCATGGAAAGTCGTTACAGGTTTCAATATGCGCAGTGCTGTACGCAGCCGGAGATTAGCAAGATAGAGCATCCTCTTATCTCCTCGAAAACTGACCATACGCCGACCCACGGTTACCTCCTCAGCACCCAGGGCTGTTAGTTCGGCAGCCAAGACATCCTCCAACCCGTAAAGGGTCTTAGCCACCATAGTAAATTGGAGATCGTTATTCATAATAGTCCATGATTATGGAACAAAGATAATGAAATACGGCCGCAGTCTGAGGCTTTTCGAGCACTGTCAGAAAGCAGAAAAAAGAATCGCGGTCAAAGTCAACGGTACGGCAATACGATCTTCGAACATGAACTCACATAGACAGCAAGAAGCATCGATTTGACATCAGGTGGTGCGTTTACGCGCCCAAATTTTGGCATTTATAGCTTCTAAAAACATGGCGCGTAAACTTTTTTCTTTTGGCTCCGGAAGGGAAAAAATCTCGCGCCGGAACGAAAAAATTCTCACGTCATATTTTCAGAAATGACGAGCCAAAATCGGAGTATTTTGGGCCCGTGTTTTCTTGGGAGTTAGCCTATCGAATCAATAATGTTGCTCCAGGTTTTTCATATCGCATGCACCGCATGCGACAACGACGACATCAGTGTCTGAAGTTGCGTCAAATGCAGGAAGTAATTATTAGGGGGAAATTGTTTCCGGGAACTTTGATCCCGTATCAGGCATTAGGATGTCAATAACAGTTCCGCAAGGGAAAGATCGAGAGGAGTGGTCAATTTGATATTCTCAGGATTGCCCTCAATCAATGCCACGGGACGATCAAAATGATGTTCATACACCGAACAATCATCCGTAAAGCGTTCTTCGTATGGCTCCCGATAGGCCTCTTTTAACCACTCACTACGAAAAATTTGCGGAGTTTGTACCGTGACGTAGCGACTCCTGTCCACAGCATAATTTCCATCAGTGGCATAATAGCGAAGCGATTCGAGCAGAGCTCTACAAGGAGCAGCAGCCCCTCCCGCTGCGGCCGCACAGAAACAAGCATCAATAGTCTCGCCACTGACCAAAGGACGTACTCCATCATGCACTGCAACCAAAACACCATTGGGCACAACCTCCAATCCATTCCGAACAGAGGCAAAACGAGTGCCCCCACCTGCAACTACTTGATGAGAGATAGCAAAGTCATACCTCCGGCACAGATCTTGCCAATAAGTATGATGATCAGCAGGCAATACCAGTACTATAGTATCGACATGAGGGACAAAGCGAATCAACGTGTGCATCAATACCGGCCGTCCGGCCAAAAGCAGAAATTGCTTAGGCAAATCGGCCCCCATACGCAGTCCCTGCCCGCCGGCTACGATCAGAGCATAGCGTTTTTCTTTCATGAAAGCTTGGCCATGAGTTCTTCGATCTGCTTATCAGCTACGGTGAGTTTCTCTCGGCAGAAACCAATCAGCGCAATAGCCTCCTCTGCCAGTTTGGTCAGCTCATCCACATCGGGGCTGTCGTGTTCGATAATACGGACTATCTCTTCAAGGCGTGTCATCGCCTCGGTATATGTCTTGTTCTCGGTCATAATGTTGACAAAAATAAGGATTTGCAGAAAAAGCAGTAAACGAACCAGCTTGTTCAAACTCAAAAGTCAGATGAGAAGCTCTGAAAACAACTGCAGCAGTAATAAGCCAACCCTAAACGAGTATGCTCCCTCTTTCGTCAGTCCTTCTGATAACGGATGACTGAAATATAGTTTTGTCCCATATAATTATCCAATTTATACAACTACACCCTATTAAATAGTCAAAAACATAAAAAGACAAGAACTAAAAAGTTTTTCGGACTTCGGAAGACTACTTTTGCTCTAAGCAAAGGCCTTGAAAGCAGAAACGGACAGATAGGCCACAAGGAAACAAGCTTTATATTATAGAGCTCAGTTATCAAAAAATATTATTTTTGCCGACGAAATATAACGCATATTATGAATATACGTATCCAACTGATTATTCTGATACTTATTCTCCCCGCCGCTTTTCCACTCTCCGCGAGAGAGATTAATGTAGATTCTCTTTTCAAAACCGCTTCTGACCTCACTCTATCTGCAGCAGAGAAGAAAAAGAGATATGAAAAGTTGGGCGAACAGCTCAAAAAAGACCACAATGTCGGAACAGCTGCCGATGCATACTCATTGGCTATTAAGTTCGCCCGAGATGCAGGTTTGGTTCAAGATATTCCGGAGCTTCTTCTGGAGTATGCCAGTATGTCCACTTATGCCGGTCGCTATAGCAGTGCAATAACAGCCCTTGAGGAAACAATAGATCTGCTTAAAGGCAACCCTAACGATACAATCGCCGGTCGTACCTATATGCAAATGGGTATCATATTCTTCTTTCAGGAAAAGTGGGATGATGCTCTGACTTTCTATCAACGCGCTCTGGAAATAGCGCAAACCATGAAAAACGAAACAGGTATCCCCATCGCCTATAACAACATAGCCAATATATACCAGAAAAAAAAAGATTTCGAATCGGCTTGCTCCTATTATGAAAAAGCACTTAAGATAGAGCGTGCCAATGCAGATAGTGCCAGTATGTGCAATAGCCTTATGAATATCGGCACGATTATGATCGATCAGAATAAGATAGAAGAAAGTTTCAAACCCTTGATCGAAGCATTGGAGATAGCCTCCAAGACAAAAAACGTGGAGATCCAAGCTCTATGTCACGCACATTTAGCTTACTACTATGCATATCATAGCCTATACGGAAAAGCAAACGAATTACTGACAATCGCAGAGAATTTAGCACAACAAACTGGATATGATCAGGTCAGACTGTGTATACTTGACTTAGCCAGCTTCTTATATGCCGACCATGGATTATACTCCTTGGCATACGAATGCCTGAAAAGATCGAATGCACTATCTGATTCGATCGCATCCAGGCAGATGAAAGAAAAAGTATCTGAATTCGAAGTTCGCTTCAAAAGCAAAGAGAAAGAATCCGAAATTGCATTAAAAAATCAAGAGCTCAGACTTGTGCGCAGACTGCAATTCGCCTTCATCCTGATATGCATTCTGATGACATGCATTATCTCTATCCTCTTTATTCTAATAAGGAGGAGACACAAACAGAATAAGAGACTCCGGGAGATGAATGACACCAAAGACAGACTTCTATCCATCATATCCCACGACATCAAAGGTCCTGTAATTGCACAGAAAATGGCTCTCGACGCTATGCTTACCCCCCAATCCGATTACGATGCCCCAACTCGCAGCATGCTGTCTTCTATTCGAGACAGCGTGGTTTCCGAACTCATTCTTTTGCAAAATCTGCTTGATTGGGCGAATATCCAACTAAGCAACCTCGTGACCACTTTTGTGAACTTCAACATTGTTGAAAATATCGAGAAAGCAATCAGCCTTCACTCCATTTCAGCTCATAATAAAGGCATCGAATTACAGTTGGACGCACCGCAAAGATGTATTGTACGTGCTGACCTACAAATGATCAACACGGTCGTTCGCAACTTGCTTAGCAACGCAATCAAATTCTCCAAAGGAGGTCATATGATACTGATCCGAGTGGAAGAAAGAAAGACTCAAGGAGGAGTAAAAATTTCAATCTCAGACCAGGGAATAGGCATGAGTCAAAAACAAATAAACGACATCCTCGAATCCGGCAAAAACAATAGGATTACCGTAGGCACCAACGGCGAAAAAGGAAGTGGATTGGGATTGATCATCTGCAAAGGTCTGCTCGAAAGGAACAAAAGCAAATTATGCATTGATAGCAAGCAAGGCAAGGGTTCGATATTCTCCTTCGTCCTCACCTCGCCTTAAACATATATAACTATGATCAGTATATTACTCGTGGATGACCACGAACTCTATCGGATAGGTTTGCGCGCCACCATCTCCCAAACACAAGGTTTGGCAGAGATTGTAGGCGAGTGCGGTTCTTGTGAAGAGATGGAAACTTTTCTGAAAGAAGAGAAAGCTCCCGAACTCATCATACTGGATATTTGGCTTCCCGATGGCAATGGGGTAGATCTTGCTCGGAAGGTAAAGAAACTATACCCTTCTATTAAGATCATAATACTGTCTTCCGAAGTGTCAGAAAAAACAGTCAACGAGCTGTTGGAAATCGATGTAGAAGGATACATGTGCAAAACAGCTCAAACCAACGATATAGAAAATGCCATTCGTACCGTAGCCACCGGCAGTCATTTCTATGGCAAGAGCGTTTCCAAGATGATTCTGGACATTTGTCTATCTCGCTCGGCGGATCGCTCAGCGAAAAAGAGCAAGAAGTCGCAGGAATCTTGCGAGTTAACTGAGCGCGAAAAAGAAGTAGTCCAGTATCTATGCGATGGTTATTCAGCAAAAGAAACTGCAGAGAAAATGCATCTCAGCTACCGGACCGTAGAGACACATCGCAGCAACATTCTGCGCAAATTAGGATTCTCCAATGCAGCCGAACTGATACGGTATGCCGTGAAAACCGGATTAGTAGATTGGCAGTAGCTCTCTTTCGAGTCGTCCAACAGCCTAATTAAGTAAGCGTCGGAATACAGAGAAATGGAAGAAATGTTTTCGTCAAACAATTAGATATCGTATTTATTCAGACCGTACATTTGTATATCACAGTCAAACGCGTACCTTTGTGCGACTGAAAAGAAATAAATAACTATTCCATCATATGGCTAAAAAAGAAAATCAACAACCAGAAAACCACGTAGGAGAAGTGGTTTCACGCTCGGAACAGTTCGTAGAAAAGAACATGACCAAGATCGGCTTGGTTATTTTGGGCGTTTTTATCATTGTGGCAGGTTTTTTTGCCTACAAACGTTTCGTCAGCGAACCTAAAGCTCGTGAAGCTGCTGCCAAGGCATACCTTGCCGAAGACAAATTCATTCAGGAACTGGATAGCGTAGCCTTAAACGGAAATGGCACTAACGAAATGGGACTGCTCGCAGTAATAAAGAAATACTCCGGTTCGGATGCTTCCAATCTAGCAAAAGCCTATGCCGGCATTTGCTACTACAACCTCGGAGAATATCAGCAAGCCATTGATCATTTGAAAGGATTCTCTGCCAAAGAAAATATGGTAGCACCTTCCATTACTCGCCTGATCGGCGACTGCTATGTACAGCTCAAAAAGTACGAAGAAGCAGTGGGCTATTTCGAGAAAGCTGCTGCCGCAGCTTCCAACGATGCCATCACTCCGGGCTGCTTGGTGAAAGCTGGTCGCGTATATGAAGAACTCAAGCAATATGACAAAGCTCTCGCTGCTTATACGCAGGTAAAAGACAAATACTACACCTCGATGGAAGCCAACACAGTAGAAGCAGACATCATACGTGTAAAATCCAAAGGAGCGAAATAATAATAATATCAAACAACAAAATAAGAAGGGCATCTGTCTCATGCTGGGATGGATGCCTTTTTTTCAGGACAACTCATTAGACAAAACCAAAATATGGCTACAGCTTATCATAATCTATCCGACTACGACTACGAAAGTGTCCCCAGCGGCAAAGGACTTCGTATAGGAATTGCCGTTGCTGAATGGAATCGCAATATCACAGAAGCTCTGATGAAAGGGGCCATCGCTACCCTTTTGAAGCACGATGTAACAGAAGAGGATATTATCGTACAGCACGTTCCCGGCACATTCGAACTTACCTATGCAAGTGCATACCTCGCAGAACAGCATGAAGTGGATGCGGTAATTGCTATCGGTTGTGTAGTCAGAGGCGACACACCGCACTTCGACTACATCTGCCAAGGCGTAACCCAGGGGATCACCCAATTGAATGTTGACGGCTTTGTACCTGTCATCTTTGGCGTGCTTACCACGGAAACCATGCTTCAAGCCGAGGAGCGTGCCGGAGGAAAACATGGCAACAAAGGCACAGAAGCAGCCGTTACGGCTCTCAAAATGGCCGGATTGAGAAGGGTATAAGCACTCTTTCAGCCTCTATATCTTTCTGAAAAAAGATACAAGAGCCACGAATACAATAAAGAAAAAACGATCAATAACGAGAAGCCTCCGCTGGTAAATGAGCGGAGGCTTTTCGTTTATAGGGACAAACTATTCACATTACCACTATCACAGGCTATTCAGTTTAGTACCCTAACTTTTGTTTTTATGCGCCGTAGTCTCTTCTTTTTGGGGTACATAAACAATGATTACTTTTGCACACGAGAAAATAACGTCTTTTTAATGAAAAGAGTCTTTTGTCCGAAGTGTGACGGTCCTATCACGATCAGCCGTGAAACTCTCTCTCAGACATCTCCGAACGGTTCTTTGTCGTTGCTCTGTCCGCATTGTTGTCATCAGTTGCGCATTCGGCTGGTAAGCAAATCCGACAGTTCACGCAATCACAAAACAGTGCAGGAGGAACAAGAATTGGAGCAGGAGCTCGACCGAAGCCACGGATACATCGTCGTATTGGAAAATGTATTCGGATACCGACAAGAGTTTGCACTCAAAGAAGGAGACAACGGGATAGGACGTCGCAACAAAGACTCGGTGGTGGACATTGCTGTGCTGACAAGCGATCCAAGTATGGGACGGCACCACTGCATACTGCGAGTAACCCCGAAAAAAGACGGATCATTTCTTTATTCGATTGCCGACGATGATAGTCTTGTAGGTACTTTTGTCGGAGGACGTCTTCTGGACAAAAAAGAATGGTGCAGACTGAACGACGGCGATGTGATTACGATGGGTGCTACCAGTGCCATATTGTACACATCGGATCACAAAGACGCCGAATCCGAGGAGAAGAATTAACAATCAAGAATAAGCCAGTCCAAAGAGCCTTTTCAATATCACTTTCAAAATGGATACACCAACCCAACAACGAATTATCAGTCTCATTAAGAAAGAAGTAGTTCCGGCCACAGGTTGTACCGAGCCGGTTGCCGTTGCCCTTGCTGCTGCTCAAGCTGCTTCGCTCATGGACCAACGACCGGACCATGTAGAGGTACTGCTCAGCCCCAATATGCTCAAGAATGCCATGGGCGTAGGTATCCCGGGAACAGGAATGATCGGACTGCCGATAGCCATAGCCCTTGGGATCGTGGTAGCAGACCCGACCAAACAACTCAAAGTGCTTGATGGAATTGCACCGGAACAGCTGGAGGAAGCCAAGAAAATCGTCGATAGTAAGATTATACAAGTAGCTGTCAAACAGGGTGATATAGACAAATTGCACATCGAAATCAATATGTCGGCCGGTTCCGAATCGGCATCTACGGTAATCGAGAAGATCCATACCAATATCATCTATGCTGCACACAATGGCCAAGCCGTCATCGATAGTCGGCATGATGCGGCGGACAAGAGCGACAGCGCATCATCGGATTCGGAGGAGGACATCACGCTATCCTTCGAGATGGTATACGACTTTGCCATGAATACACCTACGGAAGAGATCGAATTCATCTTGGAAGCTGCTCGCCTCAATCGACATGCCAGCGAAGTCTCCATGAAGGGAAACTATGGCCATGCCGTAGGACGAATGATACAAGGTTCTTTGGGACGCCGCTATCTTGGCGATAGCTCTCTTACCCGCATGCTTACTTATACAAGCTCGGCATGCGATGCACGTATGGATGGTGCTCCGGTAACAGTCATGAGCAATTCCGGCAGTGGCAATCAAGGTATTACGGCCACATTGCCCGTTCTTTCATTTGCCGAGGACGAGCAAGCCGATCACGAAAGAACGGTAAGGGCTTTGGTCTTGAGCAATCTCATGGTGATCTACATCAAGCAGAAGCTGGGGCGTCTGTCGGCTCTGTGTGGCTGTGTCGTAGCGGCAACGGGATCGAGCTGCGGACTCACTTATCTGATGGGAGGTACTAAAGAGCAAATCGGATTTGCCATCAAAAACATGATCGGCAATATCACCGGCATGCTTTGCGATGGAGCCAAGCCGAGCTGTAGTATGAAAGTGTCCAGCGGAGTTAGCTCTGCCATGTTCTCTGCACTGCTGGCCATGGAGAAAAAGGTAGTGACCAGCAACGAGGGGATCGTGGATGACGATGTAGACCAAAGCATCGACAACCTCACAAGCATAGGCCGGGATGGCATGAACGCCACCGATACCCTTGTGCTCAATATCATGACCAACAAGAAGTAAAGTCCTGTCTTAGGTATGGATTGCGGACAAAAGTATTCTTTCCCACCCATCGAGAATGGTCATTTAGAGATTCTGATATTGGGCAGTCTGCCCGGTGACGAATCTATTCGCAGGGGACAATACTATGCTCATCCTCGCAATCGCTTTTGGCCTTTGATGGCAAAACTGCTGGGCAAGTCCCTACCCGATGACTATGCAGGACGAACCGAGATGTTGCTTTCGGCACATATCGGTCTGTGGGATGTAGCCCATTCGGCTATTCGCAAGGGAAGTGCGGATATTCAGATCTGCGACGAAGTGCCCAATGACATAGGCTCACTGATCGAACGAAATCCTCATCTGCACACGATCGCATTCAACGGCCAAAAAGCAGAGAAAATGTTCGGAAAGCATTTCCCCGAAACTCTCTCCATTCGTCGTCTGCTCATGCCGAGTACAAGCCCTGCCAATGCCGTAAAAACCTTAGACCTCTTAGTGAAAGATTGGAGTAGGATCTTTTCTCTTTGATAGAATCCTACTGTAAAGAAAAAGGGTTGTGACGATGGATAAAACCATATTCACAACCCTTTCATTATTAGGGCAGACCGCCTAAAGCAGCCTTTCTGTCGGAATCTTGATTATTTCTGCTTGGCCAATACGTAGAAAGGAGCCATCTTCTCATCCTGAACTCCATCGTACTGCAACGAATCGGCAGTCGCATTCAACACAAGCCGAAGAGGAGAAACCTCTCCTTCTCTTGCAAGAGATACCGTATCGCCACTAATGGTAAAAGCACCGCTATTCGTAGATCCGAAACCGTCTTCTTTTCCACCCTTGGCTACTTCTTCCAGAGCAAAAGTTTTGTCTGCATTCAATACCAACTTAACATCGAATCCCTCTGCATCGGCAGCAGGAATAAGGCCTGTATAGGTACCTACAAAGCGCTCTACATCGGCAGCAGCCGCAGCCTCTACCTGTGCTATAGAATCAGCAATACGTGCGCTATCGGCAGCAGCATCCTGCTCATTTTTATTTCCGCCACAAGCAACCAATGCAACGCTCAACATGGCGAAACCAAGAATTTTTTTCATCTCTTTTCTCGTTTTAAAAACAATAATTATTACTCAACGTGATTGCGGATTCCACCAACGATGAGACCGCCTATCACGATGCAAAATTACAGTTTTTTTTATATGTAGCTCATTTTCATTCGGATTCCTTCGCTACAGTACCATTGGTCAGTGCTGTAGCGACATCAGCCTATCCACTGTTCGGTTCTTTTTCTACCTTTGTATTCGATAAGGCTTACATCGGCAAAAATACATGGCATCCGAAAGCCCTATCGTATGAATATAATTACAGGACATAAATGACAAAAATATATTAGACATGTATCCGACTTCCTCACACACTGCACCGGCCCTTTCGGCTTATCCTATCTTGTCCTATATCACACGATTGCAGCACATAGGAGAAAAGTATACCTCGATGAAAAATAAAGTGGAATAATCACGGCGCAGTCCACCTGCGATACAAGGCACCCATCCGAGTTCGGTCGCGAACTTCCGGTGGGTGCCTCTTTTATTCCGACCCTCAAAGCAACCTTTCGGAGGCTACGATTTATATACAAATCACCTTTGATTTCTATATTTATAGAAAACTATTTATATATAAATTGAAATCGTTTTATATACAAATCGAAAATGATTTATATATAAATCGTGATCCAAACTCCGGAAAAGCAGATTCAGATCACAAGGAGCCTGTTTTCTCTTCTTTTTACCTGAAAATCCGGCTCTTTTTAAGTGCTTATTTAGAATCATTCCAAACCCTTCTTCGTTGTTGAAAACTTTTTCGGCACGTAATTCCAACAAAATTCGGATGACATTCTTCCATGGGGAGCACACTGCTTTCAGTACATTTCCGAGTCTTCGCTCTTAAAGCAAGATCGAACAAATCGGATCACCACCATGTCATATAAAAAAACAGGACTTACTTCCGCAAATTTACAAGGGGAAAAGAGCGATAACCCTTCATCGGATATAGACGGAATAATCCTATCTTTGCAAGACGAAACAGTGTAAGTACTAACAACATATCAAGGACAATTACAAAAATGAGCAAACTTGTAGGGAATCTCATCCCCAACACTTTCTTCATTACCAAGGGTAGTGGCGAGTCTGATCTGGAACTGCATGCCGGTTCGTATCATATGGCTCTGTTCGACGCCGGGATCTCGGACTTCAATATCATGACGTACTCCTCCGTACTGCCTGCAACGGCTCATTTGGTCACAATGGACGAAATAGACCTGCCGCCTTTCGGCTCCGAGCTGAAAACGATCATGGCCGTTTCGCACGGCTATCAGGACGAATTCGTTTCGGCCGGAGTGGTGTATGCATGGATGTACAAGGATGAGAATTTCGACGAGAAAGCCGGAGGTCTCGTCTGCGAGGTCAGCGGACGCTACCGTATCGAAGAGCTGGAGTCCCGTCTGATCCGCGTTATCAACGATCTGCACCAGAAGACCTACAGCCAATACTACCTCGGAGAGCTGAACTTCATCACCGAGGGTATCACGATCGAGAAGCGATACGGCACGGCTTTGGCCGGTTTGTGCTTTATGGATTTCATCCAACCCGAAGTACAAAAAAAGTAGTCCTATCCGCCCTCAAGCATAGCTGCCTGCATTCCCAAACAGCTTAGTGTACAGCCATGGTTTTCTCCTGCTTTGAGGCAGGTGCAAATCATGGTTGTTTTTTGTTTTATCTCATTTTATCCTGATCCAACGATGCGCTTTCTCCCCTACCCCATAGCCTTTCTTTCCGTCAGCCTTTTGCTTTCATGTGCAGGCAGCAAAAGAGGAAAAGATATTGACTTCACAAAGTACGTGACCCCCCTTGTCGGAACCGACTGGGTAGGCAATACCTATCCGGGGGCTACGGTTCCTTTCGGTATGGTACAGCTAAGCCCGGACAATGGGAAAAGCGGCTGGGACTATATAGCCGGTTACTATTATCCCGACACGATAATAGCAGGCTTCAGCCATACGCATCTGAGCGGCACGGGAGCCGGCGACCTCTATGACATTCGCTTTATGCCGATCGGCAAAAGTTCTCCAGATGAAGCCGGCCCGAACGACCGTATACGGACATCATTCAGCCACAAAAACGAGACAGCCGAAGCCGGATATTATGCTGTAAGCTTGGACAACGGTATCAAGGTGGAGCTGACGGCCACCGAACACTGCGGCATTCAACGCTATACAATCCGGGACTCTGTGCTGGAAGTTCGCCTCGATCTTAATAGTACAATGAACTGGGACAGGACGACAGACAGCCGTCTGCAACTGATCGACAGCCACACGATAAGCGGTTATCGCTTCTCGGATGGTTGGGCACGGGATCAGCGCGTATTCTTCCGCAGCAGATTTTCCCTTCCGATAGAGCAGTTCACGATAGACAGTGTGCCCCAATATACCAATAAAGATACGACGCAAATCATCGGTTACGGCCTTGTAGCCCACCTTTCGTTTCTAATGGTCGAATCCGACAGTACGCTGACGATCTCCACCGCCCTATCGGGTGTGGACGAAAAGGGAGCGGCTAACAATCTGGCGAAAGAAGCTCCCCACCATGATTTCGACCGCTACCGTGCAGAGGCATCGCAGCTGTGGCAACGCGCCTTGTCGCGTATAGTGGCAGAGAAAGGAGTATCGTCCCAAGCAGACACCATTTTCTATACCGCGCTCTATCACAGTCTGCTCTGCCCGACGGTTTTCAGCGATGCGGATGGCCGTTACAGAGGAGCGGACAAAAAGATCCATACGCTAAAGACGACACGCAAACACTACAGTACCTTCTCGCTCTGGGACACCTACCGAGCTGCTCACCCCCTGTACAACATCCTCTTCCCCGAACGTGCGGCCGATATGGCGGAAAGTCTCGTCGCCTTCGGTGAGCAAAACGAAGGGCTGCTGCCCGTTTGGACGATGTGGGCCGGAGAAACGGATATGATGATCGGCTACCATTCCATACCGGTCATCGTAGAAGCCTATCGAAAAGGCAATTACAAAGAGAATCCGCAGCGCATCATGCGCCTGTTGGTTTCGACCATGGAAAAAACCGGCAGAACCGATATGGACAACTATCGTCGCTTGGGCTATGTGCCGGCCGACTGTACGAACTGGAGCCTGAGCAAGACGATGGAATACGCCTACGACGATGCCTGCATCGCGCTCTTTGCAAGGGAAAACGCAGCGGCAGCCAAGCGGTCGATGGCATATGCACACCATGCCAAGTCGTACCAAGAGGTATATGATCCGGCAAGTGGTTTCTTCAGGCCCAGATTGGCATCGGGGAAATGGAAAGTCCCTTTCGATCCTTTCGAATATAGCGAGGACATCACAGAGAGCAATGCCTGGCAATATCTCTTCGGAGTCCAGCATGATACCGAAGGTCTCATGGGACTGATGGGCGGTGCAGATTCGATGGCTCGCCGTCTCGACCTCTTTTTCGGTACCTCTACTCCCCCTCATATAGCATTGCCGATCTTCAGTACGGGAATGATCGGACAATATGCTCACGGCAATGAGCCGAGCCATCACGTGGCTTACTTGTACAACAAGGTATCGCAGCCATGGAAAGGAGCGGGGATAATACGCCGCATCCTGACGGAACTATACAAAAACACTCCTGACGGTCTATGCGGAAACGAAGACTGTGGCCAACTTTCGGCCTGGTACGTATTCTCAGCTCTGGGGTTCTATCCGGTGGATCCGATAAGCGGCCATTACGAACTGGGATCGCCCCTGTTCGAACATGTGACCATCCCTCAGCCCAATGGTCGCATCTTTCGACTGACAGCTCACAATCTAAGTGAGAAGAACCGGTATATCGAGTCCGTAAAAGTGGATGGCAAACCCTATCACAGGTCATATATCACATGGAATCAGATCCGAACCGGTGCGCATGTGGAGCTGTTCATGACCTCTCGCGAGGGACATTGCTGGTATTGATTCGGTACTCGATGAGCTTTCAAAAACAAACAAAATAATGGCTCCATTGAACCGAATGTGATATTCTGGAGAGAAAACGCGTCCGAAAAAACAATTCTTATCCTATATTTGTAAGAAAGCTGTACCACTACGGCAAAATCGAGACCTGCTCGGTTTTTCATTTTTGGATCGAAAAAAACTATGACAACAACCAAAGCAAAACGCGAGAACTTGCTTATGCGCATAGTCCGCTTTTATATAGATGGCTTCAGGAATATGAAATTAGGAAAGACGCTATGGGCTATTATCCTCATCAAGCTATTCATCATGTTCGCCATCCTGAAAGTATTCTTCTTCCCAAACTTTCTGAAACAACAGGCCGGCAGTGACAGTGCTGCCAAATCCGAATATGTGCAGCAAGAACTTATCAAACGTGGAATAAACCCCTAAAATATTAAGATATAAGCGTATGATTATGAATTTAGATGCCTTAGTAAGCTGGTCGCGTGCACAGTTTGCTCTTACAGCCATGTATCACTGGTTGTTTGTCCCGCTGACACTGGGATTGGGTGTCATCATGGCTATCGTGGAGACCATCTATTATCGCAATGGCAAACCGGAGTGGAAGCGTTATGCCCAGTTCTGGCAGAAGCTATTCGGTATCAACTTTGCGATCGGTGTGGCCACGGGAATCATTCTCGAATTCGAGTTTGGCACCAACTGGTCTAACTACAGCCTCTTCGTGGGCGATATCTTCGGAGCGCCATTGGCTATCGAGGGTATTTTGGCTTTCTTCATGGAGGCTACTTTTATTGCCGTTATGTTCTTTGGCTGGAACAAGGTCAGCAAAGGGTTTCACCTGAGTGCCACATGGCTGACCATCATCGGAGCCAGCCTGTCGGCCGTATGGATTCTTATCGCCAATGCTTGGATGCAAGAGCCGGTGGGAATGACCTTCAACCCCGATACGATGCGCAACGAAATGACGGATTTCTGGGCTTTGGTATTCTCTTCCACTGCGATCAATAAGTTCTGGCACACGATCTCTTCCTGCTGGACTCTCGGATCCGTATTTGCTTTGGGCGTATGCGGCATCCACCTGCTCAGAAAGGACGACAAACACAAGGACTTCGCCCTCAAAAACATCAAGATCATCGCTCCCTTCGGCTTGGCTGCTTCGCTTATCACAGCTTTCACCGGCGACACCTCTGCCTACAACGTGGCACAAAAGCAACCGATGAAGCTGGCAGCCATGGAAGGTCTGTACGATGCAGGACAGACGGACAAGGATGGACTCACTGCCGATGGCAAGGGCCTTCCACTCAGCCTCTTCGGCATCCTCAATCCGGCGAAAGAAACACCGCAGGACGATAAGGAAGCCTTCCTCTTCAACGTATCGGTGCCACGCGTACTCTCTGTCTTGGGAACTCGCAACCCCAGCGGTTATGTACCGGGTATCAACAACATCCTCGAAGGCGGATATGTAAAGGCCGATGGCACTACCGCTATTCCGGTGGATAGTATGATGCAGCGTGGACGCAGGGCGATCATGGCTCTGAACGACTACAGCAAGGCCAAACAAGCCGGCGATATGGAAGCTGCCCTACAGCACAAATCCGTTATAGACGAGAATTTCCCCTATTTCGGCTATGGCTATATCCAGCACAAGAACGATATAGTTCCTCCCGTGGGGCTGACTTACTACAGCTTCCGTATCATGGTAGGATTGGGTATGCTGTTTATACTGCTATTCCTATTGGCATGGCTGTTCAGCTTCAAACCGGAGAAATTCAGCAAAATGCGATGGTTCCACATGGTCGCTATCGTATGTATGCCTCTTGCATGGGTAGCCAGTCAGAGTGGTTGGATCGTAGCGGAAGTAGGACGCCAGCCTTGGACGATCCAAGATTTATTGCCGGTACAAGCTGCCGTATCCAAGCTGGAAGCCGGCTCCGTGATGATCACTTTCTTTGTCTTCCTCGTACTCTTCTCAGCTTTGCTCGTTGCCGAACTGAACATCATGCGCAAAGCAATCAAGAAAGGTCCCGAGACAGAATAACGCTAACGAATCCCGATCTCTATTCATAGAATAAACGACACGAAATTATGGAATACGCATTGTTACAACACTACTGGTGGTTCCTCGTCTCATTGCTGGGAGCACTGCTGGTTTTCCTGCTATTCGTACAAGGAGGACAGTCGTTCCTCTTCAGTCTTGGCAAAGACGAACTGACTCAGAAAATGATGGTCAATTCGACCGGACGAAAATGGGAATTCACCTTTACGACATTGGTTACTTTCGGGGGTGCCCTCTTTGCATCGTTCCCACTTTTCTACAGCACCAGCTTTGGCGGAGCATATTGGGTATGGATGCTGATCCTCTTCTGCTTCATTATCCAAGCTGTATCCTACGAGTACCAATCCAAACATGGTAATGTATGGGGGAAGAAAACCTACCAAATACTGCTTTTCATCAATGGTGTATTGGCTCCGGTTCTGCTCGGAACGGCTGTTTCCACATTCTTTACAGGCAGTAACTTCGTGGTAAACAAGATGGCGATGTTCGATCTCTCCGGAGGCAGTCAGATCGTTTCGGCCTGGCAGCCGTTCAATGGGTGGCAGCTGAGAGGTCTGGAAGCCGTTTTGAACCTGTGGAATGTAGTACTCGGATTGGCTGTATTCTTCCTTGCAAGAGTATCGGCTCTACTTTATTTCATCAACAATATCGATGACGACAGCCTCTATACAGCTGCCAGACGCCGACTTTGGGCTAATACGATTGCCTTTCTGGTCTTCTTCCTTGCGTACATAGCCTTCTTGATGAATACGAATGGCTTTGCCGTTGACCCTGTCTCCAAAGAGGTCTATATGGAGCCATACAAGTACCTGTACAACTTCTTGGATATGCCGGCTGTTTTGGCGGTCTTCCTGTTGGGAGTAGTTCTTGTACTTGCCGGTATCGGTTTGACCCTACTACGCAAAGGCTTCAAACGAGGCATTTGGTTACATGGTACGGGAACCGTGCTGACAGTACTTGCCCTGCTGCTCATAACCGGCTGGAACGACACGTCTTGGTACCCATCCACATACGATCTGCAAAGCTCTCTTACAATAGAGAATGCCAGCTCCAGCCACTTCACGCTGGAGGTGATGAGCTACGTCTCTCTCCTCATTCCTTTCGTTTTGGCTTACATTTTCTATGCATGGCGAGCATTGGACATTCGTAAGATCACGAAAAAAGAAATGGAGCATGATGATCATACCTATTGATCTCTGACAGATAATTCCACAAATCTGAGGCTGTGTCATACGAGGATTCTCCCAGGACACAGCCTCGTTGTTTTTATACATTTCGGCAGCAATCATGGCCGTTGGTTGAAAAAGACGGTTATATTTACCTGACCAAACACAGCAATATGCCTCATTCTTCATATCAAAACGCAAAGTATCGAATAGGCTTGGCTCTTAGCGGCGGAGCAGCCAAAGGATTTGCTCATTCAGGGGTACTCCATGCCCTTGAGGACAACGGGATACGCCCCGACATTATAGCCGGTACTAGCGCAGGAGCGTTGGTAGCCGCTCTCTATGCCGATGGATATGCTCCCGAAGAAATCCCCCAACTGTTTCGCGGGAAAGACTTCGGGTTCCTGACCGAATGGCAAATACCGCAAAGAGGCGTATTCAGTATACGAAAGTTCAAGAGCTTCCTCCGTTCAGTATTGCGTCACAAGAATATCGAAGATCTACACTTTCCGATCAAGATAGTGGCAACGGATCTTGACCGTGGTCTAATTAAGGTTTTTACCCAAGGGCCTCTTGTCGAAACCGTCACAGCCTCTTGTAGCATTCCGATTCTATTCAACCCGGTGGAGATAGACGGGACTACCTACGTAGATGGCGGACTATTCAAAGATCTTCCGGCTTCCGTCATTCGGGAGGACTGCCGCTATCTCATAGGGGTACACCTCAATCCGAAGGAACCTTCCGAGTATAAAAAGAGTCTTTTCGGCATTGCAGAGCGTTGCTTCGGCTACATCTTCCGAGCGAACTCTTTGCCCGATCGCAAGCTGTGCGATTTGCTGATCGAATCAGGAGAAATAATCAAGTTCAAACCCTTCCAAGTGGAGCCGGCAGAAGAAATTGCAGCATTCGGATACAAAATGGCCGAACAAGTCCTCAAAACGACTTCGATAACGCAGAATCCATGAAAAAGGACGAAAAGGTGATTATCTATTCCGTGCTGCCACGTCTATTCGACAATCGATGCCAAACACGAATACCGGGAGGTGGTATAACGGATAACGGCTGTGGTAAGATGGAGAGCTTCAGCCCGCAAGCATTGGAAATGATTCGGAGCCTCGGCACTACGCATATATGGTACATCGGCATGCTTGAGCAAGCTACTCAGACCAATTATGGCGATGCCGGTATTCTTCCCTGTCATCCCGATATCGTCAAAGGGAAAGCAGGATCACCCTATGCTATCAGAGACTATTACGACATATCGCCCGAATTGGCTACGGACATTCCTAACCGAATGGCAGAATTTCACGACCTGATCGAGCGTACACACCGTGCGGGTATGGGAGTGATCATAGATTTTGTACCCAACCATGTAGCACGCGAATATCAGTCGGATGCCAAACCATCGGGTACAAAAGATCTGGGCGAGGGAGACGATCCGCTTTTAGCATTCTCTCCCAACAATAATTTTTACTACCTGCCGGAACAACACCTCCACCTGCATTTAGGGGAGCAGAGTCGTACGATGTCTTATCAGGAAGAGCCTGCGAAGGCAACGGGCAACGACCGATTCTCCTCTCATGTAGGCAAGGAGGATTGGTACGAAACAGTGAAATTGAATTACGGCATCGACTATCTGAATGGAGGAAGCAAACACTTCGACCCGATACCCGATACATGGATTCGGATGCGAGATATTCTGCTCTTTTGGACAAGCAAAGGAATAGATGGATTCCGTTGCGACATGGCCGAAATGGTGCCGGTGGAATTTTGGGAATGGGTAATATCGCAAATTCGCGAAAGATACTCGGTCTTATTCATCGCTGAAATCTACCGTCCGGAGCTTTACGAAGAATATCTTCATGCAGGATTCGATTATCTGTATGATAAGGTAGGCATGTATGACTGTCTCCGTGCCGTTATTTGCGGATATGGCTCCGTTTCGGATATATCAGGAGCAGTACGACAAACAGAGCGATTTGCCGACAATATGCTCTACTTCCTTGAGAATCACGATGAGCAACGCATAGCTTCGGATTTCTTTGCAGGAGATGCACGGAAAGCTCTTCCGGCAGTAACGATAGCCGCCACGATAGGGCGCAATCCCTTTATGCTTTACTTCGCACAGGAACTTGGCGAACGTGGAATGGATGCCGAAGGGTTCAGCGGTAAGGACGGTCGCACCACGATATTTGACTATTGGAGTCTGGACAAGATGCAGCGTCGCATCAATGGCGGACTATACGACACGAAGATGTTATCCGAAGAAGAACGCGTCTTACTAAAAAGTTATACCTGTCTATTACATGATGTTTGCGCCCTGCCATCAGTCGTTCAAGGAAACTTCTATGACCTTGGCTATGCCAATCGGAGCAATCCTTACTTCCGGCCTGATCGGCAATTTGCTTTTCTTCGCCATACATCGGATGAAATACTTCTTGTTGTAGCCAATTTTGCACCCTTCGACGCAGAAATCAGGGTCAATATCCCCGAACACGCCTTTCAGACCATGCAGGTAAAGGACAATACAGCTTTCCTGCTGACCGATATGCTCTCCGGAGAAAATAGCATCGGCTGTCTCACCCAATACGCCCCCTACCCACTCCGGCTACCGGCCTATGGCTATGCACTGCATCGCTTCCGTTCGCTTGATTGATACAGCCCCTTTTCGGGTCTAGTAGCACCTCGGTAAAAACAAAGAGACTGCGCTGAAACAGCTTTTCGGCGCAGTCTCTCTCAGTCTTTATACAGCAGGATCAGAAGTTCACACGAATACCGGTAGACCAAGTGCGGCCGAAGCCGTACCATACGAGAGCCGAAGCCTCATCGTGTTTCTTACCGATGATATTGTCGTCGGCATCGCTCACATATCGCTTGTCAGCGACGTTGTCCATATTGAAGTAGAACGTAGTGCTGAGCGAACCGAGCTTGAAATTGTAAGATGCAGACAGATCGAACAGACCTACATCGGGCAACTTCCATGATTCTACGATTTCTTTGCCATCTGCTTCGTACTGCTGTGCATTACGTGTTGCAGGGTTGAATCCTGCATAGTTTTTGCCAAGGAAGTTGTACTTACCTACAACATGGAAACCCTTGAACAGCTCTATGTCCGCAGATACGGCAGCTGTCATCTGTGCCGCGTCTCCGACGTGCAGCCCTTTGATATAAGTTATATCCTGTCCTGTCTCATTACCGGCTTCGTCGTATGAAGTGTAGCTTACGTTGTTTTGCCAAGTCCAGTCGCCAAGAGAGAACATACCGCGAAGGTTGATTTGACGAATAGGACGATAGCTGATCTCAGCCTCTACCCCACAGTGAACGGCATCAACGCCATTGAGATAAACATATTCATTTCCGATTCTCTTCGAAGTCACGCGGTCCATCCACTTGGTATAGTATCCGTTGATATTGAATTCGAAGTTCTTATGATTCGTGAATCCATATCCGATTTCTCCTGTAAACACCTTTTCCATATTGGCTTTTTCGTTGGGAACGATAGCTCCTGCGGCATAAACATTACCGAAGAGTGGTGCACGCGTGAAGTAACCACCGTTTACGAATACGTTGTGTCCCTGTGCAAATTTGTAGCTCAGACCGGCCTTACCACTCCAGGGAAGGAAGCTCTTCCACGGCGATACACCGGCCAGGTAATTGGTGGACTTGCTACCGCCATAGTTATGATTGCGGTAGAGTTCGTAGTTGATAGATCCCGATACGAATGCATCGATCCATTCGGATGAATGCTCCATCTGAGCAAAGAGACCATGCCACATGATTTCCCCCGTATAGTCACGGTTTACGATGTCACCTACTTTCAGGTGCTGACCTTCCGTATGATAGGCAAGCTTTGCCTTGGGATCCTCTACATAGTAATTGCCACCGAGCAGATCGGTGATCTTGTCATAGTGATCGCCACGGTAGTAACGTCCGTCATATCCGGCTGTCAAAGTCAGCGAGCTATTGAGCTTCTTCTTGAACGAAGAAAGCAAGCCGAACCACTTGTGAGAGTTAGATCCGAGAGCGAAGATTGCTTCTGATCCGTTGCTTGCCGCAGCATTGGCAGCCAGTACCGCATCGTAATCGATGAGTCCGTCGGGAGTTACCTTGGTTTGTTCGTAGGGCTGACCCGTATTATAGTTGATCAATACCCACTTGCTGTTTTTTCCATAAGCACGACGACCTCCACCGGTAGCTAAAGACGCATATGCTGTGGTGTAAAGAGAGGTGTTGTCATCCATCTTCCAGAAGTGGTTCAGCGAGAACTGAGGCTTATGGTAGGTATTGTAAGCATAAGCTGTAGGAGTCAGTTCGCCACGCAGATAACCGAACGATTGATTGTGACGGATACCATATTTATCATAGTCAGCCACAGAGTATTTGCTGGAACGTTGGTTGTGCCATTGCGGTGCACCAAATCCGGTAAGAGAAAGGGTGTGACGTTCGTTGAATTTCTTTGAAACGTTGAAGAAGTAAGAGAATGCACGACCTTTCAGCCCATTCACATAACCCAGACCAGTCATATGGGAACCTGCGATAGAGATGGCCCAACCATCGTTCATACCCGTAGAGATAGAGAAAGATTCCTTGTGCAATCCATCGTTACCCATACCGACATAAGCCGAACCACCGGTATTGACATCTGTAGTCTTAGTGATAATGTTCATCGTACCCCCTACAGAACTGATACCGAGCTTGGAAGCTCCGAGTCCGCGTTGGATCTGAATGGTGCTGGCTTGGTTCATCAGACCGCTCCAATTACTCCAATACACCTTACCATCTTCCATACCATTAACGGGAACCCCATTAATGAGTACACCGAAGTTATAGGTATCGAATCCACGCACATTGGTACGGCCGTCACCGAAACCTCCACTTCCTTTGGTGGTATAAGTAGACGGAGTGGACTTAACCAATTCGGGGAACTCGATATTCAACGAAGCTGCCTGAATATCGGCCACGCGAATATTAGAGACTGGTACCGGCGTCATACGATCTTTAGGCACCACGGAGGCTATTACCTGAATTTCATCCAAACCGATGGCTTGCGGATCGAGGGAGATCGTGCCAAGGTCTTCTTGAGAGCCTCTGCCTACAGAGCGAGTTAGGGTAACATAGCCTACGCAACGGAAGGTCAGGACAGATTTGGCCGGCACTTCGAATCGGAAGCTACCATCCATATCGGTGGTTACACCGCGGAGGGATGCCCCTTGACCGGTGCTTACAGATACACCGATGAGAGGTTCGGATGTTTCTGAATCGATCACCTTACCGGTCACCACTGTTTGCGCCATTGCCAAAGAGAAACCTAAGGCCATCAGCAGTGTGGTCAGGAAAAGTTGTAGAATTCTTTTTCTCATAAGACATAATAATTTAGATTCGACTTAAAGGCATCTCTGCCCAATTCTTGTACAAAGATAATCCAGAAACATTAAGCTTGTGTTACAAGCTTTATACTTCGGTTCATTGCCATGTGATTATCTAAACCAAATCAATATTTGGGAAGGTATTACCATGGGTGTCATCTTACAAATTAACAAGCGTTCGAGTTCTTTCTATATCATGTTTGCTATTTGTCCGTGTTCTCAAACTCTTTATTTTTGTAGGGAATCGTTCCACTCTTTGTTTTTAGTTGTTCTTCTAATTAACCTGATGGCATGGGGTAGGCCTCTTAAAGAAACTACACCTTTGTGGTTGATCAATAACGCTATCAGGCCTCTTGTCCACTATCTTCACAATTATTTAACTGATGTGCCATTCTATCTTCAAAGTTCTACGCCCTCACCAATGGGTCAAAAACCTCTTCATCTTCTTGCCGGTTTTTTTCGGCAAACATCTGTTCGAGGTGGAGTATTGGCTGCCGAGTCTGTTCGCTTTTGTGAGTTTCAGCCTTGCTGCCAGCGGTGTTTACTGCTTTAACGACATCAATGATGTGGAAGCGGACAGGTTACATCCTGTCAAGCGTCATCGCCCTATTGCCAGTGGAGCTTTATCCATGTCATGGGGATATGCTCTGATGTCCATCTGCTTTATTTTGAGTATAGGAGTCTTATGGGTAGGGGCTATTATTACCATAGCAATGGATCCCATAGGGGTATCTCTGGTAGTCGTCTGTTACATCGGAATGAATATTTTATACAGCATCAAGCTCAAGCAGATAGCGATCGTAGATATTCTGATCATTTCTTTAGGATTTGTCTTACGGCTTCTAATGGGTAGCTTAGCCACAGGTATTATGCTATCGAAGTGGCTTGTGCTCATGACTATGCTTCTGGCCCTTTTCCTGGCTTTAGCCAAGCGATGGGATGATGTATGGATCTATGAGACAACCGGGATGAAAGCTCGAGGCAATATAGACAAGTACAATACCGCTTTCATGAACCAAGCATTGAGTATCGTAGCTGCAATAACAGTGGTGTGCTACATCATGTACACGATTTCTGACGAGGTAGTGGCACGTATCGGTAGCAGCCATTTATATCTTACCGCCATATTCGTTTTGGCGGGACTCCTTCGCCATTTACAACTGACATTAGTCGAAAACCGCAGTGGCAGTCCCACCAAAGTTTTGTTGCAGGATCGTTTTATGCAGATATGTGTGATCGGCTGGGCGATCACCTTTGGTATAATACTCTATTGCTGATGTTGGTCGAATCGATTTTTGCTACATTTGCAAGCCGGCAGAGGTTCCCCTCAGAAAGCGTTTATTATACAGAGACCTCGGCTGCTTGATAAAACTGTTTGATAAATAACGATAAAGACTCCAAACATGCATACTTCATTCTCATACATATCTTACTACAAGGGGCTCTCTCCCTTATTCCTCATACCTGTCGGAGTTAAAAGAAATGATGTCCGTACTCATGGCAGATAAGGAGCAATAGTTCTCCCGATAATCCTCCACACACAACCAGTCATGCACCAAGTTCTATGTAGAACTTGGTGCATGACTCTTTATATACAGGCTCTTGAAAAGGCCTTTTTCAGCATGCGATTTATATAGAAATGACTTTCGATCTATATATAAATGGGAAACGATTTATATACAAATCGAAAACGATCTATATATTTATCATAAATGATTTGTATATAGATCGTTATACCCTCTTCCAAAATCATGTTTTGACCTAAGAAAGTCTGCTTTATCTCCCTTTTGACTTCAAAATCCGTTTCCTTTCAGATGTTTATTTGGAATGATTCTAAACTCATCTTCGTTGTTGAAAACTTTTTTCGCGCCTGTTTTTGGGCTTATGAATCATCCTTTTGGGATGTATAAGGAGGAAAATAAGAATCAACAAAACGCAAGCATTAAATCGCGATAGAAGAGGGATAGAGCAAGAGGCTTTTTCTTCCATTTCTTTCGGTTGCGTACTTGTTTTATTAAGTTTGCTCCTATGAAGCAGATAGAAGATATATCCGAGTTTCGCTCTTCGCCTGAGCTTGTGGACAAACTGTATAAGCATGGCATCCTCAAGGTCTACAAGGCCGGCAGCGTTATCCTCAATGAGAATGCACATGTTCGCTCCATCCCTATCGTTATCAAAGGGGTCATGAGGGTGATCCGTACCGAAGAGGATGGCAGAGAAATCCTGCTCTACTATATCAAGGCGGGCGAAAGCTGTATCATGTCTTTTCTTGGGGGGCTTCACAATGAGACGAGCAAGGTAAAAGTGGAGATCGAAGACGATGCCGAGATTCTTTTCTTGCCCGTCGATAAGGTTTCCCTCTTTATGAAAGAGCATCCCGAATGGCTCAACTACATCTTCCGCTCCTACCACAAGCGATTCGAGGAGCTATTAGATACGGTGAATGCCATTGCTTTCAAGAAAATGGACGAACGTCTATTGGCCCTCATTCAAAAGAAGGCCGAACTCGTGAAGGGCAATACGATACAGATCACGCACGAACAACTGGCCAATGAATTGGGAACAGCCAGAGCCGTGGTATCAAGGCTGCTCAAACAACTGGAAGAATCCGGCATCGTTCGCTTAGGGCGTAACAAAATCACCCTTATGTGACCAAAGTAGCTGTACACCGCTCCGGATATGATGACCTTTGCCTCATCATAAAACCGGAGACAGTATGCTTATAGCAGGTTACTTGGCATCTATTTTAATCGGCCTGTCACTCGGCCTTATCGGTGGCGGAGGGAGTATCCTCACCGTTCCCGTGCTCGTATATCTCATGGGTATAGACCCTGTCTTGGGTACAGCCTATTCGCTTTTTATCGTGGGAGCTACCAGTGTAGTCGGGAGTATCTCATACTTTCGTCGCTCGCTGGTGGACGTTCGCACTGCAGTGCTTTTCGGTCTGCCATCGATCCTCGCCGTATTTCTGACGAGAGCTTATCTGGTACCGGCGATTCCTGAGCATGTATTGAGTCTTGGCCGTTTTTTGATTGACCGGAACATGCTCCTGATGCTCTTGTTTGCCGTACTGATGCTTACGGCATCCGTCAGTATGATCAGACCGGCTAAAATGCAGGAGAAAGCATCACAGAGATCCCCCAAGCCGAAACGACCCCGTTATGCCCTGATCCTCCTTGAGGGAATTGTGGTCGGTACGCTCACAGGGCTTGTCGGCGCCGGAGGTGGCTTCTTGATCATCCCTGCCTTAGTCATCCTCGGAGGCCTACCGATGAAACAAGCTATCGGCACCTCACTTGTAATCATATCAGCCAAATCGCTCTTGGGATTTCTGGGAGAGAATAATCCGGCCGGTCTCGACTGGGGGCTTCTCCTCTCAGTAACGGCTTTTGCCATCATCGGGATATTCATCGGCATGAAACTCTCCCAATATATTGACGGAGACAAACTCAAACCGGCATTCGGCTGGTTCGTCTTCGTCATGGGGCTATACATCATTCTCAAAGAGACCGTACTCGTATAGTTCGCGCCATTGTGTGACTAAAGTAGCTGTACGAGCCGGAAAGATGGTTGATCTTTGCAACGTCAGACAAGCATTAATAACACTCGACAAATATGAAAGTAGAACAGATTTACACGGGCTGCTTAGCCCAGGGCGCATACTACATCACTTCGATGGGAGAGGCTGCCATCATCGACCCACTGCGTGAGATCACGCCCTACCTCGAACGCCTCAAGCGCGACGGGGTAAAGCTCAAATACATATTGGAGACGCATTTCCATGCCGACTTTGTGAGCGGACACCTCGATCTGAGCCGTGCCACAGGTGCCCCCATTGTTTATGGACCTACGGCTAAGCCCGGATTCGATGCGATAGTGGCTGAGGATAATCAGATCTTCGAGTTGGGCAATGTAAGGATCCGAGTGCTTCATACACCCGGACATACGATGGAAAGCTCTTGCTTCCTGCTTATCGACGAAAACGGACGCGAGACGGCTCTCTTCAGTGGCGACACGCTCTTCCTCGGAGATGTCGGCCGTCCTGACCTGGCGCAGAAAGCTGCGAACTTGACACAGGAAGAGCTGGCCGGCCTGCTCTATGATAGTCTCTACACCAAGATCCTCCCTTTGTCGGACGACATCATCGTATATCCGGCTCACGGTGCAGGATCGGCCTGCGGCAAGAATATGATGCAGGAGACAGTGGACAGCCTTGGCAACCAAAAGCGAGTCAATTATGCTCTTAATCAGCCGAACAGAGAGGCATTTATAGCATCTGTGATAGAGGGCTTGTTGCCACCGCCGGCTTATTTCGGTGGCAATGTGGCTATGAACAAGATGGGATATGACAGCATCGACAACGTGATGGAGCGCGGACTCTCAGCCCTCTCAGCCGCAGACTTCGAAGCGATAGCCGAAACGTCCGATGCTCTGGTACTGGATACGAGAGCTCCCGGCGTGTTCGCCCAAGGCTTCATTCCTCGTTCGATCAACATCGGTCTGGATGGGGACTTTGCCCCTTGGGTCGGTACGATGATCGTAGACGTGAAGCAACCTCTGTTGCTCGTGGCAGATCCCGGACGTGAGCAGGAAGTGATCACAAGGCTCAGTCGTGTGGGATTCGATCAGGTATTGGGCTATTTGGATGGCGGATTCGACACATGGAAAACCTCGGGCAAAGAGATCGACCATGTAGAACGCATCACGGCCGACGAATTTGCCGAACGATTCCGCTCCGAAGAGAGCCTCGTATTCGATGTACGCAAGGAGAGCGAATATGCAGCAGAGCACGTGGAAGGAGCTTATAGCCGTCCGCTCGCCTATATCAATGACTGGATACAAGATATTCCCCGAGACCGACACTTCTATCTGCACTGTATAGGCGGATACCGCAGTATGATCGCTTCCAGTATCCTACTCTCGCGAGGTTATCGTAATTTCACGGACATCGAAGGCGGATTCGCAAGCATTGCGCAGACCGGTGTTCCCAAAACGGACTATGTATGTCAAAGCAAAATATCAAAAAAGTAATATCGTCTTCCTTAACCATCATTATTGCAATTGTCATGTTAGGATTACTGAAAAATCTATTCTCGCAGCCTGACGATAAGGCTCTGACCGAGGCTATTCGCAACGGTGCCTTTCTGGTCGATGTACGTACGCCGGGTGAATTTGCTTCGGGCAGTGTATCCGGAGCCGTGAATATTCCGCTGGACCGGATAGCATCTCGCCTGGATGAACTCAAGAATAAGAAGACCATCATCGTCTTCTGTCGCAGCGGCAACAGAAGCAGCCAGGCCAAGAGCATTCTCGAGCAGAACGGCTTCTCCAATGTCCTCAATGGAGGTACCTGGGGGCATGTAGCCTCCCTGAAAGGCGATCAGCGATAACGAAGTCTGAGAAAGACTTCGACCGTTACAACTCTTTACTCTATTAAGAAGGATTGGTTTTTGAATTTTTGTCTTTCCGAAGACAAGAATATCATCACAAAACCAATCCTTCTTTTTCACATCATATAAATGTATCCTATTCTCTCTTTTGCTCTACTGTTTATAGGACGCAAAAGGTCTCAAAATCCGATATTACCGCTTTCTATACCCTATAAATCACATCCAAAGCAGGGCAATCGCAGTACAATCCTTCAAATGCGATAGCCCTCTGTCGAAGAGGCCGGTCTCTTCGGGGAATTTTCTGTAGTCTGTGTTGCTCTCTTACTATTGGAAATTACAATCACGGGTTTCTTTCTATTATAAGAAATGAGTCCTGATCTTCCCAAATAAGGGGGAAAATGAATTTTGAAGACGCAAAACAGGGAAAACTTCTAAGATTGTTTTCATTTCACCTTAATTGGCCATAATATACTGGTAATTAGCATGTTGTAATGAGCACCGTAGACCTACGCTGGTCTCCAGCATCGTGCAGGAAGGCATCGTACGCTTACGATCGTAAGTGTTTCGTACCGGCTTTTCAACTCTTCTTCGTATTCCTCGGCATAATCTTCAATCTCGTACCAAGAGGTGTCACCTGAGAGCGTAGAGAGGAAAACGATCAGGAGTAAAAAGTCGAGAGGATAAACTTCTTTGCTCTCTATCCGTGGATCCGAGACCATAAAGAGACCTTCCAAATAGAGACTGAATACATGACTGACGGCTCATTCAACGACTATAAAATTTATAGAACGCTGTTTTGAATGCCTCTGCCCTGACATCCAAAGTGATGTCCTTTTCGAGATCAGCCTTTTCCTAATATCTTTTCGATTTTTTTCTCCGGGTGTAAACGACATGAATTGCACCAATGGATACGGACATGTCGATGAGATCGAATAGATTCGATTATCTCATTTTTTTCGATATGTATTTGAATTTGCTTTGCTATTGGACGGTCTGAGACCCTTTTTTAGGCTTTTTCAGCGAAAAAACTACCGAGATAAATGCTACTTTTGTGGCATTATACAAATGAAAAATTACCCAATAATGGATACAACCAACAGACGTGTACGCGTACGTTTCGCTCCGAGTCCTACCGGGCCGTTGCATATAGGAGGGGTACGTACGGCCCTATACAACTATCTCTTCGCTCGCCAGCATGGAGGTGATATGATCCTGCGCATCGAGGATACGGACAGCAATAGATTCGTGCCCGGTGCCGAGGCATATATAATAGAGGCATTGGAATGGCTCGGCATCAAATTCGACGAAGGCGTAGGCTATGGAGGCCAATATGGCCCATACAGGCAGAGCGAAAGGCGCGATATTTATCGTGTATATGTTCGCCAACTATTGGATTCGGGACGGGCATATATCGCCTTCGATACGCCGGAGGAGCTGGAAGCTCGGCGAGCCGAGATACCCAACTTCCAATACGATGCCGCTACTCGTGGACAGATGCGCAACTCTCTGACACTGCCTGCCGAAGAAGTGGAGCGTCTCGTATCGGAGGGGACGCAGTACGTGGTTCGTTTCCTCGTGGAGCCGAATGTGGACGTAGAAGTGAACGACCTGATTCGCGGACGAGTGGTGATCAACTCTTCCATCCTCGACGACAAGGTGCTGTATAAAAGTGCCGACGACCTGCCCACCTACCATCTGGCCAATATCGTGGACGACCATCTGATGGAAGTGAGTCATGTGATACGTGGTGAGGAGTGGTTGCCCAGTGCACCGCTTCATGTCCTGCTCTATCGTGCTTTCGGTTGGGAAGACACGATGCCGAGATTTGCCCATTTGGCACTGCTGCTGAAGCCCGAAGGAAACGGTAAGCTGAGCAAACGCGATGGCGATCGTTTGGGATTTCCCGTATTTCCGCTGGAGTGGAAAGATCCCCAAACGGGAGATATATCCAAAGGCTATCGTGAAAGCGGCTACCTGCCTGAAGCGGTGGTAAACTTCCTCGCGCTTCTGGGTTGGAATCCGGGCAATGATCAGGATGTCATGAGTATGGACGAATTGATCCGACTGTTCGACATCGAAAAGTGCAGCAAAGCCGGAGCCAAGTTCGACTACGAGAAAGGGCGTTGGTTCAATCACCAATATATCCAGCGAAAGGACGATACGGACTTGGCCGAACTCTTCCGCCCCATCCTTCGCGAACATGGAGTAGAGGCTACCGATGAGAAAACGGCTCATGTAATCTCCCTCGTCAAGGAGCGTGTAAACTTTATCGGAGAGCTATGGGAGCAAGCCGGATTCTTCTTCACCGCACCGCTATCCTATGATGAAAAAACAGTGAAGAAACGCTGGAAAGAAGATACGGCCAAGCAGTTGGGCGAACTTGCCGAATTGCTGGACTCTCACCCATCGTTTGAAGCCGAAGCAACCGAACCGACTGTAAAGAACTGGATCGAGACCAATGGCTATCACCTCGGCAATATCATGAACGCCACTCGGTTGGCACTCGTGGGCGAGAGCAAGGGCCCTCATATCTTCGACATTATGGAAGTGCTCGGGCGTGAAGAGACCGTTGGACGCATACGCCGTGCCATTGAAGTCTTAGGCTGAGAGCAATAATTCTTTTTTCGAGATATATGCGATTCCTTTTCAGCCTGATCGGATTGGTCTATTCCTCGCTGATCAAACTTGCCGTTCCGTTCAATCCCAAAGCTCGTATGATGGTTCGTGGGCGGTGGAAGGT
The DNA here is from genome assembly GCF_000378065.1 of Porphyromonas gulae DSM 15663. Lineage (GTDB taxonomy): Bacteria > Bacteroidota > Bacteroidia > Bacteroidales > Porphyromonadaceae > Porphyromonas > Porphyromonas gulae. The sequence goes on along the minus strand of NZ_KB899162.1, from coordinate 8,239 downwards.
GTGGCGTCGGCTACGTGAGGGCATAGTACCGGGTGGGCGTTATATATGGTTCCATGCAGCTTCTTTGGGGGAGTTCGAGCAGGGGAGACCGATGATAGAACGCATCCGAAGCGAATATCCGGACTATAGGATCGTGCTTACCTTCTTCAGCCCTTCGGGATACGAGGTGCGTAAGAATTACGAAGGTGCCGATGTGATCGTGTATCTGCCGGCGGATCGTTTGGCTCGCGTGCGTAAGTTTCTGGATTTGGTCAAGCCTGAGATGGCTATTTTCATCAAATACGACTTCTGGCCTTGCTTCCTGACAGAATTGGAGCGCAGGCAGATACCTACCTATCTGGTTTCATCCATCTTCCGACCGTCACAGCTGTTTTTCCGCTGGTATGGAGGAGCATACAAGCGTTTGTTACACTGCTTTACGCACATTTTTGTTCAGGACGAGGCTTCGCGCCTGCTACTTGAAAAGCATGGGATAGACCATGTATCCGTAGCGGGAGATACGCGCTTCGACAGGGTGATCTCCGTATATGAAGCTCGCAAATCGCTTCCGCTGATAGAGCGTTTTGCTGCTTCCGTACCGGAAGGCGGTTTGGTCATTGTGGGCGGTAGCAGTTGGCCTCCCGACGAAGAGATACTCGTACGCTACTTCAATCGCAATCCCAAGATCAAGCTCATACTGGCACCGCACGAAATCGACAAGGAACATTTGCTACAGATCATATCGCACATACGACGGCCTTTCATACGACTTTCGGAAGCTACGGAAAGCGATATTGCCCGGCAGGATTGTCTGATCGTAGACAGCTTCGGTCTCCTATCCTCCATTTATCGCTACGGTCAGGTAGCTTTTATCGGAGGAGGATTCGGCAAGGGCATTCACAATACACCCGAGGCCGCAGTCTATGGCATACCGGTTATTTTCGGGCCACGATACGAGAAGTTCAAGGAAGCCCGTGAGTTGATAGATGTCGGCGGAGGCTTCTCCATATCATCGGCAGAGGAGTTTGGCTCCCTGATCGAGCGACTGCAAACGGACAAGACCTATAGGGATGCCGCATCCCACGCAGCAGCAGACTATATCAGATCCAATGCCGGTGCAACGGAATACATCGTGCACCGAATCATGAAATAGACTCAATCGAGGGATATGTGACCGAAATCATTCGTTACCCTCGCCTCCTGCCTCCACCCGAATAGAACACACACAAAGAGATATGAATATTTGTAAGCGGACGATACGAACGAACAGCTGGTGGGCTTTTGCCTATCGTATGGCATTGGCTTATTTCTTTTTCGGTATTGCCCGTGGACTGTTCTACTTCTTCAACTATCGCTTTTTTGCCGACATGACTGCCGAGCAGGTATGGCGTGCATGGATGGGGGGACTTAGGTTCGACACGGCTTCCGTTTTGTATTTGAATGCCCTTTTCATCCTGTTGAGCTTTCTACCATTCCGATTTCGTACCAAACGCTCCTATCGAATCCTGACTGACTGGGCCTTTTTCGTGCCAAATGCTTTGGGACTGGCGGCAGGTCTGGCCGATTGTATTTACTATCCATACACTTTGAAGCGAACGTCCTCGACGGTTTTCTCCGAATTCAGCCATGAGGGCGGAGGGCTGATATGGCATCTTCTTCTGAATTACTGGTATATGAGCCTGCTGGCCATAGTCCTCGTTACTGCTATGGTATGGTTGTATCATCGGGTCAAACCGGTACGCACCTATGCCGAAGAAAAAGGCGGCCTGCATTATTATACGGCCCACGCAGTGGCTCTCGTTGCTGCTATCGCATTTATCGTATGGGGCATACGTGGAGGCAGCTTTGCGAAGTCGTGGCGTCCTATGACAATGAGCTATGCCAATCTGTCGGTGGACAAGGTGGAACACAGGGCTTTGGTACTGAATACACCCTACAGCATCATTCGTACCATTGGCAAACAAGGGTTGGAGGAAAAGCGTTTTTATGCCTCCGAAAAGGAATTGGAGCAAGTATTCAACCCCATTCATCATTTGGCGATGGATACGACAGCTCGTTTCGGTCAGTTGCGTGGACGCAACGTGATGGTAATAATCATCGAAAGCTTTGCCCGCCAATACGTGGGACGGCTGAATCAAGACATTCCCGATTACAAAGGATATACACCCTGCTTCGACTCGATTTCACAAAAGGGATACCTGTTCGAACAAGCTTTTGCCAACGGGCGTAAGAGTATCGATGCCATGCCATCCATATTGAGTTCGTTGCCTTCTCTTCGCTCACACTTCATTACGTCTCACTATTCGGGCAATGAGATTGAAGGATTGGGGACGGCTCTTGGGCATATCGGTTATCAATCCATTTTCTTGCATGGTGCACCAAACGGATCAATGGGCTTCGATGCTTTTGTCAAACAAGCCGGTTACAAACGTTATTTCGGCAAGACGGAGTATGCCCATGATGAAGATTTCGATGGTGTATGGGGTATCTGGGACGAGCCGTTCTTGTTGCAAGCCGTGGACCAACTCAATCATATGCAGCAGCCTTTCGTGGGTACGCTGTTCACACTTTCCAGCCATGAGCCTTTCCGTATTCCAAGCCATTACGAAGGCCGTTTTCCCAACGAGGGCGAACCACTGGTACAGTGCATCGGATATACGGATCATGCCTTGGGAGAGTTTTTCCGGAAAGCAAGCCGGCAACCCTGGTTTGAAAATACGCTCTTCGTTATCACAGCCGATCATGCTTCCGGAGATCTCCGTCCTGAATACAGAAGTGCTGTCGGACGTTATGCCGTACCCATCTTATTCTATGCTCCGGGATCTGATTTGATAGGATTTGACAGGACTACTACCGTACAGCAAGCCGATATTCTTCCGACAGTGCTAAGCCTTTTGGGTTATTCTACTCCTGTTCTGGCTTTCGGGAATAACATGTTTAGCCGACAAGCCCCGCATTTTGCTATTACCGATTATGACGGTACGCTTCAACTATTAGGGGATGGCTTCGTCCTTCAGCACGATGGCAATCGTCCTCTTGCCTTGTACGACTATCTTAATGATAAAGAACTTCACACAAATCTGATCAAAACGCAAACTGCACGGGCTGACAGTATGACACGCCGAATAGAAGCAGTGATCCAGTCTTTCAATCACCGAATGAATACAAACAGGCTTGTTGCCGATAAATAACGAATAAAATTCATAGAGTAAGAAGAGAGCGATGTAAATAGATCAGGCTATTGCTGCAATCCTATTTGCCATTTGATCGTAATAAAGTTATTTTTGTCCCGCAAATCGATTTGCTATGAAAGGAATAATCCTTGCCGGAGGATCCGGCACTCGTCTATATCCGATAACTCGGGGTGTAAGCAAACAGCTTCTGCCCGTTTATGACAAGCCGATGATTTACTACCCGCTTTCTACGCTTATGCTTGCGGGTATTCGGGATGTCCTGATCATTTCCACACCACAGGACCTGCCCATGTTCCAACGGCTTTTGGGTGATGGCAGTGATCTCGGTGTTCGCTTGGAGTATGCAGTGCAACCCTCCCCCGATGGATTGGCACAGGCTTTCATCATCGGACGCAAGTTTGTAGGAGACGATTGTGCCTGTCTCGTCTTAGGAGATAATATATTCTACGGGCATGGCTTCAGCCAGATGCTTCGGTCGGCAGTTGCCGATGCAGAAAAGGGCATGGCCACCATTTTCGGCTATTATGTGAATGATCCTGAGCGATATGGTGTAGCAGAAGTGGACGCTACCGGCAAGGTCATCAGTCTGGAGGAAAAACCGAAAAAGCCGAAAAGCAACTACGCAGTGGTGGGACTTTACTTCTATCCCAATGATGTACTGGATGTAGCAGCAGATGTCAAACCATCAGCACGGGGCGAACTGGAAATAACCTCAGTCAATCAGGAGTTCATGCTTCGCAATCAGCTCCGCCTCCAACAGCTGGGGCGTGGTTTTGCCTGGCTGGATACAGGCACGCACGAATCACTGACAGATGCTTCCGCATTTGTCTCTGTCATAGAGAAACGCCAAGGCTTGAAGATCGCCTGTTTGGAGGAGATTGCTTACAATAATGGCTGGCTCACCAAAGAAGATCTGGCTCGTGTGGCTGAACCGATGAAACAGAATCAATACGGAAAGTATCTGCTTGGACTGATCAAATAGAGAGTTCCCCATCCATGAACTTCACCCCCACCGAAATACCCGAAGTTGTTATCCTTGAGCCCCGATTGTTCCGTGACGATCGAGGCTATTTCTTCGAATCATTCAGTCGGCAAGAGATAGAAACGGGTATTCGTCCCATTAATTTTGTACAAGACAACGAATCGGCATCCCGCTATGGAGTACTGAGAGGGCTTCACTTCCAGAAACCTCCTCATGCTCAGAGCAAGCTGGTGCGAGTAGTACGTGGGTGTGTGATTGACTATGCCGTGGATATTCGCTTCGGATCGCCTACTTTCGGCAAATATGTAGCCGTGGAGCTTTCCGATACAAACTTCAGGCAGCTCTTTATCCCACGCGGATTTGCTCACGGCTTTGTCGTGCTAAGCGACGAGGTCGTATTCCAGTACAAATGCGACAACTACTATGCTCCGCAAAGCGAAGGAGCCATTGCTTGGAACGATCCCTGCTTAGGCATTGACTGGAGAATCCCTGCAGAGGACATTGTCCTCTCTGCCAAAGATCAGGCTAATCCCTCGTGGGCAGAACTGACATCGAGCGAGGATTTCCGGAATCTCTTCCCCTACAATCAAGACTTATACGAATGAACCGAATACTGGTAACCGGAGCCGATGGTCAGTTGGGTAGTGAACTTCGGTTGTTGGCTTCGGCTGACAGCCGTTTTGTTTTCACCGATTTAGCGGAACTGGATATTAGAGATAGAGATGCTGTCTTACGCTTTATGGAGGAATATAGCATCGGGATCATTATCAACTGTGCCGCATATACAGCTGTGGACAAAGCCGAAGACAATGAAGTCTCTGCCGAGAAAGTCAATCACCAAGCCGTGGCTCATCTGGCAGCTGCTGCTGCGAAGTATGATGCCCTGCTGATACATATTTCTACGGATTATGTATTTGATGGTATGGCGAATATCCCCTATAGGGAAGACATTCCGACGGCTCCTCTCGGTGCGTATGGTCGTACCAAGCTAAAAGGAGAACAGGCTGTGTTGGCAGCCGACTGCCGATACATGATACTGCGCACATCGTGGCTGTACTCATCGTACGGCAATAATTTCGTGAAAACGATGCTTCGGCTGACAGCAGAACGCGATACATTAAATGTAGTCTTCGATCAGGTTGGTACTCCTACCTATGCTGCGGACTTGGCTGCTTTCATACACCGTCTGGCTATAGGACAACTGCCCGTTAAGACGGGGCTATATCACTTTAGCAACGAAGGCGTATGTTCGTGGTTCGACCTTGCAGTGGCCATCGCCCGAATTAGTGGTCATACAGCATGCCGGATCAGCCCCTGCCATAGCGATGAATATCCGACGAGAGTAAGAAGGCCGCATTATTCCGTCTTGGATAAGACACTTATTAAAAACACTTTCGACATCAGCATTCCTCACTGGCAGGATTCTTTGGCTGCGTGTCTGAATCTGCTAAAACATTGAAGAACGATGAACTTCCGACGTCATATTCTCATCACCGGCGGTGCCGGTTTTATCGGATCGCATGTGGTACGACTCATGGTCAATGCTTATCCTGATTATGAGATCATCAATCTCGATACGCTGACATATGCCGGCAATCTGGCCAATCTCAAGGATGTAGAGTCCGAGAAGAACTATCGCTTCGTCAAAGCGGATGTTTGTGATGCCAATACGCTGAAGAAAATCTTTGCTTATTATGCCATTGACGGAGTCATTCATCTGGCGGCCGAAAGTCATGTGGATCGGTCTATAAAGGATCCTTTAGCTTTTGCCCGTACCAACGTAATGGGGACACTGACGCTCCTGCAAGCAGCTAAAGAGGCTTGGCATGGGGAATACGAAGGCAAGCGTTTCTATCACATATCGACCGATGAGGTATACGGGGCATTGGCTTTCGACGGTACGCTATTTACGGAAGAAACCAAATACGACCCACACTCTCCCTATTCGGCCAGCAAGGCTTCCGGCGACCATTTTGTCCGGGCTTATCACGACACTTTCGGTCTGCCGATAGTGATCTCCAACTGCTCGAACAACTATGGGCCCTATCAATTTCCGGAGAAACTCATTCCCCTCTTCATTAACAATATCCGGCACAACAAGCCTCTACCCGTCTATGGCAAAGGGGAGAACGTCCGCGACTGGCTCTATGTCGAAGACCATGCTCGTGCCATCGATCTGATATTCCATCGGGGCAAGAATGGCGACACCTACAATATCGGTGGCTTCAACGAATGGAAGAACATCGATCTTATCAAGGTCATGATCCGCGTGGTGGATCGTCTTTTGGGCAGAGAGGAAGGCTCTTCGGAGAAGCTGATCACCTACGTAACGGACAGGGCCGGACACGATCTGCGCTATGCCATCGACTCGACTAAGCTGAAAAACGAACTGGGCTGGGAACCCTCTCTCCAATTCGAAGAAGGCATCGAGAAAACCGTCCGCTGGTATCTTCACAATCAAGACTGGCTGGATCGGGTTACCAGTGGCGACTACCTCCGATACTACGACGAGATGTACTCCGAACGATAGTGCTTTTTGGCTAAATTTGTCATCGTTTCCGAACCAATCAACTAAACAAATCACAATTAACAAGGAATCAAAAAAATGAAGACAACTCCCTTTACCGATGTGCACATTGCATTAGGAGCAAAGATGCACGAGTTTGCGGGCTACAATATGCCTATCGAATACAGCGGCATCATAGATGAGCACATGAATGTAGTCAATAATGTAGGCGTATTCGACGTATCGCACATGGGCGAATTTTGGGTAAAAGGCCCGAATGCCCTCCGCTTCTTACAGAAAGTATCCAGCAACGATGCCTCCAAACTGGCAGTCGGCCAAGTTCAATATTGCTGCTTCCCCAATAACGATGGTGGTATAGTAGACGACTTCCTCCTGTATCGCTACGAAGAGGAAAAATATATGATGGTACCCAACGCTGCCAACATTGCCAAGGACTGGGCTTGGTGCCAGCAGCAGAATACGATGGGAGCCATACTGGAAAATGCATCGGACAACATCGCCCAACTTGCGGTACAAGGTCCGAAAGCAACGGAAGTAATGCAACGTCTCACGGACATCGACCTGAGCGAAATCACCTACTATACGTTCAAAGTAGGCACATTCGCCGGATGTCCCGATGTGATTATCTCGGCTACGGGCTATACCGGAGCAGGCGGTTTCGAACTCTATTTCTATCCCCGATACGCACAAAAGATATGGGATGCCCTCTTTGAAGCCGGCAAGCCCGAAGGCATCAAACCGGCCGGACTCGGTGCTCGCGATACGCTTCGTCTGGAGATGGGCTTCTGTCTCTATGGCAATGATATATGCGACACCACCTCTCCCATAGAGGCCGGGCTGGGCTGGATCACGAAGTTCACCGACGACAAAATGGATATGCCGAGCCGTAAGATCATGGAAGAGCAAAAAGCAGGAGGCCTGAAGCGTAAGCTCGTTGCCTTCGAACTCAAAGACAAGGGTATTCCCCGCCAGCACTACGAAATTGCCAATGCCGAAGGACAGATCATCGGAGAGGTTACCTCCGGAACGATGTCTCCTTACCTCAAGAAAGGTATCGGTATGGGCTATGTGGCTACGGAGTTCAGCAAAGTCGGCACAGAGCTTGGCATTGTAGTACGTGGTCGTCAGCTCAAGGCCGAGATCGTGAAACCCCCGTTCCGCAAATAATCGGGGCATTGTCACGTCCTGTAAAAGCATTACAGGTTCTCTTAGGGCAACAATAGTTTTTTTCTAATCCATCAGCAAGGTCGGCTTTGCTGATGGATTTGTTTTTATAAGGCCTTTGAAAAATAATGAGATGGATGAAAGAGGTATTCTTCGCATAAAAGGAGGGAAGAATTTGGATGGAAGCAGGCGTAAAAGGGCTTGTAAATCACCCTTGTGGAGCTACATGCATGAGCTCCGGAAGGGTAATTGAGTCCATTGCACAATGCAAGGATTATATGACTATGTTCTTTCAAGTCATTTTTGCCTATTGAGGCAGTGTTTCTCAGCGGTGGTATTCTTCTTCCCCCTTACCCCGACCTTGTGGGTTATTTCCCACAGGGTCGGGGATTT
>NZ_KB899161.1 GCF_000378065.1 Porphyromonas gulae DSM 15663 | reverse complement strand
TTGGTTCCATTATTGTCGAAAAGAAAAAGATAGAGATTCTTGATGATGCGCTCGGCATCGCTTCCCTGATTTCTCTCGATTGTGCGAAAGGCCTCACCGGATTTAGTGAAATCATCCACTCGTAAAGATATTTCAATGCGCTTGTCTTCTGCTGGCTCATCCGAGTTGTTCTTTGAACAGGAAACGAACATGAAGCTCGTTAGGAACAAGGCATAAAGCAAATATTTTTTCATAAGTCTATCTATTTCTTGATGAAAACTTTATCGGGACCGGCTCCTGCTGTCCCCGGAACTTGGTTGTAATAAACCTCCAAATAGGCAGAGCCAACAGGTACGGCATCCTTATTTACTTTGAAGGTTTGAGTGGCTCCGTCTGCTAATTGGGAAAACTCAACCATAGTATGGGTAGCATCTGTTCCGAAATATGCTCCATTCTGAGCCTTCAGTCTAACAATATGGGGATCACAATTCGGAATCGTATTGGTAATAGTAATATTGCCTTCATCATCCACCTCCACATTATATCCGTATCCCATGTATGTGTCGTTGGTCACTACATTCCAGTCCGAAATAGAATATTTCACCTCGATCTTATCCGGCAAATTCTTCACCTGATACTTATAGTGATGGTTCCGATAGATCGTGTAGTCCGGCTTCTGTGACAGCTCAGCCTTGGCAAAAGGCAGATACTGACCGCCCGGGATAGCATTGTCATGTGTTATAATAGGCACATCATACATTATTCCACCCTTAGTCGTAATACGGAAAAAATTGATAGGCTTGTTTTCAATATCTCCGGTATTTCCCCACCAATTCGTTGGTTCAACAATTGCCTCAGGCATATAGGCTAAAAATGTATTCGCATTTTGTACCCGCCTCATTTCTATCGGACCAAAGTATTGAGTAGGTGGGGTTTGGATAGACGACAGAGAGAAATGCCTGTTGGCATTGAAAAGCTCTACCTTCTCAAGGTTGTCTATACCTACTGTTAGATTAATCTCCAACTTACCAACAACACGGATCAATTTAACATTTTCTTCTCCATTTGGTTTGAATGGCATTGGATTAGAGGGGGTACCTCCTATAGCAACAGTCTGATTCCTGTACTCTCGCGCCATCGGAAAACCGCTATTATCGGTTGCTTCCAAATAATGAGTAGCAGCCAATTCGCGAACTTGATTCATAAAGTTGAGCATATCGGTCTTGTTGGCAATAGCACTCATTGCTGCTTGAGAACCCGGCATATTGGCTATAAAGAAGAAATCACGTTGTCCGGGTGTCAATTTTGTCGTAAAGGCGTAAGAAGCCACTCCACTTTCGATCGTCGTGGTAAAATGCTCGGCTATCTTATTTCCGGTTCCCGAATCAAACACTAACATGGAGAGACTGTGCACACGGTCTTCAAAATCCTCCATATCCATATTAATGGATTCTTCGCCATTCGTATGCGCGGCTCTAGCAGTAACAGCCAAATAGACATCCGGCTGTGTATCTGGCTGCGGCTCAACCCCCTTATTGCATCCGAAAAGGACGGATACAAAGGCGGCAAACGCAATATATCTCATTTTAATTAGCATCATATTCCAGATATTATAGTTGTAAGAGAGAAAGATTCTCCCCTCTGTTTCAGAACCTTCTTGTCTTTTTATTCGAACTGAGTAGCGGAATCTGAAATTAGCAGATTCGGACACCAAAGATCAGACCTCCTTTATAATCGTTGTCTTGGGGTGGATGTGGATCCAGAGGAAAAGCTCTCAGCCCTTGGTTGTCTCTTTAAAGTTCTATGTCATAGCTATGCACCAGCCAATCATTAACCCATACCTCAACAATGACATAAGTAGCATCAGGACAATTACAATGGTGTGCCACTAATCTTACATCAAAGTCGTTCAAACAGCGTAAGTTAATATTCTGGGCATACTGGCTCGAAAGGATAACACCCACAAGGTCGGTGCGGAACATTTCTCGTCCCGTCGGCTTATGAATTACAGAAAGGGTGTTTTCATGCCCACTCTCCAACTTCAAGGTTGTGAAGAAAGCGCGGCATGTACTATCACCTACGACTTTGGTTTCACCAGGATAGTAGGTGGAGTCTGATTTGGCAACTCGCCCATCGAAGCGATAGGAACCATTGCTCGAAGCCAAATTAATTACATAGTCTTCCGGTTCAGGAAGACTGTCAATCGTCACCGTCACTCGATTAGTATACTCACGGAAATTGGCTCTCGTACGCACGTACTGATCACCGGCTTCTTCCATGTCTTTCAGTTCAACAACAGGACTCGTCGCATACCACAGGGTCGTCCCATCTATATTGGTAGCCCATTTCCCTTCCTGTTTCAAGCGCATCAAGATCTCCTGCTTGGTTGTTTCTCCAACCTTAATATCGCCTAAATTATAATGATCACTGATATTCCCCCAGGCCAAAATCGTGTATAAGCCGTTTTCTTTTAAGGGTACAAGCCATTCGTTCGTTTCGGACAGACGGACATTTTCGAACAGATTAGCACTGCGAAGAATATCATTCCGATCGAAAGCATAGACATTCAAGCGACCTATCTCCTCCGGATAAGAAGGACTTTCAGCACATTCCGTTTGGGAATAGAAGTTGACATAAACTCCTCTGGGACAATCATCATAATTGTCATAAATCATCTTATCACATGAAGCCAAACTTCCCAACACGGCGAGAACGACCGGCAAAGCAAAAAACAGTTTGCGAATATCCATATGCTTACTATTGTAATAGTTATTAGAACAAATAAAAGAAGAGGGAGAGAGATACTCCCGAAAAGACAATCTTCAGGAGAAATCCCTCCCCTTCCTGATAAAACAAATCGCTTCTACCTCTTAGAACTCGATATCATAGTTATGCAACGTCCAAGGTGTCACTGTCACGTCCACAACCATGTATGTCTTCTGAACCGGCAGGGGCTCTTCTGGATTCGGAGTGTCAGGGTCTTCGGGGTCCGGAGTATCAGGATTATCAGGAGTATCCGGGTTGTTCGGATCAGGATCCGTAGGAACAAATGGATTACCGGAAAGACCGATGTTGCGGAACTTAGAGATATTCACGTTGTAGATATTGTTACGACGAGCAGGAGACATAGTCCAGGTCGTAGGATCCAACGTGTTCGGGTTCAACCAGGCATAGTAATAAACTGCTGCTCCTTTGTAAGTCACTACTCGAGGATTACCCACACCGCCAGAAGCGGGGTTAGCAGCATTTGCAGTGGCTTCACTTGCATAGAACTTACCGGTTACAAGACCCAAGAAGAGGTCATTACCCTCTTGATATGCAGCTTGCTCTCCTTCAGCCCACATGGCAGCGACAGGCTTCAGCTTACCCTTTACGAGGATATAAGTCGTATTACCTTTTCTGTAATCATTGTCAGCATGAGTGGTCTCTGAGACATACTTATAAGGCACAGTGGGGACATCTGTCACAGAATATGGAGCATTCAGCTGGTGAACATCAATTCTATTGGCCAACTGAGAATAGTCATAGTGCTTCATGGCGCCATTAGCCCCATTATACTCATCGGTACTTGCAGGCACAAAAGAAGCTGCGGGAGAGAGAGCGTCATCTTTCTGCTGCAGATAGTACTTCTTTTCGTACTGGGCTACCGACCACTTCAGATCGGAAACCGTAGCGATGACAACCTCCACATTACCCGGACGAAGGGCCTTGATTTCATAAGCACCATCTACGGGCTGCTGAGTAATGGTCATTGACGCACGTATCGCAGCACGCTTAACGACTATAGAAACCTTGTTCTGCGCAGGAGCATTGGCTGCACTCACATTAGGCAAAATAGTCTGCACCACAGGCTTACCAGACATAATCATCTGATCCTTTTTTTCCTGATTCGGACCGAGAACCAGCGTAGCAATCTCACTGCCGGTATCAGAAAATGCTGCATAGGCCGCCTCATATGCCACCTTGAGGTCAGCAGCATTGGTCGCGGCATTAAGAGCCTCTTCCACCTTAGGAGTGATATTAACAACAGCATAGACAGTCTTTTCTCCACTTTTTACCTGGAAAGGTGCTGTCACAATCGTCGTATTGGCTCCCTGATTTACTTGCAGATCTGCTGCAGAAAGCTTTCTGACATCAATCTTGCCATCACCCACAACATAGACTGTCAAATCATTGATCTTGTCTATACCTCCGTACTCACCTACATGATTGTAGTCATTGTCGCCGGCGCGATTGTGCTGAGGCAATGACATAGAAACAGACATGTGAGTATCTGCAACAGAAGAGTTATCAGGTGATGGACCATTACCCTCCTTACTACATGAAGCAAAGCCCAACGAGAGCATTGCCCCAACCAAAAACATCTTGTTTAACTTCATAAGCTAATTGTTTAAAGAATGATTATTATCAAGAACACTAAATAACAAAAGAATCCGGATAAAGACAAAGCTATCAAGATCTTATAATCAGATATGCATAGCAATAAATCTTTGTCAGCACATATCCGAACCTACAATCTCCACAATTCTATACTCTTTGCACACTATTCTGTATGAACCTCTCCTGAACGGCTTCTCTAATAGATTAGGTAGTAGGTGATCGGTTCACAGTTTACTTAACAGAAAAACGACATAGAGTGTTCAGAATACATCGGCAAAAAAACGCTCAATATAAGACCTTCCACTCGCGGCCCGCGAGACAACAACAACAACAACCAAACTAGTTTTGTTTTCAATCCTTTATCCAAGTTCTCTGCTGCAAACCGGCATATTAGGTGAATGAGAAAAGAAAATTGATGAAAGGTGTAGCATTATAAGACTACACATAATTTTATCCTTACAAAGGAAAACAAATTTTCTTTATCAAAAACCAATTTGATTGATAAATATAAGTTCTGAGGCATTAAAAGCCGCTTTCTAAGTACTTTTATAGTCGTTAAAGCCCCGTTAGTTATGTATCATTCTCTATTTGAAGGCCTCTGCATGGTTCCAGACCCACGGATAGACCGTAAAAAAGTTTATCCTCTTGACTTTTTACTCCTGATGAGTCCATTGCGCAATGGACTCAAATAAATTATGAGTTAGGCGTAACCCGTTGAGTTATACAGCCTAACTCATAATTTATTTAGGACAACATCGTCTTCTGTATCTTTGTTATCCGAATACTCTGATTTTTTCTGCAAAGAAACCGATCACTCAATATATAAACCGACAATAATCATGCGCAAGAAAAAGACTATCGAGATACAGCGACTCAAAACCGAAGAATATCACGAAAGCCCCAAGCTACCTATCAGGATCATATTGGATGATATACGTAGTATGAACAATGTCGGATCAGTCTTTAGGACAGCCGATGCTTTCAGGCTGGAAGGATTATGCTTGTGTGGGATAACGGCTCGCCCTCCTCATCCGGATATTCACAAGACAGCTTTGGGAGCAGAGGAGAGTGTGGCATGGGAGTATTTTCCTTCAGCAGTGGATGCGATAGCCGAACTCAAAGAAAAAGGATATACAGTCTGCACCGTAGAACAGGCAGAGGGTAGCCTCTTCTTGGAAGATTTCACCCCGGTCGAGAGTAAGCACTATGCTCTTGTCTTCGGCAATGAGGTAAAAGGAGTACGACAGGAAGCCATTGACCTCTGCGACCTCTGCTTAGAGATACCCCAATTCGGCACAAAGCATTCGCTCAATGTAAGTGTCACGGCGGGAATCGTCATTTGGCAACTGGTCAAGCCGCTACTACCCCTCCTGAAAAAGTAATACCCCCAAAATAAAAAGGGAAAAAGGAGCTGTCTAAAGGAATAAAAACCAAGTCCTTGAGTGCAAGAAACCTCCTCGCGACTAATCTTTTGAGACTTGATTAGTCTCAGACTGCAGCAATGAGCAAGGCCACGGCATAGGCGGAAATACCTTCCTCGCGTCCAGTGAAGCCGAGTTTCTCCGTCGTTGTGGCTTTCAGCGAAATATCCGACACCTCGACCTGCATCACGTCAGCCAATACTTGCTGCATATCCGGTATATGTGGATTCAGCTTGGGCTGTTCTGCCGCAATAGTGGCATCGATATTACCCAATTCATATCCCTGCGAACGCACCAAATCCATCACCCGTTCCAACAAGATCTTACTATCGATCCCCTTATATTGAGGATCCGAAGGAGAGAAATGATGCCCGATGTCACGCAAAGCGGCTGCACCAAGCAACGCATCACAAATGGCATGAATGAGTACATCGGCATCAGAGTGTCCTTCCAAACCCTTGGGATGCTCCAGACGAACACCGCCTATCCACAAAGGATAACCTTCGGACAAGCGGTGTACATCGAAACCGAATCCTATTCGAAAAGGCTTCTTCATCTCGGTTTAATGGAACAAATTGCGCAATCCATCCATATCGAAAGCAAGCGTAAACCGCAGTGTCTGATCCAACGGATTACTCTGGATCGTAGACAACAGGTAGGAAGCATCGATACGGAATATGTTCATCTTGAAGCCGGCACCGGCCGTGAAGTACTGCAAATTTCCCTTGGTGGGATGCAGGTATGAATATCCGGCACGAACAAAAAACTTATCGTCATAGCTGTATTCAGCACCAAGCCCCCATGTGATCTCACGGAATTCTTCCTTGAGTCCTCCCGGCGCGTCACCGAAAGAAGAGAATATACCGCTGATCGAAGAAGTTTCCTGATATTTCTTCAGTGCAGCCTCATAACCGGCCTGATCGTTTTGATCCATGATAGGAGGAGTGGGTACAAGCAGCTTGCTAAGTTCAAGGTTGAAGCTGATGCTGTTATAGTCATCGATCGGATACAATAGCCCCGTTCCGAGATTCAAAGAAGTAGGGATGAAAAAACTTGTGGCACCTCCATCATAGGAGATCTTCGTACCGATATTCTTCACATTGAAACCTAATGACCACAGGCTCTCGGCATTCCCCAGTAGCACATACTTCTGCAAATAACCGGCTATATCTGCCGCAAAAGCATTTCCTGCCTGATTCTCTCCTGTATTGTGCGTGCTCTGATCGGAGCGGATATAACGTAGTGCTACGGCCATAGAGAAGTCCTCCGAAAGCTGGCGACTATAGCCCAAATCGACAGCAAACTCATTGGGATGGGCCTCTCCCATGGATTCGCCCAATTCGTCGAAAGTCTCCAGTTTTCCTAATGTGAAATAACGTAGAGAAGCACTAATAGCCTGATTCTCGTCGGTTCCCAATTTGTAGAAACCGGTCATCTGCATCAGCGCAATATCATTGACCAGTTTGGACAGCCAAGGGGTGTATGAGAAGCTGATACCGGCTTTCGTATCCACGAAAGCATATTTACTCGGATTCCAGTACTGTGAATACGCATCCGGTGTCGTTGCCACACCTATATCCCCCATACCGGCAGCACGTGCATCCGGACTGATATTCAACGACGGCACGGAAGTGTGTACCACATTCAGTTGCTCCTGAGCTTCGATAGCCATTGGAGCAATGAGGAGGGTTATCGCCAAGGGAAGCAATCTATTCTTCAGCATTTTCTTGATAATCATATTTCGTTCTTTTTGTTTTTGTACTCTTGTTGGGTTTACGAACATTCCATATCGTAAACGGCAGGATCGCTTCGGCTATTGTCCTACCACGATCATTTTCTTGGCCATGGAGGCCGTCTGTCCTCCGGGAGAGTTCACCACACAGCGATAAAGGTAGAATCCGTTTCCGATCTTCACTCCGTATTTGGAGGTCAGATCCCACTTGATCTCTATAGGTTCTCCGTAGGAGGAGGAATATGTCTTGACGGGCAGAGTGTTCACGAGACGACCGGTGAAGTCGTAGATCTCCACAGCCACGTTCAAATCGCTTCCGGGGCGATTGTGGAAGATTCGGAACGTAGCACTCTCGCGTACCGGATTCGGGAATAAAATCACATCTGCCACATCCGGAGCAATGCCATCTACCACTCTGAACGAAAAGTCATGATGGGCGGTATTATTGAAAATGTCCCAAACCGTCAGTCGGGCTGTATGATCTCCTTCGGCCAAAGCCGGTATCATAAAGAGGATAGTGCCCACACCTGCATCCGTAGCCGAGCTTGTGAAATAAGCATTGAGGTTATAGGTCAGATCGGCACGGCCATCGATACAGAGCGTAATATCATGCCCTACACCGCTACCCGTGATATTGATTCCGTTCAGGTCGAATACTTCGGCCATAAACAGAGGAGTAGGATTAACCTCATCTCCCGATCGGAATGTACTGTCATTGAGGAAACAGCTTATAATTTCGGGCGGTGTATTATCCTCCGTCACCTCATCGGGAATACCCGGTTGGACTCTGATGGAGAAGTCTACCCCCATGGCTTCCGTCTTTGTGCTTTCGTTATAGGCATAGAGATTGATCCGGCCTTCGTGCTCGGAATAGTTCACATCCTTGGGTACGATAAACGAAGTTTCGAAGACTCCGTTCTTTACTTCGGCAATACCGGCATACATCACGTTAGGATAGTCATAATATACAAGAGAGTGGTCATTTCCCTCCTCTTCCAAAGCCGTCATTTTCTTTCTGCCATCGAAGACAGTCAGGAAAACCTTGCCACTGAAAGTCTCGTCGAACGTTCCCTGTTCATCGGTCACCTTACCCTTCAGGGCTACCCGTTCCAAAGACTTGAGCACAATGGTTCCATACTCCCCTCCGGGAACCTGCCCGTTGATCGCAGTCAAATACACTTTGTGGGTAGGAAGATTCATACGCACGGACGGATCACCCATCAGGAAGAAACTCAACTGATTGATAGAATCGGGGAAAACAGTACTGAGCATCCCCTGTTTGGCCGATCGGATAATCTCACCCATCGTACGATAACGCCCGTCCTTAGCTTTCTCGAACATACGCCGAAGCATAAAACCATTGATCTTCTCATTCTGCGTATTATAAACGACACGCGTAGTCGAGAACATGATCGGAGTGCCACTCTTCTCGTGGAGGAAAACCTCCTCCCCTGCCGAGGTCGTCTGACTGTCATAGTTGGCAAAGTCACACGTGGCAGTAATCCAAATGGGCATATGCTTATAATTGAAATTGTGTATATCGTTGAGCGTCAGCAAATGCTCGTCCGACCATCCGGCAGGACCGCCATGACCGGTATAATTAAGCAGGATGATACCCGACTGAAGGGTTTCCAACATTTTTTTCTTTGCTCCCGGGATACTGTGCAACCCGTTCTCGATGACATGCGGATATACGTCCTGAAAGGCACGCACCGGCATGATGGCAGGAGCATAACGCTTGACGGTATCGATCAAACGGGAAGTTTCGGTCGCGTGTCTGTCCCCATTGTCTGCCGCAAAGCAGGTGCGAATACGCCAGGCACCGCTCTCACGATCCTCCTCATATCGGATGGTCTTGTCCACTGCGATGCGAGCTTCGGCCGGAGTACGTACGGGGAATCGCCCTACAGCCATATTATAATTGCGCCAACCGATATTGACCGAGGCCGGCTGATCATCCAGCAAGCCGAAGTAATCATCTGTCACATAACTGCTTACGTTCGTCGAATTGACGGCTTGGAATGTCAGCAAGAACTCCGTTTGCTGGAGATACGGTTTCTGCCAAGCTACAGAGACCTTCCTGTTGTCATGAGTCCCATCGCCGAAGAGAAGCATTTGCATCGGGAAGGTCTCTCCCACAGGTGCATTTGTCTTCCATCTGTCGTAAAACATTTTGGCAAAGAGGCGGTATGCCGTAGCATCGGGAGTGCCACCGGAAAACTCGTTGAACACTTGTTCCTGCAATACGACCAAGACCTTCAGCCCACCTTTCTCTCTACGATAGGCAGCCAGTCGGTCAGCCTCGGGGAGGAGAGCCTGAGTAGAGACAATGATCAGATCAGGGATTTCTTCTCCATGCAGGTTTTGATTGGGTACCGCTCCGAGGATCTCCGGAGCAGAAGCCTGTGACAAGTCCACGGCATAAAACGTATTGATAGTCCTTCGATCCTGATCCTTCGGCGGAGCCACGAACTCAATGGTCCTGTCCCCGACAGTCTTAACGGGAACAAGCGAGGCTGTCAGGGAAGAATTGGCATGCAAAACCACCAGAGACTCCGGCACCTCACTGACAACGAAGCGGCAGGACTCGCCCCCCAAAACGGGCAAATTGGAAAACCGCCTGATATGCATGGGTGCGCCATCGTACCGGAGATCGTTCTGTGTAGCCACCTCTATGAAATCCAGATTGACCGCATCCCCTGTCATACTATAATTCACGTCCAAGCGCAACTCATTGGCCAAGCTGTTCATCGGCGTACTGTGATAGAGACGACGCTTCTTGCCCGCCAAATAGGAATTGGCTACCTCATTCGATGTCATGGAGAAAGGATCGCTGAAGATCAGAATACCATTGGCCGAGAGCGACATCTCGCGGCCGCCACCGGCCGATCTGGCCTTGGCTATGTATGAGAATACGGTACCGAGTTCGGCAGACGAGCGCGTGTTGCCCCTCAAAGGGAACTTGACCGTACGCGTATTGACTGCACTGAAAGACTCGCCATACAGATCTCGCCCCGATTCTTTGGGCGAATACAATTCCTGCTCATGGAGCATCAGCTCATCGTAGTAGTCGATCAAGGCTTCGGCCGACGCACCTCCACCCGTATATTGAGACATCTGCAAAGGAGCTCCGGCAGCATCCGACAGGAAGTAGTAGCCATGCGTACTGTACGTATTCACCGTATGCTCCATGGTGGTTTTAGCCGGATTGTAGAACCACGTCACCGGGCCCACGGCATAGAAATACAGCGCATCGCCCTGACGGAGTACCGGTACGGGAGGCAAATCGTCTGTCGTGATCCGGCTCAGATCTTCGGGAAGTACCCCTCCGCCATAGCCGAACACACCCACCTTGGACGGATCGGAGAAGCCATTGGCACGGAGCTGTTCGTCCGTAAGGCGATACACTCCACTTGCATCGACACGTATCTTGACCCAATGTCCCGAAGCCATTAGCGAACGGTCAGCCGTCTTCCCCACAGCTCGTTGCGCTACCGCAGGCAGAGCAAGGGCAAGGAAGAGAGAAAGGAATGCGACTATTGGAAGTATTCGTTTCATCTGAGAAATAGCTTATTTGATGGATATGTCGAGCAGTTTTTGCTCTTCGAGATAGGCTTCGAGGTGCTGGCCGATAGCAATAGGGCCTACCCCTGCCGGAGTCCCCGTAAAGATAAGATCCCCCATACGGAGCGTGAAGAAACGACTGGCATAAGCGATCAAACGATCTACGGAAAAGAGCATATCCCGTGTATTGCCCTGCTGCACCGTGCGTCCGTCTATATCCAATCGCAGATCCAGCTCCTGCACACCGTGCCGGAGCGAGTCCTTCTTCACCCACCGCCCTACGGCAGCGGAGTTGTCGAAAGCTTTGGCCGTTGCCCATGGCAATCCCTTGGCTTTGGCACGACGCTGGAGGTCACGAGCCGTGAAGTCTATACCGACGCTAACCTCACTATAATAGCGGTGAGCAAAACGCTCGGCTATGCACTTGCCGATACGATCGATACGAACCACCAGCTCGGTCTCATAGTGGATCTCCTGAGAAAAATCCGGATAGAAAAAGGGATACCCTTCGCGCAACAAGGAATCGGCCTTGAGGAAAAGCACAGGTTCCTCCACACAAAAATCGGCTCCCTCTCCATTCGGACAGGGAGCAACGGGAAGGATGTCCGCACGTCGCATTTCGCTGACATGCGCACTATAGTTCATGCCGACAGCAATTATCTTCATCGTTCCAAGAGCGAGCGAAAGCCCTTATTATAAAAAAGGGCAGAGGAGGATTGTTCAGCCTTCGGAGACCTAAGGTAGCGATTTCATCCGATTGAACATCACAGCCAACTGGGCATACATCGACGTATTCTGTACGACCACGCCTTCGGGCACACTAATGCGCCATGGAGTAAAATTCCAAATAGCCTTGATCCCTGCTACTATCATCTCATCGGCCACCGACTGTGCCGCCCGTATCGGGACGGTAAGAATACCTATATCCACACGCTCTCGAGCGCACAACTCCGCAGCCCGGCTCTTATGGTAAACGGGGATACCATTGATATTAGTGTCCACAATATCCGGATTCACATCGAAGCCGGCGGCAATCTCCAGCCCGAAGTGGCGCAAACCCGAGTCCTGCAACAAAGCAGCACCCAGACTTCCCACCCCGAAGAGGAAGGCCCGGTGGTGGTGCGTAAAGCCCAGAAAGTCGTTCAGCACAGCCACCATATCTGCCACACGATACCCCACCCGTGTACGCCCATCCACCGACACATAGGAGAGATCCTTGGCCACGAGCGAAGCATCCACCCCTACGGCACGAGCGATCCGCGTGGAAGACACCGACTCACATCCATCCGCATGCAATAGCTGGACGTAAGACAAATACCAGGGCAGACGCCTCAAAGTAGGTTCGGGGACTTTGGTATTGAGAGGAGAAGATTCGTTCGCAATCGTTTTCATCCGTTTTATTCGTGGATTATTTAACTACAAATATATGTAATTGCACCGTAATAGTCTATGTTTCTGTCATATTTACCTATCAAGCAAGCACCCGAAAAGAGGTATAGGGATAGCTTTGAGCCTTATCGGCAGAGAGGGGTGAAGGGAGGCTTGTTCAAGGCAAGTATTTCAAGTCATTCGGATCGAGCTTTTTTCTTACATTTGCAAGCAAGTAAAGACGCTAAACAAGGAATAACTAAATATATACTAAAGCATTACAAATCATCGACCAATTTCTCTGACGATCTAAACAAATGAAATATATTTCCCGACTTCACACACTACCCTCACCCATCCAATCCATTTATTTATATTCTATCAAGGCATTTGAAAACAGACTAAGTATGATATAAGGAATAACCATTCTTTCCAGTCCTGCAAATCTATAAGGCACCCGCTTGGTTCGGCCATGAATCGAGCGGGTGCCTCTTTTATTTCACCTTTCCAAACAGCTTTTTCAGCTCTACTATTTATATATAAACCGAATACGATCTATATACAAATGAAAAACGATTTATATATAAAACGAAAACGATCTGTATATAAATTAAAACTGATTTATATATACATCGCCATCGAAACTCTTTCAAAGCAGATTCCAACCACAAAAAGTCCGATTCATGAACATTTTTACGTTGAAAATCTCTTCCCATCAATCGCTTATTTAGAATGATTCCAAACTCTTCTTCGTTGTTGAAAACTTTTCTGGTCTGTATTTTCGTGAAGGACATATGCTTGATGCACCTGAGGAAGATGCCCTCTAATACTCGATAAAGTAGTGGAGCATTCCCATCTGCTGATCAATATAGAGCAGCTCGTTATTGTCTTAAGTATTGAACTATGAAAGTAAGTCCTTATGATTTCCGGTATAATAATTATCTCTATTTTGGTGGGTCTTTGCACACTCATGTTGGGCAAAAATGAGTGAGAATACTGTATACAAGCTCTCCGCAAAGTAAGATTCTCGAAGCATATTTGTTCATAGTTGCACAAAGACAGAGGCAAAATTCTATCGCTTATCTGACATGAGGCAACAGATCAAGAATATCAAAAAAAACACAAGAATTGATTTTTTCGTAATAGAGCATATCATTTTTTAGTGGGAGCTTCTTATTTGCGCCATGTATAAATACTATTTATAGGCCTCTTTAGACGCAAGAATAAATGTTTACCTTTGTAAGAAGCAGACTAATTTAGTCTGTCTTCTTCTCTTCCTTATTTGAAGACTATTCATTACAAAGAAGAGTTTTTAACAAAAACCATATTTACTATAAAAGCTATGAGTCAGAAAACAAAGACACAGGAACAAGAATCCCTCAGCAGCTATTTATTCAACTTCGAGACGTTCATTGAGGAATTAAGGCAGAACGAAGAGAAGAGAACAATCATTCAGGAGTATGAAGATAAAGTGCTCGGGGGCAAGCCCATCACAGGGAAAATAGAAGATCAAAAGTGGTACAAAGACTATCTATCGAAAATTAAGCCTATCCCTAACTACAAAGTACCAGAAGAGTTAGAGTCTGATTTCGATTGGAAGTTACTATTCCAACTTATAGCAGGCTCATTTTCCTCTGAATATAAATTAGAGACATTAGAGGATGAAAGCAGCTTACCCGAGCTCACAATCACTGTTAAAAATAACGATCAAAAAATAGAAAAAAAAATAAGCGAGCTATGGTCTTTTCAAGTACTTAGACTGTTTGAAATTTACATTGAAGAACTCATTGGTTTAGAACCCATAAAGCATGATAAAGACTCGGCAACTTTTCTCACATCCGAGAGACGTAACCGAATCAAAACATTAAAAAGCATAACTCGATCCAAGCTGGCTAACCAGGAAAAAAAGAAGGAGGAAGGCAAGAGTTATCTCGTTTACCATTATTGCAATTTAGAAAGTGCCTACCAAATAATTAGAAACAGGTTGATGTATGCATCTGATGCTTCCTATACAAATGACCAAGAAGAACTTGCTTTTAGTAGACGTATCTTTATGCATGCCTTAAATGGTATGATTGAAGACTCGGAGGGAGAAGTTGCTCAAGGGCTACAGGAATTAAGAGGTCAAATTGAATCAAATATAGATAATAGTTCTCTATATTTGACCTGCTTCTCAAGGAAAAGAGACGATCTAAACCAATGGAGGGCCTATGGGAATAATGGGTTCGGACTTTGTATAGGCGTCAATTGGGAATTAGCTCTGGGGGCTCGTAATTCTGATGGTTTCTGGAACAGCGATGTTATCTATGTAAACGAACACAACCCCACTTCCCTTCAATATAATAAGCTGCTAAAAGACTCTATGATGACTAAATTAGAGGAACTATCCCTTAAATATATACAAGGGAAAAAGACCCGAATTGAAGTCTCCGAAGCTATTCAGGATTTGATAGAAATACCCACTGAAATTACTCAATCAATTCGTTTTTACAAAAATGAATGCTTCAAAGAAGAGCAGGAGTATCGTGTCCTATCCCTCAACGAAAAAGGGAAATATCCTGTTAAAACAAGACTTGGCAAGAGTAACATCATACCTTATATAGAGCTTCCACTTGTGAATGATGAAGGAGAGCCCTGTATCCAAGAGATTATCATTGGCCCTGCCGTTAAGAATGCCAAATTGTTAGAAAAATCTCTGAAACTTTTTCTCAAAGAGCAGAATATAGAATTTGTCAGCGTCATTAGATCTAAACTTCCTTATGCACCATAATATAGGAATGTTTACCGAGAGGGCTCTGCAATCTCCATGAAAGAACCCTCTTAAAGACAGTCTTAAATTCCAATAAAGGCTCAAACATTTTGCGAAAAAACTTATTTATCCGGTATTATCGAATAGAAAAAACGAAGTACTGCTTCCGGACTACATATAGCTAACAGACTGCAAATGTCGAAGATCAGACTGTAGGCATTCCGCTCTGAATCGGGTAAAAAGCTTTGTCTCAGTGAGTAAATCCCTACCTTTGCGGCGTGCAAAGCTTTTGCTGCACGGATAATCTCGTTTTTCTCATGATCGGATCATATTTCAGGCCGAAGCTGCTCGACGTATTCAGTGGGTACAACCGTGAGCGTTTCATGGCCGACCTCATGGCCGGCGTTATCGTCGGCATCGTAGCTTTACCCTTGGCCATTGCCTTCGGTATAGCCAGTGGTGTATCTCCGGAAACAGGTCTTATCACGGCCATTATAGGCGGTTTCATCGTATCGTTTTTGGGTGGTTCATCCGTCCAAATCGGTGGCCCGACGGGTGCTTTCATCGTTATCGTCTACGGCATCATTCATAAGTACGGCATCGAGGGCCTCACGATTGCCACTATCATAGCCGGTATCCTGCTTCTCGTGATGGGAGCTCTTCGTCTGGGTACGCTGATCAAGTTTATCCCCTACCCGATAGTCGTGGGATTCACGGCAGGGATCGCCCTCACGATCTTCTCTACCCAAATGAATGACCTCTTCGGCCTCGGTATTGCAGATATGCCCGGTGATTTCCTTGGCAAATGGGGAGCTTATTTTACCAACTTCAAGTCAGTAAACCTCTGGGCTTTCGGGATGGGTCTGCTTAGTATTGTCATCATTATGCTGAGTCCGAGGTTCACCAAGAAGATACCCGGTTCGCTCATTGCCATTATCTTGATGACCGTAGTGGCCTATTTACTTCGGCTACAAGGTATCGGCGGGTTCGAAACCATCGGCGACCGCTTCACTATTTCCGCCCAACTGCCCAAGCCAACGGGGGTAACACTCAGCCTCGAAACGATTCGCCAACTTTTCCCTCCGGCTTTTACCATCGCCCTGTTGGGAGCCATCGAGTCTCTGCTGTCGGCCAGCGTAGCCGATGGTGTGATAGGGGAAAAGCACAACAGCAACACCGAGCTTATCGCTCAGGGTGCAGCCAATATAGTGGTTCCGTTCTTCGGCGGTATTCCCGTCACCGGAGCCATAGCCCGTACAATGACCAATATCAACAACGGCGGTCGCTCTCCTATTGCAGGGATCATACACGCCTTCGTGTTACTGCTGATCCTGCTATTCCTCGGTCCTCTGACGGCATACATCCCGATGGCTTGTTTGGCCGGAGTACTGATCGTAGTATCCTACAATATGAGCGGATGGCGTTCGGTGGCCAATATCGGTCGCGGCCCTCGCAGCGACAGCCTCGTCATGCTGGTTACTTTCCTGCTTACCGTCATCCTCGACCTGACCGTTGCCATAGAGATCGGACTGCTTTTGGCCATCCTGCTCTTTATGAAGCGCGTCACGGAGAACACACGCATCACAGTTGCCACAGGCAAGCTCGACCTGACGCAGACGGGCGAGATCGCCCACCACGACGAAGTGCTCGACATCCCGAAGGGGGTAAAGGTATATGAAATCGAAGGGCCTTTCTTCTTTGGCATCGCGAACAGATTCGAAGAGATCATGAACACATTGGGCGATCATCCCGATGTTCGGATTATCAGAATGCGACATGTGCCGTTTATGGATTCGACAGGGATGCACAATCTGGAAAACCTGATCAAAATGAGCCGGAAAGAAGGCATCAGCATCGTACTCTCCGGTGTGCGCAAGGACGTCCATGAAGAACTTGCCACCGCAGGCATCGTAGGGCTATTGGGAGAGGAAAACGTATGTGCCGATATTCAAGCGGCTCTGCGACAGGCACAAGCCATAACCCGAGGAGCATGAAGATAGGTACCATAGACCTCGGAGTAGAGCCTTTGTTGCTTGCTCCGATGGAGGATGTGACGGATGTGGCCTTTCGGGTCATGTGCAAGCAGTTCGGTGCCGATCTGGTTTATTCCGAGTTTCTCAGTGCTGATGCCCTGATTCGTCAAGTAGCCGGCACATTCCGAAAAATGACCATAGACGAATCGGAACGCCCGATGGCTATACAGATATACGGACGGGATGTAGCTTCGATGGTAGAGGCTGCCCGACTATGCGAAGCGGCCGGTCCGGATCTGATCGATCTGAACTTCGGATGTCCGGTCAAACGGGTAGCAGGGAAAGGTGCCGGCAGTGGGATGCTCCGCAATATCCCACTTATGATAGAGATAACGCGTGAGGTAGTTAAAGCGGTGAAGCTGCCCGTAACGGTGAAAACGCGGCTTGGCTGGGACAATGACAGCAAGATCATAGTAGACCTGGCTGAACAGCTCCAAGACTGTGGCATTGCAGCCCTGACCATACACGGTCGCACACGCGCCCAAATGTACACGGGGACGGCTGACTGGACGCTGATCGGAGAAGTGAAGAACAATCCGAGAATGCAAATCCCCATTATCGGAAACGGAGATGTGACCACTCCACAAGAAGCCCGACGAGCCTTTGACGTATATGGTGTGGATGCCGTAATGGTAGGCAGGGCTTCTATCGGCCAACCATGGATATTCGAAGAAATGAAGCATTTCCTTCGCACGGGAGAAACGTTGCCTTTGCGTCCGTTTTCCTATTATATGGACATACTACGCTGTCAGACGCTGAACAACATCCGGAAACTGGACGAACGGCGAGGCATCCTCCATACACGCAGACATATTGCAGCCAGTCCCATATTCAAAGGGATCCCGAACTTCAAGCCCATGCGCGTGGCCATGCTTCGTGCCACGACACAGGAGGAGCTTTTCGCACTTATGGACGAGGTGGAGAAGATGATAGGATCGGCCGATTCAGCGGCGGTATAGTCGCTTGGACAAAGCCCCTCCTACCGATTGTTTCAATTCGCAGGTCTCCGCATGCAGATCTTTCAGCTCGGCATCATGTCTGCCGGTGAATATCTCGTTGTGGTGTTCGCATAGCAACCAGAGCAGATGATCGAAGGCAGTCAGCTGCTCGTCCGACAGGGTGGAAACGAGTGTCTCGGCACAAAGGCGCAGATTGGGAAAGAGATTGACCAGTACCTTTCTTCCCTCAGGAGTAATGGAGACACGCATGCTTCTGCGATCCTCCTCATCCGGTTTCTGCTCGATCAGATTAGCTTTCAGCAGACGACGCATGACTTCTGCACCGGATGTTTTTTCCATGGCATTGAGGTTGTTCAGCTCTGTTTTGGTCATGCTCTCACCGTTCATCAGACAGACCAAATAGGTGTATTCGTCTTCGGTCTGCAAGGGAGATTCCGCCAGTGCTTTTTTGATATAAAAACGAGAGTAACGATGCAGGAGGCTGACTCCTCGCGCTATATTCTTGGCTCCTGCTGCTCGTTTCCGGGTAGCAGAGACAACTTCTTCTTCCTCCTGTTTCTTCTTTTTGTCGCAACGCCAACTTAAAAAGTCGGCAAAGTCTTTCATTTCAGGTTCATGCCCCCCTCCGTCATACAAACTTTCAAATGCGTCGAGGTAGTCGATAAGATCGAAAAGCAGTTTTTTGTACTTCATAAATTGCTCCGATTGAATAAAGAGTCCGTTCGATGTAATCCTTTTGGAGCATAAATGTACATTTTTCCACTGAAAAACAGGAGATTACATATTGAATGTAAATCGGATGGCAACACCTCTTTCGTAAAAGAAATTGTAGCCGCCATAGAATACTCCGACTTGCATCAGCGTACCGATACTCTGCGAATAGCCCATCTCCAGATAGGGTTTTCTCGATACCATATCCCACCGGGCCTTGAAATGCAAGGCCTCGTCGTTGGTCTTTAGGAAAACGAAGGGCAGGAAATTGACCAGCAAGCGCGAAGCTCGGTAGCTGGTTTGAAGGATAAGGTGTTTGTCGGCTGTAGCCGTATAGGGAGGCAGTGTCTGGAATGCAGCTTCCATGCTATCGCCGAATCGCCAAAAAGCATTCCCCCCTTTCAGAAAAAAGTACTCGCTCGGATAGATAACCAACCGATCGATATAGCCTCCGACATTCAATTGATAGAACAGTGACGATGCCGGTGAAAAGACAAGTCGCTGCTGTATGCTCAAATCAAGGTGGTGGAAGCGTGCATCGGACTTACGCCCCATCCCGAAAGCTCCGCGATAAGAGAGAGAAAGGAGCGGAGCACGTATGCCCTCGCCCTCACGAACGAGAAATCCGTCCGCCGTATAGCGGTAGTAGGGACGCGGATTGAATGTCATCTTGGCTCGTACTTCCAGCAGTCGGTGATGAGGAACTATACGAGGGAGATCGGGATCGGCATTGCTGATATTCAGAATATCGGTAATGCTGCCACCGAAGAGGCTCCACGTTTCTCCATGCGGCAAAGGATTGCGCTCGGCCAGCATCACGCTTGTCTCCACATTGAGCTTGGGCAATAGATCGATACTATTGGTCAGACGGACAAATTTATCATCGTAGCGAGTTGTCGGACCTTGTCCGTTGAGAAGCTCCATCATCAGATCGGTCAGCTGGTCTATTCTTTCGCGTGTGCTGTACAAATCGAAAGAGCGATGCCCTGCAGATAATTGCAAAAGTCCTCTTTGCGAAGGAGAATAGTGGAGTTTACTATCGAGAGTCCAAACAGCTTTGCGTCGTTTGGTGACATAGTAGAGGCTGGGCTTTATCTCCCAGCGGATTCCGGGAGCCATATCGCAAATAGCCGTCAGAGACTGCCCCAACCAAAGATGATCGGCATAATTATAATAGAACAAAGCCCACACCAATCCCTCATTGCCTAATCGCCAACGCTCCCCGATCCGATACTTGTGTCCCCAAGCCAATGCGCGATGCCAAGGTACATGCTGATGCAGAGTATGATCTCGACCGACAACCACATTTTTCCAATATGTAGAACTATCCTGTCTCGCGAAGCTGCTACGAACAGCCCAAATAGGAGCGATGGGCAGTTCGTCCGGCAAACGGTAGCCACTGCTATCTTGCGGCATATAAACCGGTACTGCGGCCTTGTCGAGCTGCTCTCCCGTATACGTCACAGATGCGGAATAGCCATTATAGAGAGAAGCCCAAAGGCGATTGCGACTGATGACGGCAGAAAACCTGACCGGTAGAGAAAGATTCGGCTCTACCTCTTCCAATTCGACTCGATAAGATTCTGTAATAACCCCCTTCATCATGACTTGCATTTCCAGTACAGCAAGTCGCTGCCGTGTGGCATCTATCGTTAAAGTTCCATGAGTCAGGCCGCTCAGTCCGCGAAATGCGATACGGCGGTATTCTATACCATCTTTCTCATACAGGCTCTCCAAACGGTAAGTATAAAAGGCTTCGGCCTCTCGTCGAATAGGATTGGGAAAGATTTGCCGGTTGCCAAAATCGAACTCTTCGGCATATACATTCTCTCCCAACAGAGCCAAGGCCGTAAGGTCATCTGCTTTGTTTCGCTGTGGAATATCCGACCGAAAAGAAACAATACCCCTTCTGTATGTACCCGTTACCGAGTCGTATTGTCCATATAGCCGAGCTTCCATACACAAGGTATCCGACGAGAGATACTGCTCCCATGGAATCCCACCGTGTTTGAGCCGACGCACTATCGGCAGCACACGAGAAGCCCATGATCGACCTCGAATATCGGCTTCCCAACTACGGCCTTCTGCCATGCGGAAGAGGAGGGGCGTTCTGTCTGAAATCATTCTGACCGTTTCCAAAGCGAAAGCTTCGGATTCTTTTTTGTCGAACAGGGAGGTCTGCTGCTCCGTCCCATTGCTCAGCTCCCGTATTTCCTTCGATACTGAAGGTAATGACTGCCCCATCGTATGAGAAGCACAGACTCCGAGAAGCCAAAAGAGCGATAGCAAAAAGCGGACGATCGGTTTTCTCATCTCTTAGAGTGGCAATTCAATAACGAAAGAGGTGAAACCATCGGCTGTACGCCTCGCAAGCAAATTTCCCCCATGCAGACGAATGATATAACGGGAAAGGCTCAGACCGATGCCGCTGCCACCGGTTTTGGTCGTATAGAAAGGAACAAACATATTGTCGAACACCTCTTGAGGAATAGGAGTGCCGTTGTTTTCCACATGAAGGAGTAGTCTGTATTCATCCGACGAATCGAGACGTTCCTCGACACGAATACGCAAAAGTCGTTTCTCCGTATCGGCAGGATATTCCGCCTCGGCAGCATTCTTGACGAGGTTTATCAGTACCGATGTCAATTGCTGACGGTCGGCCGGAACAGTCAGCCCCACGGGTATTTCTTCCATATCCACCTTTATACCGTTGGAGGACAGAAGCTCTTCTTGCAGGCGCAATATCCCCGTAAGAAATGCATATAAAGCAATATCCTCCTTCTCGGGAGAAGGAATGGCCGTAAACTTACGGTAGTCCTGTACAAAGGATAACAACCCCGCTCCGGTACTACGAATGGTATCCAATCCGGTAGACAGCATTTCCTCGTCCGCAGAGCTTTGCAAATTGTCCAAGAGGGTATCGCATATCGAAGTAATGGGGGCTATCGAGTTCATGATCTCGTGCGTCATCACCCGAATGAGCCGGATCCACGACTCTGTCTCGCGAGCGTCAAGCTCCTTGCCGATATTCGACAGCGTATATATATGGTATATCTTCCCCCTGATCCGGAACGAAGAGAAGCGGAGACTCACTTCCTTCTCTTCTCGCTCCGTTGTGAGCTTGACATGAATGCCTGAATCGGTAGCCGCGGAACGAAACAGCCGAGGCATGTCCGGCGATACGCGTCCAAGCTGATCGAGGTGTGTGATAACGGGTAAACCGAGGAGACGCAACAGCACTGTATTGGTAGAATAGACATACCCCTCCGGAGCAACCATCATGATGCCGACAGGAATCTGTTCCAGTACATGTACGAGAAACTGCTCACCGGCTATCGCCTCATCGCGAGAACGACTGAGGATCTCCTTGATACGGTTGAGTGTACGGTTGAATGTTCGATGCGAAGCATTGCCCCCCATTTCGGAAAAGCGCACGGAATAATCGCCATTCTCGATAGCGTTCAAGAGCAGGGAAAGATCTTGAAGATGATGCCGATAGAGCAAACGCAAGCGAAAGGCGGAAAAGAAAACCAATCCGGCAGCAAAGACTGTGATGACATAATGTCCTGCAACTGCCGACCAAGTACCCACCACCGCCATGACGATGGTAAATAACAGATGCAAGCCGAAACTGCTGGTCTTTCGTCTTCCCATAGAAGAGAGGCTACAGGCCGTAGCGTTTCATCTTATTATACAGAGTCTGACGGCTGATACCTAATTCCCTTGCCGCGTTCGAAAGGTTGCTGCCGTTTCGTGCCAAGGCTTGCTCGATAGCGGTCTTTTCCATTTCATCCAAGGTCTGAGGAGTACTTGCTACAGCGGTAGCAGTCGGATGAGCATCGATCGACTTCGGCAACGACAGGTCAGCTGCAGAGAGGCTGCTGCTACGGCTAAGAATCACAGCCTTCTCTATGCAATGCTGTAGTTCACGCACGTTGCCCGGCCACGGATAGTCGGAGAGTAAAATCTCTGCTTCGGGAGTCAATGCCGACACCTCTTTGCCGTACTGTCGTGCATAACGATGCAGGAAGAAAACGGCCATCGGTACTATATCTTCCCTGCGACGACGTAGCGGTGGCATCTCGATATGAATCGTATTGAGACGATAAAGCAAATCTTCTCGAAACCGGCCCTCTGCCACGGAGAGAGGCAAATCGCTATTCGTGGCAGAAATGATACGAACATCCACGGGAATCGGCGTATTGCTGCCCACACGAGTCACCACTTTTTGCTGGAGCACAGCCAACAACTTGGCTTGCAGGGCAAGGCTCAGGTTGCCTATCTCGTCCATAAAGATCGTGCCGCCGGATGCTGTCTCGAACTTGCCGGCACGGTCACTTTTGGCATCGGTAAAGGCCCCTTTCACATGGCCGAACAGTTCACTCTCGAACAGCGTCTCGCTCAAAGCCCCCATATCCACGGTCAGCATCGGCTGACGGCTACGAGGAGAACGGGCATGGATATACTCGGCTAAAACGCCCTTGCCGGTACCATTCTCACCCGTAATGAGGACATGGGCAGTGGTATCGCCGATACGATCGGCCAGCTCCAACACCTCACGCATAGCCTTGCTTTTGCCGAGAAATACCGAATCGTCTTCTTTAGGTGTAGCCGTCACATGAGAGTTTGCGGCCTTATTCATCGCCACACGAAGCGACTCCAACAGCTCGGCGTTATTCCATGGCTTGACGACGAAATCGCTTGCTCCACGCTTCAAGGCATCCACTGCCAAACGGATATCCGCATAAGCAGTAAAGAGCACCACAGGAAGATCCGGGAAACGGCCACGGACCTGATCCAGCCAATATAATCCCTCATTGCCCGTGTTGATACCGGTAGAAAAATTCATATCCAGCAGGAGTACATCCGGATGCACCTCCACGATAGTGGAAAGCAGTGTCTTGGGAGAAGGCAGGAGCGTCACGGTCTCGAAACTCCCCGTCAGGAGCAACTTCAAAGCTGTCAGCACATGTTTATTGTCATCTACTACGATGATACTTCCGCTCTTCTTCATTGTGTACAAATCTTACTCTCTTGAACAATTCCGCCGTGGAACGGAAACAAAAGTAAGGAAAAGAGAGCGAAGAGATTATAATAACAGAGAAGAGAAAAAGGCTGGCACAGAAAAGTATAGCACCCGATTCGTGCCTAAAGGAACGAATGCAGCATCGCTATTCTCCGGATCGGCACCAACGGCCAAAGGCTCCTCGCCCATAAGTGCAAGCCGAAGAGAAGCCATCCTATCAACGAATAAGAGGCGATGCGGTCGCGACAAGGTAGCTCGCAAATACCCGAAGAATACAAGGACTTATGGCGCGAGAAAAATGTTTTTGTGTAAGAAAATCAGCTATTTGTGGATTATCTTCCTTACTTTTGTAGCAAGGTCACCGGAACGGTATCTATCGGGAAGAATTACTTAGAAGCTCTTTTCGGAGGGAAACGCAGTATTCCGGACAAAACAATAATGGTTAACATTAAAATATAAGCACTTAGTTATGACGAAAGTAGGTATTAACGGCTTTGGCCGTATCGGCCGCTTGGTATTCCGCGCAGCACAAAACAGAAGCGACATTGAAGTCGTAGCCATCAACGACCTGATCGATGTGGAATATATGGCGTACATGCTCAAGTACGACAGTGTACACGGTCGTTTCAATGGGACAGTCGAAGTCAAAGACGGTCAGCTGATCGTAAACGGAAAAGCCATTCGAGTTACAGCTGAAAAGAACCCTGCCGATCTGAAATGGGATCAGGCCGGAGTGGAATATGTAGTAGAGTCCACCGGTCTTTTCCTCACGAAAGAAAAATCCGAAGCACACCTTGCTGCCGGTGCCAAGTATGTAGTTATGTCGGCTCCCTCTAAAGACGACACGCCTATGTTCGTATGCGGAGTGAACACGGATAAGTACGTAAAAGGCACGAAAATCGTCTCCAACGCATCTTGCACCACCAACTGTCTGGCACCCATTGCCAAGGTACTGAACGACAACTGGGGCATGGTAGGAGGTCTGATGACCACGGTGCATGCCACCACAGCTACACAGAAGACAGTGGACGGCCCCTCTGCAAAAGACTGGCGAGGCGGTCGAGCAGCAGGTGGCAATATCATACCTTCTTCCACCGGTGCTGCCAAAGCGGTAGGCAAGGTGATCCCCGAACTGAACGGCAAACTGACGGGTATGTCTTTCCGCGTACCGACACTGGACGTATCGGTAGTAGACCTGACATGTCAGTTGGCAAAGCCTGCTAAGTACGAAGATATCTGCGCTGCCATGAAGAAAGCTTCGGAAGGCGAACTCAAAGGCATTTTGGGCTACACGGACGAAGAAGTGGTTTCTTCCGACTTCATCGGCGAAACCCGTACTTCCGTATTCGATGCCAAAGCCGGTATCGCACTCACGGACACCTTCGTGAAAATCGTTTCATGGTACGACAACGAAATCGGATACTCCAACAAAGTACTCGATCTCATCGCCTATATGGCCAAGGTGAACGCATAAGAAAATTGGACAAGATCCTAACGGATCTTGGATCACCTCTCACGGGGGCTGTGCCGAAGGAATTATCCGGGTACAGCCCCGTATTCTTTTCCGGACTATGATCCGGCAACAACCATCCTCCATCCTCCGACATCATCGGATGGCTGTATGTCGCTTGATTCGGATACTCCCGTCAGTCCTCTTCGGGCTGCGTGGCTCGGCCCTCCCGACTGCGGTATTCGCCCGGGCTCATACCGGTATGCTGCTTGAAATACTTGCCGAAAAAGGACTGTGTGGAGAAATTCAGCTCATAGCCGATCTCCTGAATCGTCTTATCCGTATAACGCAGCAGCGACTTGGCCTGCTGGACGATGAAGTTGTTGATCACTTTGGAGGCAGACTGCCCCATGACGCTTTTTATCGTCAGCGCCAAGTGCTTGGGACTGAGGCAGAGTTTGTCCGCATAGAACTTGACGGCATGCTCCTCTTTGTGATGTTCGGAGACGAGAAGCAGAAAATTGCGACAGATGGTTTCAGATCTGCTATGCTTGCAGTCGGTTTCGGTGCCATCAACGATCAGATCGTCCAGAAATAGGAAGAGAGAGCTGATCTGGTGGGTGACGATCTCTTCCTGATGAAGCCTCCGGTTTTGCAACGTGTTTTCGATCAGATCCATCGTAGCCATGAGGAATGCGTGTTGCATCGGGTCAAGGCGAAAGAGCTCATTGCTGTGTAGTTTATTGACGATGGAAATAAAACTGCCGACTCTGACCGCCGACAAAGAAAGAATCTCCTTGTCCAAACATAAATGACGAGCACGAAAGCGACCGGACTCGATCACCTCTATCGTTTTCCGAGGCATGACGACCAATAGCTCACCCTCGTGCAGCTCGATCTCTCGCGAGTCGACCATAAGTCGCATATAGCCCCTCGTGCAAATAGAAAAGAGCATGGATTCAACCAGAAACGGTACAGACATAGCTACTTCTTGGAGCGATCGCTTCTCATTGCTCAGCAAAACCCGGTCTCCCAATGTATTCATTTTGCCTCCGAAGTAGCTCGCAAGCTCTTTGATAGAGAATACCTTTAGCGGAACAGTCATAAAAGAATATTTTGAGATAAAAAACTTCATCGAATCCATTTGCCGAATCGCCACGGCAAACATCCGAGTCATAAAGAGTCAAAAAACCGACAGAAACGTATGAGAGCATAGCCCCGGCTCTTCCCTTCCGGAGCGAAACCTATGCCCTTTTCAATAGCGTCGTTCGCCGAAGATAGTGGTTCCGATACGAACGATGGTGCTTCCCTCTTCGATTGCCAGCTCATAATCGCCGCTCATTCCCATCGAAAGTTCGCAAAAATCGGCGGAATCGGAGAAGAAACGCTCTTTCATCTCCCTGAAAAGCGATGCCAACCGATGAAACTCTCTGCGAATCTGCTCCCTGTCGTCGGTGAATGTAGCCATCCCCATCAGACCGGCAATCCGGACTCCGGTATCGGATCCACGAGCCAAAATAGTCTCGAGGACTTGTGGCAATTCCTCCGGCGTGAAACCGCTCTTTGTTTCCTCCGATGCGATATGCACTTCCAGCAATACCGGCACGGTACGCCCCACCTTCGATGCCTGACGGCTGATTTCGTCGAAGAGCCTCAGAGAGGAAACGCTCTGGATCATCGAGATGAAAGGGACGATGTACTTCACCTTGTTTGTCTGTAGCGGCCCGATGAAATGCCACTCCACGTCATCAGGCATCGCTCCCACTTTGCTCATCAGTTCCTGCACCCGACTCTCGGCGAAAATCCTTTGGCCGGCCTCATAAGCCTCCATGAGTTCTTCCACGGGATGGAACTTGGAAACAGCCGCCAGCCGCACGCCTTGTGGCAGTGAGCGGAGAACGGGGCCTAAACGATCGGCAATGAGCGTCATTTCGCCGGCATGTATTGGAAAACATCCATCAGGGCAGTCTCCGACACCGATGCGATCTCATAGTCGGCCAATCCCTTGCCCATCTGCTTTTCCAGCTCTGCCACCGCATTGGGCAAGCTGTCCGACTTGACGAGCATGAACGCAGGCGTCTTCTTCTCCACCCCGTTCTTCTCATCGATCGTCACATACAGCACTTTGCAACGATAGTAGCGATCGCATTTATCATCCTCATTGAGGAAAAGTTCGGCATAGTTTACCTTGCGAATATTACTGATGTTGAACTCTCCCATACTGACGAAAGGGGTGATCTCCTCTATCATCTTGGCCTCTGCCAACGTGAAAGAATCGGCATCCACCAAATAGCTCTCCACCACCTTCTTAGGCATTCCATTATCGGCCACCTTCTCATAGGTGACCTTGCATTCGAACCATGCAGCCATAATCTATACGAAACTAAGATTTATTGAATGGCAAAGATAGCAAAAACGAGGGCCGACGATTTTCACCGGCGGAGAAATCTCCCACAAAACTCGCGCTGGAATCCCACAGAGTGCGGTTCGTAAATCCTGAAAAACTCGCGCAAAAAAAATTCGTTCCGCTCTTTTTCAGGTAGAGCAACACCTTGAATTTGTCTCTTTGCATACGCTTCTGTTTTTATGGGCAAAGTTACCCGTTACCGAAGCGTTTTCAGCTATGCAAAACATTGTAATACAAAGCATAAGCACCGCAATAAAGGAACGGAGAGATGCCGAATACTCTTCCGTCAGTTACCTCCTCCTGCCTCTTCGTTACCATTCGAGGAATAGGCTAACGATTTGGTAACGGGATTCTACACAAATCCACATCTTCTGCATTTTAACCCTCTGTGCAAAGTGTTAATAAACACTGCAAATCTCTCTCATTTCCACCTACTTACCTTTAATCCTCACCCTAATACCCTTTTCTCTAATTGTTCCTATAAAGAATTTTTTCATTCCCGAAGCAAAACGAAAAAATTCTCAGACCGCGTTTTTCGGCGTGATAAACCGCGCGATTTTTTAGCATGTGCAAGGAGCGTCAATGAAATTTCCCTTTCGGTACCTTACACATCGAATTTCAAAAGATATGGATCTCCCGTGCAGGATGTTTTCGGGATTCCTCGGTCTATGATATTTTTGTTCCTGGTCGGACACATCTGTACCGAGATGCGAAGATAGGTATCCGAAGATGCCATTTTTCCACAGTCTGTACTCAATTTTAGGGGGGGACTACGTATTTCCCTTATTTCGATTCATTGTAAATAAAAGCACTGTTGAAAAATTTTTCGCTCTTGGCTCGCAACCTCTTTGTACACAAACAAATCGGGCATGCAGCTTGGTTGTTGATAACTCCATTATTCATCAGTCGAAAAGACCGCAATATCCTGAAAAACAGAAGTATACAGGTATTTCGTTCGTTGTTTATATCTCGGGGTTATAACCGCCTGAAAACAATATAGATACAGTTCTTCTGAATTATACTACACTTTTTGCCGATTGTTTTTTTGCTCTTTTGTTTGAACCTTTGCTATCCCTAAAGGAGCAATGAATAACCGCTCCCAAAATGATAATTTTTAGATGAACTACCACTCGACCGACGTAAACGAAATATGGGACGCGTGTCTTCGCATCCTTCAGGATATTGTAGATGAGCGAGCATACCGCACATGGTTCTTGCCTATCGTGCCGGTATCTATTGAGGGCGATACGCTTACCTTACAAGTGCCGAGTCAGTTCTTCTGTGAGTTTTTGGAGGGCAACTTCGTAGAGCAGCTGCGTACGGTGCTGGGGCGTGTCATAGGTCCCAACGCATCATTACAGTACAATGCCCTTGTGGACAACAGTTCGCCCAAATATCCCGGCACGGTGACATTGGCCGGTTGTGCCGGCGGTGGGCAGGCGGCCGAACAGTTCGATGCCAATTTGCTACACAGGCACATGCCCAGTACGGCTACGCATAGCGAGGCACAGGATTTCGACACGCAGCTCAACAGCAGGCTCAATTTCCGCAACTTCTACCAGAGCGAATGCAACTATGTAGCTCGCTCAGTGGCTGAAGCCATCGCCGCCAGCCCGGGCAATACGCCGATGAATCCGTTCTTTATATATGGAGCTTCCGGTGTGGGCAAGACGCATCTGTGCCATGCCTTGGGCCTTCGTGTCAGAGAGATGCACCCCCGGTTGAAAGTACTATACGTATCGAGCCATTTGTTCGAGATGCAGTTCACTACGGCAGCCCGTATGGGGACGATCAATGATTTCATCGCCTTCTATCAGCAGGTGGATGTACTGATCATCGATGACATCCAATGGTTGATCGGCAAGAAGAAAACACAACTGGCTTTCTTCCAAGTGTTCAATCACCTCTATATGCTCGGCAAACAGATAGTCCTGACGTCGGACAAACCTCCTGTGGACCTTAACGGGATGGAGGAGCGGTTGGTTACTCGTATGGCCGGTGCTACTTGTGTCAAGATAGAACGTCCGGATTTGAAGTTGCGTCGCGAGATACTCCAGCAGCGTACGCTCCAGAGCGGAGTCCGGCTGGACGAATCGGTGCTGAACTTTATCGCCGAGAATGTCTGCGACAACGTTCGTGAACTGGAAGGCACCCTCGTATCCTTGATTACAAATTCGGTGGTTGTGGGTAAGGAAATCGACCTGACCTTTGCCAAACGGATTGTCCGCCAAGCTGTCAGACTGGAGAAAAAGGAAGTCACCATCGAGTGCATCCAGCAGGCTGTCAGCCGTGTATTTCAGGTGCAGATAGAGCAGATGAAAAGCAAGAGCCGGAAGCAGGATATTGTACAGGCACGTCAGGTGGTCATGTTCCTCTCCAAGAAGCATACGGCTCAGTCCTTATCGGCTATCGGCGAACTGATGGGTGGGCGTAACCATGCCACCGTACTCCACGGCTGTCGCTGCGTGACGAACGAGATGGAGATGAATGCCTCGTTCCGTTCGTCGGTAGAACGTGCCGAACAGTTGATCGCCAATTGATACGCAGGCCTTTATGATTCATCCCACAGCGATAGTAGAAGACGGTTGTGTGCTTGGCCAAGGTACACGCGTATGGCACTTCTCTCACCTGATGGGTGGAGCGGAGGTCGGAGAGAATTGCAACATCGGGCAGAATGTCGTTATAATGTCGGGGGTACGATTGGGACGCGGCTGTAAGGTACAGAACAACGTTTCCCTCTATAGTGGTGTCGTATGCGAAGATTACGTATTCCTCGGACCGAGTTGTGTATTTACCAACGTGATCAATCCTCGCGCCTTTATTGAAAGAAAATCCGAATACCGCTCCACTCATTTGCGCGAAGGCGTCTCCATCGGAGCCAACGCCACTATTCTTTGTGGTATTACGATAGGGGCTTATGCGATGGTAGGAGCAGGAGCGGTGGTGATTAGAGATGTACCGCCCTATGCCTTGGTAGTGGGCAATCCTGCCCGCCGAATAGGTTGGGTAAGCCGTGTCGGTCACCGTTTGTCGTTCGATGACAAGGGGATGGCCGTCTGTCCTGAGACGGGCGAACGATACAGAGAGGTCGAAGAAACGGGTACGATAGAACCGATCTCGGACTGACCTACACCAAATGGCGGCATATCGGCAACCGCTTCATCAGCCGCACAACTCCCCAAGAAACGAAGAAAACC
Source organism: Porphyromonas gulae DSM 15663 (assembly GCF_000378065.1). Taxonomy (GTDB): domain Bacteria; phylum Bacteroidota; class Bacteroidia; order Bacteroidales; family Porphyromonadaceae; genus Porphyromonas; species Porphyromonas gulae. The sequence continues at coordinate 26,649 of NZ_KB899161.1, read as the reverse complement.
AATCCTACACGAACCGGTATGTTGAGCCATGCGCTTTGCATCAGGCCGGGGGTGGCGAGTACAAGTATCTTTGTCACCACGTTCAGCACAGCGATGTGCACCAGATAAATCCCTAAAATATCCCCTTGGATCTTCCCGATCCGTGCCAATTTTCCTCCACATTCTCCCCAAGAAACGAAGAACGCGAAGAGACTGACAGCAGAAAGAACAATCAGTGGTGAGAGATTACGGTAGAAGTATAGCCCTTCGCCGTGCTCGAAAGCGTGCCGACTGGCGAAGAAGAGACAAATTGTAGAGAGTCCGTACAGGGAAAGAGCCGGTAAAGAACGCTTTGGAGCATGGCTCCTCAGCGTATAACCTACGAGGAAATATCCCAGATAATCCGGCCAGAGAAAGGGGAAAAAGCGGTTGTAGCCGAGTACGTAATCGTAGGTGTTGGACAATATCCCCAGCAGCAGCAATATGGTGGATAGTGTCCAAAGTCGTTTCCGAGCTGCCTTCTCTCCACCGGCTTCGCACCTGCGGATTATTTCGTTGAGCAGAGGAACGACCGCATACAGTCCCAGCAGCATCACCACATACCACAGATGAACGAACGAGCGTCCCTGCCAAAAACCAGCAAGATAGGAACCTATATCATCTCCTTTGAGCCACATCCATAGCCAATAGGACGGGAGCCAAAAGGCAAGCAGTACCAGCAGTCGCGGTATTCGCTTCCGATAGAAATCTCCCCACGTCTCATTGCGTCCCAAGACGAAAGCCCCACTGATAATAACGAATAGAGGAACGGCCGGCTGAACGACCGCTTCCCAGCATAGACCGGCTATAAAGTTTGTACCCTCAGCCACTCCTTCGAGAACGTATTCTCCCGAAGTATGGATGCCGATTACCATCAATCCGGCCAGAACTCGCAGGACATCGACGGCGGTATGTCTCCCCTTGGTAGTCATAACTATCTGATAATTGCAGACAAATATACGGGGACTTCTCTTTATCTTTGTCAATAAACCCCTAAACGAAGGATATAACATGAATAAGAAAAGACTCATCGTCTTGAGTGGCGCAGGCATGAGTGCCGAAAGCGGCATATCGACTTTTCGTGATGCCAACGGATTGTGGGAGAATTATCCCGTCGAAGATGTGGCCTCTATCGATGGGTTTAGGCGCAATCCTGCCCTCGTCCTCAAGTTCTACAATGCACGCCGACGCGACTATGCCGGTTGCAAACCGAATGCAGGCCATATCGGCCTGGCAGAAATGGAGAAGGAGTATGATGTGAGGATCGTCACACAGAATGTGGATGATCTGCACGAGAGAGCAGGCAGCACGCACGTCATTCATCTGCATGGAGAGCTGATGAAGAACAGATCTGTGGCCACAGACAGTGTACTCTATCCCGTAGACCCGACCAATCCCGATCTGCATGTGGGAGATCTGGCACCCGACGGCTGTCAGCTACGGCCGTTTATTGTCTGGTTCGGCGAAGCCGTTCCGATGATAGAGCCGGCCATCGAAGAGGTAACGCAGGCTGACATTCTCGTTGTCATCGGTACCTCTCTCAACGTTTATCCGGCTGCCGGACTACTGAGTTATGCCCCTCGCAAGTGCCCTATCTACCTGATCGATCCGAAGCCGGTGCGGAGCACTTCCCGACAAGACATTCGGTATATCCAAGCTCCTGCCACGGAAGGCGTAAGGATGCTACGGCAAGAACTCTACGAAACAGACCGCTAAAAAAACACTAACCCCAAGGACCTACCATCGCGGTGGTTCTTGGGGTTAGTTGTATCTGTTCGTCCTTCGGAATACTAATGTGCCGGTTTGTTTTCGGAGGCAAACCGAATATTCAGAATGACGATCTCGCTCTCCGTGAAAACACGAATAGCCGGTCCGGCCGCTCCTGCTCCTGAACTGACATAGAACTGCGTATGCCCTTTGCGAAGATAGCCCCATGATTTTTCAAAAGCCAGTCGGGTCAAAATCGTAAACGGCCAGATCTGTCCGTTGTGCGTGTGCCCGTACAGAGCCAAATCCACACCGGTCATCGCCACGCTGTCCAGCTTGTGCGGCTGATGATCGAGCAGGATAGAGGCCTTAGTGGTATCGACATGTGGCATAAGTTCATGTAACGGAGCACGGAAGACATTCGTGCTATCGTCCCGTCCTATCAGATAGAAGGCATTGCCCGGGGTGACAACCTGATCGATCACCAGATGGCCGATCGAACGGAACCACTCGCGCTTCTCTACTTCGTCCGCCCTGTATTCATGATTGCCCAGCACATAGTAAGCTCCCATAGGCGTCTCGTCCTGCAGGCGGCGCATATACTCCGTGATGCTGTCCCGACGAGCATATCTGCCATGATAGTCGATCATATCCCCACCGATCAGGACTATATCCGGACGTTCGGCCAAAGTCCTCTCCACCATCTCGCGGATATGGCCGGCCGTCACCGTCTCGCTAATATGAATATCCGTGAGCAGGGCTGCTCTCATGGACTGCCTTCCATCTATGGCCGGCCTGTCCAAACGAATGTCCATATGCTTTACAACGGGATAGCGTACGATATTCAGACCATGTATCACGATCAAAGCCGAATACAAACCTATGAGAACGAACAGCCCCAATCGGATGCGAGCCTGCACTCTTTCGGACAGCCTGTCGAATCTGTGCAGGAAATGCCTGTCCACGACACGGGCAATCTCTACGATCACCATGGCAAACATGGCATAAATGGACATGACAAACCAGAACCCCGTGACAGACATAATACAGCTCATCACGGCATCGGGCAAAACCCTGTTGCCGGCAAACCCTATTAGATACAGGGCGAATACTACACCCATCAGAAGGTGAAAACCTTTGCGCCAAAGGCTCTTTTGCGGCAGCGCCTGTCCTCCTCGGTATGCGATGTAGAGGGTCAGGAGATACTGTAGGAGAAAGGCTTCGAGAAATACTTTCATCGTTCCGGTAAGATTATCTGAGTCATGAAAAGGATTCGGCTTTGTAAGATGATTACTCGGCGAAAGTAGTTTTTTTCGATTGATTGAAATGCTTCATCTGTATGGTAATCAGCACAAAAGCCAAAATGACCGAGGCCAGATCACTGATCGGCAGACTCCACCACACGCCGTCCAGCCCCATGAATCGGGGGATAATCAGCAAACAGGGAATCAGGAAGATGATCTGGCGCGTCAGGCTCAGGAAAATAGCCTTATGGCTGAAGCCGATGCTTTGGAAGAATTGGGTCGTGGTGACTTGAAAGCCGACCAAAGAAAGCCCGATCAAGGCCGTGCGAAGAGCCGGAGCAGATAGTGCTATCATCTGTTCGCTATCGGTGAACAGCCCCACGATCGTCCTCGGCATAAGCATAGCCAGAGCAAAACCGAGAAAGCTGACCAGTAGATTGACGCCACAACTGTAGCGATAGGCCGACTTCACCCGTCCCAGATTCTTAGCCCCGTAGTTGAAGCCCACGATCGGCTGCATCCCCTGAGCCACACCGATGATAATCATGAAAAAGAGCATGGCATAGCCATTGATAATCCCGAATGCTCCGATGGCCAAGTCGGTAGCGTCCGCTGTCTCGCCGTAGGATACGAAAGAACGATTCATGATGATATTGACCAGACTGCCCGTAAGGTGCATGGCGAAGGGTGCTACCCCTATAGCCGTTATGCCGCTGATCACCGGCAGGGAAAGGCGGAAAGCCGAACGGTGGAAACGTACGATGCTGTCCTTACGGAAAAAGTGCGAAAGGACGTAGACCGAACACACTATCATGGAGATGACTGTCGCTATGGCGGCTCCGCTTATCCCCATCCCCAACGGATAGATGAAGATGTAGTCCAGCACCACGTTCGTCATAGCCCCGATAATCATCGTGATCATGGCTTTGCGCGGATAGCCTGAAGCTCTCATGATAGCATTGTAGCCGAAGCTCAGAGCCGAGAAGATATTGGCAGGAACCACGTATTGGAGGTATTCCATGGCGTAGGGCAACGTACGTTCGCTGGCTCCGAACAGCCGAAGCAGCGGTTCCATGAAGATATAGCAGGGGATAATGGTCAGGGCTTGTGTGAAGAAGGTCAGGAAGATGGCATTGGCCAGTGTGTGTTCGGCCCCTTTTATGTCTTTTCTCCCCAGCAGGATGGAGACTCGCACGGACGCACCGGCTCCCACCAGCATACCGAAGGCCATCAGGAAGATCAGGATCGGGAAGGTGATAGCCAAGCCCGACAAGGCATATTCGCTCACCCCGTTCCCGATGAAGATACGGTCTACGATGTTGTATAGCGAATTGACTGCTGTGCCCACCACTGCCGGCAGAGCATAGTGAAACAGCAGTTTGGGTATCTTTTCCGATTCTAATGCTTGGATCTGTTGGGATGACATAATTCTTCTTTACGCGCTGAAATCTCTACCGAACGGGCTGTGCGAAAACAAACGGCATATACCGCAGAGCTTCCTCTCCCATACAAAACAGACCGAAAACCCTCTCGGACTTTCGGTCTTGTTCGTTTGCTCTTCCTCTTGGACTTGAACCAAGGACCCTCTGATTAACAGTCAGATGCTCTAACCAACTGAGCTAAGGAAGAATAGAAAAACGTCTTGTGACTGCGCTTTCTCTTGGGCTCGAACCAAGGACCCTCTGATTAACAGTCAGATGCTCTAACCGACTGAGCTAAGAAAGCCTTTCGTTTTTCGTGATGCAAAGGTAGTGGATTATCCCAAACTTGCAAGAGGTTCCGCAAAAAAAATACAATCCGAGATTACAACCATCTCGCTACCCCATCCGTTGGGGCATCTCATCCGTATTCATGACAGAGAAAGAGCTGTCGCCTCCAAACGGTTTAGGCTCGTGAATTTTCTCATTCCATGCTCCGAAAAACGTGGCGCGAGATTTTTTTCGCTGTGGCTCGAGAATTTTTTACTTCCCGCGCCACAGCGAAAAATTTTACGCGCGTGTTTTTCAGGATTTACGAACCGCAATCTCGGCATTTTCGGTTCGACAATCAAATTTCCAGCAAACCGCAGACTTCGGCTCACTCCCTATGTAATAGCAGATCTGTGACTGTGGATTCATCCGGAGGTAAAAAGCTTTTTTCTTATTATTTTTCAAGAACGGAAAGTCTGTGCCGAGCGATCGGTATAAGTTCTTCCCGGCCTGTTGGAGACTGAGGCCTGTCAGCCAATCGGGCTTTCGCATCGGTCATTATGACAGACGAGGAGGCATTGAACACCCGCCAAACGGCCATTGTTATGCCTAAAGGGATAAATCCGAATCCTGCGGCACGATAATTGCAATACGTATTTAGAGATGGCATACGACTTTACACAAACATTCCGCAACAGTCTGGAGTACAGCTATCAGGAGGCAACCCGTCTCGGCGTCGTAGCCGTGACGCAGGATATGCTCGTACTCGGTATCATTCGCGACGGAGACAACGGCGCGATCGACATCATGCGGCACTATGGGATCAACCTGTACGAACTCAAACGGTTGATCGAGTTGGAAGCCATCGCCGAGAGTTTGCCTGCTTCGCCCGAGGGATTGCCCATCTTCACCCCTTCGGCTCGGAAGGCTATCAATGATGCCACAGACATCTGTGCCGACATGGAAGACGAGGCCGTCAGCCCGGTCCATCTGTTGCTGAGTATTCTCAACTCGACACAGGAGAGCTTAGTACAAAAGATATTTATGAAACAAGGTATAAAATACGACACCATCCTGTCGGATTACTTCGGACAGCGCAGCCCCTCCGAAGGAGAAACTCCTGCCGAAACGGAGATCATCGACGGGTACCAAGACAACGACTTCGACGACGAAGAGGACGACGCCTCTCTGCCTCCGGGCAACAGCGGCCCCACCGGCGGCTCCGGCGATGCTCCCGAACAGAGCTTCGGCGGAGGCGATACGACTACCACGACACGGAGCGGAGGCGATACGCCTGCCTTGGACACCTTCGGCACCGACATCACCGCCATGGCGGCTGCAGGCAAGCTCGATCCGGTAGTGGGTCGGGAGCAGGAGATCGAAAGGGTGATACAGATCCTGAGCCGGCGCAAAAAGAACAATCCGGTACTCATCGGCGAACCCGGTGTGGGCAAGAGTGCCATCGTGGAGGGACTGGCCGAACGCATCGTGAACAGGAAGGTGAGTCGCATCCTTTTCGACAAGCGGATCATCAGCCTCGATTTGGCTCAGATGGTAGCCGGTACCAAATATCGCGGACAGTTCGAAGAGCGGCTCAAAGCCGTACTCGATGAGCTGAAGAGGAATCCGCAGATCATCCTCTTCATCGACGAGATACATACCATCGTGGGAGCAGGTTCTGCCGCCGGATCGATGGATACGGCCAATATGCTCAAACCCGCTCTTGCCCGTGGACAGGTACAGTGCATCGGAGCCACTACGTTGGATGAGTACCGCAAGAACATAGAAAAGGACGGAGCACTCGAACGCCGCTTCCAGAAAGTGCCGATAGCCCCTTCGACAGCAGAGGAAACGCTGACCATCCTGCAAAACATCAAAGAGAAATACGAGGACTATCACGGCGTACGCTATACGGACGAGGCCATCAAAGCAGCTGTGGAGCTGACCGATCGCTATGTGTCCGATCGCTTCTTTCCGGACAAGGCCATAGATGCCATGGACGAGGCCGGCGCGAGCGTCCACATCACTAACGTAGTGGCACCGAAAGAGATCGAACTATTGGAGGCCGAACTGGCTTCGGTGCGGGAGAACAAGCTCTCGGCCGTAAAGGCTCAGAACTACGAATTGGCCGCATCCTTCCGCGATCAGGAGCGACGCACTCAGCAGCAGATAGCGGAAGAGAAGAGGAAATGGGAGGAGCAGATGGCCAAGCACCGCGAGACGGTGGACGAGAATGTAGTGGCGCACGTAGTGGCGTTGATGACAGGCGTTCCGGCCGAGCGGCTGAGCACGGGCGAAGGCGAACGTCTGCGTACGATGGCAGATGACCTCAAGACCAAAGTAGTAGGTCAGGACACAGCCATCGAAAAGATGGTGCGTGCCATCCAGCGCAATCGTCTGGGACTTCGCAATGAAAAGAAACCGATCGGATCTTTCCTTTTCCTCGGCCCCACAGGCGTGGGCAAAACCTATTTGGCCAAGAAACTCGCCGAATACCTGTTCGAGGATGAGAATGCGATGATCCGGGTGGACATGAGCGAGTATATGGAGAAGTTCTCCGTATCGCGTCTGGTGGGAGCACCTCCGGGATATGTGGGCTATGAGGAGGGCGGCCAACTCACCGAGCGCGTAAGACGCAAGCCCTATTCCGTGGTTCTCTTGGACGAGATCGAAAAGGCCCATGCCGATGTCTTCAACCTGCTTCTGCAGGTGATGGACGAGGGGCAGCTGACCGACAGTCTGGGACGGCGCGTGAATTTCAAGAATACGGTGATCATCATCACCTCCAACGTGGGTACACGCCAGCTCAAAGACTTTGGGCAGGGCATTGGGTTCCGTTCGGACAAAGACGAGGAAGCGAACAAGGAGCACAGCCGTTCTGTGATCCAAAAAGCACTAAACAAGACGTTCAGTCCCGAATTTCTCAACCGTTTGGACGACATCATCCTGTTCGACCAGCTGGGCAAGACGGAGATTCGCCGGATGGTGGACATAGAGCTTAAAGCCGTCTTGGCGCGCATCCATCGTGCCGGATACGACCTCGTTCTTACCGATGAAGCCAAGGATGTGATAGCGACGAAGGGATACGACCTCCAATATGGAGCACGACCGCTCAAGCGTACACTCCAGAACGAAGTGGAGGATCGCCTCACGGATCTCATCCTCTCCGGACAGATCCGGAAAGGACAGACGCTTACGCTCTCGGCTTCCGACGGGGAGATCGTCGTACAAGAGTAGGCATAATACAACTTTCTCTACCTTTTTTCTCTTTTGAGTGAAGGAGGCGGCAACGGAAGCAATGCTTCTTTTGTTCGTCTCCTTTCTTTTTCGGGTATGAGTGCATCCCTCAGTCGGCCGGCGGCTGCCCCCGATGCACGACATAGGGAGAAAGCACCGTTGCACAGGGTCTGCAAGCTCGGAGCAGGCCGCTTTTTTGTGTACATTTGTAGGGTATGAAACGATTTCTTTTCTCCTCCATCACAATACTCTTTCTGTCGGTGCTGTACACTGCCATGACACCGCCTCGTACGAACAAGGGTACAATGCGTGCCGTACAGTCGAAGGACTATCCCTTTCTCCTCTTCGAGGGGATCGACGGTAAGGATGTTGATCGGTGGGTCGAAGACCGAATCAAGAGCATGAGTACAGAGGAAAAAGTAGGCCAACTGCTCATGCCGATCGTTTACCCCTCTTTGCAGGGAGAAAAAGTAAAGCAAGCCGAACAACTGGTGCGCTCCTGCCATATCGGGGGTATCCTCTTCCAAAAAGGAACACTCTCGGAGCAATACACGATGACTCGCCACTTGCAGGAAGCTGCCCGCATCCCTCTGCTGATAGCACTGGACGGTGAGTGGGGTTTGCACATGCGTCTGAAAGATGCCCCACGCTTCCCTCGCAATATGGGCTTGGGACACCAAAAAGACAATCAGCTCCTTTACAACTATGGTCGGGAGGTAGCGCGCCAATGCCGGCTGATGGGGATTCATGTCAATTTTGCCCCGGTGCTGGACGTGAACAATAATCCGAAGAACCCTGTTATCGGTACGCGTAGTTTCGGCGACAATCCACGCCAAGTGGCGGAAAGGGGAGTCGCCTATGCACAAGGTTTGGAGGACGGTGGCGTAATGGCAGTGGCCAAGCATTTCCCCGGGCATGGCAATACGATGGAGGATTCGCACAAGACCTTGCCCACGGTCTTTGCCTCCCGAGAGGAATTGGACAAGACCGAATTGTTCCCCTTCAAGGAGTTTTTCCGAGCCGGCCTCAGCGGAGTGATGACGGCTCACCTCAATGTCCCGGCATTGGAGGCGAAGAAAAATACACCCTCATCGCTCAGCTATACCATCTGCACCGATCTGCTCCAGCGGGAAATGGGCTTCGAGGGGCTGATCTTTACGGATGGGCTGGCCATGCAGGGGGTACAGAGCGCCGGTTCGCAGCCGATCTCGGTTCGTGCCATATTGGCCGGCAACGATATTCTCCTCGGTCCCGTAGACCCGGCCAAGGCTTTTTCTGAAGTGCTCGCTGCTGTAAAAGACGGGACGATAAGCAACGATTTGCTGGACAAGAAATGTCGCAAAATTCTGGCCTTCAAGTATGGGCTCATTATCCGCAAGGAACTGCCCAAGGAAAAGGCCGCGGAGAAGGTGGTACGGCAGGTAAACAACCGTGAAGCGGAACGGATGGCAGAAAACCTCTGGCTGGCGTCTATTACGATTCTCAAAAACAAGAAGCAGTTCCTCCCCCTCTCGGAGGGAAACCGTATTGCATGCATCGATCTGGATGGTGCAGCCACCAATACTTTTACACAAGAGCTGGGGCTTACGAGCAAGGACTGCTATTCCTATACCAAGGGCAGCAACAGTACGCGCACACAAGAGCTGCTCTCCAAACTCAAGGGGTACGATGCTGTGATCGTCACGGTTCGGCACACACAGCCGGATCGGGCAAGAACCTTTCTCCACCGGCTGACGGAACAGAACCACACTGCCATCGTCTTCTTCACATCGCCCTATGTAGCCGACAGGATTCCGGCGGCTACGGACAAAGCACGGGCTATAGTCGTGGCATATGAAAACGTAAAGGAGGCTGCTCGAATGGCAGCTCGCAAGATTCGGGACAGAGTTGTGGTATCCTCAGGTGGTGAGATCCCGGTTGTTCCGGAAGAGGAGGAGACCGATCCAACTGCGAACATGATGCCACCGACCGAATCCCACTCCTCTATCATCCCGATGCCGGCGGTAGACCGCATAGCGAAAGAAGCCCTAAGGCAAGGAGCTTTCCCCGGTTGTCGTATCCTCGCTGTCCATCGGGACAAGGTGGTATATGACAAAAGCTTCGGCACCCTCGACGGATCTGCACACGGAGGCAAGGTATCTTCTTCCACCATCTACGACTTGGCATCCGTCACCAAGATCGTAGCCACTACTCCGGCTGTGATGCTACTGGTTCAGGATGGGAAATTGAAGCTCAGTGACCGGCTCGGAACGCTATTGCCTCGCTTTGCCGGAACAGACCTCAAAGACATCACCGTACAGCAGCTTCTGCTTCATGAAGCAGGCCTTCGGCCATCGGTCAATTTCTACGAATCCCTGATAGACAGTAGCAGTCTGGACGGCAAGTTGCTCTCTCCCCGGCGGAGTTCGGGATGGGTTCGAGTAGATACCAATATGTGGGGCAATCCGTTCTTCGGATTTCGCTCCGATCTGGTCTCCGGACAATTTCGGCCGGACTATCCGTTTCGTTTTTCTTCCAATCTGTACCTGTCCAAAGAGGTCAAAGAAATTGTCCTCAATACGATCGCTTCTACTCCTCGCAATGGTGTCGGACGCTACAGGTATTCGGATCTGGGGTTCATCCTGCTACAGCAAATTGTGGAAAAAGTGTCGGGCAAGAGCTTGAATGTCTTTGTCGAAGAACGCATATTCCGCCCCATCGGAGCCGGTTCGCTCGGTTATCTTCCACTCGATAAGTATCCCGTTTCGCGCATTGCACCGGCACAGAACGACAAATTTCTACGTAAAAGCATCGTCCGCGGTACAGTGGACGACGAAGCTGCCGCATGCCTCGGAGGCGTGTCGGGCAATGCCGGTACTTTCGGCACGGCAGAGGATGTAGCGCGCGTGTTGGACATGTTCCTTCACGAAGGCAGCTACAAAGGCCGCAGAATCATTGACCAAAAGGTCTTTCGACAGTTCATCACGACTCACGGCAAGGGCAACAGACGTTGTCTCGGGTTTGACAAAGGTCGCGCAAGCATGGCGGAATCGGCTTCCTCCTCTACCTACGGCCATACGGGATTTACGGGCACCTGTGTTTGGGTCGATCCCGAGAACGAACTTATCTTTGTATTCCTTTCCAATCGAACTTACCCCAATCGGCTGAATAAGACACTGATGACGGCAAGCGTACGCCCAAGGCTGCATCAAGCGATATACGAGGCTTTGGGAATAGCGGAGCAATGAGACCGGAACAAAATAGAAACCTACAATATAGAGAAGGAGACAGAACTATGATTTTTGGACATGGAGATGAAGGCGTTACACCCTTATCAGGCAAAATAATCAACTTCAGTACCACTGTCTGGACAGATGGCGATAAAGATCATCTGGAGAAACATCTGGTAGAAAACCTCAACTGTATTCAGCACTACCCCGAGCCGGATGCCGGTACGCTCAGGCAGATGCTCGCCAAGCGGAACAGTGTGGATAATAACGCCATACTCGTGACCAACGGACCCACGGCGGCCTTCTACCAAATAGCACAGGCATTCAGAGGGAGCCGAAGCCTCATAGCCATTCCTTCTTTTGCCGAATATGAAGATGCTTGTCGGATGTATGAGCACGAAGTCTGCTTCTATCCTTCTAATGAGGATATAGGCGAGGCTGATTTTTCCAATATAGATTTCTGCTGGCTTTGTAATCCGAACAATCCCGATGGCAGACTGCTGCAGCGGATAGAGATCCTGCGTCTGCTCAACGATCATCCTGACACGACATTCGTCCTCGACCAGTCCTATGTATCGTTTACGACCGAGGAAGTGATTCGTCCGGCCGACATCAAAGGACGAAAAAACCTTGTCATGGTCTATTCCTTCAGTCATGCCTACGGGATACCGGGACTTCGTATCGGCTACATCGTGGCCAATAAGGATTTTATGAAGCGTGTAGCTGCTTTCAGTACCCCGTGGGCGGTAAATGCACTGGCTATAGAGGCTGCCAAATTCATCCTTATCCATCCTGCACAATTTACTCTGCCGATCCGCAAGTGGCAACGCAATACGGTAGATTTTATCACAGCCCTGAATCGCCTCGATGGCGTAGAAGTACATCCTTCCGGTACCACGTTTTTCCTCCTTCGGCTGAAGAAAGGGACTGCAGCCGAACTGAAAAAATATCTGTTGGAAGAGCATAATATGCTGATTCGGGATGCTTCTAATTTCCGTGGTCTCGACGAATCCTACGTCCGAATCACTACGCAGCGACCTGCTCAGAACCAGCTTTTCATCAAAGCTCTGGAGACATTCCTCGAGAAATACTAAGAGTAGCAGATGCTGCAGATCAGTCTCTGTCCTTCTCCCGTACTCTATCCATACTACAAGACGGAGCAAGAAGAGTACATGGTTGTCATCGTGGATATATTCCGTGCCGGCACCACGATCACGACGGCACTGATGAACGGTGCTGCAGGTATCATCCCGATTGCAACCGTCGAGGAGGCGGAAATCTATGCCAAGAACGGCTTCCTTGTAGGAGGTGAGCGAGGAACGGAGCGATTGCCTTTCGCGCATTTCGGCAATGCTCCCGAAGAATATACTCGCCGGGCGGTAGAGGGGAAACAGCTCGTACTATCGACGACCAACGGCACCCGTGCCGCCGACATAGCTGCCGGAGCCTTGCACGTTATTATCGGGGCTTTTATCAATCTGGAAGCTGTCGCTCGCTACTGCATCGCCAAGCGGAAGCCGGTCATGGTACTGGCTTCGGGCTGGCAAAACAGGATGAGTACGGAGGATTGTCTGTTCGCCGGTGCTTTGGCTGCTACGATCGTCCGGCTTGGAGAGGAGGTCATTTGCGAAGACGGAGCTTCAGTTTTCCAAGAACTCTGGGGTAACTACAACACGCATGAGAAGTTGACGGCATACCTGAGCCGGCGAGATCATTACGAACGCCTGCGCGCCAACAATCTGGAGAGAAGTGTTCCCTATTGCACTTCGCTCAATCTCACAGAAATTGTTCCCGAACTGACCTTCAAAATTCCTGCCGCATCAATGGATTGCCCGGCTAACCGGCTCTTCCTACCCGTCACCCCACCTTTCTAAGCCATCCGAACAAATCTTATCGGAGTACGGCATCTTTTTCCACCGCAAACCGTTCCATTTTCCCTCCACGCTCCACTAATTTGCAAGAAGTGGCGCCGTAAAGCATGCTCTGAACGAGCTTTTATTATCTTTGTGCACCGGCCGTATCCAAAGCCATAGTCCGATGGCTGCGCGATCTTGGAAGCCGGCAGGAAAAAACCGCCACCGTTTTGTTTAGCTCACCACATAATGCAAACTAAATCTGCTTCAGGACGTTCTGCGATTCTCCTCATATATACAGGGGGGACAATCGGCATGATTGAGAATCCGGAGACGGGAGTATTAGAAGCTTTCGACTTCAAATATCTGGAAACCAATGTGCCGGAACTGAAAAAATTCGGTTTCAAAATCGACTCCATCCAGTTCGATCCTCCTATCGACTCGGCTGCTATCTCACCGGACTTATGGGTGAGGCTGGCCGAAACTATTCGAGAGAACTACCGGACTTACGACGGTTTCGTCATCCTCCACGGCACAGACACCATGGCCTATACGGCCTCTGCCTTGAGCTTTATGCTCGACGACTTGCAGAAGCCTGTAATCCTGACCGGATCACAACTACCTATCGGCACCCTTCGGACAGACGGAAAAGAAAACCTCATTACCGCCATCGAAATCGCAGCAGCGAAGCAAAACGGCTATGCTCGTGTGCCGGAAGTTTGCATTTTCTTCGACAATTATCTCATGCGTGGCAATCGCACTTCGAAAGTCAGTGCGGACCAGTTCGAAGCCTTTGCTTCATACAACTTTTCGCCTTTAGCCTATGCCGGTATCGACATTCGGTACGAAGATACTCTGATAGCCGACCGAGGGGCAGATGCTGCTCTCAGTGTCCACACGGAAATGGACAGAAACGTTGTCATCCTGAAAATATTCCCCGGCATCACACGCGAAGTGGTGGAGAGCATTCTCGGTATCTCCTCACTGAAGGGTGTAGTCCTGGAGACATACGGTAGCGGCAATGCCCCCATGGAGCCGTGGTTTCTGGATGCTTTGGAGAAGGCCGTTCAGCGTGGACTCGTCATCGTCAATGTCACCCAGTGCGTATCGGGCTATGTGGATATGCATCGATACGAAACGGGGCATCAACTCGAAACCATCGGGCTTATCAGCGGTTATGACAGTACGACCGAGTGTGCCATCATCAAGCTCATGTATCTATTCGGACGCGGATATACACCGGAGCGTGTAAAAGCAGAGATGAAACGCTCTCTAAAGGGAGAAATAAGCGTAGGAGAAGAGTACGAAAACAACAAATGCCGATGCTGATCTCCTCCAACCGAACTGTCAGAACAAAGAGCAAAGGAGAACGGAAAGCAAGATGATCAAATTCATGAGTATCGCCAGTGGCAGTAGTGGCAACTGCTACTACCTCTCCAATGGCAATCAGGCACTGCTTATCGACGCAGGCATTCCATTACGAACCATTTCCAAAGCCCTTAAAGATCATCAGATACCCATCGAAGGGAATGTAGTGGGCGTATTGGTTACGCACGACCATGCCGACCATATCCGGACTATCGGCTGCCTGGGAGAAAAATTCCATCTGCCCGTGTTCGCCACGGAAAGAGTGCATAATGGGATCAATAGCAGTAGATACGTGGATCACCTCCCGCTCCTTTCACGGCGCAATATCATTCAGGAAGAAACATTTCGTCTGGCCGGATTCGATATAACGGCCTTTCCCATCCCTCACGATGCCACAGAAAACGTAGGCTACCATATCACGGCTCCGGGCTTCAGCTTTACGCTGTGCACCGACGTCGGACACATCACCGACACCATCTCTCACTATGCATCCAAAGCCGATTACCTCGTCATGGAAGCCAACTACGACTGTGAGATGCTGCTAAGCGGACCCTATCCGGAGTTTCTGAAAGAACGGGTATCGGGGCCAAACGGACATCTGAGCAATCAGGAAACGGGCGACTTCCTTGCACGAACTTTCCATCCGGGGATGAAACACGTATGGCTGTGCCACCTGAGCAAGGACAACAATCACCCCGACCTGTGCTGGAAATCCATCGAATATCGCCTATTCAATGAAGGGATCCGTGTTGGAAAAGATATGGAACTCACCGTACTCAAACGTACATCCCCCTCAGCCTTGTACACTCTCTTGGAGGATTGATCTCCGGAGACTCCTCCCCCTTTCTCTCGCTTCGCATACTACGGCCGATAAACTCTCTCCCCATAACAGATCGTTACAGGAGCAAGGGTGAGCGGATCATAAGATTATAGAAATCCCTTTTTTCAGCGTCTCCATCCGAAAGGATGAGAGGCCAGAGGCAAACGTGCGAAGGGATGGTATTCGCCCTTCAACCCTACGGGACAAGCATTGCGAATGTCATGGACGATCTGAATACTGTTGCGAGCCTCGTCCAAACCGAAACCTTCGCCGGCCAAAATCCGCCGATAACTCTCGGTGTGCAGCTCTGTAAATCCTTCGCTGAACTCGAATGATTCGCCGTCTATTTCTATCGTACGAAAGGTTCGCTTCTCTCCCTGTACGGCATTCTCGGGCAGAAGCTCTTCATTGATCGAGAGGAAGTAACGCACACGGGCGCGCTCCAATCCCAGATAGCCGGCAGCCCTGTCATGCTCATACACATGTACGACATTGTGTCGGACACTGCCGAAAATCCACGACAGCATATCGTAGAAATGGACACCGATATTCGTTGCTATGCCGCCGCTCTTACGCTCGTCTCCCTTCCAGCTCGTATAGTACCAATTGCCACGCGAAGTAATATACGTCAGCGTGACATCATAGATCTTGTCGGCCGGTCCGGCTTCGATCTTTCTCTTCAGAGCCACGATCGACTCATGGAGTCGCAGTTGAAGGATATTATAGATCCGATGCCCCGTCTCTTGCTCGATCTCCTGCAAAGCGTCTATATTCCAAGGGTTGAGCACCAAAGGCTTCTCGCATATCACATCCGCTCCAAGCCGCAGACCATAGCGACAATGGGCATCGTGCAGATAGTTCGGCGTACATACGGACACATGGTCGATAGCCTGATCGGTCCCTCGTAGCTTGGAGTTGTGACGGTCGAACAGTTCTTGCTCCGTAAAGAAGGCAGCTTTCGGGAAGTAACTGTCCATGATACCCACACTGTCGAACTTATCCATAGCCGATACCAAGCGATTGCCCGTATCCTTGATGGCGCGAAGATGGCGCGGAGCGATATAGCCGGCCACACCGATGATGGCAAAGTTGTGCATTGTCCTGTTCCTCATTATATCCGATCAGAAACATCCTGATCCGGACAAAGGTAAGGAGTAAAGGCGAAAAACTTTCTCGCTTTTCTTGCGTGATTGTATTCGCGCTCTATCGGGAAAGAAAAGGCGAGGGTCGCCGGCATCTTACAGCTGATCGGATTAATCGTCACGTTTCCCCAGTACCATTGCCAATAACCCGAAAACGGGTGTGTCGAATTTGTTTTTCGATACACCCGTTTTCAGCTTTCTCTTGGCTCCTCTGTTAAAAACGAGAAGGTGCGCCGGAAGATAATCTCGACACACCTTCTTTGCATAATGCAGACTGTAGCTTCTTTGGGAACGAGGATTATAACTCTATATACATCCTCTCCTTATGCGAGGAGCCTCCTCTCCCAATAATCGCTATCCGTCAATTAGTCTTTGGCAGGAAGAGCTACGCGACGCTCTTTGATACGGGCTTTCTTACCTGTCAGGCCACGCAGGTAATACAGCTTGGCACGACGTACCTTACCATACTTCTCAACGGTGATATTTTCAATGAAGGGGCTTTCGATGGGGAAAATACGCTCTACACCGATACCGTCTGAGATTTTGCGAACAGTGAAGCGCTTCTTGTCGCCATGGCCGCTAATGCGTATTACCACACCGCGGTACTTCTGGATACGCTCCTTGTTACCTTCCTTGATACGATATTCAACAGTGATGGTGTCACCGCTGTTAAACTTGGGATGTTCTTTTCCTGATTTGAACTCTTCGTTAACGATTTTAATAAAGTCCATTTGTATTGCTTTTTGGATTAGCTAAGTACTAAACGCAATATACACAGGTCGCACGTTATTTCCTGTCAGAGATTACGCAAAGCGACTGCAAAGTAACAAAAAAGCTTCCAATCGGCAAAACTCGCGCCAAAAACAGCACGAATTTACCCCATTGAGACACGGAACTAACGAAGATAAAAAGACAGACTCCCTCAGCTATCAGGATACGCGCCCCACGGACTGTACATATTTGTTCTGACGGAGGCGATGGCAAATTTTGAGCAGGTCGTCGGAGTTGTGCACGAGCAGATGGATTTGTCCTTCGAAAATACCATCCTTGGCCGTGAGCTGTATGTGCTTGATGCCGACGTTGAAGTCTTCCGAAATAATCTGTGTTACGGCAGTAAGGATGCCGGTGGAGTCGATGCCTTTAAGAGCCAGTTTGGCTTCGAACGAGGTGTGACTGTGCAGGCTCCATTCGGTGGAAAGAATACGATTGCCGAAGCTGCTCTTCAGACGCATGGCGATCGGGCACGATCGCTTGTGCACCACGACGGTATCGTCATCGTTGATAAATCCAAAAGCATCATCACCCGGAATAGGTTTGCAGCATTCAGCGATCTGATAGTTGCGGGAGAATTCGTCCTCCTGCAGGATATAAGTCTTTTTGGTGTTGAAAGCTTTCTTATCCTCTTTCTCTGCCGGCTTGCCGGATGGAGAGGAGGTTTTGTTGCTTTTGCCCGCTTTCAGTGCCGAACGGATAGCCCTCATCAGGAAGTTGCCGCTATGCTCTCCCTGAAGCAGTTTCTTGAAGCTTTCGGGCAGAGATACCGTACCTGTACCGACAGCGTAGAAGAATGTTTCTCGATTGAGGAAACCGAAATAGGCTGCGATCCTATCCAAAAGTTCGGCAGAGACCATGGATTCGGATGTTCGGATAACGCTGACTACCTTTTCTTCCCCTCGATTGACCATCTCACGTCTTTTGCGTCGGAGGAAGGAATCCACTTTTGATTTGGCACGCGCTGTAGTTACATAGCGCAACCACTCTTCGGTGGGCTGCTGACTCTTACTCGAAAGTACTTCCACCTGATCGCCGCTATTGAGTACATAGCTGAGTGGAACAAGTTTGTGGTTCACCTTGGCACCGATACAATGATCTCCCAAATCGGAGTGAAGCGAATAAGCAAAGTCCAAAGCCGTAGCTCCCTGCGGCAGACGTTTGATCTCGCCTTTTGGCGTGAACACCATTACCTCGTTGGAGAATAGATTCAATTTGATCGTATCGAGAAAGTCCAGAGCATTCGGGTTCGGATTTTCCAGTATTTCCTGTATGGTACTGAGCCATTTCTCCAGCTCCGAATCTTCTTCCACATTGTCGCCCTTGTATTTCCAGTGGGCAGCGAATCCTTTCTCTGCAATGTCGTCCATCCTTCGGCTACGGATCTGGACTTCCACCCACTCGCCATCCGGTCCCATGACCGTCAGGTGGAGTGCTTGGTATCCGTTGCTTTTGGGATTGCTGACCCAGTCGCGAATACGGTCGGGACGATTGCGATATATATCCGTGATGGCCGAATAGATCTCCCAGCAGCGGTTTTTGTCGGGTACGTTGGGTGAGGATTCGAATATGATTCGCACCGCAAAAAGGTCATAAATCTCTTCGAAAGGAACCCCTTTCTTTTCCATTTTCTTCCAAATGGAATAGACGGATTTGACCCTCGCCTTCATCTCATAGGACATGCCCATACCGGCAAACCGTTGTTTGAGCGGTGTCGCAAAATGTTCGAACAGCTCTAAACGATGCTGTTCGGTGATGCGGATCTTTTCCTTGATGGCTTCATATTCCTGCGGATGCTCGTATTTGAAGCTCAAATCTTCCAGCTCGCTCTTGATCGCGAAGAGACCTAAACGATGTGCCAAGGGAGCATAGACGTACTGCGTCTCGCCTGCAATCTTCATTTGCTTGGCCGGAAGCATGGAGTCCAGTGTACGCATATTATGCAAACGATCGGCAATCTTGATGAGGATAACGCGGATGTCATCATTCATCGTCAGAATCAGCTTGCGGAAATTCTCGGCCTGTGCGGAGCTATTGCTAAAGACTTCACCGGATATTTTGGTCAGGCCGTCGACGATCTGTGCCACCTTCTCTCCGAACATGTCGCGCATATCATCCACGGTGTACTCCGTATCCTCCACCACGTCGTGCAACAGGGCACAACAGATGGACGTGGATCCCAACCCTATCTCCTGACATACAATCCGCGCCACGGCAATAGGGTGGAGGATATAAGGCTCCCCGCTACGTCGCTTGGCACCGGCATGAGCATCCTTGGCCAAGTGGAAAGCCTTGTCGATCTTTTCCACTTTGCGACGATGGTTGGAGTTCAAATAGTCTTGAATCAACAAAGAGTATTCCCGCTGTACGAGGGCTTCTTCTTCGCTGATCGAGACCTTGTTTTCCGTTTCTATATCGGGATTCTTTGCACTCACGTTTGGCTCCATAATCTATTTTCAATCACAATGTGGTCTTATTATACAAATGTAAAAAAAAGACCGTGCCGAAAATGATATTCCGGCACAGTCTCTTTATTGTATATGTGTTGATCGAATTAGATTGTCTCTTTCGGATCAGTGTATCTGTTTGATGATCTCCATACCGCGTTGGATGGCTTGCTCGTTCATCGGGATGAGTTTGTGGTGACGTTCGGGCAGTGTCTTCTTCAGACCCTTGATCACACTTTCGATCTTAACCATCGGAGCAACCTTGAGAACACCGCCGAGGACAATCATGTTGAATGCCTTTTGGTTACCCATGCGGAGCGACTCTTGTGTAGCATCCACTTCATAGATCTGAATATCGTCGCGCTTATTCTTGAGTACGATGCTGTCCGGATCGTAAACCAAGATACCGCCTTTCTTAACGCGCGGCTCGAACTTATCGAGCGAAGGCTGGTTCAGTACGATCACAATGTCGTATTCATTGAGAACCGGCGAGCTTACCTGTTCGTCGCTCACGATCACCGTCACATTCGATGTACCCCCACGCTGTTCGGGTCCGTATGAAGGCATCCAAGATACCTCTTTGTCTTCCATCAAACCGGAGTAAGCAAGGATCTTACCCATTGAGAGGACACCTTGTCCTCCGAAACCTGCAATTACAATTTCGTAAGTCATGATACTTTTCTTTTGTTTGAATGGGAGGTTAGTCGATATTCTTAAGATCTCCCAGAGGATACTGTTTAGCCATGTTCTCCATCATCCAGTCATTGGATGCTGCAGGGCTCATCTTCCAGCCAGTGTTGCATGTAGAAACAACTTCGACAATAGAAGTACCCTTTCTGTTCATAGAGTTTTCGAATGCCTTCTGGATCATCTTCTTCGTCTTGCGAACAGCTGCTGCGTTGTGCACGGTCTGGCGCGTTACGAGACAAGTACCATCGAGCAAAGCAAGCATATCGGCAATCTTCAGCGGATAGCCGTTCAGCTCTACGTTTCTTCCTTGAGGGCAAGTAGCCGTAGCCATACCTTCAAGGGTAGTCGGGGCCATCTGACCTCCGGTCATACCGTAGATACCGTTGTTGATGAATATAATGGCGATGTTTTCTCCTCGGTTGGCTGCATGGATGGTCTCGGCTGTTCCGATGGCGGCCAAGTCACCATCGCCCTGATATGTAAATACCAGCTTAGACGGATTCAGACGCTTTACTGCCGTAGCCAGAGCCGGTGCGCGGCCGTGGGCAGCCTCTTGCCAGTCAATATCGATGTAGCGATAGGCGAATACTGAGCATCCTACGGGAGCGATGCCGATAGTTTCTTCCGTCAAACCCATTTCTTCGATTACCTCTGCGATGAGTTTGTGTACGACCCCGTGGCTACAACCCGGACAATAGTGCATATCCGTGTCGTTCATCAAGGTCGGCTTAGCGTAAACCAGGTTTTCCGGTTTGATAATATCGTTGATTTCCATTGTGATAACTGTGTTATTAGCGTTTGAATGAACTGATGAAATATCCCGTCACCCTGACTGCTACAGCTGCAAACCCCGGTACCAGATACAGCCACCTCTGCTCTGTCTGTCTGTAAAACAGGAACATGGCTACCGTAAGTACCAGCAGGAGATAGAAGACTATCGTCAGTATGCCGTTGACTTTCTTGAGATCCATTCTCGGACTATATTCTCTACTTATTTGATTACTTTCTCTTTGAGTGCTTGCAGAATCTCATCAGGAGAGAAGAGCATACCGCCCATACGACCATAGTGCTCTACGGGAACCTTGCCGTTTACGGCCAAACGAACGTCTTCTACCATCTGACCGGCATTCAGCTCTGCCACAAGGAAGCCTTTGGCACGATCGGCCAGCTTGGCGATCTCTTTGGTCGGGAACGGCCACAAGGTAATCGGACGCAAGATACCTGCCTTGATACCCTGCTCGCGTGCGAGCTGTACCGTTTTGTTGCAGATACGTGCAGAAGATCCGAATGCAACGAGGATATAGTCGGCATCTTCCGTCTGATACTCTTCGTAGCGAACTTCATTGGCTTCGATCTCTGCATACTTCTTTTGGAAGCGGAGGTTGTTCTGCTCCATAACGGCCGAATCAAGCTCGAGAGAGGTAATGATATTCGGCTGACGACCTCCCTTGCGACCGAGAGTTGCCCACGGGCATTGCTCGCGGATTTCGTCTTCGGCACGACGCTTTTTGAACGGAGGCAATATCACCTTTTCCATCATCTGACCGATGATACCGTCGGAAAGGATGAGTGCAGGATTGCGGTACTTGAATGCCAGCTCCAGTCCGAGGCCAACGAAGTCGACCATCTCCTGTACGGAGTTGGGTGCCAATGTGATCAGACGATAGTCACCGTGTCCGCCACCCTTGACAGATTGGAAATAGTCGGCCTGTCCGGGTTGGATCGTTCCCAAGCCGGGGCCTCCACGCATAACATTTACAATCAAGCAGGGCAATTCGGCACCGGCACAATAGCTCACTCCTTCTTGCTTGAGACTCATACCCGGGCTGGAGGAAGAGGTCATCACCATCTTGCCGCAACTGGCACCGCCATAAACCATGTTGATGGCAGCGACTTCGCTCTCTGCCTGCAAGACAACCATACCGGTCGTATCCCATGGATGCTCCTCCATGAGCGTTTCCATAACTTCAGACTGCGGAGTGATAGGATAGCCGAAGTAGCCATCCACACCGTTACGTATTGCCGAGTGTGCAAGGGCTTCATTGCCCTTCATCAGCCTTATTTCTTCTGTCATATTTTTTCTCTGTTTTTTTGTTACAATTTCACTTTGTACACCGTGATACATGCATCCGGGCATACCGTTGCACAGCTGGTGCAGCCGATACAGCTTTCGGGATCTTTCATATAAGAGTAATGATAGCCTTTGTCATTGACTTCATTCGGGTGTAGCTCTAGCACTTTTGTCGGGCAAGCCACTACACATAGATTGCAACCTTTGCAACGCTGGGTATTAACGACCACAGCTCCTCTGATTTTTGCCATTATAGTTATCTTTTTAATAAGGACTTCGAATACCTAAAAGTGAGTAATCTTGACGCCCCAAAGATAGGTATTCTTTCCCTCCTGATACCTATAAAGGCGGTTTTTTCGATCGTTCACGTCCTTTTTGTGCCGGGAAAATGTTCTTTAGCATGTTTTGACCTCGTACCGTTGTGACGAAGTCGATCCGACACAAGATCCTTTCAGGTCGAAGTAGCCCATATCATCCTTGTCAATCAGGGCAATACGGTGCGATCCCCCAGACGACGCGCCAACTCGCTTTTCATTTCGTTCATGCTGCGCAGTTCGTTCATTATTTCTAATTGCAACTCGATGTCGCCGGCTTTTTGAGCTTGTACGATTTCTTTCTGCAAAGCACGGATTTGTACCTGAATAAAAACATTTTTGATGGTGAGAAGTTCGCGTTCCACTCGCATCTGAAGGTCTTCTTCCGCATTGCTCTCCTCCCCTTTCCCATAGTGAATACGGCTCAAAGCATAGCGATCGGTCAGTAGCTCGACCGCAATATGACTGATCTGTGCATTGGGGTGATCTCTGAAGTACTTGGCTGCTACAAAACCACTGTCGAACGATTGTTCGGCAGCCTCATCGAGAATCTGTCTGAATATGTCGGTGCCAATATCTACTCCATCCGCATTCAAGTCCGATTTGATGTAATAAGCCAAGGTGACCTCCGATGGAGTCTGCTTTTCCGCTCCTTCTTCATGCCTGTATATGAGGAGTTTTCTTTCGCCATAGCGAATGATCAGACGGAGCAGTTCCTCTTCATATTTGGCCGGATAGCAGGGTTGCCCCACCTCTGCTGAACGAGTATCGGCAGGAGTTTCGGTACTATGGTCTTCGGTGCCTACGGGATTGTCCGAATCGTTTTTCCTCTCAGAGGTAATCGCCGGCTGTTGGATGGTGGGTTGTGGGGCGGAGTACGTACTCCCACGGAACCTCATCTTTTGGACTTCGCGAGCCAGCAGCCGCTCATCCATACTAAGCGTTTGGCCTGTCTCTTGGACATAGACACGGCGTGTGATGTCGTCGGGGATCAGAGCAATACTGCCGATAATGTCGGTAATGAGCTGTGCTCTTCGGATGGGGTCACGCTCCATGTCGCTCAAGTAGAGCTGTGTCTTGAAGCGGATAAAATCCGTTTCATGCTGCTCGATATACTCCTCGAACTGCGCTACGGTATGATTGCGGGCAAAACTGTCAGGGTCTTCTCCGTCGGGCAGGAGAACCACTTTCACATGCATGCCTTGCTCCAGTAGCAGGTTGATACCACGCAGAGCTGCCTTGATCCCGGCCGCATCACCATCGTATAGGACTGTGATGTTCGAGGTAAAGCGGTGTATCTGATTGATCTGCTGCTGTGTCAGAGCCGTTCCGGAGGAAGCCACCACATTTTCGATACCGGACTGATGCATCGAAATGACATCCGTATAACCCTCGACAAGGAAGCACTTATCTCGGCGAGCAATCTCTTTCTTGGCCAGGAATAGCCCATACAGCTCTTTGCTCTTCGAGTAGATGATGCTTTCGGGAGAATTGACATACTTGGCGGCCTTGTCTTTCTTCCCTAAAATTCTTCCTCCGAAGGCTACGATCTTGCCGCTTACGGTCTGTACGGGGAAAATGACTCGTCCGCGGAACCGGTCGTGTAAGGCCTTGCTGTCTTCGTATCGGATGGAAAGCCCTGTATCGACCAAGTATTCGGACTTGAACCCTTTTCGTATGGCTTCGTCACTGAGAGCCGACCTCTCTTCGGGTGCATAGCCGAGCTGGAACTTCTGTACGGTCTCCGGACGAATACCTCTTTGGCGGAAGTAAGTCATCCCGATGGTCCGGCCTTCGACGGTATTGAGAAGGTTGTTCCTGAAGAAGTCGTTGGCAAACTCATTGAGGATAAACATACTTTCTCTATCGCTCTTGAGTTTCTTCTCCTCATCGGTCAGCTCCCGTTCGTGAATCTCGATCCCGTATTTACGTGCCAGATAGCGCAGGGCATCGCTATAGCTGAGCTGTTCGATTTTCATGATGAAATGAACAGGCGAGCCTCCTTCGCCACAGGCGAAGCATTTGCAGAGGTTCTTTGCCGGCGATACGGAGAACGAAGGATTGCGATCGCTATGGAAAGGACACAAGCCGAGGTAGTTCACGCCACGCTTGCGGAGCGAAACAAAGTCGCTTACGACCTCTACGATATTGGCCGCATCGAGTATCCTCTCTCGAGTCAGATCGTCAATCATCTCATCCTATATACTCTATAATTATATATAGTGTCCCAGATGCGTCATTCCATACCCAACGAACGGAGATAGGCTATGGCCTTGTCCATATCCTCCGGCGTATCGATTCCTATCGTGCTCTGCTGTGTTTGCAGCACTCGAATCCGGTAGCCGTATTCCAGCCAACGAAGCTGTTCGAGGCTTTCAGCTTGCTCTGCCGAGCCTTGGGGCAGCGAGGTGATCTCGCGGAGGACGGCCGGGCGAAAGGCATAGATCCCGATATGCTTGTAGTAAGTATGCCGGCGGCACCAAGTGTCAGGCTCTACCCCCCTGAGATATGGGATAACGGAGCGGCTGAAATAAAGGGCATAGCCTCCATGATCCAATACGATCTTCGGGCTGTTCGGATTGTCCAATAGCTCGAAGCTCGTGTCAGGCGAGAAAACTTCTGCCAACGTAGCTATATCGGTTTCCGGCTTGTCGAAAGCCGAAATCAGCAGGTCGATCTGTTCCTCCCGGACAAAAGGTTCATCGCCTTGCAGATTCAGGACGATCTTTTCTCCCCGACCTACTTTGTCGAATGCCTCCCGACAGCGTTCCGTACCGCTACTGCACTCGGGGGACGTCATCACCACCTCTCCTCCGAAATCCTCCACGGCCTGACGGATACGCTCGTCATCGGTGGCTACGACGGCTCGGGGGACGACACCGGCTATTCGCTCATATACCCGTTGGATCATCGGCTTGCCGAGCATATCGGCTAGTGGTTTGCCCGGGAATCGGCTGGAAGCGTATCGAGCCGGGATGATGGCTATTACCCCTGTATTCATTCTCCTTTGATAAAGCGGAGATAGGCTTCGCAGTTGGCCGGCAGCGTTTCCGGCAGGCGAGGATTGTAGGAGTCGTAGCAGGCATGGTAACCGGTGAATCGAGCACGCAGGAAAGCAGCTATCCCGTCGAATACATTCAGGTAGCTTCGCAGCGTATGACACTGCTGTGCTCCTTCGGCAAAAGCCGATTCGGGCGATCCGCAGGAGACTGCCGCGCAGATTTCTTTACCCTCCATCTTGTCCCCACCGGCACCGTAAGCCCAGCCGTCGGTGAAGACCTCGTCCATCCACTTCTTCAGCAGATAGGGAGCTGCATACCAATAGAGGGGGAATTGGAAGACGATACGGTCGTGAGCCTCCAGCAGGGCTTGCTCATGTGCTATATCGATTTGTCCGTTCGGATACTGTTCGTAGAGATGGTGGATAGTGGCCGCACCCTCGATGGCTTTGGCCCAAGCCTTGTTGATAACGGATTTGGTCAAATCGGGGTGAACGACTATTACGAGCGTTTTTTTCATTTTTTGAAAAGGGTATTATAGTAGTATGACAAATCCTCAAAAGAGAAGTCTCGAACTGTAAAGAGGTCTCATTTTGGGACTTCAAAGAAACGATTTATAAGCCAAAAAAGCAAGGTTTTCCCCGCTGTGTGTTGTCTGAAAAGTATGGTATTAGCTTTGTGGTCGACAAAGAATCATCAGTCGCTCCGAGGTGTCTATGAAGGTGTCCGAAATCCATCTTATCGGATACATGAGGGCCTTCGCTTCTCTATGAAAAATACGCGCCAAAAAAGTTTTCAACAACGAAGCTGAGTTTGGAATCATTCCAAATAAGCATCCGAAAGGAAGCGGATTTTGAGGTGAAAGAGAAAAGAAAGCGACCTTTTGGGACTTGCAATTCGCTTTGTAGGAGGTCGATTCGTGATTTATATATAAACCGTTTTCGATTTGTATATAGATTGTTTCTGATTTATATATAAATCGTTTTCGATTGATATATAGGTTGAATGCCATTTGTATATAAATCGGATAGCTCAAAAGGTCCTTATCGAGGGCTGTAAATAAAGAGGCAT
>NZ_KB899160.1 GCF_000378065.1 Porphyromonas gulae DSM 15663 | reverse complement strand
AGCCGTGCGCATGTACAACGAGGCGCGTCCACATCAAGCTCTAAGGGCGAAAACGCCTATGCAAGTCATTACACCGGAGTCTGAAAATCCCTTACTGGCAAGGATCGAACATTGGCCGGAGATTGCCCCCGAGCTATACCGAAGAATGAATGTCAGACAAAAAGCTAACTTTGCTCGTGTCAACCGAAATTAGACCTAAGGGTAAGGGCTGTCAACCTAAAGTAGAATTATAGAAAGAACCAGTAAACCAATTGTAGAACGATCCCGCCCAACTGTCAACTTTTTTCAGTACACGTCAGGTTGGTTTACGTGCGGGAATTTTCTCGTTTGCGACGCCTGAAAAGGTGGCGCGAGATTTTTTTTGTTTTGGTTCGAGAAGCAAAAAATTTACGCACGAGAACGAAAAAATTCTCGCTCCGCATTTTCAGAAAACACGCGCCACAGTCGAAGCATTTTAGACGCGTATTTCTGGAACAGCAGCTTATTGACCGGGACATCGGAGCAGTGGCCAGGCCTTGTGGTCTCTACATCCTTTGGGGACTGTCCTACAATCGCGTCTTTCCACACATCCAAGGCATATCATCTTGGAGCTGCCACCTGTCCTTCCCGACACCGCTCTCATTCCGTTCTCCATTATGGGTTTTCATTTTTTCAGCCATATATTTTCACGTTAATATATTTTCCATTGGAAATTATTTGTATGTTTGCACCGCAAAACGAACAAAAAAAGAAATCGAATATGAGATACGTAATCGTAGGCGGAGTCGCCGGAGGAGCTACAGCAGCAGCCAGACTAAGGAGAATAGACGAAAAAGCAGAAATCATCCTGTTCGAGAAAGGACAGAATATATCGTATGCCAACTGCGGTCTGCCGTATTATATAGGTGGGGTAATCAAAGAGAGAGAAAATCTTTTCGTGCAGACACCCGAAAAATTCGGCCAACTACTGAATCTGGATATTCGGGTACAGAGTGAAGTGCTGTCCATCGACCGATCCAACAAGCAGATAAGAGTGCGCGAAGCCAATGGCAGAGAATATAACGAGCACTATGACAAATTGCTGCTTTCCCCCGGAGCCTTGCCTTTTGTCCCTCCACTGCCGGGGGTAGACAGCCCGGGAGTCTTCACACTGCGCAATGTGGAGGATACAGATGCCATTAAAAGTTATTTGGACACCCACAAGGTCAAGCGTGCCATCGTAGTAGGAGGCGGATTTATCGGCTTGGAAATGGCCGAAAACCTACATGCGCTGGGCATTGCTGTCAATGTCGTTGAGATGGCTCCACAGGTAATGGCACCGGTGGATTTCTCGATGGCAACGATCGTTCATGCCCACCTGCAAGAAAAAGGTATCGGTCTCTATCTGGGAAAAGCGGTGAAAAGCATCGAAAGACAGAGAGAAGTATTGTCTGCTTCGCTTGACTCGGGCGAAAAAATCGAGGCCGAACTCATCCTTCTGTCTATCGGAGTACGTCCGAATACAAAGCTGGCAGCCGATGCACAGTTGGCTATCGGACCGGCACGTGGCATCCAAGTGAATGAATACCTCCAGACATCCGATCCGGATATCTATGCCATCGGAGACGCCATCGAATACCCACACCCTCTCACCGGAAAGCCGTGGACCAATTTCCTGGCAGGGCCGGCCAATCGACAAGGGCGTATCGTAGCAGATAATATGCATGGCCAAACCATCCGGAGCTATGAGGGAGCTATAGGAACAGCTATCGCCAAGATTTTCGACCTCACGGTTGCAGCTACAGGGCTGTCGGCAAAGGCTCTCAAGCGCGAAGGCCTTGCCTATGAGACAGTGACGGTACAGCCCAACAGCCATGCCGGCTATTATCCCGATGCCTACCCGCTTACGCTTAAAATCACCTTCCACCCCGAGACCGGTATTCTCTACGGTGCTCAGTGTGTAGGCATAGAAGGCGTGGACAAGCGAATAGACTCCATCGCTCAAATCATCAAGCGCAAAGGCGGAATCACCGATCTGATGCAAACGGAGCAAGCCTATGCTCCTCCATTCTCGTCGGCCAAAGATCCGGTAGCCTTGGCAGGATATGTGGCCGACAATATCATTACAGGTCGTATGAAGCCTCTGCATTGGCGCGAAATGAAAGAGGTCAATCCCAATCGAGTAACCCTCATAGATGCTCGCCCCAGACAGGCCTACGAGGTAGAGCATATCCCCGGAGCAATCAGTATGCCAGTGGAGGAAATAAGGGCACGCGTAGGGGAAATCCCTCACGACAAGCCGATATACGTATATTGCACCGTGGGGATGAGAGGGTACTTCGCCTCGAACATCCTGAGACAGTGTGGCTTCTCAAATGTACGGAACCTGATCGGCGGCTACCGTCTGTATTCTACTATAACGGCAGACTACAGTTCTGCTGCCAAACCTGCGACCGCACAACTTCCAGCGAAGGATAGTCCTTCTTCTCATACACAGGTACTGGAGGTGGATGCCTGCGGCATGTCCTGTCCGGGGCCGATCCTCAAGCTCAAACAATCCATGGATCAAATAGCTGTAGGAGAGCAGCTCTGCATCTTGGCTACCGACCCCGGATTTGCTCGTGATGCTCAGGCTTGGTGCGACACGACCGGGCACAATCTGATCCGACAGGAGACCATAAAGGGCAAATACAAAGTGACCATCGAAAAGACTGCTTGCAAGGAGGAGGGCACTTGTGTGAGCGAGACTCCATCCAAAGGCAAGACATTCATTCTCTTCAGTGACGATCTGGACAAGGCTTTGGCCACATTCGTACTGGCCAATGGAGCAGCAGCGACGGGACAGCCGGTGACCATATTCTTTACATTCTGGGGTCTGAATGCCATCAAAAAGCCTCACGCCGTAAAAGCGAAGAAAGACATTTGGGGCAAGATGTTCGGCATGATGCTTCCGAAGAACAGCAAAGGGCTGGGACTGTCCAAAATGAACATGTTCGGCTTAGGAGCGAAGATGATGCGCATGGTCATGAAAGAAAAGCATGTGGATTCACTGGAGAGCATGCGCAAGCAGGCGTTAGAAAACGGCGTAGAGTTTATCGCCTGTCAGATGTCCATGGATGTAATGGGGATCAGTCGGGAAGAATTGCTCGACGAGGTAAGCATCGGCGGAGTTGCCACTTACATGAATAGAGCGGAAGAAGCCAACGTCAATCTATTCATCTAAATTTGTGCAGTAACAATCAATCGAGGCTACCGCCTTCCAGCCGATGGAAAATGTAGAGTGTATCTGTACGATGAAGAAGCTGATGGTCGCCATCCGAGAATTGGAATCCAATCTTTTGGATTCCACCGGATGCGATCTCAATCAGGCCATGCTCCTGTGCGTGATAGCCGATGATTCGCTATCAGCGTCCGAAATAGCTGCACAAATAGGCGTATTGCCGGCCCAAAATTCCAAGCTGCTTGCGGCGGCAGAAGACAGGGGGTGGGTCATGCGCAGGCTGGGACATGACGACAAGCGAAAGATTTATTTCAATCTGACGGAAGAAGGTCGAAGGCAATTGGAAAAGGTGAAAGCACTGAACATCGATGTACCGGATCTGATCCGCCCCATATTGGATTCATCCGAAAAGGAAAGGAGGGAGTAAACACCCCCTCCTTCTTTTTTTTAGCTTTGCTCAAATTGCGCACGCACCAATCGGAGATCTTACTCCAACGAGGGCGTGGTCGGATTCATCCGACGCAGACATGCTCCTACGAGACGTATATCGTTCCGCACCTTCTCGCGATAGGTCGTCCTAACTCCCGGCAATCCGAAATAGAGGGCACCGAACAGCTCGGTCAGGCGTGGCAGCTTCCACGTTCCACAGCTCCCGTACAAGTGGGTAAAATCGACTCCCGCCTCCATCGTACAATAATCATCAAGGGAGAACAAGGGAGACGGATCGAATCCCCTCCGTCTCATATCATAGACCAAAACAGAACGGTGAAAGGCCAGATTGTGGGCAGACAGTACTTTTGCTTTCGATACAGCCCCAAGCAAACGTGCGTACACCTCATGCGGATCATCGCCGTGTAGCGAAGCATCCGCGATGCCGTGCAGAGCTGCAGCCTCTGGTGAAACCGGTTCGTCAGTGGACAGCCGGCAAACGACCTCCTCTATACATCTGAAACGAAAGTCCAGCAACTGCCAGCCGACCGATACGGGTGCCGGCGCATCCGCTCCGACCATGAACTGCGTTTCGTCCGCAGGCAATCCGGTCGTCTCCGTATCGATAACGAGAAAACAAGGACGGCTATCCGCAGCGGCAGGCACAGGCACCAACAAATGTGAGGCATCGGCATCGATGATCCCCTTCCGACGAAACTGATCCGAAGAGCCTTCCGATGGCAGGTTGTCAGCCTGCCATGGATCTTTCGGCTTCCATAACGTCATAAAAGCCATGCCTGCGATCAGCACAAGCAGGGCAACAGCCATCCACAGCGTCATCGAGTAGTTTTCTTTCTCTTACCGAAGAGAAACTCCCGATCGCGTGCGATCGCTTCCTTGACTGATCCTGCCGGCACAAATTGCCAATCGCAAACAGGAGGCACCTCTACCCTACCGGTGCGGCGCACATAGCGAATCAGTGCTTGGCGGATATCCACGGCTGTAGAGTTCTTGAGACGAGCACGCAGTTCTTCGGGTGCAATGCCGGCTCCTTCCGTCATCAGTCCGCCCCCACCGTTGGCTCGATATGAATTGAGAGCCACCGTGTATACGCTATCAAGTGCAAAGGGCTTGTATACCCCATCGCCGGACATCTTGTCCCTCACTTCTGTGATGAGCACTCTCTCCCCTATCGGTTTGGTCACATCTACGGTATAGCGCAGTCCTCCCGCCGCACTGAAGTTGAAGGAAGGATACATCGTTTTGAAGCGGTCGGAAGCAACGACATCCTTTTTCAGCAGGATGAGATGACCATTCTGCCGAGTCGGATCCGCCACCCATCGGGAATAGGAAAACTCCAAATAGTCACGTATTTCGCGGCCGGTCATTTGCATCGTGCAAAGAAAATTCTCGTACGGATAGATGGCGAACATGTGGTACATATAGATCGAATCCGCCGGCAAATCCGTATTGGTGAAGAGAGGAGCTGCAAATGATATATCCGCGCCGGACTCGCTCAGCATCACATGATGAATCAGATCCATGAAAGGAGACGAGCCGAACAGTGCGTCTGCAGAGCTTATTTCGGTGGAGGAAACACACATAGGCTCGTTCACAAACCGGCGAACGGCAGCTTCATCGAAGGAGAAATGCGCCATAAAGGCCGAATCGGGAGTAAGCCGCGATATGTCCGTCAAGCCACCTTCCACTCTTTTGTGCAGCACCTTGTCCCCTTTGCGAGTGAGACTGAGCCGCACATCGGACACTTTGTCCAAATGGTTAGCCGGGTTGAGAATGAGAACGGAGTCGGCTCCCCCTCCTTTCACCCTCCGGCTGTACTCCTGATGATCATGTCCGAGCAGCAGTAGATCTATGCCTGCGACTTCACGCGCAAGGGTCATACCGGCGTCTTCGAGGTAGTTCGCATTGTCGTTCTCCCTACCGGAATGCAGTACGCAGACGACAAAGTCCGGTTTTTCCTCTTGAATCACAAACGGCACCCAGTACTTGGCCGATTCGATTATATCGTCGAATCGCATCCCCGTCCACAGGCTTTGCGGCAGCCACTCAGGAATAGCCGGAGTGATAAAGCCCAACAGAGCCACCCTCAGCCCGTTCCGATCGAAAACCGTATAAGGAGCCCAATATGGCTTGCCGGTCTCGGTGTCGATAGCGTTTGCCGCCAAGAAAGGGAAGTCGCAGCCGGCTACCCATTTGTCATAGACGGCATGGCCGGTCTCGATGTCGTGATTGCCCGGTATGGCGGCATCATAGCGCAAGTAGTTCATCGCACGGGAGAAAAGATGAGTACCCGTCGTGTCCATGTAGTTATAATAGTAGGCCGTAGGATCGCCCTGCAATACGTCGCCACCATCGAAGAGCAGCAACTCCGATCTGTCCGACCGGGCAACTTTCAGGAAGGAAGCCAAGCGCGACATTCCACCCGAAGTCGGTCTTAAAGCTTTGAAATCAGTGGGGAATACATTCCCGTGAAGATCCGTAGTGTGGATAATGCGAAGGGAATGCTCCTGCCTGCTTGCACATCCACCGAGGAGAAACACTGCCAGCGGAAGCAGGACGGAAAGTAAACCGAGAAGTCTCTTCTTCATACCGTACGATCTGTAGTACCTCTAAAAGTCTATTTCACCTGACTACCGGCGGCAACTCCTGCTGCCGGCACAATGACCCTGAGCGATCCGTCCGCATCCTCTGCCGAAAGGATCATGCCCTCGGACTCGATACCTTTGAGCTTGCGCGGAGGCAAATTGGCGATGAAGCATACCTGCTTGCCTACCAGCTCTTCCGGAGCATAGTGTTTGGCAATACCCGAAACGATCGTCCGGCCACCCAGACCATCATCGATACGAAAACGCAAGAGCTTGTCCGCCTTAGGCACCTTCTCACACTCCAGCACCGTGCCCACACGGATGTCCAGCTTGAGGAAGTCCTCGAATGCAATGTCTTCGGCTATCGGAGCAGCCTGATGGGCAGCCTTTTCGTTGGCCAGCTTGGTAGCCTGCAATTTCTGAATCTGTGCATCTATCACACTGTCCTCCAGCTTTTCGAACAGCAATTCGGGACTGCCCAAGACATGACCTTCGGGCAAGAGATCCGTACTACCCAAACGATCCCAGCCGAAAGGACAGTCGGTGGAGAGCATAGACAGGAGCTTTGCCGAGGAGAAAGGCAGGAACGGTTCGAAGGCGATAGCCAGATTGGCCGTTATCTGCAGGGACAGATTGAGGATCGTAGCCACACGGTTCATATCCGTTTTTGCCAGCTTCCAAGGTTCCGTATCGGCCAGATATTTATTGCCTATACGTGCCAGATTCATCGCTTCTTTCAGGGCTTCGCGGAAGTGGAACGTATCCAGCTGATGCTCCAAAGCCTGCTTCACGGCTGCAAACTCCTCTATCGTGCGACTGTCGTAATCCGTCAGCTCGCCTTTGGCCGGCACAGCACCACCGAAGTACTTATGAGTAAGGACCAATGCCCGGTTCACGAAATTGCCGAATATGGCTACCAGTTCGTTGTTGTTGCGAGCCTGAAAGTCGCGCCATGTGAAGTCGTTGTCCTTCGTTTCGGGAGCGTTGGCCGTGAGCACATAGCGCAGGACATCCTGCTTGCCAGGGAACTCTTCGAGGTATTCATGCAGCCAGACAGCCCAGTTCCGACTGGTGGAAATCTTATCTCCTTCGAGGTTGAGAAACTCGTTGGCAGGTACATTGTCAGGCAGGATAAACGAACCTTCGGCTCGGAGCATGGCCGGAAAAACGATACAGTGGAATACAATATTGTCCTTACCGATAAAATGAACGAGACGGGTATCTTCCGACTTCCACCACGTCTCCCAACTATCGGGACACAGCTCTTTGGTATTGGAGATATAGCCTATCGGAGCATCGAACCATACATACAGCACCTTTCCTTCGGCACCCTCCACCGGCACGGGGATACCCCAGTCCAAATCGCGACTCACGGCACGGGGTTGCAGCCCCATATCCAGCCAACTCTTGCACTGGCCGTAGACGTTGCTCTTCCACTCCTTATGTTCATCGAGGATCCACTCTTTCAGGAAAGGCTCATGCTTGTCCAGAGGCAAATACCAGTGTTTCGTCTCACGCAGCACGGGAGCACTGCCGGATATCGTACTGCGGGGATTGATCAGGTCAGTGGCATTGAGCGAGGTACCGCAGGCTTCGCACTGGTCGCCGTAAGCCCGATCGTTGCTACAGTGCGGACAAGTACCGGTGATATAGCGGTCGGCCAGGAATTGCTTGGCTTCTTCGTCATAATACTGCTCGCTCGTCTGCTCCACGAACTCACCCTTTTCATACAAGGTCTTGAAGAAGTCGCTTGCCGTACGGCGATGCATATCGCTTGTCGTACGTGAGTATATATCGAAGGAGATACCCAGCCCCTCGAACGAACGCTTGATCTGTTCGTGGTAACGGTCTACGACCTCCTGAGGAGTACAGCCCTCGGCCTTGGCTTTCAGGGCGATGGGTACGCCATGCTCATCCGATCCGCCGATCAGCAGGCAGTCTCTGCCACGCAGGCGCAGATAGCGTGCATATATATCGGCCGGGACGTAGACGCCGGCCAGGTGTCCGATATGTACAGGCCCATTGGCATACGGAAGGGCCGTGGTGATAAGAGTTCGTTTGAATTGTTTATCCATTATTGTTCAGATTGTTTTTTCGTATCTAATTGCTGCAAAGATAATGATTTGACCACCGTTGATAATTGTCCGAAAGTCTCAATGCTACCGATGCCGCCACGAAGATCAGAATTAGAAAGAAGCCATACGGCGACACTATTTGTATTAGAGCGGCATTCATATCCTGCTTTTTTGTTCCGACTCAGTGCTATTTCCTTCTTGATTCGCCTCTCCCCTCTTTGAGCTTCTTACGTTCCAAAAAATGATCACGCACGGAGCGAAAAAACGTGGCGCGAGAATTTTTTGCTTCCCGCGCCAAAAGAAAAAATTTCTCGAACCAAAACGAAATTTTTTAGGCGCGAGTTTTTCAGAAAACACGAACCGCAATTTGTCCGTTTTACGCTCGAAAAGCTCAATTTGCCCTTTCTCGACAAACAGACTTTTCCCAACGGTTGAGAAAAGAGTCGGATGGTGAAGTAGTAACCGGAGGCAACAGGCAGAAGTTCTTCTACACATAAAACAGCTACGACACAAGTGCTTTCGGAATGAAGTGCATCTGTAGTCGGTTTTATATACTCTCTGCGATTCGGAAAAGGGAGTGGATCAATCTTCGTCTTGGAGGAGGGTGACGCCGTAGATGGAAGAGAGGCGATTGCGCAGGATGGCGGCATCGTTGCCGCGGAGGCTGACGGTAAGCCTGCAATTCTCGGCAAAATCCTGCGAGCGGATAGAGGCTCCGGCATCTTTCGCCAGTCGCATCACTTCGCCCAGCAAAGGATATTCGAAGGCGATAGTCAGTTCTTCATACAGGATCTCTTCTTTTCGGTCGGCTGCTTCGAGAGCTTCGCGAGCTGCTTCGCGATAGGCAACGATAAGACCGCTCGTACCCAGCTTGACACCTCCGAAGTAGCGTACCACGGCAACGAATACCTGTGTAAGCCCCTGCGAGGTGATCTGACCGAGGATGGGTTTGCCGGCAGTCCCCGACGGTTCTCCGTCGTCATTGGATCGGGTACGTTCGCCTTTGGCTCCCAGCTTGTACGCCCAGCATACATGGCGCGCATCGAAGTAGCGGCGGCGCAGATCGGCTACAAGCGAAAGTGCCTCCTCTTCCGAACTCACGGGATAGGCGAAAGCCAGAAAGCGGCTGCGCTTCTCCGTGTACTGCGCTTCCGAGGGAGCACCGATCGTGAAGTAGGAATCTTCGGCCATGGTTCAGAGAAGAGCCTCTTCCGTGCCCTGCTCTTGGGCGGCAAACTTTTCGGACAGGACGGAGAGGAGCGTACTCATTTGTTTGATACTGGCGAGCGTCTCTTCGCTCACTTCCTTTTTTTGCAGGCGCAGGGTCAGCAGACCGTATATGGCAGTCAGGCAAGTCTCTATCTCTCCCGTATTGCTGCCTGCGCTCTTGGCTCTAAGCTGTACGATGGCAGGGAGTACCTGATAGTAAAGTCCTTGATAAATCATCTCTTTGGGGTCTGCCATCAACCGCGTATGGATCTCTTCCATTTGCATGATGGCTATGCGGACGATATTGATATGCCCCTGCTCGCGGACGCCCTCGGTCAGCATCATATCCACCAGCTCGGCATACCAGCGGTCTATCTCGGCGGTCGTCTCCCTATCTTGCCGATATTGGGCGATGACAGTGGTGCGAAGCCGCTGCATATCCAGTTCGTTGGCACGTATGAGATCCTCTATCTGCCACATGTAGAGGACGTACTCGGCGATATTGTTGCGCCGTTTTTCCCTTGCTATGATCATAGTCGTTGGTCTCGGATGAGGTCGTTCAGCAACGTTTCGTCTGCGTCATTGGGTGCAGGCTCTATGCCCAACAGTCTGCATATCAGCGGATAGATGGTGATATTCGGCAGATTTTCCACCCTGCTGCCCGGACGAAAACCGGGTCCCACAGCCCGGAGTAAAGCCCTCATTTCCGGTGCTTGGTTGTCATAGCCATGTGCCGCTCCCGGACGAACGTCTTCGTCTACTGAGAAAAACACGGTGGAGCCTATGTCCGGGATTACGACCAGTTCGCCCAAGCGTGGATTGGTACCACAGTGCAGGCGCGCAGGCACATCCCCTTTGCGGTAAACCGATATATGAGGAATGGTCCGCAGGATCTCATAGGCTCGCTCGGTATAGGAGGGCTTCGGGTACAAGTGGGTGAAGGCTCCGGTGGCCATGTAGAGGAAGCTGTCCGCAGGCAGATGATGCGCCAGATTGACGCATTTCTCATTTTCGTATGTAGCCATACCATGATCGGATACTATGATGAAGTCGGTCTGAGCGGCTATGGGAAGAGACTCCAACCGTTTGCGGAAATAGCCGACCACACTGTCCAGCCGCTCTACCATAGCCAGTGTCAGCGGGCTTTCGGGCGTTTGAGAATGGCCGATCATATCCGGCTCCTCGATGTACCACATGAGCAAGCGCGGTCGCTCCTTTTCGGGCAGACTGAGCCACGCGATGACGGAGTCGGCACGGTTACGAAACGGAACGGTGGAGGAGAATTTTTTCCACCGCCACGGCCGAAGCCCATTTACAGCCGTCTCGGATCCTACCCAAAAGTAGACACCGGCACGGATGCCTTGGCGTGCAGCCGTATTCCAAACCGGCTCACCGCCCCAGAATCCGGGAGTCTCCACGGCTTTTCGGTCGGATATGCGAAAAACGCCCAGAACCGAATCCACAAACTCATTGGCTACGATGCCGTGATGGTCGGGGTAAAGCCCCGTAGCCATGCTGTAATGATTGGGAAACGTAAGCGAGGGGAAGCATGGCCGGAGCGACCCGCTCAATCCTTCCTGCGCCATCCGATCCAACTCCGGTGTATGTGCCCGATCGGTATAGTCCGGCCGGAAGCCGTCCAAAGACAGGACCACGACGTACCGTTCCGATTGCTTAGGTGTTTGTCGGGCTGTCCGGCAACCGACATAAGAGAAGGCAAGAAGCAGAAACAGGATGAAAGGAAATAGAGGTAAATGCTGTCTCATTTTTATAAAAATCTTTCGATTTGATACGGCCAAAGGTAAGGGATTCCTCTTTTACTACCGTAAGCAGATCGGTTTTTGAGCCGATGATTTTCACATGTCATCGGGAGTGCAAAAATCACAGGCATACCCACAGCCGACCCTTCCGACCTCTCCAAGAGCAGCACGACAGACTTTTTTGGTCGGGAAAATGCCATTGTTCGTCGGGGAATCTGCATTTCGGTTCTGCAATGCAGATTGTTCGGCGTGCAAACCTGCAAGTCGGACACGAAATTCGTTCCCGCAATTTGCGGGAAAGCATCTCCGAGCCGAAAACCCTCGCCGCAACTTGCGGGACGACAAGTTCGCGACAAAAAAGCTCCCCGCAACTTGAGGGAAGCTTTTTCGGGTCAAAGATGTATTCCCGCAAGTTGCGGCGACCTTTTTGGTCGGGAAAGTGTCATTGTCCGCCGGGGAATCTGCATTTCGGCTCTGCAATGCAGATTGTTCGGCGTGCAAACCTGCAAATCGGACACGAAATTCGCTGCTCCGACTTGGAGGACGACAAGTCCGCGCCGAAAAACCTTCCTCCAACTTGGAGCATGACAAAGTTGCACCGCAATTGCTTCCTCCAAGTTGGAGGGCGACAAGTCCACACCGAAAAAGCTTCCTCCACCTTGGAGCGACCTTTTTCGGCTCCGCGATGCAGATTTCCTGTCGGACATTCCCTCTTTTGCCGAAAGTACCCGTATATCCTAATTCGGAGAGAGACTCTCGCACGGCATTTTCGTCGGATCCTTTTGCAGCAGAGTCGATCCCTTTATTCATTGCACATCCGAGCTTCGGCCAATATGACTTCCTTACTCCGTTAATGCTCACATTCATTTAGGGAATGGGATCGGAAAAATAAGGGACGCGAACGGAATCTTACCTATCTTCGTCTTGAAATTATGGCAGATAGTAGAAGAACCGATGACAATAAAGGTGCGGAAGAGGTGGTATTGCTGCTGAATATCGGCTCGCCGGACAGCCCTGAGGTGAAGGACGTGGCACGCTACCTCAATTCTTTTCTGACCGACAGGAGGATCATCACTTTGCCTTTTCTCCTGAGACAGCTGCTCGTACGAGGCATTATCACTCCTTTCAGAAAGAAAAGTTCGGCTCGCAAGTATCGGACTGTTTGGGACGAAGCCTCCCGATCTTTCCCCCTCTTGTCGCATACGAAAGCCATAGCCCGAGCACTGGCACATACGGGCAGAGAAGTCCACGTAGCCATGCGCTACGGCAAGCCGGCTGTGGCCGATGTACTGAAGGAGCTGCCGCGCGATCGAAGTCTCGTCGTCCTTCCGCTCTTCCCACACTATGCCATGAGCAGCTACGAGACGGCAGTGGAGCACTGCAAGGCCGAAATCCGCCGCCTTTGTCCGGATCTTTCCTTCCGCATCGTGCAGCCTTTCTACGCACACGAAGCCTATATTCGTACCCTTGCCGATAACATCCGGCCCTATCTGACGAAGCCTTTCGACAAGCTCGTGCTTTCCTATCACGGTATCCCCTACGATCATTTGGACAAGACCACCCGACAGGCTTTAGACCTCCGGCATCCCGAAGGGTGTTGCACGGAGGAGGATCCTACGGCAAGCGTCTGCTACCGCCATCAGACATACAGGACAACGGCACTGATCCGCGAGGCGCTCGGCTTGAACGAAGAGCAGGTAGAACAAGTATTCCAGTCTCGCGTAGGCCATACCGAATGGCTGCGCCCCTATTTGGTGGAGCGACTGTCCGCTTGGCCGCAAGAGGGAACCAAACGTATCCTCATAGCCTGCCCCTCCTTCGTATGCGACTGTCTGGAGACTCTCGAAGAAGTAGCCGATCACGGACAAAGCATTTTCAAAAAAGCCGGAGGCACGGACTTTACCTACATTCCTTGTCTCAATAGCGAAGCCCGTTGGATCGATGCGCTCCGAACCATCTTGAAAGAGTAATTACAGCATGCTCAGTTATCATACCGATATACCGACAGACCTGCCCCTCCTGAAGCAAGCCGTCGAAGCCATCCGCCGGGAAGAATCCGGCGGTGCCGTACCCGATACCGATCCTCCGAGGGTGATATACGAAGCGCGCAACCGGCTCTACGCCATCCGTACCGCACAGGGAGAGCAGGTGGTGAAGAGCTTCCGGATCCCTATTGCCATTCAGCGCGTCGTCTACTCATTTTTCCGTCCGTCGAAGGCAGCCCGCTCTTATCGCAACGCCATACGGCTGGGTCGGTGCGGCATCGGCACTCCGCGGCCGGCGGGCTATGCTATCGAGAGCGAAAAAGGGCTTCTGCGCAGGAGCTATTACGTCTGCGAGAGCATGCACGACTGTCGGGATATTCGTCTCTCCATGCAGGGCGTGGAAGGAGGCGGGGCATTGCTCCGTGCGCTGGCCGGATTCATCGCCCGAATGCACCGAGCAGGCATTCATCACATCGATTTGTCGCCGGGCAACGTACTGTATCGGACAGACGAGAAAGGCGAGTATTCGTTCTACCTCATAGACCTGAACCGGATGAAGTTCTACGACAAGCCGATTACGGGACGGAAGGCCTGTGCCAACTTTGCGCGTCTGAGCTTCTGTCCGCCGGTGAGCAAACGGCTCGCCGAATATTATGCCGAGGCACAGGGGTTGAATACGAATGAAGTGGTCGAAGGAGTGCAAAGCGAATCGGATCGGTTCTTTCGCAGCAAAGTCCGCAAGTATGCCCGCAAGGCACTGGTGCGCGAACAAAAGCGAATGAGCCGCTCCGCTTTCCGTCGGGCATATATCCGCTATTGCTCGGTACGCCTTGTCCGAAAGCTCACGGGCAGCACTCGTCTCTTCCGCATCGAGAACGATCTGTACTTCTCCTTTCTTGAAGTGGGCGACCTGCGCCATACGCTGAAAAGAGCCGAAGGATATTCCTCGCCGAAAAACATTCAATAAGAAAAAAGGAAACCGGATGAATCGTATAGCTTTTGATGCCAAGAGAATCACATCCAACGCCACCGGATTGGGCAATTACAGCCGCTTCGTGGTCGAAGCCTTGGCCACCTTTCACCCCGAACACCGCTACTACCTCTGTTCTCCCAAGAAGGGCAATCCGGCTCTGTACTCCACCTTGCAGCAACGCGAGGGCATAGAATGGCTGCTGCCCGAAGGTGGTACGGGAGGATCGCTTTGGCGCAATTTCGGTGTGGTGCCTCGATTGCAAAAAGAGGACATCGATCTCTTCCACGGTTTGAGCCACGAACTGCCACTGGGCATATACGGCAAGGGTATCGCCACGGTGGTAACGATCCACGACCTGATCTTCATTCGCTATCCCCACTATTATAAGCCTGTGGACAGGCTGCTGTATCGGCTCAAATACGGCCATGCTGCCCGTCGTGCCGACAGGGTGATAGCGATAAGTGAGCAGACCAAGCGCGATGTGATGGAGTTTTTCCACGTGCCTGCCGATCGGATCGATGTCGTCTATCAGGGTTGCTCGCCTGCCTTCGGACAGGCTACAGAGGAGGATGAGTCGAGGGCGAGAGAGCGGTATGCTTTGCCTGAGCGTTACCTGCTCTATGTGGGAAGCATCGAGACGAGGAAGAACCTCCGACTGGCCGTGGAGGCTCTGGCACATTGCCGCGACCAGCAAATCAGGCTCGTTGCGGTAGGGAAGCGTACGCCATACTGTGCGGAGGTGCAGCAGTGTGCAGAGCGATCAGGGGTGGCAGACCGGCTCATGATGCTGCACGATGTCCCGTTTGCCTTCCTGCCGGGCATCTATCGCGGAGCAGAGGTATTCGTCTATCCTTCGCGCTTCGAGGGCTTCGGCATCCCGATTATCGAAGCACTGGCTTCGGGTGTGCCGGTCATTGCAGCCACAGGCTCGTGTCTGGAAGAGGCCGGAGGTCCCTCGTCCCTGTACACCGACCCCGACGATGCGGAAATGATGGCATCCATGCTGGACAGCATCCTCTCCGACAGCTCTCTCCGCGAGAAGATGATAGCCGACGGGCGTGCCTATATAGAGCGTTTCTCACCCGAAGCCGTAGCCCGATCCCTGATACGTGTGTATGACAAGGTCTTGCAGGATAAAGACCTCCGGCACAAATAACATCCACTGCAAACGAGCAAAAAGATGAAATGAAAAGAGAGCGTTGCAACGCTAACAGTCGTGCAACGCTCTCTTCTTGTTTTTTCTCCTTGCCCTCTGTCGAAAAGCAGAATTGGAAAGGGCCGGCGATGGGGGATTTATTTCTTCTTGCCCTGATTGGCTACTGCCTCCATCAGCTTTTTGATCTCTTCGGGATCGCCGAGGAAATAGTCCTTGACCAAACGGAGATTGTCGTCAAATTCAAAAACATAGGGTACGGCCGTCGGGAGGTTCAGGCTGATGATGTCTTCGTCCGAAATGTTTTTCAGCACCTTGATGATACCGCGCAGACTGTTGCCGTGAGCTGCTACCAATACCTCGTCATGCTCCTTGAGCGTGGGGAATATGGTTTCGTTCCAATAGGGGAGGATACGATTGACCGTGTCGCAGAGAGCTTCTGTCAGTGGCAGGTCTTTCTCGCACACGCCTTTGTAGCGCGGATCCATGAACGGAGAGCGCGGATCCTCTTTCTCCATAGGCGTGGGGGGAACGTCGTAGCTACGACGCCAGATGAGTACCTGCTCGTCCCCGTACTTCTCGGCAGTCTCGGCTTTGTTGAGGCCTTGAAGCATGCCGTAGTGTTTCTCGTTCAGACGCCAGGTCTTCTCCACCGGTATCCAATCCAAGTCCATCACATCGAGGACACCGTTCAGGGTCTTGACAGCACGTTTGAGATAGGAAGTATAGGCTTTGGTAAACTGAAAGCCTTCTTTCTTCATGAGCTCGCCGGCTTTCTTGGCTTCTTCAATACCTTTTTCGGACAAATCCACATCTGTCCATCCCGTAAAGCGGTTTTCCTTGTTCCACAAGCTCTCGCCGTGGCGAATCAATACTATTCTTTTCATAATTACACTGTAATCAAAGTCCGGTGCGAAAATAATGATTAAAGTTCAATGCCATACCTATGGCAAGAACAGCTGATACAAATAGAAGAAAAACGGCATCAAGGCGCAGAGCCATTCGGCCGATCAGGAAAAAACACGAGCCGAAAATTGCCCGAATCGCAAACCAAAAGCTGAAAGGAAGTGGCGTGAGAATTTTTTCGTTCTCGCGCGAGAATTTTTTCATTCCCGAACCAAAATGAAAAAGTTCCCGCGCCACGTTTTCAGGCGTGGAGAACCAAAAAATTTACGGACGAGATGTGAGCAAAGTGTCGATGATGACCTCTGAGGCAGTAGCCCCTCGGGGAGAAAGCAAATAGTCCCGAATGAAGGCCCGACGCCTATCGGCTACGGGATCGGGTCTGCGCTCTGCTATCTTTTGTAGAAACGAATCGATGTCTTCTGCAGAATCTGCCATATCGTGCAACGCGAAGGCCTCTTGGGCGGCTCGGTTGAGCCCGTGAGGCAGGCGTCCGTTCTTCCGCATAAAGAGAGACGGACGCCCCACGATCTGATATTCCACGGTGAAAGCACTGCAATCATGCACGAGAGCCGAAGAGCGACAGAAGAGATCGACATAAGTTCCTTCGGCCAATTCGGCATGAGGCATATCTGTCCATTCCCGGTAGTACCGATCCGTTCGTTCGCGTCCCCACGAATCCAGAGCATAGAGTTTGGTCTTGAGTATCGGATGCGGCTTGAAAGCAAAGCGCAATCGGCCTTCGTACTTCCGTGCCAATCGGAGGAAGGTATCCGCATAATCGAGGAAATTGGACAGGCTATATCCCCAAGGTTCTATCGAATGGTGCGGAGCGATGATTACGAGGGGTAGCTCTTCATTATTTTTCTCCGTTCGATCCCTCATTTCGGAGGAGAAAGCATCGAACAAAGGTGCTCCGCTGACCACTCCGTTGCGTCCCTTCGCGCGCGAGAGTCGCGAGTAGATGCGAAGGTCTTCTTCCGAAACTAAAAAATAGTACCCCAAAAGATTGTGAAACAGGAGGTCGTACCAGTCAGGATATTCTTCGAGGGGATAGCCATACAGGCTATAGCAAGTGAGTATATCGGGGAAGGCCCTCTGGCGAAGGGGTGGCGGCAACTGGATGTCGTAAGGTGTGGTATAGAAAATGTAATCCGGTGCAAATTCTGCCCGAATGTCTCTTACCTCTCCATTGTCCCGACAAGTCGGCTGCGGATCGAAGCCTTTGGCTTGAAAGTGGGCAAGTGTCTTTTGCAGGAGTTCGCCCCGTTCGCCGGCCGGCAGATTGTTCGCCGGACAAACGATGAGTACAGGCCGAATGCGCGGATGCCGGAGCATGGCAGCAAACAGGGCATCGTATTTCCACATGGAGTCGTACACGGCAAGGAATACGACATTGATGGTTTCCTTGTCGCATAGTTTCTTTTTTAGCTCGTCGTTGCGCTGCTGTGCTTCGCGAATGAGCCGAGGCTCTACCGTTAGGCGGCGCAGGCGGCGTTTCCCCTCTGTGATGACGTACTGCATCCGTTTGGGAGCGAGGGCATAAAGACGAGATGTGAATCGGTGGAGGAGGTTCATCGGCGACGGAGGTATTTGTCTACGGCTCTATTGAACTCGGGAGACAGGCGCATGGCATAGACAGCAGCGAGTGCTCCCACTCCGATAGGGATGGAACGGAGGGGT
This sequence comes from Porphyromonas gulae DSM 15663, assembly GCF_000378065.1. GTDB lineage: Bacteria > Bacteroidota > Bacteroidia > Bacteroidales > Porphyromonadaceae > Porphyromonas > Porphyromonas gulae. Next base: position 41,181 of record NZ_KB899160.1, on the reverse strand, counting down.
ATGTCGATCCAGGGAGAATCGACATGAGGGATCAAGGCATTGGCACCAAAAAGGAGGGCGAAGAGAGCCAACAGACGGAAAAGGGCCGGAGAAAAGGGCGAAGCATGCAGCTTCCGGCTGATCATAAACTGCTGTACGCCATAGCTCAGCAGTGTGGTCAGGAGCGTAGCGATGGCTGCTCCGTTGATGCCCAAAACGGGGATCAGCCACAGATTGGTGAGCACGGCCAGGATGGTGACGAGGAAAGTATAGTAAAGATTCCAGTGATAATACTTGGAACAGCTCACGATCGGATTGCCATAGTTCAGCGTGATTTCGATCATCTTAGCGATCCCCAAAAAGAAAACCACGTATTTGCCGGCGGCATAGAGGTGACCGTTCGGAAGGATGGAGAAGATGCTGTCGATATTGAACCAAATAAGCAAGAAGATAAGGCCGCCGGAAAGAAGCTGATGCAGCGAGACGCGCTTGAAGAGTTCGTCGGCTTTGAGCAGATCGTTCCGTTTCATGGCATCGGCCATCAGGGGAGAAGAGACGCTGAGCAGGGATCTGGAGGGTATTTCCACCACGGCTACCATATAGAAAGCGATAGAGAAAATACCACCCGAATCCAATCCGCCCTTGTCCAGAGAGCTGACCATGAAGAGATCCAAGCGGCTGCTGAGCTTGCTACCTATACTGGCTACGACATAGAAGAGGGTGTAGCGGAGAAAATTGCGCTTCAGCTCCGGTGTCAGAAAGCCCCGATTGTGACGGAGATTGACCTTGCCGATTCGCCGGATATAGGCCAACATCAAGAGCATACATGCGGCATAGGCTGCAATAAATATGGCGATGAAAACCTCCAGACCGACCCATCGGAAAGCATACAGCAGATAAACGACGATCAGCATCAGCCTGAGCACTACCTCGCGGATCAGCTTCGGCACGGCTATCCGCATCAGTTGTGTGGCATAGAGTTCGAAGACAGACCAAAAGAGCATGAAGACGAACAAGGGAACGATGCTATAGTAAAAGTCCACCAGCTCGGGGCTATTGCGGCTGAACATGGTCACAAAGGGGCCTTTGGCCAGCAGCATCAAAAGGGTCATAAGCACTCCTCCGACGAGGGCTACCGCCATCATGTAGTAGAAGTAACCATTGTCCCGAACTCCATCGGGGGAGGCTTCTCCGCTCTCGCTATGGAAGTAGGGGTAGAATCGGAAGGCAGAGGAGTTAAGCCCGAGGAGTGCAAAACTGCTGATCAGCGTAGCGGCTTCGACGATATTACGGGTCAGACCGACTTCCTTGGGGGTAAGAAATTCGGTGATAATAAGGAAAGTGGTCAGGAAGCCGATGAAAGCACCTGCATAGCTGACGAGGGTTCCTTTGATACTCTGGCGTTCGACAATCCCCATAGCTCGCGTCCCGTCCGAAATTACAAAGTCTGAGCAAGCAGCGTGGCCACAAGCATATAGATCATCATCCCGATGAGGTCGTTCGTAATGGTGATAAAGGGACCGGTGGCTATGGCCGGGTCTATCTTCAATCGATCCAGCAGCATCGGCACCATGGTGCCGAATATGCTGGCGAACAATACGACGGAAAAGAGGCTGATGGAGACGGCGGACATGACGAGGACGTCACCGAGGAAAAAATAGTTGAACAGGAAGACGACAAGGCTGATGATAGAGGCATTGATCAGGGCTACGACGACTTCCTTGGCTATGAGAGTCCAGAGTTTGGCCTGCTTCAGGCTGTTATTTGCCAGTCCCTGCACCACGATGGCCGAAGACTGGATGCCCACATTACCGCCGGTGCCACCGATGAGGGGAATGAAGAGAGCCATCTTGGGATTGGCGGCAAAGAGGGAGTCGAATCCTCCCAGGAGGATGGAGTTGGCCAATCCTCCTGCCATACCGATGAGAAGCCACGGCAGACGTGCTGCGGTCTGCATATAGACCTTATCCGAAGCTTCGATGTCGTGCGAAATACCCGAAGCCAGCTGGTAGTCGCGTTCGTGCTGTTCGCGGATTTCGTCGATCACATCGTCGATGGTGATCCGGCCTACCAAACGACCGATACTGTCCACCACCGGCAGAGCTACGAGGTCGTACTTCTCTATCTTCTCCGCGACTTCTTCGATCGGGTCATTGTCTTTGACGGAGATAGGCTCGGTCTTCATCACATACTTGATCTTCGAGGCGGAAGGGCTGGTGATCAGTTTCTTCAGTGGCAGCACCCCTTTGAGCCGTTCTTCATCGTCGATGACATAGACGTAGTATATCTCGTCCACATCTTCTGCCTGCAAGCGCATCTCTTCGATACACTTGGGCATACTCCAGTTCTCATTGACGATGATCATCTCGGTACCCATGAGGCTACCGGCTGTGTCGTCTTCGTACTTGAGCAGATCGATAATATCTCCGGCCTGCTCTATATCGGTCACCTGACTGAGAATCTCGTCTTGCTGGTCTTCGTCCAGCTCACGAATTAGCTCGGCCGCATCGTCGGTCTCCATATTGCCGACAAATTTTCCGGCGATGGTCTCGGAAGGAATCCTTTCGAGTACCTTGTTTCGCTCATCCTCATCCAGCTCCAAGAGCACGAGACCGGCTTTCTCTCCATCGAGCAGGAGGTAGAGGTAGACTGCCTCGTCCAGATCCAGCTCGTCATAGAGATCCGCAATATCCTCGGGGTGGAGCTTGCTCATCAGGTCGAGAGCATCCGCATCGCGCTTTTGGTCGATGATCTGGCGAAGATTGTGAAGATATTCTTTCGTGAAGTCCATAAGAATTCGTTGATCAGGGGGAAATGAAAATGCTATTGCTGCAACAAGAGTGTAAGTGCGACGAAATCATCGGGGGACAACTGCTCCGGTCGCTTCGAGAAAACAGGATCGTCGAAACGATCGAATCCGACCGGCAGGATACCGCGAAGAGAGTTCCTGAGCGTTTTCCGGCGCTGTCCGAAAGCTGTTTTCACCACCGTCTTCAGGGCTTTTTCGCTACATGGGAGTTCCTTGCGGTCATTGCGTGTCAGACGTATTACGCCGCTCTGCACTTTGGGCGGAGGATCGAAAACGGAAGCGTCTACGGTGAAGAGGTATTCGATATTGTACCAAAGCTGCAATAACACGCTCAATATGCCATAATCCTTTTTCCCCGGAGGCGATGCCAGTCGCATAGCCACTTCGCGCTGGAGCATTCCCGAACAGCAAGGGATCTGCTCGCGAACGTCCAACAGACGGAAGAAAATCTGGCTGGAGATATTGTAGGGGTAATTGCCTATCAGGCAGTATTGTCGTCCTTCGGGGAACAGCTCCGACAAAGGATAGTGCAGAAAATCGCCCTCGATGATCCGATCGGAAAGCTCCGGGAACTCTTCTCGCAAATAGCTGACGGACTCTCCGTCGATCTCTATGACGCGAACATCATACCCCTTGCGAAGCAAGAACTGCGTAAGCACTCCCATACCCGGCCCGATCTCCAGTACAGGCAATGCTTTATGCTCGCAGAGGGTGTCGGCTATTCGCTCTGCAATACTCAGATCGCGGAGGAAGTGTTGCCCCAGTGCCTTCTTGGCTTTTACTCGCATCATGAAATATAAATTCTTTATATTTGCGTTGTTTAGAAAATGCTAAGGTACGATATTTTGATTGTTATTTTAATGGCATCGTACTAAGGGTAATCTAAATAGCAAAATCATTTATCAAGATAAGAGCAACTAAATGACTAATAATATAGGGCAAGAAATAGTGACAGCAGACAGGTCTAACAAATGGAAGTCGGTAGCTAAGGTCATTATTCCTTTCGCCATAGGCGGTCTGCTCCTCTGGTTGGTGTACCGCAAAATGGATTTCTCCGCCATTGGCAAGATCGTCCGCGACGGTGTCAATTACTACATCATAGCTTTCTCTCTCTTGTTCGGATTGGCTGCCAACTGTATACGCGGTCTGCGCTGGCAACTCCTCATAGAGCCTCTGGCTTCTCCTCATCCACGGAAAATCAATGCCATTCTGACTACTTTGGGCAATTACACGGTCAATATGGCTCTGCCCCGTGCCGGAGAATTTTGGCGATGCGCGGAAGAAAGCCGCTACGAGAAGATACCTTTCCCCCAGCTCCTCGGTACGCTCTTCATGGACAGGATCATGGACTTGGTGATGGTCGGACTCATTACATTGAGTATCATGATGGGCTTTCAGGGCTTTTTCTCCGCTTTCTTTGCTCGCAATCCACAGCTGACGCAAGGCTTTTTCACCATTTTCAGTTCCATCTGGCTATACGTTGCTGTCGTAGGTGTCGGGCTGCTTTTCTTCTTGCTCTATAAATACCTCTCACACGTAGGCCCCGTTCGCAAGATAGCAGCACTCATCGGTAGAATACTGGAGGGGCTTCGGTCTATCTGGCACATGGAGCACAAGTGGCTCTTCATCTTGTATTCCATCCTCTTGTGGGTAGGATATTTCTTTTACTTCTACACCACATTCTTCGCTTTCGACTTTACCCGATCGCTGGGCATGGGAGTGGGGCTGATCAGCTTTGCCATGAGCAGTATAGCCGTAGCCGTACCTGTACAGGGAGGGGTAGGGCCGTGGCACTTTATGGTCATTGCTTCTCTTGTGGCTTTCGGCGTGACGAAGGAGGATGCCGGAGCGTTTGCCTTGGTGGTACACACGACTCAAACCGTTTGGACTACGGCCGTCGGGTTCGTGGCTATCGGCTTGCTTCCTTTTGTCAATAAGAAATACGATCGCATAAAACAGTCAAACAATTAACAACAATCATCCAAAACACTTTTCACAGTTATGTCAACAGAGATCAAAAACCTCAAACCACGAGCCGTCTGGGAGTACTTCTACGACCTGACACAAATACCTCGACCTACCGGACAGATGGACGAGGTGACCAAGTACGTATTCGACTTCGGCAAGAGACTTGGTCTGGAGACCGAGCAAGACGAGGTGGGCAATGTCATCATTCGCAAGCCGGCCACGCCGGGCATGGAAAGCAGACCGATCGTGACCCTCCAATCGCACTTGGATATGGTGCCTCAAAAGAATTCGGACGTCGATCATGATTTCACCAAAGACCCCATCGATGCATATATCGACGGAGAGTGGGTGAAAGCTCGTGGCACTACTCTGGGAGCCGATAACGGTATCGGAGTGGCCTATGCAATGGCAGCTATGGCAGACTCTACTCTCAAGCATGGTCCGCTGGAAGCTCTCTTCACCATCAATGAAGAAGTGGGAATGGACGGTGCCAATGGTCTCAAGCCAGGGTTCTCTCGTGGCGACATCCTGCTCAATATAGACTCGGAGGCTGAAGGCAAGCTCTTCGTAGGCTGTGCAGGAGGTATCGATGTCAATGCCACACTGGAATATAAGGAGGAAGAACTCGTTTCGGACGAAGAAATAGGTGTAAAGGTATCTTTGACAGGACTCAAAGGAGGACATTCGGGTGTCGATATTCACCTTGGACGAGCCAATGCCAACAAACTGATGTTCAGATTCCTGAAAGAAGCTGTAGGATTCTACGGTGCTCGCTTGGCATGGGTAGAGGGAGGATCGCTCCGCAATGCTATTCCACGCGAAGCATTTGCCGTTATCACCATTCAGGAAGAAGAGGCCGGAGCTGTATGGGAACTGGTATCCGACTATCAGGATTTGTTCCGTAAGGAATTCAGCGGCATAGAGGAAAACATCAAGTTCGAGGCCAGTCGTATCGAATGCCCCCGAACGATTATCCCCGAAGAGATCCAGGACTGTCTGATCAATGCCGTGGAAGCCTGCGTCAATGGCCCGCAGTCGATGCTCCAAGACTTCCCCGGTACGGTAGAGTCTTCATCCAATCTGGCGTTGATCACAGCCAAGGAAGGGGTGATCTCCGCTCGTTTCCTGGTGCGTAGCTCTTCCGAATCGCGCAAGATGTGGGTAGCATCGGCTATCGAGAGCGTTTTCTCTTTGGCAGGAGCACGAGTGGAATTCGACGCTTCGTACAATGGCTGGCAGCCTAATATCCAGTCGCATATCCTCGAGGTGATGAGTAAAGTATTTGAAGAGTATTACGGCCAAAAGCCCGAAGTGCTGGTGATGCATGCCGGCTTGGAGTGCGGTATCATCCAAGGCGTAATGCCGGATATGGACATGATCTCGGTAGGCCCCGAACTCCGATCGCCGCACTCTCCGGACGAGAGGGTTCATATCGAATCCGTAGCTCGCACGTGGGAGGTGCTGGTGAAAGTACTGGAGCGGGTGTAGGCCGAATGTGGAGAAATCGTCCATCGTCTTTTGATGCTCGACTTTAACAGAATAGAGAGACTAATAGAATAATCGGAATCATAATCAAGACTATAACGAAACAGAGATGAAAGCATTTGTATTCCCCGGTCAGGGAGCACAGTTTGTAGGAATGGGAAAAGACCTGTACGAACAGAACCCCGAGGCCAAAGCATATTTTGAAAAAGCCAATGAGATATTAGGCTTTCGCATTACGGACATCCTCTTCAACGGCACGGCAGAGGAGCTGAAACAAACCAAAGTGACCCAGCCGGCGATCTTCCTTCACTCGGTGATTCTGGCCAAAACGATGGGCGAAGACTTCCGTCCCGATATGGTCGCAGGCCACTCGCTCGGAGAGTTTTCGGCATTGGTCGCAGCAGGTGCCATGACCTTCGAAGATGGTCTTCGCCTCGTATCGAAACGTGCCATGGCCATGCAGAAAGCATGCGAAGTACGCCCCTCGACTATGGCGGCTGTACTGGGTTTGCCTGACGAAAAGGTAGAAGAAATCTGTGCCCAAGTGACGGACGAAGTTGTCGTACCGGCCAACTACAACTGCCCGGGACAGATCGTTATATCCGGTTCGGTAGAAGGAGTGGACAGAGCTTGCGAGCTGCTCAAGGAAGCCGGAGCCAAGCGTGCTCTTAAGCTTGCTGTCGGTGGAGCATTCCATTCCCCTCTGATGGAACCGGCTCGTGAAGAGCTGGCAAAAGCCATCGAAGAGACTACGATCAGTCAGCCGATCTGCCCCATCTATCAGAATGTAACGGCTTCTGCTGTCACCGATCCGGCAGAGATCAAGAAGAACCTGATAGCACAGCTGACGGCACCGGTTCGCTGGACACAGAGTGTGCTGAATATGACTGCCGATGGAGCCGACCACTTTATGGAGTTAGGCCCCGGAAATGTATTGCAGGGCTTGGTGAAGAAAATAGCGCCTGACGTGACAACGGAAGGACGTCAGTAACCGGATCATAAGACTTTCTAAAAGAAGCGGTGTGCCGAAATCGCCCGAACAGCGACTCAAGAGGCACACCGCTTTTCTATTGCCTACAGACTATACGACCGGCTATTCTCCGGACTTTTCTTGTCATAAGCCTTGGAGAGTATAGACGGTTCGTGCTTATTCGGAAGAGGGTGGCGGAGGATTATTTCCTTCTGCGGGACTTTCGCTTGGCTCTGTACTTGCCCTTTTTCTTGGAGCCGGGGGACGAGCTTTTAGTGATTTGCAGCTTCTGACCGGGTTTGACGGAAGCCGACTTCAAGCCGTTTGCCTTCTGAATGGCTGCCACCGAGGTGCCGTAACGTTTGGCGATGGATGAGAGCGATTCACCTCGTTTGACATTATGGAAGATGATGGTTCGTCCGGATCCTCCTGAGCGTTGTCCGCCTTGCTCAGGGAAATCCGATACGGAAACTTCCAAGTCAGGGGAATAAAGCGAATCGCGAACCTTGTCCAATTCCTTGATGGCAGTGACAGGAAGACGTAGTCGGCACAGCTGGGTATTGCCGGGGATGATGCCCCTTCTGTATTGGGGATTGAGCAGCTGCAATTCGTCGTTGGTCACACCGGATAAGCGGCGAATGTGATCGAAGGATACTTGTCGGGACAGCATGATCGTATCCGTAGCCAAGGGAACGCCTGTCTCTCCGGCGCAGATCTCATGTTCGATATGGTAGTGCATGGCATAGTATGCACCGATGAAGAGCGGGATGTAGTTCCGCGTTTCGCGAGGAAGATAGGGATAGATCTCCCAGAAGTCGGTCTTGCCACCGGACTTTCGGATGGCTTTGTTCACATTGCCGAGTCCGCAGTTATAAGCTGCGATGCAGAGGAGCCAGTCATGATAGAGGTCGTACATGTCCTTGAAGTAGCGGCAGGCAGCCTCTGTACTTTTTTGCAGATCCAGCCGTTCGTCGACGAGGCTGTTTATAGTGAGTCCGTATATCTTGCCCGTAGCCAGCATGAACTGCCAGATACCGGCTGCTCCGGCCGGCGATACTGCCGTAGGGTTGAGAGCCGACTCCACGATGGTCAGGTACTTCAGCTCGATCGGGAGGTTATGACGGTCGAGCGTCTCTTCGATCTGAGGGAAATACAGGTCGGCGAGCGAGAGCATATAGCGGACAAGGCGACGACGTTCCTCGGTGTAGAGCTTGATGCACTGCTTGACGGCAGGGTTGAATTGTATGGGTACGGCCGATGGCAGGGCGGAAAGCCTCCGGATGTACACGGAGTCCGGAGTATAAGGACCCGTATCGGAGTTGATGCACGGACGCTCGCCACGTTTTGTCTTGGTGGAATATCCTTTATGCCAAGTGCGGAGGAGTCTCTCCAAATCCTTGTCCAAGTCCGAAGAGGGTAGCAGACGACGGGCTGCATTGCGCACGTCCTGAGTAGAGTCCGCCGGAGTGTAACGACCTATGGCATAGGACGATCGGATCGGCAGAAAAGCCAGGAAGGCAATGAGGGCGGGGAGGAGATATTGTTTCATCCGGAGAGTAAGGGGAGGTCAAAAAGTGAGGCCGCAGCTAACTCCATAACGGAAAAGGCCGGACTTATCGTCTGTACCCACCGTCGGACTGAAATGAAAAGAGAGGTCGGGAGAGATGTTGAAGTCGAACAATTCGGCATCCACATAGGCATCCAGCATCGTCAGAAAGTAGACGCCGAGCGTAATGATGATACTCAAATCCCTGTTGCGACGGTAGTACTCCGTGCCGCGTTTGAGTCGTGCTCTGAGCTGTTCGCTCTTGACGTAGTCGGCCGGATCGGCCCCGAAGGGAAGGAAGTTGTGCCAAGCCGTCTGCGAAGGATCGCCACTCATGAAGTCGGCATAGGCTTTACGATACTCGGTGTACGTCTTGTTGTTCCAGAGGATGGCATAGCCGCATCCCGTGAATGCACCCCATACGATCGGCAGCTTCCAATACTTGCGGTTGTAGATCTGACCTGCTCCGGGCAGGAGGGCCGAGTAGAGGAGTGCACGGGTGGAATTGGGTTTCCACGTCTTGGCTGTCGAGAGGTCGCGGGGAGATGCAGTAGCGGCCGGCAGGGAAGGCGTCTGCACTCGGAGCGTATCGGGGAGCTTCGTAGTCGCGGTATCGGCCGCACTCGTCGCCGGCCGTGCGAGACTGTCGGGCACGACGCTCTGTGCCGCTGCCTGAGAAAGACAAAGGCAGAGGAACAGGACGACAATTCTCCAACGACTTCCGGACATAACGGCTACGGTAAGAGGATTAGCGGATACGCTCGAGCAAAGCCATGATTCGCTCCAGCTCTTCTTCCGATGCGAAGGGAATGGTCAGCTTGCCTTTCCCCTTGGCATCGCAGTCGAGCTTGACCTTCGTCCGGAAGAATCGGGACAACTGACCCGTGAGCAGGCGGTACTCTTCCGGCAGAGACTGCTTGGCCTTCTTCTGCTTGGCGGACGAATCGGCTCCCTCTTCGCGGTAACGCGCTGCCAGACTCTCCACGGCACGGACGCTGAGTCCCTGCCTGATGATCTCGGCATAGAGGGCAAGCTGATGCTCGGGATCGGGGATACTGAGCAAGGCGCGGGCATGCCCCATATCTATTTTCTTCTGGGTCAGACCTATCTGTATCTCGCCCGGGAGCTTGAGGAGACGCAGGTAGTTGCTGATCGTGGTGCGCTTCTTGCCCACGCGGGTGCTGAGTTCCTCCTGTGTGAGGTCGTAGGTCTCGATGAGCTTCTGATAGGCCAGAGAGATCTCGATGGCGTTGAGGTCTTCGCGCTGGATGTTTTCGATCAGTGCCATCTCCATCACATGTTCGTCCTCTTCCGTCTTGATGTATGCCGGCAGGGTGGTCATACCGGCCATTCGGGCTGCACGCCAGCGGCGTTCTCCGGAGATGATCATATAGTCGCCGGTGGACTTCTTCAGTAGTGTGATGGGCTGTACCAATCCTATCGAATGGAGCGAAGCGGCCAGTTCTTTCAGGGACTCTTCCTCGAAAGTCCGGCGCGGCTGATCGGGATTGGGGTATATATCGCTGATGGCCACTTCGCTGATGGACGAAGACCCTATGACCTCCGCATCGAGGAGGGAGTCCAGGCCACGACCGAGCGTTTTCTTCGTATGCTTCATAAGTAGAGTCAGGCTCCTTTCTGTTTGTGCTTTTTGATCAGCTCGGCCGCCAGCTGCATATGATTGACCGCTCCGCGGCTATCGGCATCGTACAGCAGTGCCGGGATACCGTGGCTGGGTGCCTCGCTTAGTTTGATGTTGCGCTGGATGACCGTATCGAAGACCAGATCGCGGAAGTGCTTCTTGACCTCTTCGTATATCTGATTGGCCAGTCGCAGGCGGCTGTCGTACATGGTCAAGAGGAAACCCTCTATCTCCAGTGTGGGATTGAGCTTGCCTTTGATAATGCGGATCGTATTGAGCAGCTTGCTGATCCCTTCGAGAGCGAAGTATTCGCACTGCACGGGGATGATGACGGAATGCGCCGCCACGAGCGAATTGACCGTGATAAGGCCCAGCGAGGGGGAGCAGTCGATGAGGACGTAGTCGTACCGATCGGCTATGCCGCGCAGCAGACGGTGCATCACTTTCTCGCGCTCCGGCAGGTTGAGCATCTCGATCTCTGCACCGACGAGGTCGATATGCGAAGGGATAATGTCCAGCCCGTCCACGGGAGTGGGCAGCACAGCTTCGGTCACCGGCAGATTGCACACGAGACATTCGTATATGGTGTTCTGCAGGGAAGCGATGTCTACGCCCAGTCCGGAGGAAGCATTGGCCTGCGGATCGGCATCGACCACCAATACTTTCTTCTCCAACGTAGCGAGCGAAGCTGCCAGATTGATAGTCGTTGTAGTCTTGCCTACACCGCCTTTCTGATTGGCCAGAGCGATTATTTTACCCATATTTCAAGAATATCAATGCGCCAAAACTACGTATTTTCGATCTACTAACGTGGCACATACGTGGAACATTGTATTACAACTGTTGAAAACTCCTCTATATTGTTGATAAAGGTTACACTATATAATAGTAGGAAAACGCCCCACGGAAAGGAACGCTCCGGCTCCTTTTCCAAGGGGGGAGAAACGGACCCCATCCCCCCTCTCGCCATGACGATCAGCCCCGAAGGAAACGCTCCGTGAGGCCGGAGAAAGCGTCGATCCGCCGATCCCGGAAGAACGGCCACCAGCGGCGCACCTGCTCGGTTCGGGAGGGATCTATATCCACTACCTCCACAGCCTCTTCCGTTGCGCTCAGCTCGGCCAGCAGTTCGCCCTGCGGTCCGGCTACGAAGCCGGAGCCCCAGAACGTGATGCCACCGGTCCGGCCTGAAGGATCTGCCTCGTAGCCGACCCTGTTCACCGCCACCACGGGGATGCCGTTGGCCACGGCATGTCCACGCTGTACGATCTGCCACGCTTGGCGTTGGCGGAGCTGCTCGGCAGGCACGTCCGTGCTTTCGGTACCGATAGCCGTGGGGTAGATCAGTATATCGGCACCCTGCATGGCCATCAGTCGCGCCGCTTCGGGATACCACTGATCCCAGCAGACCAATACGCCGAGGCATCCGACGGACGTCGGGATGGGGGTAAAGCCCAAGTCGCCGGGCGTGAAATAGAACTTCTCGTAATAGGCAGGGTCATCCGGTATATGCATCTTGCGATACTTCCCTGCGATAGTGCCGTCTCGCTCCAGCACGACGGCCGTATTGTGGTAAAGCCCCGGAGCGCGCTTCTCGAAGAGGGAGAGCACCAGCACGATGCCGGCTTCGCGTGCGATGGTACCGAAGAAATCGGTACTCGGTCCCGGGATGGTCTCTGCCTGGTCGAATACCTGCACGTCTTCCGTCTGGCAGAAATAAAGCCCGTTGTGCAGCTCTTGGAGTACGACCAGCTCGGCACCGCGTCGGGCGGCTTCGCGGATCTTGTCCGCCAGTCGCTCTTGGTTCGAGCGGACGTCCGCGGTGTTGGCTTGCTGAATGAGTGCTACTTTCATAGTCCTTTGCTGTGGAATTAGCGTATGAATCCTTGGGGGTACTGCATCGTAACGCAGTGGAGACTGCCATGCTGCTTGACGAGTGCACGGCAGTCGATGCCGATGACCTCTCTATCGGGAAACAGCCCCTGCATCACCGAGAGGGCGACGGCATCGAGGCGCGAATCGTAGGTGGGCACGAGTACTGCCCCGTTGATGATGAGGAAATTGGCATAGGTGGCGGGCAGTCTGTCCGCTCCGTCGTATAGGGCTTCCGCCATGGGCAGCGGCACGAGTCGGTACGGCTCTCCGTCCGGGCGGCGCAGCTCCTTCAGCTCCTGCTCCATGGCCGTGAGGTCGGTATGGTGCTCGTCCGTGGGATCTTCCGAGCGGACGTAGACGATGGTACGGGCATCGACGAACCGCGCCAGCGTGTCGATGTGCCCGTCGGTGTCGTCGCCGGCCAAGGCTCCGTGGCGGAGGGAGAGTACACGGCTGACGCCGAGGCTCTCTTTCAGCGTGTCGATAATGGCCGCACGGCTCAGGCCGGCGTTGCGGTTCGGCTCGAAGAGGCAGCTGTCCGTGGTGAGCAAAGTGCCTTCGCCGTCCGTCTCCAGTGCTCCACCTTCGAGAACGAAGGCGAGGCGATTGTCGAGGGTAACTCCCTCGGCGAAGAGACCCAGCGCGTGGAGCCGTCTCGTGATGAGATTGTCGTGATGGGCGGCGAACTTCATGCCCCAGCCATTGAAGGTGAAGTCGGCTATCATCGGACGGCCGTCGGCAAGGAGGGAGATGCCTCCGTGGTCGCGCGCCCATGTATCGTTCGAGGGTAGCTCGAAGCAGCTGAGCCGGTGGTGCAGCTCCGGAGGCAGCAGGCCGAGCACCCGTTTGCGATCGGGGCAAACGACTATCAGCCGCTGGTGGCGGAGTATGGCGGTGGCTATGCGGACGAAGCAGGTTTCCACCTCTTCGAGCATATATGCCCAGTCGGTCAAGGGGTGAGGCCAGGTCAGTTGTACGGCCTCTTGCGGTGCCCATTCGGGCAGGAATAGTCTCTTTGTCATTGGCTTTGTCGTCTGCTCTCTTGTCGGGGCTTTCCTAAACGTCTAGACCTTTCTCTAAAAACGTCTAGACGTTTGTCTCAATACGTCTAGACGTTTCGGGCAAAACGTCTAGACCTTTTTGTCGAAACGTCTAGACGTTTTTTCGGGGTACGTCCGTTCGTTCCATCAGTAAGGGCTTGTCGCACCCCTCGGAAGCTCTGTCGGTCTGCATGCTGTCCCTCTGCCGAAGGGCGGCGGAGCGGCCGCTCCACCAAAGTAAAACGTCTTTGCCCTCAAGCCTCGGCTCAAAGACAAAGACGTCTGTCGATCCCCTTATCTCCTGCAAGGGATATAGAAAGGGCTGATCCTCCTTATTGTGCCTGCCCCTCCTCGGGAGTGGTCTCTCCTGTCGCGGGCTGGGCGGATTCCGTAGCAGCGGCATCTCCGCCGAAGTTGATCACCGCAGAGTTCTTTTCTTCTTTCACCTTCTTGTTCAGGGTTTCCTTCATGACGTTTTGGCTTTCATCTGCTTTCCCTGTGTGGAGGAAGTGAGTAGAAACGATCGCCAGAACGGCAATAATACCGGCCGACCACCAAGTGGCTTTCTCGAGGAAATCGGTAGTCTTGCGGACGCCCATGATCTGATTGCTGGATGCGAAGCCTGCTGCCAAGCCTCCCCCTTTGGAGTTCTGTACCACTACGACCAGAATAAGGAAGAGCGATATGAGCAGAATGAGAATAGTCAGTACGATGTACATCTTTATAGTTTGTTTTTGTCGTTAATAATCAACTTCTCTAAGAATCGAATTTGATCCGCAAAGTAAAGGTTTTTTTCCGGATAATTCAAACTAATGGTACGAATTATCCTCAGTGCCTTATCGTAACGTCCCTGCTTGATGTATATACGCGCGAGGGTTTCGGTGAAGAGCCCTTCGTCCAGCTCGTCCGCCGGGACGATCGGGGCCGGATCCTTGGCTGCCGGAGGCGTGCTCTCAGGCGGTGTGTCGGCTGCCTGCACGGACAAGACCGGCACGCTATGGGACGATTCGGCCTGATCGGCAGGTGCCGTGGCGGCGAAGTAGTCCGAAGCCGAAGCGATACCGCTGTCTCCTCCGTAGGAGATCTCCGAAGGCAGGTCGGCCCCGCTTCGGGTCATTTCGTCGAGGAAGTCATCGATGAGCGAGAAGGCGTCCGGCTCCTTGTCGGCCGAGGCAGGTTGTAGCTGCTCCGGATGCGTATATTGCTCCACGAGCAGGTACAGCTTGCGCCTGTCCGGCAGATAGGGCGCCAGCCGGCGCAGCTCCGAAGCATAGCGCACGTCCTGCACCACATACATATTATATAGGTATAGGAAGACGAAGGTGGAGCAGTAGGGATAGGCCTCGTACAGGGCTTTCATCTCGGGCAGCGTGGCGGCCGAGAGTCGGGAGGGGTGCTCCATGTAGGCATACAGGTCGTTAGTCGTCATAGTGGGGGAGGATTACCAGTTCTCTACCGTAGCGTTATACACCTGCTTCACCAGGTCCTCGACCATATTGGCCAGCAGGGCGTCCTGTACCGTCACCAGATCCTGGCCGCTGTCGAAGTCTGTGGAGGACGTAAAATCCCGATCGAAGCTCTGTTCGGGGAAGGCCTTGTTCTCGTAGTGCACCTGAATGGATAAGGTTACCTTGGTACGTGCGGCCAGATCGTTGTCCTGCACGGCGAGGGGAGCGAGGTCGTAATTAGTGATCACCACCTCGATGATCATGTCGGCATCGTTGGTTCGTGCCATTTCGAGCTTGGTGCGGCGCGTAAAATGGTTTTGCAGGGCTTCAGTCATATTCTGCGCCAACGGAGGATATACACGGGTGGCCTGATTGGTCACATCCGGCATATAAAGCGTTTTCACGCGGCTATAGTCCAAAGCTCCTCCGTTGAAGCTGTAGGAGATGCTGCATGCCGAGCAGGTCAGCAGGACAATGAGCACTGCCACAAAAGCGGAAAGGCTGTATCGCCCAAGGGTTCTATTCCAGTCCATACTCCTTGATTTTACGGTATAGTGTCCGCTCCGAAATCTTCAGTTCCTCGGCCGTCTGCTTGCGCTTGCCGCCGTGGCGTTCCAGTGCGCGGGAGATCATTTTCCTCTCCACCTCCTCCAGCGAAATCGGATCCTCGGTGTATTCGCTGGCTTCCTGTATCGGCTCCACGGGGTCTACTGCTTCCGCGATGGGGGACGTATGCGTGCTGACGCCCCACTTGGCGTCCGCATTGCGCTTGTCGTCACCGCCCCAGACGTCCGTTCCCACAGACCATGAGGGCTGTTCGTGGTGCGCCAAGCGGTTCATCATTCCTTTCAGATCGGCTATCTCTTTCTTCATATCGTATAGCACTTGGTAGATGATCTCGCGCTCGTAATGGGGGATTTGTTTGTCTGCTTCGGTCGGTTCGTTCCGCCGGATCACCACGGGGTGGAAGTCCTGCATCCCCCCTGCGTCCAAATAGCGAGTGATAGTCTCTGCCGATACCGTCCGCTCCTCCTCGAGGATGCTCAGCCTGTCGGTTATATTGCGCAGCTCTCGCACATTGCCGGGCCAGCGGTAACGCATCAATATGGTACGGGCTTCGTCCGAGAGGCGCAGCGGTGGCATCTGGTACTTCTCCGCGCTGTCAGCGGCAAAACGGCGGAAAAGCAAGGGCACGTCGTCCGGTCGCATACGCAGCGCAGGCACCTCGATCGGTACCGTATTGAGACGGAAGAAGAGGTCTTCCCGGAACTTCCCGTTCGCTACCGCCTCCTTCAGGTTTACGTTCGTCGCCGCTACGATACGGACATCCGTCTTCTGCGACTGGCTGGCTCCTACGGGGATAAACTCGCCCGTCTCCAGCACCCTGAGCAGCCTCGCCTGTGTAGGCAAAGGCAGTTCGCCCACTTCGTCCAGAAAGATCGTGCCGCCGGATGCTTCTTCGAAGTAGCCCTTGCGGTCCGATACCGCTCCGGTGAAGGAACCTTTGCGGTGTCCGAACAGCTCGGAGTCGATGGTTCCTTCAGGGATGGCTCCGCAATTAACGGCAATGTAGCTATGATGTTTCCGGGCACTGTAGTAGTGGATTATCTGTGGGAAGAACTCTTTCCCCGAACCGCTCTCCCCCGTCACGAGGACGGACATGTCGGTAGGAGCCACCTGCGCTGCCACTCGGATGGCATGTTCCATCAGCGGACTGCTGCCGATGATGCCGAAACGCTGTTTGATCTGTTGTACATCTATATTGGTGCTCATGGCCACAAAATTAGAAAAACCCCGACGCTACTGCCGTCCTTCCCTCATTCCTATCCGGAACTGAAGGGACAAAGCTCTTCTCAACGAAGCCGTATCGGCTGCATCTATCCCGTACTTCTCAGGCAAAGGAAGTACCAGCTCCGTACCCAAAGGGATGTTGTTGGGATCTGCGATTTTCTCTTTGTTCTCTTCATATATATAGACCCAGAATACGCGGTCGCCATACTTCTCCAAGGCGATGCGGGCCAAAATGTCCCCTTTGCGGATAACGATCCGGCCGAGATCCGTCGCGGCAGGTACGGTCTTTACCGTATCGGTCGTCTTGGCGGTCGTATCCACGGGTGAAGACATCCGGACGGGAGGTTCTTGTCGGGTCGGCTCTTTTGTCGAGAGGACAGGCATCCGATACAGTAGCAAGTATGCCGCAGCGGCACCCAATATCAGGACTGTCAGGAAGACAATAGCGGTCGTCCTCCTGCTCTTTTGCCCCCTCTCTTTCTTCTCCGCCGGCTCTTCGGTCGGGGCGGAAGGCTCCTTCGCTGCCGGCTGCGGTACCTCTTCCGTATCGGGAAGCGGCTCCTCCGTCAAGGCTTTCTCCTCGGCAGGTGTAGGAAGTATATCATCTTCCGTCTGTACCGATGTATCGGTATCGCTTTCGGCAGGGACGGGGATCTCTTGAGGCTCTGCGACTTCCTCTTGGCTCTCTTCGTGCAATGAAACGAACGAAACCCCTTCTTCGACAAGCGGTTTGGTGATGGTATCGGGTATCTCAGCGGTCGGCAACAAATCGACTTGGGGGAACATGGAGAAAGGTCTGTTGAGCACCTCCGACAACTCCCCCTCCGCGATGAAGCGGTATCCTGTCAGGTCATCGCCTTCTTTCACCGGCTCGAAGCGTCCGAACTGCGACCAGGAAACGGGATGACCTCTTCGGAGAAGCTCCGAAAGCAGTTCGGGGATAGCCTTCCACCAGCGCATCACGACTTCCTCCGTATAGGGTACCAAGTCTATAAGGGCATGAGGGATCGTCTCTCGGATGGCGGAGGAACTCGAAGACGTCAGCCGGAGTTCTATCCTCGGTGGCACCAGCACGCGTGAGCCATCCGGGCGGATTCCTACATATTCATCCGCCTTCACAGCCTGCCACAAGCCTATACCATCCTGCCTTACGGCGTCCCCCTTGGAGAGGAACTGACCCATCAAACGACAGTAATGAGACCATAGTTCGTTCGAGGTCGATACATCGACACCTGAGGCCGTGGCCAACTGCGCAATCCAAAGTTCCTGTTGTATCATCCGGTTCTGCTTTTGGTTTCGGTAGGAGGGGTTTTATCAGTCCACTATACGTGCATAGAGATCGAAAGGCTCTGCACCGGTCACTTCCACCATATAAAACCGCCCGGGTTTCAACTCCTGACCGGAGACGAACGGGATCAGTACCTCGGGATCGACCTCAGGCGAATCGTATTCCGTCCGCCCCACATAGAACCCATCTTCCGCACGGTCTATGATCACGCGCAGGCGGCTGCCGATCTTCGCCTCGTTATGAGCGGCAGAGATACGTTCCTGCACGGCCATCAGTTCGCCAAGACGTTCCTGCTTGACGGATTCGGGTATATCGTCTTGATAGTTCTTGTCGCAGTAGGTGCCGCTCTCGTGCGAATAGGTGAATGCCCCTAACCGTTCGAATCGGATGTCTCGCACGAACTGCAGCAACTCCTCGAAGTCCTTCTCCGTCTCGCCCGGGTGGCCGGTCATCAGCGTAGTACGCAGATGGATACCGGGTACTTCCGTTCGGATCCTTTGGATCAGACGGTAGGTCTCCGCCTTGGTAATGCGCCTGCGCATCAGTCTGAGCATCGGATCGCTAATGTGCTGCAGAGCCATGTCGAGGTATTTGCAGACGTTAGGCCGCTCACGCATCACAGGCAAGAGATCCAAAGGAAACTGTGCCGGATAAGCATAATGGAGTCGAAGCCACTCGACCCCTTTGATGTCGGACAAACGAGCTGTCAGTTCTGCCAGACGGTTGGCTCCGTACAGGTCGAGGCCGTAGAAAGTAAGATCCTGAGCGATCAGTTGGAACTCCCGAGTACCATGCTTTACGAGCATCCGTACCTCTTCGACTAAGTCCTCCATCGGGCGCGACCGATGCCGGCCGGTGATAATCGGTATGGCGCAGTACGAACAGCTACGATCGCAGCCCTCGGATATTTTCAGATAGGCATAATGCCGCGGCGTGGTCAGTTTGCGCCTGTTCTCCGCCTCGGCATAATAAGACTTCCCCAAATGGGAAATGAGCTGCTTCCAGTCGAACTTGCCGTAGTAAGCATCTACTTCGGGTATCTCTTTCTTCAGATCCTCCCGAAACCGCTCGCTCAAACAGCCCATTACATACAGCTGACCGATCCGTCCGGCCTTCTTCGCCTCCACCATCTCCAGAATGGTATTGACAGACTCCTCCTGTGCATCGCCTATAAATCCGCAGGTATTCACCACGACGATCTCGCCGCATACCGAAGCCGGATCATGATGCACTGTATAGCCGTTGGACAGGAACTGGCGCATCAGCACCTCGCTGTCCACCAGATTCTTGGAGCACCCAAGCGTAATGACGTCTACTCTGTTTCTTCTCATTCGCCAAAGAGAGAGTCCACGAATTCTTTCTTACGGAAGATCTGTAGGTCGTCCATGCCCTCACCCAAGCCGATGTACTTCACCGGTATCTTGAACTGATCGGATATGCCGATGACCACACCGCCCTTAGCCGTGCCGTCGAGTTTGGTCACGGCGAGGGCATTCACTTCAGTCGCTGCGGTGAACTGCCTTGCCTGTTCGAAGGCGTTCTGACCGGTGGATCCGTCCAATACCAATAGGATCTCATGCGGAGCATCGGGCACTACCTTCTGCATCACACGCTTGATCTTCGTCAGCTCGTTCATCAGATTCACCTTATTGTGCAGACGTCCGGCCGTATCGATGATCACGACATCGACGCCGTTGGCCACGGCCGAACTGACCGTGTCATAAGCCACCGAAGCGGGGTCGCTACCCATCTGTTGCTTAATGATAGGTACTCCAACTCGCTCCGACCAGATCTCCAACTGCTCTACGGCCGCAGCACGGAAAGTATCGGCAGCTCCGAGCACGACACTCTTGCCGGCCTGACGAAAGCGATGTGCCAGCTTGCCGATGGTCGTGGTCTTGCCTACGCCGTTTACGCCTACTACCATGATCACATAAGGTTTGGTACCGGAGGGTATGTCGAAGTTGTCGCCATCGGCCGATCCGTTCTCCGTGAGCAGCGAGGCGATCTCCTGACGGAGGATAGCCGTCAGTTCGGAAGTGGAAACGTATTTGTCGCGAGCCACTCGTTCCTCTATACGCTTGATGATCTTGAGCGTGGTATCGACGCCTACATCCGAAGTCACCAGCACGTTTTCCAATTCGTCCAAGACCTCATCGTCCACTTTGCTCTTACCGGCTACGGCACGAGTGATCTTGGCGAATACGTTTTCTTTGGTCTTGGACAGGCCTTCGTCCAAAGTCTCCTTTTTCTTCTTCGAGAATAATCCGAATAATCCCATATCGTATATGCTGTTATATCTCTTCCTTAGTTCATTCTGTTCTTGTAATCCTCATAATCGAATCGGCGCAATACCTCTTTCTTCCCATCGGTACGCAGCAGTACGATGTCTGGATGGCGTACCCCGTTGAACATGGTCGTCTTCACAGTCGTGTAGTGGAGCATGTCCTCGAATATCAGTTCATCGCCCACCTGCAACGGCCGGTCGAAGCTCCAGTCGCCAATGAAGTCGCCGCTCAGACAGCTGCATCCGCCTATCCTGTATGTGGGCAGTCCGGGTACCGGCTCCTGATGTGCTCCACGAATGACGGGTTTGTAAGGCATCTCCAGACAGTCCGGCATGTGACAGGTGAAGGATACGTCCACGATAGCAGTGGCAATGCCCTGATGCTCTACGATGTCCACCACCGTGCTCTTGAGGAACCCCGTCTGCCAGCCGAAAGCACTGCCCGGCTCCATGATAAGATGCAGATGGGGGTGGCGACGGGAGAAGTCGTTCAGCACTTGCACGAGGTGCTCCACGTCATAGTCCCGACGGGTCATCAGGTGGCCGCCGCCCATATTGAGCCAACGCGCTTGCTCCAGCACGGAAGCGAAGCGATCCTCAATGATCTTGAGGGTCTTCTCCAGTTCATAGCTTGTACTCTCGCAAAGCGTATGAAAGTGCAGGCCCTCGATATCCTCCGGCAGGGTGTCGCCCAGCTCGGAAGCCGATACACCGAAACGCGAACCCGGTGCACAGGGATTGTAAAGAGCGGTCTCTACGGCCGAGTATTCGGGGTTGATCCTGAGTCCGAGCGATACGCCTACGTTCTTCACCATGGGAGAGAGCAGGCGGTACTGGCTGAGGGA
The DNA here is from genome assembly GCF_000378065.1 of Porphyromonas gulae DSM 15663. Lineage (GTDB taxonomy): Bacteria > Bacteroidota > Bacteroidia > Bacteroidales > Porphyromonadaceae > Porphyromonas > Porphyromonas gulae. The sequence continues at coordinate 20,208 of NZ_KB899160.1, read as the reverse complement.
GTTGAACGTGACGTGGCTGCTATAGCGCAGTATCTCCGGAAACTCCTGCGGCGTATAAGCCGGGCTGAATGTATGAGCCGGTGCGCCCATCTCTTCGAAGGCAAGGCGGGCTTCCCATATGGAGCTGGCCGTACTGTGGGGTACGTATTCCCTGATGATCGGGAAGGTGCGCCAGAGGGCATAAGCCTTGAATGCGAGGATGATCTCCACACCCGTACGGTCGGCTACGGACGCGATCAGGGACAGATTGCGCCTGAGCAGATCTTCTTCCAGTACGTAGGCCGGAGATGCTATGTCGTGGTATCTTGCCATCTCTCAGGATTAGTTCTCGTTCGGTATCAGTTCCAAAAATAGCTCTTGGAGCTGTGCCTCATCAATGACAGAGGGGGCGTCGATCATGACATCCCGACCGGCATTGTTCTTCGGGAAGGCGATGCAGTCGCGGATGCTGTCCAAACCGGCGAAGAGCGATACCCAGCGGTCTAAGCCGTAGGCCAATCCGCCGTGAGGAGGTGCTCCGTACTTGAAGGCATTCATCAGGAAGCCGAACTGCTCCTGTGCTTTCTCCGGTGTGAAGCCGAGCAACTCGAACATTTTCTGCTGCAGGGCACTGTCGTGAATACGAATGGAACCACCTCCGACTTCGACACCGTTGATCACCATATCGTAGGCATTGGCACGCACGGCACCCGGATCGGTATCGAGCAGAGGGATATCCTCCGGCTTCGGACTGGTGAAGGGGTGGTGCATGGCGTAGAATCGCTTCGTTTCCTCATCCCATTCGAAGAGGGGGAAGTCCACGACCCAGAGGCAGGAGAATTTATTCTTATCGCGCAGGCCGAGCTGAGAACCCACTTCGAGGCGCAGTTCGCACAGCTGCTTGCGCGTCTTCATGATGTCGTCTCCGCTCAGGATCAGAATCAGATCGCCCGGCTCTGCCTCCATCGTTCGGCGAAGCTCTTGGAGCGTCTCCTGTGTGTAGAATTTGTCCACGCTGCTCTTGACGCTGCCGTCCGCTTCCACACGGGCATATACCATCCCTTTGGCTCCCACCTGCGGACGCTTCACGAAGTCCGTCAGTGCATCGAGTTGCTTACGGGTGTAAGAGGCAGCCCCCTTGGCACAGATACCTCCGATATAAGCTGCGGAGTCGAATACGCTGAAGCCGTGGCCTTTCAGCACATCCATCAGCTCTACGAAGAGCATTCCGAAGCGCGTATCGGGCTTGTCCGAGCCGTAGTACTTCATGGCATCGTGCCACGTCATACGGGGGAAAGCCTCCGCAATCTCCACGTGGCGGATGGTACGGAAGAGATGCTTGGCCATACCCTCGAAGGTGGATAGCACATCCTCCTGCTCCACGAAGCTCATCTCGCAGTCGATCTGCGTGAACTCAGGCTGGCGGTCGGCGCGGAGGTCTTCGTCGCGGAAGCACTTCACGATCTGGAAGTAGCGGTCGAAGCCGCTTACCATCAGTAGCTGCTTGAAGGTCTGAGGCGATTGGGGGAGAGCGTAGAACTGGCCGGGATTCATCCGAGAGGGCACGACAAAGTCGCGGGCACCCTCCGGCGTGGACTTGATCAGCATGGGAGTCTCCACTTCGAGGAATCCCTCGCCGTCGAGATACTTCCTCACCTCCAGAGCCATCTGGTGGCGCAGTTCCATATTGGAGCGTACACAGTGCCGGCGCAGGTCGAGGTAGCGATATTTCATGCGGAGGTCATCGCCTCCGTCCGTTTCGTCTTCGATGGTGAAAGGCGGCACTTCGGAGCGGTTCAGCACATCCATTTCTCCGACTGCTATCTCTATATCTCCGGTGGGGATATTCGGATTTTTGCTGGAGCGTTCCATGACGGTGCCCGTGGTGCGGATCACCCACTCACGTCCCAAGTCTTCGGCGCGGTCGCATAGTTCGGCAGGTGCCGAATCACGGTTGAAAACCAACTGCGTAGTACCGTAGCGATCGCGCAGATCTACAAAGGTCATGCCGCCCATGCGGCGCACGCGCTGTACCCAACCGCAGAGGGTAACGGTTTGTTGCAGATGAGAAAGGCGCAACTCGCCACAAGTATTTGTTCTGTACATAATGATAAGGGGTTCTTCTATTTATGATTGATTTTGTGGAACAAAAGTACGAAACAAAGCGGACTTTTCCGCCTAAAACACTCGATGCCGTCTGGGGGTAATACCCTAAAAGCAAAGGCCTTGCAGATTTCCGAAAAGTCCTATGACGAAAGCAGATCTTTGACCCGAATCGGACTTTACAAAGGTTACGTAGAATAAGAGGCACCGTGATCTGACCGCATGTACTCTGCTCCCATCATCCGATAGCTCTCCCTTCGTATAGCAGTTCTCAGACCAAAAATGCATGGGACATCAGTCGAAAAAACGTGGTTCGAGAATTTTTTCGTTTTGGTTCGGGAATGAAAAAAATCTCGCGCGAGAACGAAAAAATTCTCACGCCACTTTTCGGGAAAACACGCGCCGCAATTTTATCGATTGCGGTGCGTAAAATTCAGCGAGAGGGAAGGAGAGGGGCACGAACTCCCTCATTTAAGATAAGGGTGCTGCGTTCGATGCGCACATCGTCGTACAAGCTGCTGTCTATGAAAGACCGGAGTATGCAGGCTCCTCCCTCCACCAACAGCGACTGTATGCCACGAACATGCAGCTCGGCCAGCATCTGCTCCACGGCAGGACGGGAGGGATCGATCCGAACGAAAGAGACGGACGGGGGATAGCCGGAGGGTTGTTCTCTTTCGGTGAAGACCAGTGTAGGTACGCTGCCATCGAAGAGGCTAAGGTGGCGTGGGAGGGCCAGATGACGATCTGTGACCACACGCAGCGGATTTCGGCCGTACCAGTGCCGAACCGTCAGAGAGGGATTGTCCAAAAGAGCGGTACGGAACCCCACCAATATGGCATCGTGCATCATTCGCCTGTGGTGCACAAAGCGTGTGGTCAAGGGAGTACTCAGCCTGACAGGAGGAGTGGAGGCATCGTTGCGCAGGGCATCGATGAATCCATCGCTACTCTCAGCCCACTTGAGCGTGACATAGGGGCGATGCTGCCGTTGGGCTGTGAGGAAATGCCGATTCAGCTCCTCGGCTTCTTCAGCAAGCAATCCGACCTCGACTGAAACACCTCCTTCTCGCAACATCTTGATCCCCCTTCCTGAAACGGAAGGGAAAGGATCGAGCATGGCCACTACTACATGTGGAATGCACTCCCGAAGGATCAGCTCGGCACAGGGAGGTGTTTTGCCATAGTGAGAGCACGGCTCCAAACTGACATAGAGGGTACTCTCTTTCAGCAAAGACCTGTCTCGTACAGAGCGTACGGCCATGACTTCGGCATGGGGCATGCCGGCACAGTGGTGGTAGCCCTCGCCGATGATACGCCCACGAGCCACAAGGACTGCTCCGACAAGCGGATTGGGAGAGGTGAATCCTTCGGCATTCTGTGCCAATTCGATGGCGCGGCGCATATACAGGGGATCGGGAGTCATACCTAATTGCTAATTTTGTTTCTGATGATTACGCTTAACGAAGCCCAACAGCGAATCGAATCGACACTGAACGACCGATACGAAAAGGACGAACTGCGCAGCATCGCGCGCGAGCTGCTGACCGAGGCAACCGGCCTAAGCCGCTCCGCACTTTTGCTTGCAGACAAAGATACGCTTTTATCGACCGAAGTGGCGCAAGCTCTATCCTGCTATCTGGATCGGATGAGGACAGGGATGCCGCTACAGTATGCCGTGGGACATGCGCCTTTCTTCGGGCGTGAATTTGCGGTAAATCCTTCCGTGCTGATCCCTCGTCCGGAAACAGAGGAATTGGTGGAGTTGATCCTGCGAAAGGAGAGGTCTGCGGCGGCTCCGCTTCGTCTGCTCGATGTCGGCACAGGCAGCGGATGTCTGGCCATCACATTGGCGCGAGAACTTCGAGCCGAAGTATGGGCGATGGATGTTTCACCCGATGCTTTAGCCACAGCTCGCGCCAATGTCGGCAAGGGCGACCGGATATTTTTCTTCGAGGGCGATATTCTTTCTCCCGATAATCGTTGGGATATACTCCCTTCCGTGGACATTATCGTCAGCAATCCTCCGTACATCATGCCTGCGGAAAGCACCGGCATGGCGTATCATGTGCTGGGACATGAACCGGCCCTTGCACTCTTTGCGCCCGAGGAGGATCCCCTCCTTTTCTATAAAGCCATTGCCAACCTTTCCGGCAGCGGTAAGCTACGCTCCGATGGACGGCTCTATGTGGAGCTGAATCCGCTACTGGCAGAAGCCACTTGCGAAGTATTTTCGGCCAAAGAGGGGTGGTGTGAAGTCCGATTGCACACGGATCTCTCCGGCAAGAGCCGTTTTCTCTCGGCAAAATATTTACCCGCTGACAAAGCATGAAGACAGAGGAGGAACTACTGAATCGGATGCAAGCTTACTGCGCCCGTACGGAACATTGCAGATCAGAAGTGGTAGCCAAACTGCGACGGGCAGGGACAGACGAGCTAATGATAGAGCGGCTGCTGCAGCGGCTTGTGGAAGATCGGTTCATTGATGAGGATCGTTTTGCCCGTGCTTATGCTCGTGACAAATACCGATTCAATGGCTGGGGCCCCAAGCGCATCGCTTTGGAACTGGCCAAACGGCATATTCCAGATTCGATCATCGGCACGACCTTATCGGATTTGGAGGAGGGTGAAGATAAGATAGAAGACAGCCTGACACGACTCCTGGAGCGCAAACTTCGGAGCATAAAGGACACGGACGATCGCAGTCGTCTGCACCGCTTGGTGCGCTGGGCAGTGGGACGAGGATTCGAATACGAACAGGTGATGAGGGAGGCATCACGCCTCCTCCGCAAAGGGTATGAGGAAGACTGCTAACGGTACGGGCCGGCATATCCGATTGCTGATTCGTAAGGCGTTGGATCTCTTTTTCCCTCGCTATTGTCCGGTATGCTATAGCTTGCTCGCCGAGACGGAGATTGGGGTCTGTCCTCGTTGCATGGTGAGAATGCCGCGGTATATCGAAGGAATACAATACGGATTGGATCGTCTGAATGGAGATGTCTATATCGACGCGCTGTACAGCCTTTTTATTTTCAAAGAGGACGGGGGTGTAAGGCCTATGATACACGCACTAAAATATGGAGGATACAGTGAAATCGGCGAAATGCTCGGACGAATGGCCGGCCGATCCTATCCTTCCCTGTCCAAGGATTACGATCTGATAGTACCGGTTCCTTTACACCCACGCAAACAACGTAAGCGCGGCTACAATCAGGCACTCCTCATCGCACAAGGATTAAGTCGCGTAACGGGAATACCTATTCAAGAAGGTTTGCGCAGAAAGGTATATACGGACAGTCAGACCGGACAGTCCTATTCGGAACGAAAGTCAGCCATGAAAGGAAAGTTTGCCCTCTCCCCGAATACGCGCGTGGCAGGTATCCGTATTCTTTTGGTGGATGATGTGCTGACTACCGGAGCTACGGTACAGGCTGCGGCCGAACCATTGGCAGAGGCTTTTGCTGCCAAGATCGGCGTGCTGGTGGCAGCTGTCACCAAACGTCCGTCAAATTGGTCTCATTATTCTGATGAGCGATAGAAAGAACTTATAAAGCTTCTTCCTTTCGATTGATTTCCCCCTCTAACGAGAGAGGCTGCGCCCCAAGGAATAATCCTCGGAACGCAGCCTCTTTTTCATATGGGAGTTGTTGGTGAGCTTACCAAACGACTACACGCTTTTCAGGCTCCAAATACATCTTATCGCTGGGCTGTATATTGAAAGCTTCGTAGAAAGCATCGATATTGCGCAGTGCTTGATTGACGCGTAGCTCGCCCAAGCTGTGCACATCGATCTGTGTGAGGCGGAGAACCTCTTCTGGACGAATATTTTGTCCCCATAGACGGGCATAACCGATAAAGAAACGCTGATCGGGAGTGAATCCGTCGATTTCTTCCATTACCTCGCCCTTGGCCGCATTGCGGAAAGCCAGATAAGAGACGAGGAGACCACCCTGATCTGCGATATTCTCTCCGAGCGTCATGTTACCATTGGCACGAACACCATCGGCTACATAGATCTCGCTGAACTGATCGGCCAGCTTTCCGGCTGTGGCCTCGAACTTCTGAGCATCTTCAGCAGTCCACCAGTTGATCATATTGCCGTCTTTGTCGAAGTTGCGTCCTTGATCGTCGAATCCATGCGTCATCTCGTGTCCGATCACTACGCCGATACCGCCATAATTGACAGCATCGTCTGCATCCATGTTGAAGAAAGGTGGTTGGAGGATAGCTGCAGGGAAACAAATTTCGTTCGTGGTCGGATTGTAGTAGGCATTGACATCCTGCGGATTCATCAGCCAACGCTCGCGATCTACGGGCTTACCGAGGTCAGCCATATTGTCGTCATGCATCCATTTGGTGGCGCGCTTGATGTCGGCATAGTAACTGTCGCCCTTGATTTCCATCTTGGAATAGTCTTTCCACTTGTCGGGATAACCGATCTTGACGATGAAGGAATTGAGCTTTTCCTGAGCTTTCATCTTCGTGGAGTCGCCCATCCATGTGAGCATATTGATACGTTCTCCAAGAGCCGTCTGCAAGTTCTTAACGAGTTTGAGCATACGTTCTTTTGCTTCGGGCGGGAAGTATTGCTTTACATAGACTTCGCCCAGTGCTTCGCCGAGAAGGCCGCTTACCATACCTACGGAACGTTTCCAGCGAGGATGCATTTCGGTGGTTCCACTCAGCGTCTTGCCGAAAAAGTCGAAACGGGCTTGCTCGAAGTCATCGCTCAGATAGTTTGCTGCACCACTGATCGTGCCGGCGAGGAGATAGTCCTTCATTTCATTCAGATCGGCTTTGGCAAACCAAGAGTCGAACTTCTTGAAGAAATCGAGTTGCTCCACATCCCACTCTTCAAGGGAGGCGAGCTGACGATCGGCGAGGTAAGTGGTCCAATCGAAGCCTTGGTACTTATCCGTAAACTCCTTCACCGCCATCTTATTGTAGTTACGATGGGTATCGCGTAGTTCTTCTTTGCTGTAGCAGATTTGTGCCAGTTCGGTTTCCATCTTCATGGCATTCTCTGCAATACGAGTAGCGGCCTCTTCATCGTAGCCGGCCAGCTTGGCAATCTTGTTCAGATATGCTACATACGCCTCACGTATTTGCTGAGACTTGGCATCCTGCTTGAGATAGTAGTCGCGATTGTCAAGAGCCAAGCCGGTCTGGGTGATATGGAAGATATTCATCTCGCTATTCTTGGCATCGGCATACACATACGATCCGAAGAACGTGCCTCCACCCATATTGTCCTTAGCGGCGGCGTACTTCACCATAGCAGCCCTGTCTGCGATAGCTTCGATCTTCTGAAGATCTTCCTTCAGAGGAGCAGCTCCGTCTTTATTACGCTTGACGCTATCCATAGCTTGGCGGTAGAGCGTAGCTATACGATATTCGTTAGTGCCCACTTCGTACTGTCCTGCTGCGAGGTTGTCCACAATCAGGTGTACACGCTCGAGGGTGCTGTCGCGCAGGATGTCGAATGAGCCATAGCGACTGTAAGCTGGTTTGAGCGGATTGTTCTTCATCCAATTGCCGTTGCAGTAGCGATAAAAGTCGTCCTGCGGGCGTATGGATGTATCCATGGCACTGAGGTCGATGGCCGGTACCGGCTCACGCTTCCTGTCAGTACCGTTAGTCTGACCCTTATTGCCATTGCAGCCGGTCAGCACCAATGCGCCGATCATTGCCGGCGTAAGGCAAAGAAACTTGATTGTTCTGTTCATTGTTTGTGATATTTGGCGTTAAAACAATTTCGTTGGGTATTCTCCGGCTTCTGTCAGCTCCCGTAGCTTGGCTACGACATTGGGGCGATCAGCCGAATAAGTGACACCGAACCATTGAGCGGTCGTATCGAGGACTTCGACCGAAGCTCGACCGGTGCTAATAAGATCGTTCACAACATAAGGGATGAAGAACTCGCTCTTCAGCTCCTGTCCATGAGCGTTCAGGAAGTTGATGAACAGTTCTTCCGAATAGTCGAAGTAGTCAGGAGTAAATCCCCACATATTCATCGAAACGGGTGCATCCTCTGCCAGCGTACAGATCTTTCCAGTCTCATCTCGGAATGAGATAGTACCGTCTATGCGCTCGATACCGGTACGCTCCACCACACCGGTGAGCAAATGTTTTTCGTCTACCTGGCATACTCCACGCGAAACGCCGCCGCTTTCGCTCAGGGTATTACCAACACGGTAGCCGACCATGCAGTATTCGCCTTGCTTACCCTCCAGCGTCATGAGCTTACGAGCCAAAACTTCGAAGCCGTTGCATCCATAGAAATCGTCCGCATTGATGACGGCAAAAGGTTCGCGAATCGCATCTCGTCCCATCAGAACGGCGTGATTCGTTCCCCATGGTTTCTCGCGCCCTTCCGGACAAGAGAATCCTTCCGGCAAGCGATCCAATTCCTGAAAAACCAGTTCGACAGGGATACGACCTTCGTATTTGGTCAGAATTTTTTCGCGAAATTCTTTTTCGAACGAATGACGGATGACAAAGACCAGCCGACCGAATCCGGCACGAATAGCATCATATACGGAATAATCCATGATCGTATCGCCACCGGGGCCTATGCCGTCCAGTTGCTTGAGACTACCATAGCGGCTGCCCATACCCGCAGCCAAGACAAAAAGTGTGGGTTTCATCGGTTTCTAAAAACTCTTTTTTATATGTAATGCTGCAAAGTTACGATTATCCACAAAGGGAGCAGCCGAAACTGTACAGGTTTTCATACCTCTGTACAGCTTCGGCTGCTATATCTTTTCAGTAGGGGATGCTCCGAAACGCTATTCCTTATTACTTGTACGGAAAAGGAAACAACTGCTATCACGAGCAACGTGAACGGGCCATAAGTTTGAGCTTGTCAAGGATTTGTTTGTGTCTGAGGCTGCATCGCTCTTCTGCCGCATCGAAAACGATTTGCAGCTTCTTGCGATCAAGAATACGGTAGATGTCTGTCATAAGCATACTCGCCAAAAGAGTTAAGGATGAAAGGAGTCGTTCTCCTTCTTTCCATCCTTTTAGAGAACGCTTACGACTGCTTTATTATTGTATGGGATATCGACTAAGCCGACATGCCCATCATTTTGCGCAAATTGATCAGCGCATACCGCATTCGCCCGAGTGCCGTATTGATGCTTACTCCGGTAGCATCTGCAATCTCTCGGAAGCTCATGTCCTCCCAGTAGCGCATTCTCACTACTTCCTGCTGCACTTCGGGCAGGACGCTCAGGTACTGCTCCAACTCTTCGATGGTAGCCAGTTCTATCAGTTGTTCTTCCGCCGTCAGATTGCTGTCCGCCACCTTTTCGACAGGAGCGGCGGCGTCATCATCGAAAGACTGCAATCTGGCTCCTTCCCCTCTGACTCGGCGATAGTGATCCATCACGAGGTTATGCGTAAGGCGTAGCAGCCAAGCTTTGAACTTGCCGGTGGGGATATATTGTCCGCGACGAAGCGTATGGATCACTTTGATAAAAGTGTCCTGAAAGATATCCTCCGCCAAATCGGCGTCGTTCACGGAAAAACGGATGTAAGTATGGACTACAGCATCATACCGGGACAGTATGACATCGAAAGCCTCATCGCATCCTTCTGTATAAAGGCCGACCAATTCATCATCGGTCAGCTTGTGGAAACTACTCATAGGAGAATCCTCTTTATTTATTGTTCAGAAGGTAGAGATGCGTCGATAGGCTATTCTTTTAGATGAGACTTATTGCAAAGAAAAACATTTTTTTCAACAACACAAACAGAGACAAGCACTTATTTGGCGGAATAATGTACGTGCCGTCAGCGGCCGTTCTTTTCCAAGCGGAGCGTCATGGTAGGGCTGTCGCACACATGCTCCGGTCCGAAGAACTGTATCGGGCCGGGGTAAACATACTCGGTGCTCAACGCCCATTCGCGACGCATCTCGCGCAATGCTCGGTACGGTTCGCCGTCCATATCCACCAGCGCTTTTCGAATCACGGGCTTCATCTTCCCGCTCCTACGCTCAATATTCATCATCATCGTCATGGGAACACCACCGGCCTCCCACTCGGCAACAGGATCTGCCGTATTCTTAATGGCAGCCATGTAGCCCGTCTTTCCCGTTGCGATCAGGATAGAAGCTGCACGTCCGAGGCAGTAGCAGTAGTTGGCATCGAAGTTGGAAGGCATGGCACAGCGTCCTTCGTAGCCGAAGAAGTGCGTGAGGGTGCTGAAGCGTCCCTGGAATCGTCCTTCTTCCGCCCATTCGGCCAGCTTCTGAGCCGTCATATCCGCCAAGAGCTTCTCGGTGGCGATGAGCGACACCTGTACATTGCCGTGAGGATCGCGGTCGGCAATCAACTGCCGAGCCACATCCGCCGGCAAGCTGTCGTACAGGCGGGAATTTTCGGGACTGAGTTTGTTTTTGATATACTGTCTCTGCGCCGAACGTTTGATGAGCTTGAATTCGGCATCATTTTGGGAAAGAAACTCATTCAGCTCCTTGATCAACCTCTTCATGGCCGGCAGGAATTCGATCAATCCCTCCGGGATCAGTACCGTCCCGAAGTTCATTCCTGCCTCTGAGCGACGCACCACGGTCTCGGCGATATAGGTCACCACATCGTCCAGATAGTAATTGTTGGCCTCCACCTCTTCGGATACGATACAGATATTGGGGTGGGTCTGGAGGGCGCACTCCAGTGTAATATGAGATGCCGAACGCCCCATCAGTTTGATGAAATGCCAGTACTTCCGAGCCGAATTGCAATCGCGCTGGATATTACCGATCAGTTCGCTATAGACTTTGGCAGCCGTGTCGAAGCCGAAAGAGGTTTCTATCTGTTTGTTTTTCAAGTCGCCGTCGATCGTCTTCGGACAGCCGATCACTTGTATTCCGGCATCGATCGAAGCATAGTATTCGGCCAGGATACAGGCGTTGGTGTTGGAGTCGTCGCCACCGATGATGATCAATGCCTTGATGTCCAGCTCTCGCAATATCTCCAGTCCGGCTTCGAACTGTTCGGGCTTGTCCAGCTTGGTGCGTCCGGAGCCGATCATGTCGAAGCCCCCCGTATTGCGGTATTCATCTATTACCTCAGCAGTCAGTTCGCGATACTTATGCTCTATCAGACCATCCGGCCCCATAAGAAATCCGAAGAGCCGGCTGTCGGGGTTGAGCAACTTCATCTCATCGAACAGGCCGGCTATCACATTGTGTCCGCCCGGTGCCTGCCCGCCCGAGAGGATAACCCCCACATTCGTAGGAGGATACTCCGTCCGCTCTCCTCCGGATGCGAAAGAAATAAGCGGCAAGCCGTATGTATGGGGGAAAATAGCAGCAATCTCTTCTTTGTCCGAAACCGCCTCCGTAGCTTCTCCTTCTATTATCTTCACTGCGCCTTGCAGAGACGCAGGCATTTTAGGCCGGTAGGACATCCGCGCCAGGTGTAGTGCACTCTTTGCCATAATAATAAGCTGAACTTAATGTGACCGTATCTCCGGCGAATAGCATCTACACACAACGGAGACAAAACAAACTTAATCATTTATTTCCGCCTTGCAGTCGAAAGAGGATCCGTATCCATCCATCGTGCAAGGACTATTCTTCACTTCTGCCGACTCCCACAGACAAGCTATCCGCAGGAAGCGATAGCAATCATTTCAGACAGGTAGGAGGGTAACACGCACGCTATCCCCCGGCTGCTTGCCTATGGCTCGCCTAATATCCTGCCGCAGACCGAGTATGTGACAGGGCAAGCCCATACGAACGATAGACCCCGTATAGGGATAACCGTCGAAAGTAGCCTTAACCCTCACACGCCCTTTGCCATATACTGCTTTGACGTCGAATGGAATCTCTACGTATGCGGCATCCATATCGGCCACCTTTCGGATGACGGCCTCGAATTCGATCGGAGAGTGCGTGCCGTTATCCTCAGAAAAGGGGGCCTCAGTCTTCGGAAAAATCTTCTTCATCCCAATCGAACGACTCGAATGAATACTGCTGATGCGGCATCTCTTCGCTAAACTGCTCCAGCTCTCGCCTATCCTTTTTGGTGGGACGCCCGGTACCTTTGGCCCTATCCACGAAGCCCGAAATGCGCTGCATCTCGAGTATCTCGTACTCTTCGGGAGGAGTGATATTCTCCAGAAAGTCCTTCACCAGCTTGGCACCCATCCGATTCTGAGCCAAAGCCAGAATGCGAAAGGAGTAGGTCACCGGAGGTTTCCTTACCTGAATGACGTCGCCTACACGTACCATGCGCGAAGGCTTGGCTTGCAGTCCGTTCACCGTCACGCGGCTCTTCTTGCAGGCATCCGTGGCTATCGTTCGTGTCTTGAAGATACGTGTAGCCCACATCCAACGGTCTATCCTTACCTCTTCCATCTCTCTTTAGTTGTACTGGTTCATCGTCCTTTGGATGCCGGCCAAGCAAAAGCTCTTGATGATCTCCACGGCATGCTTGGTCAGCTCCGGCAGCTTCTCCTCTTCTTCGGGGGTAAAACGGCTGAGGACGAAGTCCACCTGCCTTCCTTTGGCGAACTCATCGCCCAAGCCGAAACGCAGACGGGCATAATCGACCGATCCCATCACCTCGGCAATGTTCTTCAGCCCGTTATGCCCCGCATCGCTTCCTTTGGGTTTCAGCCGCAAAGTACCGAAAGGCAAAGCCAAATCGTCCACAAGGACGAGCACCTGTTCGCGAGGGATATTCTCCTGTTGCATCCAGTAGCGAACGGCATTGCCACTCAGATTCATATATGTATTCGGTTTCAGCAGGATCAGCTCCGCATTCTTCACACGCATACGGGCTATCGCTCCGTAACGAGCTTCCACGAACTGCACGCCGCCGTCTTCGGCCAGAGCATTCACCATCCGGAAGCCCACGTTATGTCGCGTACCGTTGTACTCTCCACCGATATTGCCAAGACCGACGATCAGGTATTTCATATGCTATGAGTAAGATAGGACTCTCGAATACGGAAGAGCCGCCTCCGTAGCCCCGCGTCAGGGGTATCAGGGGGCGGCTCTCCTTCATTATGAGAAAGCCGGAACTTCGATCGAAGCTCCGTCTTGCTTCTGTACGTTTTTTTTACTGTTTCTTCACGGCTGCACCACGGGCTGCACGAGTCAGCTTCACGGCACATACCACGGCGTTCTTTGCATTCATCAGGGTCAGACCTTCGAAGTGGAGTTCGCCCACCTGTATCGTCTTGCCGAGCTGCAAGTTGGAAACGTCGATATTCAGCTTCTCGGGGATCTCGCTGTAGAGAGCTTTCACCTTGAGCTTACGCATTTCCAAGCTCAACTTACCCCCTGCCTTCACACCTTCGGCGTGTCCGGTAAGGACTACAGGTACTTCCATTACTACGGGCTTTTCGTCCGTTACTTGCAGGAAGTCGATGTGGATGATACGGTCTGTCACCGGATGGAATTGTATTTCCTTCAGGATAGCCTTGTATGAGCCACTGCCTTCCACGGTCAGCTCCACGAGGAAGATCTCAGGTGAGTAGATCAGATTGCGCACGGCATCCTGCGATACGATAAGGTTTACGCCTTCTCCTTTTCCGCCATAGAGAACGGCAGGTATCTGATCTTCTTTGCGAATGGCCTTGGCAGCCTTCTTTCCGAATTCGGCACGAGGAGTACCGGTCAGTTGAAATGTTTTCATTTTCTTTTCTTGTTTGTGTTACTCAAAATTAGTCTTGTCCTAATTTCCCATCACACCTGCCGCCTGAAGCCGGAGGCCATGAGTCATCAAAAACGCTGCAAAGATAGGAAAAATAAAGAACCCGCGTATAAACCTTACAAATCCGGAAACAACGAGTAATACTCTTGGAGACAATCAAATGGCCCCCCCTTTTGAAGGACATGGCACAGGCCGATCTGCCTTTGGGAGACTGTGTCGTTTCGGAGGAAATTGTCTGAGAGTTTTTCAATGGCGGCAGGTTCCTGCCGGTTCGGTCGTTTACGCCCGGGAATTTTCGCGTTTGTGACGTCTAAAAACATGGCGCGTAAACTTTTTAGCTCCGGCGCGGGAAGTAAAAAATTTACGCGCCGGAACGAAAAAAATCTCGAGCCATTTTTCCGGAAAACTCAGACCGCAATCGGCAGATTTTTGGGACGTATGGGCAAGGTTGCGATAATTCGAACGCTCGTCAAGCGGGATGGCCGAAAGAAAGGTCGGCAGGTGCTAATCCACATGCGGTGAGCAAATGGCAAACTCGTACGGGAGTATTGGCATATTCGCCGACTCCCCCCCTTCGAATCAGGCACAAATCGTGGGGTTATCGGACAAATGAAATGGATCAATCCTGACTGAGTACGCGGAGAAGTCCGTGCGTGAGGGTGCGAAGATCTTCCGGCGATATGATGAAGGGTGGCTCCAGATAGCAGAGACGGCCGAAGGGGCGCACCCAGATTCCCTCTCGGACGAATCGCTGCTGTAGCGTGGCCATATCCACGGGCTGCTTCATCTCCACTACGCCGATGGCTCCGAGCACCCGTACTTCGGCCACGCTATCGAACGAAATGGCCGGTGACAACTCTTCGCGCAGCTGTGCTTCGATGGTCTTGACTCGTTCCTGCCAAGGGCTTTCGAGCAGCAGGCGGATGCTTTCGGTCGCTACGGCACAGGCCAGCGGATTGCCCATGAACGTGGGGCCGTGCATGAAACAGCCGGCTTCGCCCGAACATATCGTCCGAGCTATCGCTTCGGTCGTGATCGTAGCAGAGAGAGTCATATAGCCGCCGGTCAATGACTTGCCGAGGCAGAGAATGTCCGGTACCGTGGCAGCATGCCGGAGAGCAAACAGTTCGCCCGTGCGGCCGAATCCGGTAGCTATCTCATCGAATATCAGCAACACGCCGGCTTCGGAGCAGAGTCTGCGAGCTTCGACGAGATACCGGGGATGGTAGAAATACATACCGCCGGCTCCCTGCACGATGGGTTCGAGGATGAGGGCTGCCAGCTCCGCTCCCTTTTCGGAGAGGAGGTCTCGGAGCGGCTCCATATCCGCCGGTAGCCATTCGCCACCGAAGCGGCTCTTCGGCTGTGGCAGGAAATACTGTACGGGCAAGGCTCCCGAGAAAATGCCGTGCATACCGGTGACGGGATCGCATACGCTCATGGCGTGCCACGTATCGCCGTGGTAGCCCGAGCGGATCGTGGCGAATCGGGTACCCCTGCTCTGTCCGCAGGCTTGCTGATATTGGAGAGCCATTTTCATGGCTACCTCCACAGCTACGGAACCGCTGTCGGCATAGAAGATTTTATTCAGCTCGGACGGCAGGATACTCAGAAGTAGTTCGGCCAATTCTACAGCCGGGCGATGGGTGAAACCGCCGAACATGATATGGCTCATCTCCCGAAGTTGCCGTTCTACGGCGGCATTCAGCCGCGGATGATTATAGCCGTGTATGGCCGCCCACCACGAACTCATGCCGTCGATCAGTTCGCGGCCGTCTTCCAGATAGATGCGTACTCCCTCGGCTCGCTTCACGGGGAATACGGGCAATGGATCTATGATCGATGTATAGGGATGCCAAAGGTGGTTGCGATCCAATTGCAGCATTTCGTCAATGGTCATAGCTTACCTCCCAGTCTGTATCGTTAGTCACTTGAAATCCGCATTCCTCAGCGAGCTGCATATCCTCAGCGGCTTTGCTTCCCGTTGTGGTGAGGAGGTCGCCCGTAATGGCTGCGTTGATACCTATATATATAGCCTTGCGCTGAACGGCAGGGCTTAGTTGTGCCCGTCCTCCCGAAAAACGAAGAAAAGCTCGAGGATTGATCAGCCGGAACAGAGCCACCGTCGTCAGGTACTCCTCTTCGGTCAGAGGCGGAGTTCTCTCCAGCGGAGTGCCGGGGATCGGTTGCAGGATATTGATCGGGATGGAGTAGACATCGATGCTGCGCAGGAAGAAAGCAAATTCGATCCGCTGCTCCATCGTCTCCCCCATGCCGATGATTCCGCCACTGCATACGCGCATTCCCACACGGCGTGCCGCTCGGATGGTGGCGAGCTTTTCGTCCTGCGTGTGAGTGCTGCACAGGGAGGGGAAGAAACTCGGAGCCGTCTCCATATTGCAGTGGTAGGTGGTCACCCCGTTGTCGAATAATATCTGTAGTTTCTCTTCGGAGAGCAGCCCTAAGGAGGCGCAGCATTTGATATCCGTTCGTTGCTTGATGGCACGATAGCTTTCGGCCATCTGCCTTATCTCGTTCATAGACGCAGTGCGTCCGCTGGCCACAAGGGAAAAGCGTCCGATGCCTTGCCGCCTGTTGTAAGCGGCCTGTTCGGCGCAAACCGTAGCAGTAAGAAGTCCGTATCTCTCTATCGAAGTGGCATAATGGCGGCTCTGAGCACACCATTTACAGTCTTCGGGGCAGTTGCCACTCTTGGCATTGATGATGGAGCAGGTGTCGAACTTATCGCCCATGAAATGTCGGGTGATCCGATGTGCAGTCTCGTAGAGAGCTTCCTTATCGGCAGAGGATGCCAGCAGGAGGGCTTCCTCAAAAGTTAGTTCGCCACCGTTTATCAGTCTGTTTTCGATCGTCTGAATCATATGTGGAAGCGGAGCAGATCCTTTCCGGTCTGCATCCGCGACAAAAGTAGAAAGAAGCTCCGGCAATAGAAACTAATCGCCCCACAGCCACGATGCTATTACCGATCAAGTAGAAAACAATAGAATATAAAAGAGGCTGCCTCATCGAGATGAGACAGCCTCCTGAAGTGTCAGTCTTTAACAGACCCTATATTACTTCGCTACTCGCTCCAGCCACTTAACCATGGCCAACATCGTGAACATGGAAATGAGACATGCTACCACGAATACAGCCCAAGTAGCCCAGATAGGAATGTTCTCATACATAATCGTACCGATAATGAGAAGCTGATTGCCCAAAGCGGTAGCTCCCAACCAGCAGCCCTGCATCACAGCTTGAAGGTGAGGAGGTGCTACTTTTGACACGAATGACAATCCGAGAGGACTGATGAACAATTCTGCAATGGTAAGGATCAAATAAGTTCCGATCAGCAAGAAAGGTGTAACGCGCTGTGCGTTCGTAAGTCCGCCTAAAGCCTCACGCTCGGCAGAAGTAGGCAGACCTACTGAACCGATGGACATAATCACAAAAGCCAATGCAGCGATTCCCATACCGATAGCAATTTTCTTCGGAGTAGAAGGTTCGATACCTTTAGAGCGTAGCCATCCGAAAATACCGATGATGATAGGCGTCAGGAATACAACGAAGAACGGATTGAATGACTGGAAGATTTCGGCACCTTTGATTCGAGTGAATCCCAAATTGATGTCGATCATACTCAAATCCGTGTAGTCATTTGCAAAGAATGTAAGCGTAACACCATTCTGATGGAATGAGAACCAGAAGAAGATAACTACTGCGAATACAGCAAAGAGAGCATAGATCCGCTGACGTATTTCCGTGCTGCTCATTTGGATTTCCGCTTTGGCTTCTGCCGTAGCTGCTGCTTTCTTGCTGGGGTCGGGAAGTTTCTTCTTATTGGCAATGTAAATTGCAATAGAGATAAACATTGCAACGATTGCTGCAGCAAACGCATAATGGAATCCGGTGTTGAAGATATTGAGATATTCGTTTGCAAAGGCAGAGAAGTCCGTTACAGTTCCACCACTTACCTCTCCTGCAATGCGTTTGAATGTCTCCATCGCTTCGGGAGTAATGGTACCATTGATGAGCTTATGACAAAGGGCAGGTAGGTCCGGGTCATATTCGAATCCATGACTTTGAACCCAACCATTACGGATACCTGTTGCAATCATCGGAGCAAAAAGGGCTCCAACATTGATGAACATATAGAAGATTTGGAATCCGGTATCACGCTTGTCGGAATAACGAGGGTCATCATACATCTGCCCTACCACAGCCTGCAGATTGCCCTTGAATAGGCCATTACCAAAGGCTATAACAAACAAGCCAATACAGGTAAGCGTCAGATAAAGCGCAAAATTAGGCACCGGTGTAGGTGTAGGGATAGCGATCATCGCGTAGCCGAGAGTCATGAGCATAAGACCGGCAAAGATGGTTCCCTTGTACTTCTTCGTTTTGTCAGCAATGTACCCTCCGGCCAAGGCCAAAAGATAAATCAGCGCATAAAAAGTAGCATAGATAGTGGTGGCTTCTGTTTTTTCGAGACCGAATTTGCTCACAAGGAAGAGAGCCAGAATTGCCATCATGATGTAGAAACCGAAGCGTTCGCCCATATTAGAGAGGGCTGCCCCGATCAGTCCTTTAGGGTGATTCTTTAGCATAAGAAATCGTTTTAATGGTTGATTATTATTTGTTTTCGTTGATTTGACGGATGGCTCCCGTATTTTCATCGAATACGACGCGGATAGCCGGACCCTTGTCGCGGAACATTTTGGGAGCTAAGGCCTGTCTACGGCCAAATTGTGTGATAGGAAGTTCTTCTTCGAAGAGCACTTTGCGGTTGTGTTCCAATGTAATGCGAGCCGCTCCGGGCAGATTGTAAACGATACCCTTGAGACTCTTTTCATACTTGGCCGCCTCTTTTTCGTCCATTTCCGGAGCCTTGTCCGTGATGCGAAGACTGAAGCTAACCGGTTCTCCCGAAAGATCGTCCGAATCGACTACCCCTCTAAGTGGAGAGAATCGAAAAAGGATTTGTCCTTTTATATTGTTTTTGGGTTCAATAGTCCATGATCGTTCTTCCCATGCAATCTCTTCCTTTCCGTAGAATAATTCCAGCAGAGCAGCTTCCTGTGCTTTCAGCTCTTGTGTCATCAGCTGCAAAGCTGCTCCATCCTTGGGCATATTCTCAGCCTGACCGGTCAGCAAATCCATCAGGCTCTCACGTATGCGGAATACTTGGGCGGCGGCGATCTCCGCTTGCTTTCCTTTCGTGCCTGCCACGGTATATTCCTGAGGCAAAGCAGGACGTTTTTCTATGTCGGGCTGTATTATCGGCAAGCGGAAGAGAGTGTCCGGACATGGCGACGGCAAGTCTTGCCTGTCGGCATTGATACCGACTATGACACCTCTTTTGTTGAGGGTTACGAAGTCTGCCACCGTACCGGCACGGAACTCTACTATATACTCATGATCGAAATCGGGTACCCCCACGGATCGGGCTATCACTCTACCCAGACGGTAATGGATGGTCGGTTCTCCGCCGGCCTCCTGTCCGAAGTACCTTTGGGCATAGAGATGGAGCGGTCCGGGCTTGTGGATAGTACGTTCTAATTGTGCCCGTACGACGATGCGAGTCTGTGGGAGGGCATAGACAATCCCTTCTCCATTGTAGCGAACAGGCTCATAGGAAGCAACGTTGGTTTGTGCCGAAACGACTCCTGTGCAAAGGAGCAAAGCAGGCAACAGTAGCTTGAAGAAAAAAGTCTGTGCGGACATTCTCAAAAAACTTAGATTGCAAAGCTACACTATTTTTGCCGAATCTTAAACACCTTTTCACCCTTCACATATCACCAAACAGATAGACCCACGGATAAAATGGGCGGGCCGTTGCTCTTGGCAATGGAATGTACAGATTACGATTCCCTCGGGTTTCGACTTTATGCTATATTTGCCGGCCGATAGAGGTTGCTATGGGAAGCTTAATGTTGCGACCGAACGCTCTTTCGAACGAATAGAATTACTTTTCAATAAACGACTAAACGATAATAAATCATGAGTACTGAAATTACCTCCCACACGAGATCCTTCCGGTCGGCATTGTCGCCCCGACAGATACATTCGACATCCCGGCATTTGAATAAAGGGGAGGTTGTCCCAGACAAATAAAAAGGAACAGATCCTCCATAAAATATTCACAAATAAAGAGGCATGCGCCGAGTTCACTGTAGAACTCGGCGCATGCCTCTTTATTTACAGCCCTCGATAAGGACCTTTTGAGCTATCCGATTTATATACAAATGGCATTCAATCTATATATCAATCGAAAACGATTTATATATAAATCAGAAACAATCTATATACAAATCGAAAACGGTTTATATATAAATCACGAATCGACCTCCTACAAAGCGAATTGCAAGTCCCAAAAGGTCGCTTTCTTTTCTCTTTCACCTCAAAATCCACTTCCTTTCGGATGCTTATTTGGAATGATTCCAAACTCAGCTTCGTT
>NZ_KB899159.1 GCF_000378065.1 Porphyromonas gulae DSM 15663 | reverse complement strand
TTTGCATAACTAAATTTGAAGCATTTCCCAACAAGGATTTTATTCCGTTGTGAAAACATTAAGAACAGGCTCCCCGAAAATAATTCGGGGAGCTTCTTCTTTTTTTATTCGTAATTGTATTAATCGCTTCCACCTTTGGACCTTTAGCTTACTCTCAGTCAAGGCAACCGCATCAAAATGTAAGTGCCTGATTATCAATCATAGTTTTGAGTGCATTCTTTATCTTTGAGTATAATCTCCGAAATGCAATCATTTGAAAATTAGCAACTTGTATTTTCTCGAAATTTTTGATGCGGTTGCCCTGACTCTCAGTCTTTCTGCCTTCGGATAACCTTTTATTTGCTTTATCTTTGCGGGCATATCAATTTGTCCGGAATGAATCGGTTTGATTATATCGTAGTTGGAGGCGGCCTTGCCGGCCTCTATACGGCTTTCAAGGCTTCGAAGCATGGTCGGGTAGCTCTGATAACCAAAGCTGACATCCATGAGAGTAATTCGTACTTTGCACAAGGGGGAGTCGCAGCGGTTACGGCTGCTGACGATGCACCGGACAACCACTATAACGATACGGTCGAAGCCGGTCGGGGGCTTTGTGAGGACGATGCCGTAAGGGTGCTTGCCGAAGAGGCTCCGGAGCGGATCGACGAGTTGATCCGTTGGGGGATGCGTTTCGATACGGAAGCCGATGGCCTATTGGCTTTGGGGCTTGAAGGTGGACACCACCACAAGCGGATTCTGCATGCAGGAGGTGATTCCACCGGTAGGATGCTCACGAGCTTTATGATCGATAGTGTGCTGCAAACTTCTGCGATAGAGATATTTGTCAATCACCAAGCGGTCGAATTGCTGATAGACGACCTCGGTTGCCGTGGCGTACGTACATGGGATTGGGAAGATGGGCGTGAAGTCGTTTTCTATGGCAAGCATACGGTGATGGCCACCGGGGGATCGGCTGCCATCTATCGAAGATCTACCAATCCGCAGGGTACCCTCGGAGATGGGATTGCCCTCTGCTATCATGCCGGCTGTGAGGTGCGCGACATGGAGTTTGTCCAGTTTCATCCCACAGCTCTGTACAATCCGAAAGGAGAGGCTTTCCTGATCAGCGAAGCCGTACGAGGAGAAGGAGCACACCTATATAATAGTAGAGGCGAACGCTTCATGCAGGGCGTTCACGAATTGGCCGAATTGGCCCCTCGTGATGTGGTGGCACGGCGGATTTTTTTAGAGATGCGACGTTTGGGAGACGAATACGTCTATCTCAATCTGCGACATCTGGATCCGGATCATATTCGCAGACGTTTCCCCACTATTTGTGCTCGCTGTGCAGAGTTGGGGCTTGATCTTACTGACCGTATCCCTGTGGCTCCGGCGGCACACTACACGGTGGGAGGGGTCAGTACGGATCTGAATGGCTGTACGGCCGTACCTCATCTATATGCCGTGGGAGAGGTGGCTTCTACCGGAATAATGGGGGCAAACAGGTTGGCTTCCAATTCTCTGATCGAATGCCTTGTGTTCGGTCATCGTGTCGTGGCTGATACGATTGCCTCGGATTCGATCGGCCATTCGACAATGGTGTCGAGCATGGCTGTCTATCCTGAGCCGAAAGATGCATCGCTCTATCATAAGGTAAAAGAGCAGTTGTCCCGCCTGATGACCGATTATGTCGGTATCATTCGCAACGAAGAAGGTCTTCTGTCCGTGGATCGGAAGATAGAAGAACTTAGGTGGAAACTACTCGGAACAGAAGATCTTTATGCTTGTTTTGCCGAGCAGCTGCTGTCAGTGGGTCAGCTTATCGTTCGGGGGGCGATAGCTCGCCGAGAAAGTAGAGGAGGGCATTATCGGGAAGACTATCCCGATACGAGCGAGGCCTATCGCAAGCACTCCTCCTACATCCTTGCCGGCAGAGCAAGACATATCAAATAAAAATGCGTAATACCCTCATCACTTTTAAGTTATGACTCATGAAGAAATGCTTTTGGAGAAATTGATCGATCTGGCAATAGCAGAGGACATTGCCGATGGAGATATTTCTTCCAATGCCATTATCCCTCAATCGGAAGGTGCTGCAGCCACAATGGTAATGAAGGCCGATGGCATCATATCCGGAATGGAAGTTGCCCGCCGTGTCTTCGAGCGATTCGAAGCCCTGACATGGACTCCATATGTGTCGGATGGCGATCCCGTAAAGCGCGGTCAAGTAATCCTGCGTGTGGAAGGCAGTTACCGGGCTTTGTTACAAGCCGAACGATTGGCGCTTAATTTTTTGCAAAGAATGAGTGGTATTGCCACTATGACCGCTCGCTATGCCGAGGCATTGAAAGGTACGGCCGTAAGGCTTTTGGATACTCGCAAGACGGCACCCGGTATGCGAATAACGGATAAGATGGCCGTTCGCCATGGCGGTGGACATAACCATCGCATGGGCCTCTATGATATGATTATGCTCAAGGACAATCACATCAAGGTCGCCGGAGGAATACCCCAAGCCATCGAAGCAGCCAGAAGAGCACTCCCGCTTTCTATCAAGTTGGAAGTGGAGACATCCAACCTGGCTGAGGTCGAAGAAGCAGTACGCTATGGTGCAGACATAATCATGCTGGACAATATGGACAATGATACCATGCGTGAAGCGGTGGGGCTGATTGCCGGACGTGCCAGGACAGAAGCCAGCGGCAATATGACACTCGAACGGCTGAGAAGTGTGGCAGAAACGGGTGTGGATTACATCAGCGTAGGTGCTTTGACCCATAGCGTTACGGCCATGGACATCAGCATGAATTTCCTCCTTACTCAGTAAGCTTTAAGTTGGTTTTTGTATGCAAACAAAGGATATTCTTAAAGAGATAGAGCTTCTCAAGAAAGAACGGAATGCCATTATTTTGGCACACTACTATGCGCGCCCTGAGGTGCAGGACATTGCCGATTATATCGGGGATTCTCTTGGTCTGTCCCGTCAGGCTGCCGATACGGAGGCGGATACGATACTCTTTTGCGGAGTCCACTTCATGGCCGAAACAGCTTCGATTATTTCGCCACAGAAGACTATCCTCACTCCCACGAAATATGCCGGTTGTTCTTTGGCCGAAGGTGCCTCTGCCGAAGGCTTGCGCCGCTGGAAGGAGCAGAACCCGGATGGACTCATCGTCAGCTATGTCAATACGACTGCCGAGGTAAAGGCATGGACGGACTACTGCTGTACAAGCAGCAATGCACTCAAGGTGGTGGAGAGCTTGCCTCGAGACAGAAAAATTCTCTTTGGACCGGATCGAAATCTGGGAGCTTATATCTCGCGGAAGACAGGACGGGAGATGGAGCTTTGGGATGCTTCGTGTTTCGTGCATGAGCGGATTACGGAAGAATCCATCTTAGAGGCTTTGGAGCTGTATCCCGATGCTGATATTCTCATTCATCCGGAGAGCGAGGGTTCTCATTCGCCACGAGTGCTGAGTAGCAGTCGCTGCTTTATGTATTCCACGGCCGGTATTCTTAATCATGCTCGGGTGTCTGACAAAAAAATGTTTGTTATTGCTACGGAGCCGGAGACGCTGCACGTGTTGCGGAAAGAAAATCCGGGTAAAACGTTTATTGCCATTCAACCCGACAACCGCTGTTTCCATATGAAACAAACAGGTTTGTGGGAGGTGTTGGAAGCTCTCCGCCACAACCGTTATGAGGTGAAAGTGCCTGCCGAAATCAGAGAGAAGGCTTTGCTCTCGATTGAGCGAATGCTGGCCGTAGGCTGAACTTCGAACTTAAACCCTGCCGGATACTATGTGTCTATCCCAACATGAGATGACGTGCATAGTCTTCATTAGAATTTAGCAAGAAAAGATATAGAAAACCAATGAGTGAAACCATTGACATCAAGGCTCTTACAGAGCTTATTGAGCAGAAAAGCTCATTTGTGAATCTCATCACGCGCGGTATGGCGCAGAATATCGTCGGGCAGAACCATTTGGTGGAGTCGCTTCTGATCGGACTATTGGCCGATGGGCATATCCTGCTCGAGGGTGTGCCGGGATTGGCCAAGACTTTGGCGATCAAAACCCTGGCCGGGCTGATCAGTGCCAAGTACAACCGCATACAGTTTACGCCGGACCTCTTGCCTGCTGACGTCGTGGGGACTATGATGTACAGCCAGAAGCGCGAGGAATTTCAAGTAAAGCAGGGTCCCATTTTTGCAAACTTTATTTTGGCCGATGAGATCAACCGTGCTCCGGCCAAAGTGCAGAGTGCTCTGCTCGAAGCGATGCAGGAGAGACAGGTTACCATTGGTGAAACGACCTTCAAGCTCCCAGAGCCTTTCCTCGTAATGGCTACCCAGAATCCTATCGAGCAGGAGGGTACTTATCAGCTGCCGGAAGCACAAGTAGACCGATTCATGATGAAGGTACTGATAGACTATCCTCAAAAGAAGGAGGAGATGCAGATCGTTCGGCAGAATATCGGTGGCCGGTCAGCTGAAATTCGTCCCGTGATCTCTACGGAGGAAATACTGGAAGCACGCCGAGTAGTAAGGCAGGTGTATCTGGATGAAAAGATCGAACACTACATTGTCGATATAGTTTTTGCCACACGCTATCCCGAACAATTCGGGTTGAACGATTTGAAAGATATGATCAGTTTCGGAGCTTCGCCGCGAGCTTCTATCAATTTGGCGTTGGCTGCACGTGCATACGCTTTCATTAAACATAGAGGTTATGTGATTCCTGAGGATGTGCGTGCCGTATGTCATGACGTGATGCGTCACCGTATCGGACTCAGCTATGAGGCAGAGGCTAATAGCCTGACTCCGGACGCCGTCGTCAATGAAATCCTGAACAAAGTAGAAGTCCCTTAATTAGAGGCAAGTGCAGACAAGCGACCTACTTAAGAAAGTTCGACGGATCGAGATCAAAGCGCGAGGCCTTTCGCGACAAATCTTTGCCGGACAGTATCATTCCGCTTTCAGAGGACGCGGTATGGCGTTCAGCGAGGTGCGCGAGTATGCCGTAGGGGATGATGTGCGCGACATCGACTGGAATGTGACGGCGCGTTATGCACGCCCTTATGTGAAAGTTTTTGAGGAGGAACGTGAACTGACGGTCATGCTAATGGTCGATATGTCCGCTTCGTTGTCTTTCGGTACGGAGGTAGAGACTAAGCGAGAGCTGACGGCTGAAGTGGCAGCTACATTGGCCTTTTCCGCTATCCAAAATAATGACAAGATCGGAGTCCTTTTCTTTACGGACAGGATCGAAAAGTATGTGCCACCCGCCAAAGGAAAGAAGCATATCCTGTATATAATCAGGGAGCTATTGGAGTTTCGTCCGCAGAGCAGAGCCACGGATCTTTCAGTTCCGCTCTCTTATCTGACTCGCTTGGTGAAGAAGCGGTGTACAGCATTCCTGATTTCCGATTTTCAGTCAGAGCCGGATTCCTATGAAAAGACTTTGCTGATGTCTGCTCGTAAGCATGATATTGTAGCCATCAGGATATTCGATCGGCGAGAGGCCGATCTGCCGAATGTAGGGTTGATGCGCTTTCGCGATGCAGAGACAGGGCAGACTCATTGGGTAGATACTGCTGATGGCTCCGTTCGGAAAGCGTATGCGTATGCCTATGAGCAGAGGCAAGCAGCACTTGCCGTTTTGCTCAAACGGTGTGGTGTAGATGCTACCGAGATACGTACGGGGCAGGATTTCGTGCAGCAGCTTCTCATCTTATTTAAAAAACGCTCATGAGACACTCTCTTGCCATTCGCCGCTTTGTCCTTTCTGCTTTTTGCATGCTCCTTGCCTCTTCCCTGCTGAAAGCGCAAGAGCTTTCTATCACCGGCAAACTGGATCGTGCAGAGATGCAAATAGGAGAGCAGGCAGTCATAGATATTACTATCCGCACAGCCGACTTGGCAAGTACACATCTGCAAATACCGACTGATTCGACTATGAGCCGGATCGAAATTTTGGCATTCGGTATTACTGACACGGTTGTAGTGAAAGACCCGGTCGTGGAGATAAAAGCCAAGATGGTGATTACCTCAT
Organism: Porphyromonas gulae DSM 15663; assembly: GCF_000378065.1. GTDB lineage: Bacteria > Bacteroidota > Bacteroidia > Bacteroidales > Porphyromonadaceae > Porphyromonas > Porphyromonas gulae. The sequence goes on along the minus strand of NZ_KB899159.1, from coordinate 55,809 downwards.
TCGATTCAACCCTGCTGGAGATTCCTCCTTTTATTGTCACGGATGGTCGGGACCAGGTTATGTCCAAAAGTCTTTTCCTGAAAGTTACAATGCCGGAGGTCGATCTTTCCCAACCGGATTCTATTTATGACATCAAGGAGCCGTGGGGCGTGCCTTATACGTGGAGCGATATTTTCAATATCATGCTTCGCCATCCCCTTACGTGGATCATACTTGCAGCCTTTTTGGCTGTATTGTCTTACCTCTTTTATAAGAGATACAAGGAGCACCAAGCTCGCCGTCCTGTGGTGATTCCTGATACTCCGGCTATTCCTGCTTATGACCGAGCTATTGCAGCCTTGGAAACATTGCGTGCAAAAAAACTGGTGGAGGCCGGTTTGTATAAGGAATACTTTACGGAATTGACAGATTTGCTTCGGAGCTATATTGCCGAAACTCGCGGAATAGATGCCAGGGAGATGACCAGCAGTGAGATATTACAAGCCCTCCAGCGGATCGAACTTCCTGAAAAAGAAAGACTGCTGCTACGTGGAATATTGCAAACGGCCGACCTGGCCAAGTTTGCCAAGTATAAGCCGATGCATGGAGAGGATGCGGAAGCTATTCGAGATGCTCGCGCCTTCCTCGATGAAGTGCATAATATCTGGGAGTCATGACGTTTGCATATCCTGAACTGCTTTGGCTACTGATCCTGTTGCCTTTGATGGCGGCCTGGTATATTCTGCAAGCTCGTAAGACTTCGGCAACGATGACCATATCTTCATTGAAGCCTTTCGAAGGAGGTCGCCGAGGATTAAGGGTCTATTTGCGCCATTCGTTGCCGATATTGAGAGTTCTTTCAGTAGGCTTTCTCATTATTGCTCTGGCTCGCCCACAGAATACCAATAGCTGGCAGAAAGATTCGATCGAGGGAATAGATATTATGTTGGCCATGGATGTCTCGGGTAGTATGCAGGCCATGGACTTCAAGCCGAATCGCTTGGAGGCAGCCAAAGATGTAGCGATTTCCTTTATCAACAATCGTCCGAACGACAATATTGGGATGGTTACATTCGCAGGAGAGAGCTTTACTCAATGTCCATTGACTACCGACCATGCCGTACTGCTCAATATGGTACAGGACTTGCAGATGGGTGTTCTGGATGATGGTACGGCTATCGGCATGGGACTGGCTACGGCCGTCAATCGACTGAAGGACAGCAAAGCCAAGAGTCGTGTAGTTATTCTGCTGACGGACGGATCGAACAATATGGGTGATATCACTCCCCGTATGGCAGCCGATATTGCCAAAACGTTCGGTATTCGTGTGTACACAGTCGGTGTAGGCACACGAGGAGAGGCTCCTTTCCCCATTCAGACGGAATTCGGAGTTCGGATTCAGAATGTACCTGTGGATATCGATGAGCCGACATTGGACGGAATTGCCGAGGTGTCGGGTGGAAAATATTTCAGGGCAGTCGATAATAAGACGTTGGATGAAATTTACAAGGAAATCGATAAGCTCGAGAAGACGAGACTTATGACCAAGAGCTTCAAGGCTTATGAGGAAAAATATTTCGTCTATGCCCTCATTGCTTTTCTTTTGCTGCTGACAGAGTTTTTACTTCGCAATACGCTTCTTCGTTCCAACCCGTAAAGAGATTCCCATGTTCAGATTTTATTCGCCGGAATACTTATACTTGCTGTTGCTGCTTCCATTGCTTGTGGGGGTAGGCTTCTATGCTTATCGCAAGAGACGGGCACAAGAAAGACGGTTTGCCGAACTTCCGCTGCTGAAGGCCCTCAAACCGGAGGCAAGTACCAAACGGCGGATCTGGCGCAACGGATTTCTTCTTCTTGCCATCGTTTTCTTGATCGGGATGCTTGCTCGCCCCCAAATAAGTATTCGTGTGGATGTGCCTAAAGAGGAGAAAGGCATTGAGGCTATGATTTGCTTGGATATTTCCAACTCCATGCTCTGCGAGGATGTCAAGCCCGATCGTTTGAGTTTTGCCAAGCAAGTATTGGGAAAACTCTTTGATGGTATGCAGAACGACAAGGTCGGATTGGTTGTTTTCGCAGGTAATGCTTATACGCAAATACCGATTACTACGGATTTGTCTGCTGCCAGACAGTTTCTTGCGGACATAAGTCCCAACATGGTTACAGCTCAGGGAACGGCTATCGGAGCGGCTATCGAACTTGCCTCAAAATCTTTTTCCGATAATAAAGAGATCGGCAAGACGATCATCATCTTGACGGATGGAGAAAATCACGAGGGAAATGCTATCGAAGCAGCACAGCAAGCTCGTGAAGCAGGCATCCGGGTCAATGTTATCGGTCTTGGAACAGCCTTGGGTGCGCCTATACCTATTGACGGGGGATACCTCAAAGACGAAACGGGCAATCCTGTTGTTACCAAATTCGACGAAAAGATGTGCCGTGACATTGCTTCCGCAGGAGATGGTACTTTCTTTTCCGGGCAGAGTGCCTCTGCCCTGGTACGGGCTGTAGAGAGTCAGTTGGACAAGCTCCCCAAAGCTGTCCTCTCTTCTTCGTCTTCATCGGGCTATCGCGAAGTGTACGGATGGTTCGGATTTGCAGCTTTGATATGTTTATTGTTGGAGTTCCTGATTCAAGAACGGAAGAGCAGGTTCTTCAGTAGGATCAAATTGTTTGACAGATGAGACATTCATGGGCATACGCCGCCTTCATAACTCTCTTCATACATCTTGCTTCGTCGAGCCTCTTGGCGCAGAACATGCGAGAAGAAGTACGTCGGGCTCGACAGGTATATCGAAACCGTCAATATGCCAATGCGGAAGTTGCATATCGCAAAGCTCTCTCCAAGGATAGCACTTTCACCGAGGCACGATTCGGGTTAGCCGGTACGCAGTATGCACAAGGTCGCACGGACGAAGCACTCCAAAACTATGCTGCTCTTGTGCAAGATCCGACATTGACGCCTAAGCGCAGGGCCGAACTGATGCACAATCTCGGCAACTCCTTTATGAAGAAGAAAGACTATCGCCAGAGTGTAGAGGCTTATAAGCATTCGCTCCGAATGAATCCGACCGATGAGGAGACTCGCTACAATCTGGCTTTGGCTATGAAGCTGCTCGAGCAGCAACGACAGCAAGGGGGCGGGGACAATCAGGATCAGAATAAGGAGAATAATCAAGACAAAAACCAGCCACAGAACAATCCGAATAACAATAACCAAGGCGGACAGCAGCAACCTCAACCGTCCAAGCAGGACAATACGCAAAAGGATCAGCAGTCACGGCAGAACGAGATGAGTCGTGAAAGTGCTGAAAAGATATTGAAAGCCTACGAGCAGGATGAGGAGAAAACGCGCGAAAAAGTAGAGCAGATGCGTAAGCAGCGCATGAAGCAGCAAAAGAGTAATTCCACCAAGCAGTGGTAGCCCGTTTCTTTGTCTCGTTGGTCGTTTCGATGCTATTATTCCCACAGTTCCCGAAAGGAATATGTATTTTAGCAACCTGCTGAAAACAAAATAGCTACCGGTTGAAACCTTCTGATAGTTTTTATAATGCCGGCATTAAGAAAGAAAACAGATCTCAATAATCACGGACTATACGATGATTAAGGTGCGATATATACTGGCAAGCCTTTTCTTGTGTCTCTCTTGGTGGACCCATGCACAGGTGTCTTTCACGGTTCAGGCCCCTGCAAGTGTGGCGATGGGGGAGCAATTCCGGGTGAGTTTTACGCTCAAAGATGCTAATGGAGCGGAGTTCAAAGCTCCTGCAATGAGCGACTTCGAAGTTCTTTTCGGTCCGGCTACTGCTACAAGCTCATTCAGTTCCATTTCCAACGGCAAGACCACTTCGTCTCGAAGTGTCACTTATACGTACACGCTGATGCCCAAGTCGGTCGGCACCTTTCAGATCGGGCCGGCTTCCATCCGTGCCAATGACCGAGATTATAAGACCAAGCAGGTATCTATCAAGGTACTTCCGGCCGACAAGAAATCATCGAAAAATACTAAGTCCTCCTCTTCTTCCTCACGGGTCGATGCCGGTAGTTTGTTTGTCCGAACCATCATCAATAAGACCAAAGTGTACGAACAGGAAGCCATCCTCGTCACTTATAAGCTCTACACTCTCCATCCCAATTTGCAGTTCGAGCAGGTCAAATTCCCCGAATACGAAGGGTTTATATCACAGGATGTGGAGGACAATGCAGAGAAGCAATACAGCCTTGAAAGCTATGAAGGGCGGAACTATCAGACAGCCGTTCTCAAGCAGTCGCTGCTCTTCCCTCAAAAAAGCGGCAAGCTGATTATCCCATCGGGTAACTTCCGTGTCGTGGTAGCGGTACGACGGGAGATAGACGACATAGATGACTTCTTTGTTCTCCAGCCGTATGAAAATGTGCGGAGGACTCTGACCACCAATCCGGTCACAATAGATGTCGCCCCCTTGCCGGAACCGAAACCCCAAGGATTCGATGGTGCCGTCGGTAATTATCGGATCTCAGCTTCTTTCAATGACCGTCAGGCCAAAACAAACGAAGCCCTTACACTCAAGCTTGTAATTAACGGAAGCGGAAATATCAAGCTAATGGGAGATCCCAAAGTGAAATTTCCCGACAGCTTCGAACAATACGACTCCAAGGCCGAGAGCAGCCTTCGTGTAAGTGTTTCGGGAGCCGATGGACAGCGTACGATCGAGTATTATGTGGTGCCTCGTCAGACGGGGAAGTTTACCATACCCGCCATCAGCATACCCTATTTCGATCCTGTATCCCGCTCATACAAAACAGCTTCCACGCAAGAATTCACCATTCAGGTAGCGAAAGGAAAAGGCGAGAGTGCTACCATGAGTGGCTCCGGGTCCGATGCGGTCAAGATGTTGGGGCAGGACATTCGTTACTTGAAGCCCTTTACAACTTCTTCCTCTCCCTCTTCCTTTGCTTTTTCGGTCGCTTATTGGGGCATCTATCTTCTCTTGTTTCTGCTCGCACTCCTGTTGCTTTTCCTCTATCGTCGAAGGATGAAGATGATAGCCGACGAAGCCGGTATGCGATGGCGCAAGGCTAACAAAGTTGCCGTCAAACGTCTGCGACGGGCAGCCGAATATAAACAGAGCGGACGGGGCGATCTCTTCTACGAAGAAATCCTTAGAGCCGTTTGGGGCTATTTGGGTGATAAACTGGGAATAACCGTGTCGGAATTGAATAAGAATAATATAGCCGAACGGCTTGCTCAGGCCGGTCATGTGCCGGAAACTCTTATCGGGGAGCTCATGCAGCTGATCGAGACTTGCGAATTTGCCCGATATGCTCCTGAGAGCAATGAGCATGCGGCTATGGACTCCGTGTACGAACGTGTTTGCAGTATAATCGAACAGATTGACAGCACTAAAACCTTGAAGAGATGAGAACGCCTGTACTACGCCATATTGCGGTTTTACCCTTGATCCTTTTTCTGTCGATCGGCTCCCTGCTGTCCTTGCAGGCACAAAATCCGGATACCTCCGTTCGCCGATCCGTATTCTTGCCCGTGGATTCTTCCTCAATCGCTGTGTCGGAAGTAGAGACTGAATCGGCTGCCGATTCTTCGACAGTGGAAAAGATTTTATCCGCCGAGGAGATCCACCGCTTGTTCGATGCCAAGCAATATGGCCGGGCTGCTGCTGCATACGAACGAATCCTGCGCGAGACAGACCGGCCCGATGCTTCGTTGCTTTACAACCTCGGTTGCTGCTATTACAAGAGTGGCGAGGTGGCTCTTTCCATCCTCATGTTCGAGCGCGCTTACCGACTGGCTCCGAATGACAAGGATATACGCGTCAATCTGGAAATGGCCAGACTCAAAGCCTTTGATAAGATACCGGATAGCGAGAGTATTGCTGCCAAGCTCTGGCGACGTCTTTGTTATTCGGTGTCGTCGGGTGTAATCGTAGTAGCGGGGATTATCTGCTTTATTATTTTTCTCGGTAGTATTTTGCTTTTTCTGTTAGGGGGAAGCCGGAAGTTGCGGCGAGGGGGATTCTATGCTGCTTGGGTCAGTTTGTTCTTTTGTATCCTGCTCAATTTGGCCGCTTTCCGCCGCAAGGCTGATTTCCATGACGATAGCTATTGCATCATGATGGCATCCGTAGCCAACGTCAAGAGCTCTCCGGACGAAGATGGCACCACCCTTTTTGAACTTCATGAGGGTGTGCGTGTTAGAATTACAGGGGAACCTATTGACGGCTGGTACCCAATAGAACTGGCTGACGGCAAGGAAGGGTGGCTTCCTCAGACCGTCCTGACTCGTATTCATGTCTCTCCCGTGGACTGATACTTACTTCTCTTACATATATGTTTTTGGAATACATTCTCGAAGTAGAACGAAACCTCTTTTTGGCTCTGAACGGAGTACAGCATCCTTTGTTGGACGGCTTCTTCTATTTGATCTCGGCCAAATGGACTTGGGTGGTAATGTCCATTGTGTTTCTGTTCTTCCTTTTTTATAAGAAACCGACGAAGGAAGCCCTCTTCATCGTAGGAGCAGTCTTGTTGAGCGTACTCATCTGCGACCAACTCTCCTCTTCTTTTTTCAAGCCTTTCTTTGCAAGATTCCGCCCTTCGCACCACCCTGATTTTATCGACTATGTGAAGACGGTCTACGGCTATCGGGGAGGGAAATTCGGATTTATCTCAGGGCATACGACGAACTATATATCGCTGGCAGTGCTGACGAGCCGCATTTTTCGGAATAAATTCTACACGTGGACGATTTGGGGCGTCGTCGCACTCGTCATCTATAGCCGTATTTATATCGGAGTACACTTCATTACCGATATTATCCCGGGTATCGCTGTCGGACTTATCGTCGGGCACTTCGTCTATAGAGTCTATCTCTATGCCCGTTCCCGTCGGTTGGGAGCCTCATGCCCTGCCCACCCCTCGGCAGTCTATGCCGGCGATTCCATTCGGCTTTGGACCCTTAGCCTTATCGGCTTTGTCTTTGCCATGCTGTGTATGTCTCGCCAGCTGATGGAGATACTGCAGTACTACGTCTTCCTGCACTTCTGAGGGGATTCCTCGGTATCAATCTTCGAGCAGGAGCTGTAGTTCGTCCGTGGTGATGTCCTGATGAATCTCTCCGCGGTAGGCAAACGAAATCCGCCCTCTCTCTTCGCTGATAATGATGATCTTGGCATCCGTCTCCTGCGAGAGGCCGAGAGCCGATCGGTGCCGCAATCCCAAATCCTTGTTCAGATCCGTATTGTATGCAACCGGCAAGATACAGCCGGCTGCAATGATGCTATTGTCCGCAATGACCATGGCACCGTCGTGCAGCGGACTGTTCTTGAAGAAAATATTTTCGATCAGTCGGGCATTTACTTCTGCCCGGAACACCTCGCCCGTATGGGCAAACGGAGTGAGGTCTATTCCCTGCTGGATGGCGATGAGAGCACCGGTCTTCTTGCGAGCCATGTTCATACAGGCAAGCATCAGGGGGGCTATGATGCGGCGTTCGTCCTGCAAGTCCTGCTCGCGCCTTTCCTTATTGAGAAGGCGCCTGAGCGAACGCCATCGGCGTGTGGAGCCTATCGCCGTGAGCATTTTGCGCAGCTCTCCCTGAAAAAGAATGACCAGCACGAAGAACCCCAAGCTGACGAACTGATTGAGGATGGCTCCCATCAGACGCAGCTGGAATATCTGCGATACGATGATCCAGATGACGAAGAAGGTGAGAATCCCCGAGAAAAGGGCCTTGCTGCCCGAGTGCTTGAAAGTGGTATAGATGGCATAGATGAATAAAGCCACGAGCAGAATGTCTATTATATCCTTGATGGTAAACTGGAGAAACATGAGATTGAGATGTTTTTTTGTGAGTGGTAAGAATTTCTGTTTCCGAGAAAGGGAGTGCTCCTATTTGACAATGCCGAGTTTGTCCGCTATGCGGCATACTTCCACCGCTTCTCGTACGTCGTGCACCCGAAGGATGTCCGCCCCATGCATGACGCTGTACATATTGAGCGCCGTGGTACCGTTGAGCGCCTCCTCCGGAGTGGTGCCGAATAGCTTGTAGATCATACTCTTGCGCGAAATCCCGACCAGAATGGGAAGCTCCAGCTCGCTGAAAGCCTCCTCCTGCCGCGACAGCAATTCGTAATTCTGCTCCAGCGTCTTGCTGAAGCCATAACCCGGATCGAGGATGATGTCGTGCAAACCCAATTCGCGCAGCTCCCCGACACGCTCCACGAAGTAATCCAGTATATCCACCGCAATGTCCTCGTAGTCGGTGAGGCTCTGCATCGTAGCCGGTGTACCCCGCATATGCATCAGTATATAGGGCACTTGCAAAGCCGCCACCGTGCGGAACATGTCGCCGTCGAGCTGTCCGCCGGAAATGTCGTTCACGATAGCCACCCCGTACTCTTGTACGCACATCTTGGCCACATCGGCACGGAACGTATCCACCGATACCGGCACGTCCGAAAACTCATCCCGCAATACTTTCAATGCCGGGCGCAGCCGCTCCATCTCCTCCCGTGCCGATATGTGGTCGGCATTGGGGCGCGACGAATAGGCACCGACGTCGATCAGGGCCCCTCCTTCTTCCACGATTTCGCGAGCCCGACTCCGCACACCGTCCGCGCTCGAGAGGCGGCTACCGGAGTAAAAAGAATCGGGGGTGATATTCATAATACCCATTACGACGGGCTTTTCCAGACTGAAAAGCCTGCCGCCGAGGTTGAGAGTCTTCCGTTTCATCTGCTTAATGCTTTCTTTTTGACACCCCCAAAAGTAGCCAATTCGCTCCATACCGAGGTCGTACAATGTTCATACCCAAAGGCTGTGGCTTCCGGTCTCAAGAGCAATGGGCAGATGATTATCCCCTCCCCGCAGTGCGGATGAGGGAGGCTATCGATTCGTTCAACTCGCGATAGTCTTCGGAAAGGCTTTCGATCGGAATGGGCATCCGATAACGCCAGTAGTGGTCGGAAATCTCCGGCTTGTTGATCTGCTCGGCCTCGGGTGTGACGGCTCCTTGCAAGTCTTCGGAGAGTGCCAGCCAGTCGGCCAGCGGGAGAATAGCCAGCATGGATGAGGAGCGGAGGTGCTGCCCAAGGATTCGGCGAGCCGTCTCCGGCGTACATGCCTGCGGGGCACTGCCTTTCTCTCCGAGGATCATCGAATAGTAGTGCCGGCGCAGCGGTTCGTTTTCCTGCCACCAAAGGCGTAGGGGGGCCATATCGTGCGTGGACGTGGTACATACCGAGCAATAGGGCTGCCGACTCATATCGGCAAAGTCCTGTCCCGGCTCTTTGGATATTCTTTCCAAAATGAGGGATAGCAGCTGCAACTGTTCCATTACGACGGGCACCGCAGGTGGTATCATCCCCAGATCCTCCACACAGACGAGCATATCCGTCGAGGAAAGCAGCGGTATCAGCCGTGATAGTGCCTCTTGCTTCCACAGTTCATCGTTCCGCTTGTAGAAGTAGTCGTCCGACAGACGCTGCCAGGCTTTCTTTTCTTCCAAGCTCAGATGGGCATAGCGAAGGGATCTTTCGAAATGGATGCGTGGGTGAAAGGCTGCCGGCTTATCGAAGTCGATAACGAAGCATACTTCCGTGGCTACACGCATCAAACCCCTGATCGTGTCCTCTCCTCCGACAACGGCTGCAGGGTCTAACGCCGCTATATCGGTCTGATAGAAATTCTTCGTCGTCAGCGTATAATAATCCGAATCGAATGGGCGAAGGTGTCGACAGCACACTTCGCTTGCATAGCGTCCGAAAATCGGCTTGAGGTCATCCGTATGAATGAGCGGAAGGGAGCAGAATCGGGCATCAAACGGGAAGCCGTACTCCTTTATCTCCTTTTCGGTCATGGCTATAGCCGGATTAAAATGTCCCAGCAAGCCCGAAATATGCTTGACAGGGATTTCCCATATTCGGAAAAAGCCCAATATATGGTCTATGCGAAAAGCCTTGAAGTAGTCGGACATGCTCTCGAAACGCTTGCGCCACCAGGCAAAGCCGTTTTGGCTCATTACGTCCCATCGGTAGATGGGGAAACCCCAGTTTTGTCCATTCTCGGAGAACTGATCCGGAGGAGATCCGGCTGCATGTTCCGTATCGAACAGGGACGGCTCCATCCACACCTCCACACTGTTGGGGCTGACTCCGATCGGTATGTCACCTTTGAGTAGGATCCCTTTCTCTTCGGCATAGGCCGATACGGCATGCAGCTGCTCGTGGAGTAAAAACTGTACGAAGCGGTAGTAATTAGTCTCCGTTTTCAGTTCGGGAGATACCGCCATTCGTTCGATTCGGTTTTTTTTCCACGTATATTCAGGCCACAGGTGGAGCGGCAGTCCCTCGTACTTATCACGCAGATGGCAGAAAGCTGCATATGGATCCAACCAATCGGCCGCTGCTGATACGAATTGGCGGAAAGCTTTCTTGCGCATCACATTCGCCCCCTCCTGTCGATACAAGGCATGCAGAAATTCCTCCTTCAGAGCCAACACGGCCGGATAATCCGTTTGCTCGAGCACCCTCAGTGCTTCGGCCTGCTTCTCCATTTTTGCCATCAGAGCACTATCCTTCAGTCGTGGTAGCGCATCCAAATCGGCATAGATAGGATGGATGGCAATGACGGATACTATATTATACGGATAGGAGTCGCGATAAGAGCGTGTGTAAGTGGTGTCGTTGATGGGCAGGAGCTGTATGATGCGTTGGCCGGTCATTGCCGCCCAATCCACCATACGGCGGAGTGCGCCGAAGTCTCCTATGCCCCAATCCTTGCGGCTACGCAGTCCGAACAGTGGGATGACGGTGCCGGCATAGCGTGGCATATAGTCACCCTCGCGGAAACAGAGACCGGCCAAATAGACGGCACCGTAGGCATCCGTTTCTTCGAATCGGTAAGATCTGTTTTCGCCCTCTTCCCAACGGATGTCGGAGCAGTCGTCTTGTCCGGCGATGAAAAACTTATATTCCAAAAGTGGGGGCAATTCGTCCTTCTCCAGCGTGATAGACCATTCGCCCTTTCCCAAATGGTGCATGGCACGGGCTTGCTGCACAGACCAGTTGCCAAGAGCAGGGCTATTGCCCGTCATATAAATCTTTTGGTCAGGGTGAACGCATGGAGCATATAGCTGCATGACGACTTTGACGCCCTCTTTCGTTGGTTTCGGGGCGCGTTCCAGCTTCTCCTCATGGCGGAAGAAAACATCGTAAAAAGCAGAACTGAAAAAAGGTGCATTTTTCGGTCGATCGATCCAGTAATCGTCCATCAACACTCGTTTATAACCATGATCCAACACCAGATGGTGCATGCGCTTCCATTCCTTGCGAACGGAGTGTCCGTCAGCATCCCGTACCAGATAGTAGTACTGTATATCCTTGCGGCGGCCGTCTATGATCACACGTCCCACCCATCTGTCCTCGCCCGTGGCTGTCAGCTCCAAGGCAAGTGCTTCGTCCCAATTTCCCAATTCGGCCGAAGAACCCGATATACAGAGGCGTTGCCCCCAATCGGCTCGATACTTGATCGAAAAAACTATCTCCATCGTTCTTACGAATATCTCATTCCGTTATGGCCGATCGGTCAGCCACTTTATCTCCTCATAGGCGTAGGTGGCAAAGCTACCCAGCCAATGATCGCCACCGTAATTGCTGTTGAATATCTGCTTCATGCCCTCTTCGTAATGCAGCTTGGCTGCTTGTCGCAGCCGTTTGCCCATGCTGTCGTTCGTCGGCAGAGTCCTCGCTATGGCTCCCATACACCATGCCCGAGAGAAAGAAAGTCCCACCAAGTGGACTATGTGATAATCGTTCAGATCCGATACGATGGGAGGCGTACACAGGCGTTCCAATCCCTCGGCCGTAAAAAAATGCTTGAGCCATTGCCGATAAGTATCGGCAGGCATGACTCGTCTCATCAGATCCGCTTCCTGCAAGGAGGGAGAGAAGAAGTCCGTGGCGTTAGGTTCCCATTCGGCCGGTATGGCTCGGTCATTAGCAAAGACGTCCAACGCTTTTTGGCGTAGTACTTCCTGAAACCTACTGTCACCCACAGCTACAGCCCAGTCGTAGGCAAAGGCCATACCGAAAGCCGAGTTGGAGTGCGTGCCGATTCGATCGGCGTAGGTCATCTTGGGAAGATAAGCTTTCCATCGGGCTACGATGGTTTGTGAGAGGGGAGCCATATGCCGATGCCATTCGGCTGCGCGGCTTGCCAAGTGCTGAGGCATGGCTGGATCCTGAGACATCCGAAGCAACTCCTCGTCCAGCTTCAAAAGCCAAGCCCAACCGTAAGTGCGCTCGAACGTCGCCCCTCCGGGTCTGTCGAAATAGGCGGCCTCCGCTGCAAGCTTCTCAGCCGTAAATGAATGGTCCAGAGCTGCAACGATGCTATCCCGAAGGGCTATATCGGGTACAATTCGCAGCGTATGTACCAGCATCCAATGGCTGTGTACGCTGCTGTGCCAGTCGAACGATCCGTAGAACACTGGATGCAACTGAGAGGGCGTCAGTCGGGCATCGGCTTCGTCATTGATCACCTGCCCCGTCTTATTGGGGTATTCCGTGGTAATACTCTTGAGTGGCATACGTACGAGCCGCACCAGCGTGCTCGCATCTTGTGCCAATAGCAGATAAGCAGAAAACAAAAGGAAGGTAATGGCAGCAATTCTTCTCATAATTTTAGAGGGATAAGCGTACAAATTTAAGATTTTGACCTGATGAAAACCAGGAAACGGATTTATTTCGTCTGCTTAAAGTCTGCGTGGGGTCCACCGTTTTTCCGATGTGGGCATCGGCGCCAAGAAATGATATTGAATGTACCCATAGAAAAAAGGTGTGTCGAAGCACTCGCATGCTCCGACACACCCTGTACGTCCCCGCTGAGGGAGGATAAGCTGTTTTTTTAGTAAGACAACTTCACGGAGTGATTGCCCACCTTAACGACGAAAGTTCCGCCCTGGCCCAAATCCGCTACGATAGACTTGTTGCCGGAGTTGTTGCTATAAACCAAACGGCCGTTGAGGTCGTAGATGCTTACGGCTTCGCCATGAACATTGTCGATATGGATATTGTCCTCTACGACTTTCACCATAGCCTTAGCCATGCTCACGGAAGGAGTCAGGCTCGTGGGAGAAGGACTGATGCCGAAAGATTCGAGCTGACTGTAAGCAGATATTTTATAGCCTTGGTATTGTACACCTTGGCCTCCATGCTTCACGGCAGCCACCTGGTGGAACATTTCGTTATTGAATACCTGCTGGGGCACAATCACATCAACAGATTGGCCATCCACATATCTCTTGAAGAGGAACGGATCCATCAGACTCTCGCCGGCTTTATACTGCTGAGAGATCTTGAGGTCGTCTACGTAGAGGTTCTCCGGTGCATACACAGCGTATATACCGATTACCGAACGCGCCGTTCCCTTCGTCAGAGAAACGTTGAATACCTTCCACTGATCCACCAGTCCATCCGATTCTTTCAGATATACCAGCTCGGACTGAACATAGTCGCCGAGAGTCTCATCATATTGGAAGAGAGCGATCGCAGCACGCGTATAACCTTGTACCTCATTGCCCTGACCATCGTCACCGACGTATTTCGTAGCATAGAGCTTCACGCTCAGGTCTATCTTGCCACCATTTTTGGAAAGATCCAACTCCGGTGAAATCAGACCTGCATCTTTCTTATTGAAAATGTACTGCCATGCATCCAAGCAGATATAGTCCGTGTAAGGAGCATAGTTGGTTCCTTTCCAACCGGCCTGTACCAGATCGCCCAGGTAGACTTCATCGTACGTATAGGTAGAGGGATTTTCGATCGTCCAGCCGGTCAGTTCTCCGGTAGGAGTCTTGATGCCATCGAAGTTTTCGTTGGTAACAAAGAATACGCCATCAGCGGCAGCCGTGCGCTTGAAGCGAGCGAAATAATTGTAGCGTTCGGCCGAAGGTACGGCGTTCCATGAAGCAGTATAGGTTACCTCTTCTGCGGAAGCAGCGAGATTGTTCACCGGATTCATCTTAGGTGCTTCAAGGTCGAACACTTCCATGGGTTTGGATACGATGGAGGTGTGAGTTCCCTTGCGAGAACGAACCTGATAGTAATAGGTTTTGCCCGATTCGGCGTTCGTTACGTTGAAGGTAGTATCATTCACAGCCTGTCCTTGCAACAAATATTCGGGATCCATCCCGTTGCCACCGGAGAAAACATCCAACAGATAGCCCTCGGCTCCTGCTACCTTGTTCCAGTTGGCATTGAAGCTGGTACCCTTGTAATTGCTGTGGGGCAATGCTTTGGGTGTGCCCACATGCTGGTCGATCTGGTAAACCTCCAAGTTGTCGATATAGACGGGATGATCGTTGACTACGATATTGAATATCGAGTACGAACCTGCCCCGTAGAAGATCACCTCATAAGTCTGCCAGTCCGGAGTAACGGGAGGCAAGATATAAGCACCGAGGATGTCCCATGTAGGGCTCATATTGAACGTTTCGGCCGCTTCTATCATGATCTGATTGGCGATATCATCTGCCGTACGGGCATCGAAGCGTACAAGAACGATGTTCTGATAGCCGGAAGCATTGAGCATGGGGGTATTCAAGTGGGAGAAATTCTCTCCATCTGCATTGAGGCAGACGGTGCCACCGGCCTGCCACACATTAGCAGCACCCCAACCTTCTTGGTGGGTGTAGCCGGGCTTGAAGTTGATCCAAGGATATTCACATTCGCCGGGGAAAGCATAGGTCAGTACCGTATTCAGATCCGGTGCTCCTATAGAACCGGCGGTAAAGCCGGCAAAGTCTTCTTTCAAAATGCTAACCTCTGTGCCATAATCGTTCGCTTTTTTTTGCTTTCTCGGCATAACCGATACCTGTACTTTGCCTTGGCTGAAGCTTGGCTTCTGAGGAGTGGCCACCTTGACCTTTCCGGCAGTCTGCGATGCTGCCGAAATAGTTCTGCCTGTCAGCTGGGCCGATGTCTCTGTGGCAGCAAATAATGACAATGCCGCCATGAGCGCAAATGATGTAACTTTCTTAGACATAAGTTTTTTTCTATATCCGGATTTTCGTGACTACGATCCCGCTTCGGTGTGGCAAAACCCGTGAAAATCAACATTGAAGCGGTCTTAGGGCACCAAAAATAGCCAAAATCGTCAATATATAAGACGCCTGTTCGATGCTTATACTCAAAGTAAGAACCAAGAGGAACACCGTCTTATTGACACCTCCGGGATTTCTGCTCTGTCAGTGGTTGCAATCCGGCTTGGATAGATGGTTTTTCAATATCCGGTGTTCATTCCGCCGATATTATTTTAGGCTCGGGATTTTCTTTGTGTATGGCACCCAAAAACGTGGTTCGCGAAAATTTTTGTATTGGCGCGGGAAGTAAAAATTTTACGCGCCGGAACGAAAAAAATCTCGCGCGCTTTTTCTCGCTTTTACGGACGGCAATTTCATCATTTTCGGCTCCAAAAATCCGAGACCGATCCTGTCGAATCGCCTCAAAAAGTAGCATGAATTGCATGCAATGGAACTCGGAAATCCGATTCGGCAGCCGTAGCCGATGGATAATTGAGTAGAATTGGCAGGTAAGAGGCTTGCACAATTGAAAGATATGTGTACCTTTGCACCGCTGCTCGCAGGAGCATCCATTTATGATGGTGGGCGTAGTTCAGTGGTAGAGCAACGGATTGTGGTTCCGTCTGTCGTGGGTTCGAGTCCCATCGTCCACCCCAATCATTCCGAGAGACCGTTTCAATATCGCATTGGAGCGGTCTCGTTTTTATTTACATGGCTCAGTCTCTCACATGGACTTACCCTTTTTGCTTTTATCTTTGTGGGACTGGCGGTAATCAAATTATAGTCTGTGAGCGAACGTGTTGCATGCCGGTAGCGTTCGTATCGCCCTACACCAAGAGCTATAATTTAACTTTCTCGCAATGAAGACGAAGATGAAAATTCAGTACAAATCGCTGATCTTCTTTTTCCTGACGGCAATGATGCTCACGCTTTTCGCCCCACAGGAACTGAAGTTCAAATACCAGTTCTATCGTGGCAAACCATGGCAATATGAACTGCTCACGGCTCCTTATGATTTCCTGATATACAAGCCTCAAGTGATACTCGATGCCGAGCGCGACAGTCTGCGCAATACCATCAAGCCGTATTTTACGATGGACGATACGATCGGGGCGAAGATGCAACTGGCTTGGCGCAGCGACTATGACAAAAATCACAAGGGCAGATTGTCGCCCATGTACGACCAGTACGTAGTGGGCTTCCTGCGCAATATATACAGACAGGGCCTCATCAGCAATGAAGATAGCAAAGCTCTCCATGACGATGACGTGATGGAGATCAATCTCTTACAAGCCAATCGAAACTCGAATCGCGAGCCCCTTACGCGTTTCTACACGCTCAAGGAGGCTTATGAGATGTTCGTGGAAGAGGCTCCGTCCGAGTTGGATCGGGAAGTTCTTCGCGGACTGAACCTGACCAACTACTTGCGAGTGAATCTCACCGAAAGCCCCGAAATGCACAGACAGGTGGTACAGGAAGAGCTACAGAATCTATCGGTATCGACCGGAATGATACAGGCCGGCGAACGTATAATCGGTACAGGCGAGATTGTAGACACCTATACTTATAATGTCCTTCAGTCGTTCAAGAAGACCTATGAAGAGCGTTCGGGAGGTACGACCCTCAGATTTACACGCAATCTCGGCATCTTTCTGATTATCTTCTTCCTGCTGCTGGCTCTTTGGACTTATATGCTCTCGTTCCGCCCTGCCTTTTTCGATCGGCTGCACAATTCCTTCTTTGTGCTCTCACTGATTTTGGTGATCAATTTGATTACGGAACTGGCTATCAGCTTCGGATGGTTCAATATCTATATCATTCCTTTTATCATTCTGCCCATTTTGGTACGTACGTTTCATGATTCGCGCACGGCATTTTTTGCCCATGTGATCAATGTCCTGATCGTTGCCATGTTCGTACCGGACATTTACGAGTTTATCCTCTTGCAAGTACTGGCCGGTATCGTATCGGTGACCAGTATGCGCCGTCTGACATCACGCCTGCAGTTGGTTCGGACGACCTTTTTGGTTTTCCTCACTTATTCCATCGTACAGCTTTCGTTCTCACTGATGCAGGACGGTCGGGTGGAGATGGAAGACGGGCTGAACATTCTCTATTTCGGTGTGAATCTGATCTTCCTCATGTTCAGCTACCTGCTCGTCTATCTGATGGAGCGTGCTTTCGGCTACGTTTCCAATATCAGTTTGGTAGAGCTGAGCGACGTCAATACGCCACTGCTCAGTCAGCTCTCGGAGGTGGCACCGGGCACCTTTCAGCATTCGATCCAAGTGTCCATCCTCGCTACGGAGGCAGCCACCAAGATCGGAGCAGACGTGCAGCTTGTACGCACCGGTGCTCTCTATCATGATATAGGAAAAATGAAGAACCCATCCTATTTCACAGAGAATCAGGGGGCAGAGAATCCGCACTCCAAATTGCCTTTCGATGAGAGTGCTCGCATTATCATTCGTCATGTGACCGACGGTATTGCCTTGGCGCAGAAACACCGCCTGCCGGACTCCGTTATCGACTTTATCCGGACGCATCACGGACGGGGCAAGACCAAATACTTCTATAATTCCTACTGCAATCAGTACCCCGACAAAGAGGTGGATCCGGAGTCGTTCACCTATCCTGGGCCGAATCCATTCAGCAAGGAGACCGGTATACTGATGATGGCAGATGCCATCGAAGCATCGAGTCGAAGCCTCAGCCGCCATACCGAAGAAGGTATCAAGCAGCTTATCGACAAGATAGTCGATGGCATCTTACAGGACGGTTTACTCGTGGATACACCTCTTACATTCAAGGATATTCGTATCTGCAAGGAAGTTTTCTTCGAGAAGATCAAGATCATGTACCATTCACGCATCACCTATCCGGAGTTGAAGAAGAAAGCTCCGGAAGGTGAGAGCACCACCGAAGAGACACAAGGGGCCGTCTGATCGTTTCAGGTGCTTTGCTATCGGTGGCAATAAGAAGATGAGGTAAGATGCACGCTCCGATTTTTATCGTTGGCTATATGGGTTCCGGCAAGAGTACGGTAGGGCGCAAGATGGCCGATCTGCTCGGCTGGCGTTTTATTGATACGGATTTCTTCATCGAGAACCGATTTCGCAAGTGCGTGGCGGATATATTCCGTGACGAGGGCGAGGCGGTTTTTCGCAGGCGCGAGCGTGTCGTCATCGAGGAACTATCGGGGATGGAGGATACCATTATTGCCACAGGGGGCGGATTGTCCTGTCATTCGGACAATATGGAGCTGATGAACGAAGCCGGCCTGACGCTGTATTTGGAAGTTTCGGACGAGGTTCTTGCCGTTCGTCTGGAGTTATGCAAGCGGACAAGGCCGAAGGTGAAAGACAAGACCGGCGAAGAACTGCTCTCCCACATCCGTGAAGAAATGGCTTTCCGAGGCGATATATATCGCCGTGCAAAGGTGATTGTAAATGCAGAGAAGCTGGTGGACGAAGAGGATGAGAGGCGACTTGTCACTCGTATTGTCGCCGATTTGCGCGCCAAAGGATACCTACCGCAAGCAATACAGCCATAATACATAGTGCGACCGGCAAGGAAGGCTGCCAGGCGTATTCCACGTTCGGCGACACAGCAGCTGCCGCAGTGACCAATCTCTCCGCCCCATCGGCACAAATACCGACTACTCGAGACAGCAACACCAAAGGGAATCCGACAGCTGCCAATACCATATAGATAAGGCTAAGGGGAATCAGAAAAACGACCAGCAGGGTAAGCGGAAGATTGGCCCAAAGGAAAATAATGCCGATATGTCCGAAATAATGAGCCGCCAACGGCAGGGTGAAAGCCTGTGCTGCGAGGCATAGTGCCATGGTATCACGACACAGACGGAGAAGAGGCTGCCGCACATCGGGGAGCAAGGACGCCAGCGGTCTGAAGAAGATCAGGATAGAAGCTACCGCAGCATAGCTGAGCACAAATCCTACATCATAGAAAGAGAGTGGATCGACCACGAGTGTGATACAAGCTGCCGCAGCCCAGATATTCAATCCATCCGTCGGTCTGCCCAAGCATTTGCCGACTATATATAAGGTAGCCATCAGCATGGCTCGGACTACGGGAGCACCCAGCCCGCAAACGAATGCGTATATCCATCCCCCTGCAAGCGGAAGCAACCACTCTGCCCGACGCCATCGCTGCGGTATCGGCAGAATGCGCATAAGAAAACCGAGGGCAGCCAATACGATACCCACGTGAAAACCACTCACCGCAAGGATATGTGCCACGCCTGCCGCGACGAACTTGCGGCGAACGTCGGGAGCTTCGCCCTCACGCCCCAGACACATGGTCTCGAGCATCGCACGCTGCGATTCGGACAGTAGCCAAGGGGAAAGTTCGTACAACGTAGCCGCCAAGCGATCCGACAAATCCAAAGCCTTTTGTCTGAGAGAGAACGGCCGTTCGGCTGCCGGCAAGATTTCTACATCTCCGGTCTTGGCATGCAGACTGCCGGACAGTCCCTTGCCGGCCATATACCGCCCCATCGCAGGAGCTTGCTGCTCCCATTCTTCGGCCGATCGGGCATAGAATTTCCTGAGCTTGAGCATATCGCCACGAACGATCGGCTCGTATTCTCCTTCGTGTCGGATGTACAGGATATAAGATGAGGAGGAGGCTTCGGACAGTTGCACTTGCATCCGCAGCTTGCCTTCGCATGGCTCCGGATTCCCGATGACCCGAAAGGTGTCGGACGAAGACAGCTTGTAGCGTGAAGACGCTGTCAGCCGCTCTCGTGTCAGCTGTGTAGAGAAAGCTCCCGCAGCAACGAGAAGCAAGCCGATCGGGGCGAAACGAAGAGCTGCAATAGTCCTTTTTCCAACAGCCGGACGGAAAAAGAAACTGAGGATATAAAGAAAAAATCCTGTCGTCAGCGCACCAAGCGCAACGACAGGAGAGCGAAAGTATTCCGTCAGGCCTATGCCTATCGACAGGAAAAGCAATACCCACAGAAACGGTCCGGGGCAAAAGTACGGCTTCGGGCAGACCGGCATACCAACAGCCTAACGGCTATAACTCTTCAGCAGACTGATGGCCTCTTCCGGCTTCTCTGCTCCGAACACATAGCTGCCGGCCACGAGCGAATCGGCTCCTGCTTCGATCAGGCGTTTTCCCGTGGTGGCATTGACACCGCCGTCGATCTGAATAATCGTATCCAGACCTTGGCTATCGATCATTCGGCGCAGGCGTTGCGTCTTGTCTATCGTCCTTTCGATGAATTTCTGTCCTCCGAATCCGGGGTTTACGCTCATCAGAAGCACCATATCGGCCTCTTCCAGCACGTCGGTCAGCACCTCCACGGGAGTATGCGGATTGAGCGTGACGCCCGATTTCATGCCGGCCTTGCGAATCGCCGCCAGTGAGCGATGCAGGTGCGGACTGGCTTCATAGTGGACGTTCATCATATAAACGCCCAGTTCGGCGAGCCTGTCCACGAACTTCATCGGCTCCACGATCATCAGGTGAACATCGAGCGGCTTCTTACAAATCAGTCGGATAGCCTCGAGAATGGGAAAACCGAACGAAAGATTGGGGACGAATACGCCATCCATGACGTCGATATGCAGCCAGTCGGCCTCGCTGCGATTGATCATTTCGACATCGTCGGCCAGATGCAGGAAGTCGGCCGACAGCAAAGATGGAGATACGATAGGTTGCATAAGATAGTATCGGGTTTATTTTTTGTTGATTCGATACTCACAAAGTTATGCCTTTCTTTGCGATCACGTACAGATTCAAACGGGCTTCCTGTAATTTCTGTAATTCCCAAGCCCTGGGTTTTTATCTGCGAAATCATTGTGGATTGAATTATTTTTCTACCTTTGCGCCGTATTCGAAAAGACAATTGCCCGGATGGCGGAATTGGTAGACGCGTTGGTCTCAAACACCAATGAATGCAAATTCGTGCCGGTTCGATCCCGGCTCCGGGCACTTCCCGTCTAACTCTCTTTCCCTAAATGATGAATCCGATCAGTATCATCAATAAGTACTACACAGAGGGAACCGACCAATATCATATCTTAGTAGAGCATAGTCGCGACGTGGCGGCCATGGCTCTTCGTGTCGTCGATAGCCATCCCGAACTTCAAGTGGATCGTCTCTTCGTCGAAGAGGCTGCCATGCTGCATGATATTGGCATATTCTTGACCGATGCCGAGAGCATTGCCTGTTTTGGGAAAGAACCTTATATCCTACATGGATATCTGGGTGCCAATATTCTGCGCAAAGAGGGTTATCCGCATCATGCTCTGGTTTGCGAACGCCATACGGGGTCAGGATTGACGCCGGAGGATATTGCTGCCAGACAGATTGCTCTCCCGGCAGGTATTTATATTCCTCATAGTATCGAGGAGAAAATTGTTTGTTATGCAGATAAGTTTTTCTCCAAAACGAAACTCCACCGTGTGAAGAAACTTGAAGCAGTCAGACGCAGTATGCTCTCCTATGGGGCTGACAGTCTGCGCCGTTTCGATGAGATGCACGCCATATTCAAGATTCCGGTAGAATAATAGTCCGGAGTAAACCGTGGAGCCGCTCGATATAATCGGACGATGTATTCCCCTTCTGTATACAAACGGTATTGTTAGATAGTATAACAGCTTCATAATCAATCGATCGATGACAGACAAATTGCCTTTCGCTCTTTATTCGCGCTGCGTCAAAGCCGGCAAACGCTTCTACTACATTGATGCCAAACGCGATTCCAAAGGAAATGACTATCTGGTGATAACCGAAAGCAACAGTGCCGAAGAAGGTGCTGCAATGACGCGGCATAAGGTTTTCCTGTATCGTGAAGATTTTGCCAAATTCACAGAAGCCTTTTTGGACGTGCTAAAGTCTTTCGAAGAGAAGAGTGAGGTGCCCGGATGCGAACAAGCCATTGGCTTGCCCGATATGGAGCAGAGACTTTCCTATATGGCTACAGAGGTGGAGGGCTTGGCGGAGTCCTCCGATTCTATTTTGGGAGGAGATGAGCCGCTGAAAATAGATTTCGATTTTTGACCTTTTCCTATTCTCACCTCTCTCTGTGCGGATATAAAACAAAAAAGCACCTCTCCTCCCGGAGAAGTGCTTTTTTTCGGTATTTCTATGAAGTCCTACCGACTGCGATCGATTTATCACTTTTATAATGGTTACATCATTAAGACCAAATGGCTTTGGTTAAACAAATGTGTTACTATTACATTGGCAAAGGTATAGTCAGCCATGTATCTCCGCAATACCGATTAATAAGTAAAATTATTCTATACGCTACCTAACCATATGGCTAAATGGATATAAGCTCCAAGATCTTGCCAATGTGTACTAAAAAGAGTTGAGGCTCGCAGCCGTTAATCCGGCTTTGGATTCCTACTTACATACATCACTTAGGCCATACTGCTTTGGGCGAATACAAGAAGTCTGAGTATATCCATCGCAAGAGGTAGAAATGGCTATGCCTTATAAAAGCAAATCCATCAGCAAAGCGGGATGCCTCGCTGATGGATAAGAAAGTATTACTGTCCTAAGGACTATAAGCCCTTTTCCTGATGGGGCGTATTACGCTGCGGAAGCAGTGGCTTGTCTCACTTGATGCGTTTTAGCCGCGGGGCTCGCGATGTTCACGATCGCCTCCACGAGGCTCGAAATTGCGACCTCCCTCGCGTCCGCCTTCGCGACGCTCACGTCGCTCTCTCGGCTGAGGCTCCACGTAGCCTTCCGGTTTTTCCAATAGTACCTTGCGGCTGAGTTTGAATTTGCCGGTCTTCGGATCTATGTCGAGCAGCTTCACGTCGATGGATTCGCCTTCCTTCAGGTTGGTGTCCTCGATGGTCTCGAATCGTTTCCAATCCACTTCCGAGATGTGCAGGAGTCCTTCCTTACCGGGGAGGAATTCGACGAAGCAGCCATAGGGCATCACACTTGTGATCTTGCCCGGATAGGTTTCTCCAACTTCCGGCATAGCCACAATACCCTTGATCATGCCGATCGCGGCATCGATGCAGGACTTGTTCGTACCGCTGATTTCGATAACGCCCATGCCATCCACTTCTTCGATGTTCACCGTGGCGCCGCTCTTCTCTTGTATACCTTGAATGATCTTTCCGCCCGGGCCTATCACGGCTCCGATAAACTCCTTGCCGATGCGCATCTTCTCGATACGTGGGGCGTGGGGCTTGAGGTCGTCTCTCGTCTCGGGTTGAGCTTCCATAATCTTACCGAGGATGTGTAGGCGTCCTTGCTTCGCTTGCTCCAGAGCATTCTCCAAAATCTCGTAGCTGAGACCGTCTACCTTGATGTCCATTTGCGTGGCCGTGATACCGTCTTTCGTACCCGTTACCTTGAAGTCCATATCGCCGAGGTGGTCTTCGTCGCCGAGTATATCCGAGAGGATGGCGTAGTTCTTACCCTGATTTTCGGAGATCAAGCCCATGGCAATACCGGATACGGGTTTGCGGATCTGTACGCCGGCATCGCGCAGAGCCAAAGTTCCCGCGCAGACAGTAGCCATTGAGGATGAACCATTGGATTCTAATATATCGCTGATCACGCGTACCACGTAAGGGTAATCTGCCGGTATCATGCGCTTGAGGGCACGGTGAGCCAAATTGCCATGACCGATCTCGCGGCGGCCTACACCACGCTGGGGGCGAGCTTCACCGGTGGAGAAAGGAGGGAAGTTGTAGTGCAGCAGGAAGCGTTCCTTCGTATAGTTGAGTACGTCGTCCACGAGCTTTTCGTCGCTCTTTGTTCCGAGAGTAACGGTCGTGAGGGACTGCGTCTCACCACGAGTGAAAATAGCTGAACCATGCGGGCCGGGCAGGCAATCTGTTTCGATCCATATGGGACGGATCTCTGTGGTCTTGCGTCCGTCCAGACGTTTGCCTTCGTCAAGGATGGCACGACGCATTGCTTCCTTTTCTACATCATGGTAGTAGCGAGCTATCATTTCGCCCTTCTCAGTGAGCTCTTCTTCTGTATACTGAGCTTTGAATTCTTCTACGATCTTTTCAAAAGCTTCGCCGCGTTCATGTTTGCCGGTGCCACTGGTCGCCACCTCATAGGCGCGAGCGTAGCATTCGTCGTGTACCTTCTTGCGCAGGTCTTCATCGTTCACTTCGTGGCAGTACTCGCGCTTTTGGAGCTTTCCTACTGCTTCCGACAGTTCGAGCTGTGCCTTGCACTGTACCTTGATGGCTTCGTGTGCTACGCGAATGCCTTCGAGCATTTCGGATTCCTGTACTTCGTCCATTTCACCTTCGACCATCATGATGTTGTCCATCGTGGCTCCGACCATCAGGTCTATGTCGGCGCGCTCAAGCTGCTCGAAAGTGGGATTGATGATAAAACGGCCGTCCACACGCGCTACCCGTACTTCGCTGATAGGGCCGTTGAACGGTATATCGGAGACGGCGAGAGCTGCCGAAGCAGCCAAACCGGCCAAGGCATCGGGCATATCCTCGCCGTCGGCTGAAAAGAGGATCACATTGACGAATACCTCTGCATGATAGTTGTCCGGGAAAAGCGGACGAAGGGCGCGGTCCACAAGGCGGCAAGTCAGGATCTCATAATCCGAAGCCTTGCCTTCACGGCGAGTGAATCCTCCGGGGAAGCGTCCGATGGCGGAGTATTTCTCCTTGTATTCCACCTGAAGAGGCATGAAGTCGCAGCCGGGGTTAGCGTTTTTGGCTGCACAAACTGTAGCGAGCAATACCGTATTGCCCATGGTGACTGTCACGGCACCATCGGCTTGCTTGGCCAATTTGCCGGTTTCGATCTTAATGGAACGGCCGTCCCCCAGATCGATAGTCTTACTTACAACGTTAAGCATAAGTCTTTTTTATTTCTAATCTATAACTCTTTAGTATCGTGGGCAAAAGTACACAAAAGGGACGATAAAATGCAGAATAATAATAAAATAACTCCACTGCACATCCCATCTGCAGTAGCGTTGCATATATACATAGAAAAAGACGCCGACGAAAGTGTTCTCATCGGCGTCAATAGGATTCAAATAATACGTTTTTTCGCGATGCCTCTTGATAGAATGCTCAAGGTCGGTTTCTCAGAGCTGACGAAACCCGTCCTACAAGATGATGTTCTTAGATGTCTGTGTATTATCTGCGAACAAAACAGTGACGAGAACATGGCCCTTCGTCTTTAAGTCGATACAAAATTCTCGGCCCTGTGTTTGACTCGTGGCAAAAAGTATCCGTCCTGCCATATCATAAATATAGACTGCTTCGATCTGTTTTTCTGCCTTGATGCTGATGACCGTTCCTTTGGCGTAGACATTTATGTCATTCGACGAAGGTATAACGTTTTGGCTGTCTGTCGTGTGGCATGATTTGGCAACCGTGCTATAGAAGATAATGGGATACTTCAGCTGGTAATCCTGCACAATATCTCCCTCTATCCTGACGTGTGTTTGGAGGGGGTAGGAGTTGCCGGCTATCATTACTTCGCCATTTTCACTACTGATAAAGTTGCCTTCGTCATCTTTGATTGCGATCTCGAAGCCGCTGTCCTCTTTTACGCAAACAATGGTAGCTGTCACTTCCGGATACGTGAATTGCGGCATAGGAATCTCGGTAATCACTCCCTCGAATGTTCGATTGGGGAGAGTGATGCGTGTGCACATCAGTTCATAGTAGGCATCAAATTCATGGAAACGACCTTCTGTAACGAGCCTATCGCCCAACTTGGCGTATGGACAGAACTCCCTTAATCCCCCATAATAAGCTGTAGGATAATAATAACCTTTTCCCTGATAACTGAATGGTGCTCTAAAGGCTATCGGCTTGTCAAAGGCATTCAGTTGTGCATCGCATACCATCCCCCAGGCCGAGTGATAATCGACTGAGACAGTATCGGGCAACATGACAGGCTCTAAGATGCCGGTCGTTGCGTATCCTCTCGATTGCGATTGCCCCGATAATGCTACTGTACATCCTGCAATCATGAAAAATGAAAGCCAAATCCTTGTCCATTGCGGTAGCTGTATGCCGAGTATTGTTTGTTTCATCTTGTGTTCATTTTTGTTGTGATACTGTTTTGGCACAAATCTGCAGGAATCGAATTTCTCCTGCGCCCACGGCATACTTTTGGGATACGTCCCCCACAATCTTTACATTGGTATTGAGCAAGAAAGGTTTACCTCCTATCGTTACTTCGTTACCATCGTAAGACACAAAGGTGTCGTCTTCTTTGCAAAGGATAAACTCCCTCCCGGCTTCGGTTCGGATACAGGGTACCGATTCCGATACATGAGGTAGCGAGACTTTGGGTTTGGGTATCAAGACGATCGCTCCTTCTATTTCTTGATTCTCAAATGTGATCCGAGTGCAGACAGCATTGTAGGTTGGTATGTTGTAAGTCATTTTCATAAAACGACCTTCTATCGTCACGATGTCGCCCGGGTGTGCATAGTCGCACCATTCATTCAAAGTTGCCTCGCTATTCGCTATGTAATAGGTGGTAGCTATATCTCCCAGGCTGTTGAAACGACTGAAAGAGATAGGTATTTCGAAAGGGAGACCATTCGCATCATGGGTTATTCCCCAAATCTCCGTGCTTACGGGTGGGACCCCTAAGTTCAAACTCACCTTCTCGATTCGTCCTGTAAAATAACTCCGGCTGCCGTTCGTAGCTGTTTGGGCAAAACTGCTGAACGAGGAGAATAGGCAAACCAGTAGTACGAAAACAAATGCTTTTTTCATCATAAACTTATTAGTTAAGAGCCGGAATTATATAAATTCTATATGATTCCGGCTCTGAGTTAATCGTTACTGTTTAACAAAAATCTTGCTGCCTACTTTCTTTCCACCGGCATCCCAAAGAATAACGGTGTAAGAGGAAGCAGGATAACCGGAAACATCTTTCGTGAATGAAGAACATTCTTGTCCGAATACGATTGTCTCCATATTGACACCCTGAGCAGATACGATGCCGATCTTTGCCCCCTGTTGCATTACTTTACTGAAAGTAATGGTTATTAGGTTCGTGGCAGGATTGGGAGATATGGACGCGATCTGGTTTGTCGGAATCACAGAGATATGCGAGTAGTCTTTGAAGCCGCTTTCTTTTGCTGTTACTTCTAAGATATACTCTCCGTTGTTCTGATTGGCATCAAAGACAAGCGTATCTGCAGCAAGCAAGTTCATAGAGCCATCATACCAGTTGTAAGATGCCGGAATAGAGATCTCTTCTGCCATCAAGGTGGGATTCTCATTTTCACTCACAGTAATTGCAGAGCGAACATCAAAACTGTTTTCCTTGTTGATAACAATGGTTTGTCCATCGACGATCTCGTTGGTTGCATTGTCGCGTATCCTTACATGATACACATAGCGATTGTCATTGGTCAGTTTCTTTGTCAAGAAGTTGAAGTGGAGGGTCAGATCTAAACCGGTATTGTCATTGACAGAAATATTTTTTAGTTCTGAATAATTCCGGTTGATCTGAAGGATATCAGAACCACTCCTGTAGCTTGATATACCCATTGCTTCTTCACCGCTTTGCTGCCATGCTTCTTGCAAGCGATCTCCAAGATTTAGCGTAACTTCGGCTTCTGCCGTCGGTGATCCATAAGTCTCTGTCAGCTCTTCCACGAACTCTATACTATAGTTGCTTGTTCCCGGCAAACTATCAAAAGAGATTCGTACACCATATCCACTTACTCCTTGATATGCGGGTGCGATGTTAAGTACTGCTACTCTTTTTCTTGTCAAATTATTGTTGTTCAGAATGTGATCTGCAGTGCTGCCGGGGCTGTTAGGAGTAGAAAATGTTAGTACATCTTCCACAGAATTTATTCTAGCGGACAATGTATAAGTCGGCTTTACGCTTACATCTGATGGTGGGGCTGCAACAACCCACGGGAATTTCAGCACCTTGCTTGAAAATGCCGGTATGGTCCCTATTGGAGTTTGTACAGAGAAAGAATTGTCTCCCCTTGCTGACACTCTGAGTGCAGCGTCAGGAGCGGATGTGTACTTACTATTATTGCGGATGCGGACATAAATGTAGTTAGGTTCTCCATTCGGTTTGTAAATAGGTTGTTGATGTTCATCAAGGACATCGTCATTTTGGTTTCTAACCCAAATGTCGGGGCTATTCCAACTGATTTGGGTAGAAAGGTTGGGCTCAATGCCTATATCCTCAGGATTGTCCTTGATCATCAGATCGTATTTCTGCGGGATAAAAAGCAAAGGGTCTCCGACTATTGTGAGGCCATAGAACCAGCTAACCTCCCAGTTACTATGTTCGGCTCCACAGGTTTGGTGCCACCATTCCTTGAGGGACTCTCCGATGCTCTTTCCTTGGCCCAAATGAGAATTAAAGTTATAGAATCTCAGCATTGATCCTATTTTGGTGCTGCCAACGAGAGACAACGTACCACTCTCATTGCCATAGACGTATGCACCGCCGAGGTAGGGTGTGGTGGTAGAGGGTTGCTCCCAATCGCAGGCAGAACAGCAGAAGAGATTGAAAAAGGTGGAGCGAACATTACGGTTGATAATGGTTTGTGAGCCAATGCCCCCTCCCGTCATGAAGTGCCACGTAGGGCTTGAGTGACATGCCAAAACGGCAAAGTCGTATTTGGTGGTGCTGATTCTTTCGAGATAATCCGTTGATCCAAATTCTGGATCAACGCCACAGCGAACGTAATCCGATTTGAGATCACCCGGAGCAAAAATGTCATGAGCTGCTACAGCTAGATCGCTGTTGAGAGAAGTCCAATCGAAATCAAGGTATGCCAAAGAGTATTTACCATTAAAGCGGTTGGTATTGCTCCAGAATTGATGATTTTTGTCAAAATATTTTCTGAGTTTCGCGTAACCTGTTTCAATGCCCTTAGTCGATATTCTTCCTACAAATATTTCCGGCTCTACGTTTTTTTCCAGCGCAGCGTTTCCGGTGTGATTGTCGAATATGTTGTTGCCGTTTTTGTCTATCCAATCGCCGTTCAAGTCCATATAGTAAAGATCACAAGGCCACGAAGCATAGACACCTGTTTCGAAGTGGAGCCCCTCGTATCTTGCTGTGGGGATATCGCCGATAAAAACGGCCCCCCATAGGTTAGGACTATTCTGTACAAGAAGATCTTTGACATCCATGTGTGATGCATTTTGGACTGTATAAAGAGTTATCTTTTTTTGGGTCACATTATTAATGTCGGTTGCGTATCGGTCGATGTATGATTTAACATTGTCATAAGTGAGTTTATCGACAACTATCATCACATATTCTGCTGTCTGATTCGTTTTCGCTTGCAACTCCAATCTTTTCACCACAGATAGCGGTCCGGACGGAAGTGTTATGGAGGTCACTTGAGGTAAGAGCATATCCCGTTCGAAGTCGGAGCGGATTAGCTCAAACATTTGTCGATAATAAGTATCTGAACCTTCATTCTGCGCTTGTACATAAGGTGACACGAAGAAGCAGAGAGCACTGAATAATAAAATTATTCGCCTCATAGCTGAGTAACATTAAGTTTTTTATTGATAATCGAATTTTGTGTTTCGATCATGATAGTCATAAAGCCGAGCATAGGTGCCCTGAAGGATAGGGTATAAGCGTTTTCGGTCATTCTTTTGCGAAAAACACTTTTCCCCTCAAGATCGTATACGACCACTTGGACTATGGGGCTGTTGCTATCGATCTCTATTTGCCTGCCTTGTTGTTTGACAAAAACCTCATCGTCTCCTGCAACGGGTTTCATGCTGAGCGGGTAGCAATTGGTCGGATAAATATCCAAATAGCAGCGGCCTATGATGTCCCACCGCTGTGAGACATGACCATACACCCGAACAGAAGACCCAAAGGAAGCAGAGACTCCGGCAATAATCGGAGGTTCCATCCCGTCAGTGATGTTTACAACCCCTAATTGATTTGTCAGAAAGACTTTGCGGTTGTTTGAGATTTCTATGCAATCAGAAGCCCCGGGGAGTATCGGAATTGTAAAAGCAGGATTCCCCGTCATGCTCACAACGCCTTCAATGGAAGCATTATAGGAGGTAATTCTTGTCGGAAAAAAACGATAGTACAAAAGATTCCCCATGAATACAGAGCTTCCTTCTACTTCAATGTAATCACCTTCTTGAGCGAATTTGAAAAACTCAGTTATTCCTTGGTTTGACACAAAGCAGGGTTCGTTTGTAAGACGGTTATAGAAAAGCACGGGAGTGAGGTCATCCGTAACGGGAAGTATAAAAAAGAAATCCTCGCTCGCACGAGCCATACCCCATACCTCACGATCTCCATACATAAGCGGTGCTTTCACCTTTTCAAGGATGCCCCTAAAAATACTTGTTCCTGCGGAGAATACTTTTTCATCGACTCTTTCTTGTGCCCAAGAAAAGCTAAACAGGGCGAGCAGCAAGCAGAAAATTATTGTTTTTCTCATTTTCGTATTGTCTTCAAATGAATTTGATTGATTATTTCTCACGGAGGGCGTGGCATGACTTTAGTATTTACAAGTCTGCCGCCACTGTGCTTGGTGGATTATCGTCGTTTTTCATAAGTAAGTGTCTCTACAGTTGATTTTCGGCTACAATGTATAAAATGAAATTAAATTGTGCAAATATTTTCCTCAAAAATTGTGTCATGCAGATTATACCCTGAAGGGCAATAGCCGTTGGTGGGAAAAAAAGATTTGGCTAATTTTGTCTTGCCGAAAAGCATTGCTCCGAACTGTGGATTCCCCGTGTATTGGAAACGAGCAATAAATTGAAAAAGAGAATATTTATAGAAGAAAATGCCACACATCTGTGAATACCAGCTACGCCCCATCACCTGACATCAAGCCCGAATAAGCTCCTGTTCGGGCATTTCGCCTCAGCAACAAACCACGATCCGATCCGAGATTGCACAGAGGAAATTCGTACATCCACTTCAGATCACATGTAGAAGGATAGCATCTTGGCATAGGCCCCACCACATACATATCCGGGCTGCACCCGTCGGAGTTCTACGGAGAACTCGACGGGTGCTTCTTTTATATCAGCTGCTGAAAAGGCTTTTTTGATCCTGCGATTTATATATAAATCATTTACGATTTATATATTTATTAAAAACGATTTATATACAAAACGAAAACGATTTATATATAAATCAAAAATGTTTTATATACAGATCGTTGTCCGACTTGTTTTAATTCGTTTTTCAGTCTGTGAAAGTTCATCTCCTCGCTGCTTTTGCCTCGGTTTTATTGTCTCCGGAGATGCTTATTTGGAATCATTCCAAACTCGTCTTCGTTGTTGAAAACTTTTTTGGCGCATGATTTTTGAGCGGTTTATTGTTTTTGGGGTTATCCTTTTGTGCTCTCTTTGAATTCCCGAAAGTGTTTTCAAGATGTTTTTCGAGGAGAGATGGCCGATGGCTTCGCTGTGGATGCCTCCGGAGAAGGTGGCAACAGTGGTAAGCAGGGCAGGAGATTCTGATATATTCGTCTCGAAATGGAACGAGGGTGCTCCCTTGCGGGTGCACCCTCGTTCGCACAGGCCGGACTCATCCGGCTTAGAGTATTGTTCCCAGTTGTTCGGGATTCGGATCTACTGCCCGTATAATCCCTTGTGCGTCTACCAGATAGCTGTGGAAACGGATCTTCAAGCCATATACGTTGAGCATTTGATCGCGTTTACTATTTTCCACCAGTCGCTGGGCAGACAAGTCTATTTGGTCGAAAGCCAAGGTGTTCGTGAATACCGATAGGTTCTTATCCATCGAAACACCTACATACCGTACCCGACTATCGGGCCTTTTGGCAAAATAACGAGACCATCGGACATTACCGGCTCTGCTCTCTCCGTCGTATGCCGCCCAGAAGTGGACTAGCGTGTACGAAGCAGCCTCTGTGCCGCCATCCGACTGTACGACCAAAGACTTTACCTCCGGCACCACTGCCCCTACTGCCAAGCCATCTATGGCTTCGGACGGAGAGGAGGCCGAGCTGCCTGACAAAAGCAAGGCTGCCGCGACCAATGAGCCGGAAAGTATCCTCTTTAATTTCATACTATTCCGTTATAGTTAGACATCCCCAAGCAACCGCCCGTCAGAGCGACGGATCCGGCAGGCTTGAGCCCCCGTGTTTCGGAGGGTTTCGAGGTGGCAGCCCACCCTTCGCTAAGGGCTTGTAGAAGCAACCACGGCGACAAAGATAAGCGTTTTAGCCAATCTATCAAACACTTAGCTCTCAGGAGCCGCTCCAATACATTGCCAAACCTGCCGGATAAATGGATGGGAGTGACTACCTTTGGGCCGATGAAAAAGATCATAAAGACCATCATTCCTTCCATCGGAATAGCAGTCGTTTCAGGAGGTCTTGCCCCTCATCCGAAGCCTGTTTCCTTCCGTGTGATGACCTATAATGTCGAGAACCTTTTCGACTGTTATGACGATGTTGGCAAGGACGACAGAGAATTTCTCCCAGAAGGAGAGTTGAAGTGGACGCCGAACCGTTACAACCGCAAGCTCAAACAGGTGGCTTCGGTGATCAAAGCTGTGGGTGGTCCCGATTGGCCGGCACTGGTGGCTCTCGTAGAGGTGGAAAATGATACGGTCATGAACAATCTGCTGAGCCGTACCCCTCTCGGAGAACAGGGCTACCGCTATGTGATGACTAACAGCCCGGACAAGCGCGGAATAGACGTAGCTCTGCTCTATCGGCCGGAGCTGTTCAGTCTGGATCACAAAGAAGAGTATAGAGTACGCTTTCGAGGCGAGAGGGACAGACGAACGAGGAATATCCTACATGCTCAGGGACGGTTGGCCGGTGGAGACACGCTGGATGTATTCGTTTGTCATTTCCCTTCCCGTAGGGGAGGTGTGCGTAAGACGGATTCTTATCGGCACGATGCCGCCACGCTCCTAAGGGCAAAATGTGATGAAATAGTAAACCGTCGGGACAATCCTTTTATCCTGATCATGGGAGACCTCAACAGCAATCCGAACGAATCACCTCTGACTGAAACCCTGCGAGCGTATACCGTTCTACCCGATGCCGACAAAGTAGGAGCCGGAGAGTTGTACAACCTCTCAGGGCGTCCTCTCTCTCAAATTCCTCCCGGAACGACTCTGTATAAAGGTAAGTGGGAACAGTTGGATCACATCATCGTGTCCGGTAATTTGCTGAAGTCAGATTCACGGATCAGCTACCGAGCCGGATCGGTCAAGAACGTAGTCCTGCCTTATTTGGTACACTCCGCTCCGTACAATGTAGCGCGTATCGCGCCCAATCGTACTTATCAGGGGATGCATTATAAAGGAGGGTATAGCGACCACTTGCCCGTGATGGCCGAGTTTACAACAGAGCCTTGATACGCGATGCCACCTCTTCCATCTGCCATCGGGGCGTGGAGGTAGCTCCGCAGATGCCTATGCTGGTCGGCAGTGGCACGAGCATATCCGGCACGATAAGCTCCGGAGAGGAAATAAATATACTGCGGGGATTAGCTGCCAGACAATGTGCGAAGAGTACTTTTCCATTGGAGCTTTTCTCTCCGGCCACGAAGAACACCAATTCGTGTGCAGCTGCGAAAGCTCCGATATGCGGGATCCGATTGGCCACCTGACGGCAGATGGTATCGTGATGCTCGAATGTTACACCCGGCTGCATACGTGCGCTGATGCTGTCAATGATCTGTCCGAATCCCTCCAGACTCTTGGTCGTTTGTGAAAAGAGGATGACGGGACGTGTGTAGTCTATTTTGTCCAGCTCCTCTTCGCTCTCGATGACAATAGCCGTTCCTTCGGTCTGCCCGACCAGACCGTTTACTTCCGCATGCCCCCTTTTGCCGTAGATGACGACTTGTGCGCCGAGGCTGCGCGTAGCTTCGTATCGTGATTTGATTTTGTTTTGCAAGCGGAGTACCACGGGACAGGTGGCATCTATAATCGTTACCCCATTTTCTCCTGCCATCCGATAGATTTTGGGCGGTTCGCCGTGGGCTCGCAACAGCACTTTTGCCCCACGGAGCCGGGAAAAAGCATCGTAATCGATCGTCTCCAATCCTTTCTTCCCTAACCGTTCGACTTCCAGCGTATTGTGTACGATGTCGCCTAGGCAGTACAGCTTATCGGAGCTTTTCTCCAATTGATTCTCGGCATGACGAATAGCATTGACCACACCGAAGCAAAATCCCGATCCGCTGTCTATTTCTATCGGAATCATGAACCGGTCACTTCCTGAAAACGCTCCAGCAACCATGCCTTCTGCTGTGGGATGGTCATATGAGAATTGTCCAGCACTAAGGCATCCTCAGCCTGCCTCAAAGGTGAAACGGCACGCGTGGAGTCGATCCTGTCGCGCTCTTCTATGTTGGCCAGTACGTCATCGAAAGTAATGGCAACATCGCCCTTGGCACGCAATTCGTCCAAGCGGCGTTGTGCTCGCACATGCGGCAGAGCCGTCACGAATACCTTCATTTCCGCTTCGGGGAAGACCGTAGTGCCTATGTCACGGCCATCCATCACTATGCCTTTGCTCTTTCCCATTGCCTGCTGCTCACGCACCATTGCCTCGCGTACGAAATCAAGCGTGGCGATCGGGCTGACTTTGGCAGAGACTTCCATGCTGCGAATATCCTGCTCTACATTTTCTCCGTTCAAATAAGTCTCCGGCAATCCTGTCTCCGTATTTAACCGGAACGTAATCCGTACATCGGACATTTGGCTTCGCAGAGTCTCTGCATCGAGAGCTCCGTCTTTCCACAGCCCCCTGCGGATAGAGTACAATGTTACGGCACGGTACATGGCACCGGTATCCACGTATATATAACCGATGGCACGAGCCAAATCCTTGGCCATGGTACTTTTCCCACATGAGCTATGCCCATCGATGGCAATAATGATCGGATTAGTCATAAGAAAGTAAGCTGATGGTTGATGGTGTATTAGAAGATGCTCTTATCGTCCAAACGGATACCTACCGAACACATGAACGAAAGAGCTGCAGGATGATAGGTGGCAGCAGATACGCCTACACGTACTGCACCGGAAGTGAAACCAACGCCGGCCGAAAGGCCTCCCCATTTGTTGCCGCCTTCCACTTCGAAGTCCTGTGCAATCTGCGGCGTATATCCCAGTCCGACCCAAAACTTCTCCGAGGGAGTGAATTCTGCTCCCAACGAGAAGTGTCGGAGGAACTTTTGCATCTTGGTCAAATCGCGCGGAACAAGGCGTTTGAAATAATGCGGATTCAGATTGAACAACGTGATGTGCAATCGAAAAGGAGCATTGATAAAACTGCGAGAAAAGCCAAGCTGGAAATCCCAATCGAGCGGTTCCCGTTCATCATTATAGCCTTTGAGTTGCGCCCCTATGTTCTTGAAGAGGGCGGAAGCTGAGTATCCTTTGTCATCATCGTAATAACTGATGCCGACATCCACACCCAGCCCCAACGAACTATAGGTCTCAATAGAAGAATACAGTGCTTTCAGGCTGACCCCACCGCGGAAGTGATTGCTTAGCTCATGACTGTAAAACCCCTGTACAGCTATATCCGAGGCACTAAAAGAGCCGGTTTCAATCGCATTCGGGTCGTATCCTTGCATAGATCCGTAGTTCAGGAAACGTGTGCCGACACCCCACATGCCGCGCTCTCCGACGGACGAGGCATAACAGACATTGCCCATATGCGAACCACTCATATAATATAAATAGGAAAGAAAGGCTCGGCCCCCGGATTCATATCCGAGCAGAGCCGGATTCTCAAAAGCCAGTCCGGGATTGTCGTCTACGATGGTGATAGCTTTTCCTCCTGCAGCCAAAGCCTGTGCAGTGGCCGGAAGGTTCAGAAAATGAAACACCTGCTTCTCTTGTTGGGCACCTGCCGAAAACACAAGAGAGAGAAATCCCAAAATGATACCGAAATGCTTGCGAATCATGAACACAAGGTTATGTGGATAGTGAACAAAGATACATTTTTCCATCATTGGATATATAACGGATAAAGCAGAGGAAACCGTATGTACATCGCTTTTTGCCGGTCAAAGGAAAAGGCCGTCGGAGCGTATGATAAACGTCCGACGGCCTTTTTGATAACTCTCGTTAGGAGATGGAACCGTTACTTACTTGATATTATGCAATTCGTGTCCCATGCGTTCTTTCTTCGTACGCAGGTAGAATTCGTTGTAGCGATTCGGAGCGGTTTCTAGCGGGACATTCTCCACGATCTCCAAGCCGAAAGCTTCCAGACCGATACGTTTTACCGGGTTGTTTGTCATCAAACGCATTTTCTTCACACCCAAGAGGCGGAGAATCTGAGCGCCTACACCGTAGTCTCGCTCGTCGGCTTTGTGTCCGAGACAGAGGTTAGCCTCTATCGTATCCATACCCTGTTCCTGCAGCTTGTATGCCTTCATCTTTTCCATCAGACCGATGCCACGGCCTTCCTGATTTAGATAGATAACGGCTCCCTTGCCTTCCTTTTCGATCTTCTCCATCGCTTGGAGCAATTGGCCGCCACAGTCACAGCGCATAGAGCCGAATATGTCGCCCGTGGCACAGGATGAGTGCATACGAACGAGTATCGGTTCATTTTCCTCCCATGTTCCCTTGAAGAGGGCTATGTGCTCTAATCCATTGGATTTTTGGCGGAAAGGTATGAGACGGAAGTGTCCGTATTCGGTAGGCATATCCACTTCTACACCCTTTTCTACGATGGACTCTTGTTTGAGACGGTAGGCTATCAGATCTTTGATGGCGATGATCTTCAGCCCAAAACGCTTGGAGACCTCCCATAGCTGTGGCAAACGTGCCATGGTACCGTCTTCATTGATAATCTCTATGAGGGCTGCAGCCGGTTGCATACCACAGAGACGTGCCAAATCCACTGCTGCTTCCGTGTGTCCTGCACGGCGCAGAACACCACGACTGCGTGCACGTAGCGGGCAGATATGACCCGGACGTCCCAAATCCGACGGACGTGTGTTGGGGTCGGCCAGTGCCAGAATCGTCTGTGCACGGTCGTACATGGAGACACCTGTGGTACAGCCGTTGCCGAGACGGTCTACCGTAACGGTAAAGGGTGTCTCGTGTATCGAGGTATTGTCCGGCACCTGCATCTCCAGCTCCAGCTCGTGAGCACGCTCTTCGGATATGGGAGCGCAGAGGACACCGCGACCATGGTGCATCATGAAGTTTATCTTCTCCGGTGTCACCTTCTCTGCTGCGATGATAAAGTCGCCTTCATTTTCGCGATCTTCATCATCCACGACGATCAGGAACTTACCTTCCTTGAAGTCTTCCAGGGCTTCTTCAATAGTATTCAGCTTGATTTCTTCCATCATTACTTTATATGATTTGGTTTGTATTTTTCTTGTTGATTATTTCTTCCAATTCGTCACACGTCTTGATCAACGTATGCAGTTCTTCTTTCAATAGTTTGCGCCGACTTCCCAGATAGATCAACATCGGGAGGGAGATTGGCAAGAGCAGTCCCAAAGCGATGCCGTGCCGCTTGTCCTTGGGCAACCAGTGCGAAAGGGTAGTGGGCAGCGGAGGTACATCCATCAGCTTGGCAAAAATGAGATTGTCAGTAGTATTATGGAGGTATTCTACCATATCATCTACGCGAGCACTGAGTTCCTTTTGTAAGGATAGATCACTGCCAAACAGCCAGATGAGGGGGAGGGGACGGCTCATGATCCGAGAGGCGAGCAGCCGTTGTGCATCGGAGCGGACCTTGGCTATTTCGGTCAATGCGTATTCGTAGTTTGCCTCCTCCACTACAAGCTCTTTCCTCTCCAGCAGACGCAGACGTTGAGGCCTGAAAACACGTTTAATCCAGTTTACGTATGTGTCCACATTCAGCGTAGAGGAGTCCCGGGTAGCTTTATAAGTCAGGAAGAAACCGAATGGCACCAGTACAAAAGTGCTCAGCCACATCCCCAACCAGACAGGCCACTCTTCGGTCTTGGCCATCTTAACTCCAAAGGTATCCACCATATAATAGAGAACAAAGAAAAGCACCGATGCGACAATAGGTGTGCCGAGTCCTCCTTTCCGTATGATAGCACCCAGCGGTGCGCCGATAAAGAAAAAGATCAGGCAGGCCACCGGATAGGTAAACTTCGTATGCCACTCCCTCATATGAGAGATGCGTCTATCCCTTTCGAATGCGGTGGATTCTTTCATGATCATGCATTCGCCGATGTAGGTGTCGAATCGGTTGATCATTACGGATCGGGCTTCCAAACGCTGCGAAAGGGTCGATCTGCTCTCTATGCTGTCCAGCGTTGTCGGGATTGCTTTGGCTGCCTGCTCTATTTTAGTCCTGTAGGCAATCGAAGTTGCCGATGTATCGAGCGGAGAAAGTGGCGATGTCGCATAGCGGGCATTGTAGGTTTGGATGTATAGATTGTTCGCATTTCGGAACGAAGCACTATCGACACGGAGAGTAACGGTGTCTATGAATCGTTGCAACTGGATCAGGTTTTTGCCCACATATTCTCCACGCATAGCTCCTTCGTCCATCAGACTGAAGTTGGCATCGAAGGGGATGACGATCTCTTTCGTTCGGAATCGTTCGCGCATGTATGGCGTGGGGGCATTGCTTTCGGTCTTTTGTGAGCGGAGGTTTTGGAAGGTTTCGCCGGAGTGGAGCATGAGGGTAAGGAATGTTTTGCCCTCATCCATCTTTAGCTTACCGCTGTCGGCCACGATAATGCGGGCATCGGCAAACCCTTGAGAGTGGTCATAGATCATCATGTCATGGAGCATTCCCGTGCGACGATCTTTCTTGGCTACAAAGAGATTGTAACCACGAATACCATTGTAGAAAGAACCTTCGGGAATTTCCAGTTCCGGAGTCGCTCTTCTCGCAGAGAATAGGATCGTATAGAATTTCACTTGGGACTGGATCATCAGATCGTTCTGAAAGATGAAAAGCCCGCAAGCAATGGCTACCACAGAGAAGAAAAGAGGTTTCATGATGCGGTAGAGCGGTACTCCGGCCGACTTCATGGCGAGCAATTCCAAGCGTTCGCCCAAATTACCGAAGGTCATCAATGAGGCCAATAGGACACCCAGTGGGAGTGCCATGGGAACCAAGGTCATGGCTGCATAGAAAAGCATCTTGGACAAGATGATGGCACTCAGTCCTTTGCCGACCATGTCGTCCACATATTTCCACAGAAACTGCATCAAAACCACAAACCAACAGATGGCAAAAGTCATCAGCAGGAGTGGCAGAAAAGTCTGTAGCATGAAAAGGTAGAGCCTCTTGACCGGTAGTTTTTTCATCTTGGCGGGTTGAGCTTCCTTGTTAGTTCCTACAAAAGTAAGAAAAAGGTGCTTGAGCTATGAGCAGGGAGGAATGTCTTCGTCTTCCTTTTCTTCTGTTTCGGAGATTGTATTTGTCGATTGTTCCAGACAACCGAAGAGGGTGAGCCAAAACTATGCGTTTTGGTCCACCCTCTCATATCGTTTTATTCTGAATGCCGACAATGCTGTTATTCCTTATCCATGTCCGTCCAAGCGACGGCGGGCAGGCTCAAAAGGAACGATCACAGCGAGCTTATTCAGCTGCAGCTTCTGCTTGTTCTGCCTCGGCAGCCGGTGCTTCCGCTACGGGAGCGGGCGTTTCTTGGGGCTTTGCTTCTACGATAGTTTCATTTTCAGAAACCACTTCGAAGGGTATTTCCACCGTAACTTCCTTGTGCAGACGTACTATGGCCGTATAGTTGCCTACTTCCTTGACGGCAGGCTTGAGGACGATGATCTTACGATCCACTTCCACACCTTTTTTCGCCAGTTCTTCAGCGATCTGGATATTCGTTACAGATCCGAAGATCGTACCCGTACTGCTTGTCTTGGCTTTGATCGTCAGGCTGATGCCCTGCATCGATGCAGCTTTTTCTTCAGCTTCTTTCTTGATCTGAGCGATTTTGTGAGCGCGTTGTCTCAGGTTTTCAGCCAATACTTTCTTGGCTGATTCCGATGCGATCACTGCTTTGCCCTGCGGGATTAGAAAGTTGCGACCGTAACCGTCCTTGACTGTCACGATATCGTCTTTGTAGCCAAGGTTGACTACATCTTCTTTCAAAATAACTTGCATATTCTGTCTCCTCGTCTTGTTTTATTATTTCATCATATCGGTTACGTAGGGCAACAGTGCCAAGTGGCGAGCACGCTTCACAGCCTGAGCGACACGACGTTGGAATTTCAACGAAGTACCGGTGATGCGACGCGGCAGGATCTTGCCTTGCTCGTTCAAGAACTTTTTCAGGAATTCGGGATCCTTATAGTCGATATAGCGGATACCGCTCTTTTTGAACCGACAGTATTTCTTCTTCTTTGTGTCTACCGACAACGGAGTCAGGTAACGAATTTCTCCTTGATTGTTAGCTGCCATGATTTACGCCTCCTTTACTTCTTCTGTTTTTGCTTTCAGACTTCTTCTCTTTGCTGCATACTCTGCTGCGAACTTATCCTGACGGAAAGTCAAGAAGCGGATCACGCGTTCGTCACGACGGAAGTTCGTCTCCAACTTGGCGATTACATCGGGATTGGCTTGGAACTCGACGAGCTGATAGAAGCCGGTCGATTTCTTTTGGATCGGATAGGCGAGCTTGCGCAAGCCCCAGTTTTCTTCGTTCACGATCACAGCCCCTTCTTGTTTGAGGAGGCCGGTGAACTTGTCTACCGCTTCCTTCATCTGAGCATCAGACAAAACGGGAGTCAAAATGAAAACGGTTTCGTAGTTGTTCATTGTTAAACCTTTAAGTGAATTATTCGATAATTTCGGCCGCGAAGGTACGCACATTCGTGCAAATACGCAACCCGAATATTTTGTAGTTATTGGGCGTTAGCCGAGATAACCCTTCAGATTCTTACACTTGTTGCTCTGTCGCAAACGGCGAATAGCCTTCTCTTTTATCTGGCGGACACGTTCGCGAGTGAGACCGAACTTGTCGCCGATTTCCTCCAGTGTCATCTCTTGACAGCCGGCAATGCCGAAGAACAGCTTCACGATCTCTGCTTCACGCTCCGTCAGTGTGGACAAAGCCCTTTCGATCTCAACGGCCAACGATTCA
Source organism: Porphyromonas gulae DSM 15663 (assembly GCF_000378065.1). Taxonomy (GTDB): domain Bacteria; phylum Bacteroidota; class Bacteroidia; order Bacteroidales; family Porphyromonadaceae; genus Porphyromonas; species Porphyromonas gulae. The sequence goes on along the minus strand of NZ_KB899159.1, from coordinate 14,697 downwards.
TTGATCAGCGACTTGTCCGTATTAGGGGTGTCCTCATTGACGAGTACATCCAACAAGCTGTTGTCTTCGCCCTCCACGAAAGGAGCATCTACGGAGATATGTCGTCCGGATACCTTCATCGTATCGGCGATTTTGTCTTCCGCGATGTCCAACTCCTTGGCCAGCTCTGCCGATGAGGGACGACGCTCGTTCTCCTGCTCGAATTTCTGCTGAGCCTTGATGATCTTGTTAAGCGTACCCACCTGATTCAGGGGCAGGCGGACGATACGGGACTGTTCGGCCAATGCTTGCAGGATGGACTGACGAATCCACCATACGGCATATGAGATAAACTTAAAACCACGCGTTTCGTCGAATTTCTCTGCTGCCTTGATCAATCCAAGGTTACCTTCATTGATCAAGTCCGGCAAGCTAAGTCCCTGATTCTGGTATTGTTTGGCTACGGATACTACGAAACGAAGATTGGCACGAGTAAGCTTTTCAAGGGCTTTGCGATCGCCACGTTTGATGGCTTGCGCCAACTCCACTTCTTCTTCGACCGAAATCAAGTCCTCGCGACCGATCTCTTGCAGATACTTGTCCAGAGACGCGCTTTCACGGTTTGTGATCGACTTGGAAATTTTAAGTTGCCTCATTCTTGCTCCTTACACTATTAAATTGAACTGCAAAAGTAGTAAATATCCTTAGTAATCGGAAAAATACAATCGCTCCTCTCTCGATCTTTCCTCTGGGTATGAGAAGAAGGTAGAGAGAAGAGCGACTGCAGCGGGAATAATCCCAGTTGGGTGCGCGCGACTTACATCAAGGTCTTGTATTCCTTGTCCTTATAGTTCTACTTCGAAGGTCCGTATATTGCCGTCCGGATAGAACCCGCGTACGATAATCAAGCGACCTGATCGGTTTTGTCTTGCCTCACGGACAATCTCGCTGACATCCGAGCCTGAGCTTACCGGTTGGCGGTTGATCGAAAGAACGATGAATCCTTTCTTGATACCTGCTTCCTTGAATTTTCCTGAGCTTACAGAGGCTACCTCTACACCATAAGAAACACCATAGGACCGCATTTGTTCAGTACTCAGATCTTTGAACGATGCTCCGAGTATGCTTTCTGAGGATTCGCCGGTGATCACTGAGGTGCTTCCTTCATTGTTCTTCAGGGTCACGGTCAGCTCTTTGGTCGTCCCCTTGCGGTTGACGGTCAGCCTTACCTTGTCCCCCGGTCTGTAGCGGCTGATGGCCTCTTGCAGTTGTGGGAAGCTCTTTATCTGTTTGCCTTCTACGGCAGTGATCACATCGCCTTTCTGCATACCGGCAGAAACGGCTGCGCTGACCTCGGCAAAGTCTGCCACAAGAGCACCCTCGCGTACCTTCAGATCGTATTTTTTGACGGCTTCGTCCGATATATCTCCACCGGCAATACCCAGCACTGCACGCTGTACGGTGCCATACTGCTTGATGTCCGCTACCACTTTTGCCGCTATGGAAATGGGTACGGCAAATGAATAACCGGCATAGTTGCCCGTCTGGCTGTAGATCATCGTATTGATGCCGATCAACTCACCGCGATCGTTTACTAAAGCTCCACCGCTATTGCCCGAATTGACGGCAGCGTCGGTCTGGATAAAGGATTCGATCTGGAGCGAACCGCCTCTGGCTGCTTGCTGTGTGGAACGCCCTTTCGCGCTGACGATACCGGCTGTTACCGTAGAGGTGAGATTGAAGGGGTTGCCCACTGCCAATACCCATTCCCCGACGCGGAGCTTGTCCGAATCGCCGAAAGGCATCGTCGGCAGTCCCTTGGCATCTACTTTCAGCAAGGCTATGTCGGTCGTGGCATCGCTCCCGATCAGTTTGGCCTTGAAGGTGCGATTGTCATTGAGCGTTACCGTCATTTCTTTCGCTCCCTTTACCACATGATTATTCGTGATGATATATCCGTCTGTACTGATGATCACCCCCGAACCGTAGCCTACTATCTGCCGTGTTTGGGGACGTTGGAAGTTCCTGGATTCGCCTCCGAAGAAGAATTCGAACGGATCGAAGTACTGCTGTGAGTCCATTCGCTGCTCGGACTCCACTTTGATGTGTACTACGGCGTGTACCGATGCTTCTGCAGCTTCGACCAAATTGGGCAGAGCGGCGGAGGCTCCGGATGTCATTGTGTAAGATGTCTGCTTGAATCCGAATTCGTTTTCCGTACCATCGGTTATGAAAGATTCGCCTCGGTAATGTCCCAAAGCTGCCACTGTTGCCATCGATGCCACTGCGCTGACGGCTGCTACGCCAAAGGCTCCCGTCACGTATTTCCACACTTTGTTCATACAATGTTCTCTTAAAGTTTGACTAATGTGTTTTGTCGTTTATGCTTAGATAGACGTCGGTAAGGGCGTCAGGTTTATTGGGCTGCAAGCAGAAAGCGCAACACCCGCTCAGCAAAATAGCTTTGAGCGGGTGTCAAACTAATCCTCTCCGCATCCTTGAGGCTCTGTAGAGCTTTCGATGCGAATGAGTATTCAAAAAAGGCGAAAGAAATACTTACTTCTTCTTGTTGCGGTCGCCGTAACGGCTCATGAACTTATCCACACGACCGGCCGTATCGACAAGTTTGGCCTTGCCTGTGAAGAACGGATGCGACGTATTGGAGATTTCCACTTTGATCAAGGGGTAAGTAACGCCGTCGATCTCGATCGTCTCCTTTGCCTCCATCGTAGAGCGTGTGATAAAGATGTCTTCGTTGGACATATCCTTAAACACTACCGGACGATAATTTTCGGGATGAATACCTTTTTTCATTGCTGTCTATTTAGTTTTGTTCTTGTTTTCGTTCGTTATTGATGCACTCTGCGTTGGTAACCGTTCGTTTATAATCGGATAGAGATTTCCGGACGGCAAAGGTAGGGATATTATTTTACTTGGCAAGCAGTTACGCCGAGTCAAAAACAAGTTCTATCCTCCATGTCGGATACCGATGGGGCAAAGATAAGCAGGCGATCAGGTGTTTTGATGTTTGTCGTAAGACTGTTCCCTCGCGTTTTGGTGCCGAAACTGCGGAGATTGCGGTTCCGTTTCTTTGAAAAAGTCGAACGAGAATTTTTTTATTTGGGCGCGAGATTTTTTTGATTGCCGCGCCAAAACAAAAACTTTTACGCGCCACGTTTTTCGGGCTGTCGATCAGAAAATTTTTCGCGCGACAATAAGGTCGGATGCGGATTCTGCTCCGGAGATCGAATTCCTTCTTCCGATAACGGGGTATCTGTGCCTTGCTCTGACCGAATTTTTATGCGCTTTGGACTGATCGGGGCGAGGGTGGGGGAGGTGTATGAGTAGCCTCTATCGGATACCTATATTATATATAAGGGGGAGATGATTGGACGGGTTTGCCCTCTTAGATCAACGTGCTTCCGTCTTATTTCAGCCTGCCATATCGGAATTATTCCGAGCAGTCGTTGGTGGGATTAAGGCGTTTCATATACCTTTGCGCTGCAATACAATTATAAAGACTGTTTTCTCCATGCTGGAAAAGCTCATTATTCTGGACTTCGGTTCCCAAACTACGCAGCTCATCGCCAGACGAATTCGCGAGCTGAACACCTACTGCGAGGTTTATCCCTACAACAAACTGCCGGAAGACCTCTCAGGAGTGCGAGGCATCATCCTGTCGGGGAGTCCTTATTCCGTGTATGACAGCAAAGCCTTCCGTGTCGAACTGAGCGAATTGCGAGGCAAATTGCCTCTCTTGGGTATCTGCTACGGAGCACAGAGCCTTGTCCATCAAGCCGGTGGCAAAGTAGAGCCGTGCGATAGTCGCGAATACGGGCGAACACATCTGACCCTCCGGCAGCCTGATGATGCACTGCTGACTGGCCTGCAATCCGGCACTACGGTGTGGATGTCCCACGGCGATACGATTACGTCATTGCCTGAAGGATTCGAGGTCATAGCAGGTACAGAGGATGTGCCTAATGCTGCATTCCGCATCCGAGGGGAGAAAACGTGGGGCGTACAGTTCCACCCTGAGATCTACCACTCAGAGGAAGGTGCCAAACTGCTTGGCAATTTCCTCGACATCTGCAGTATGAAGCGCGACTGGACGCCGGCTTCGTTTATCGAGACCACCGTGCAGGAGCTACGCAAGCAGTTGGGCGATGACAAGGTGATCCTGGCACTCTCCGGAGGTGTGGACAGTTCGGTGGTGGCAGTGCTGTTGAACAAAGCCATCGGTCGTAACCTGACTTGTATATTCGTCGATCACGGCTTGCTGCGTAAGGGCGAATTCGAGCGCGTACTTCAGGACTACGAGCACTTGGGTCTCAATGTAATCGGGGTGAATGCAAAAGAAAAATTCTTTGCAGCCCTTAAAGGCGTTACCGATCCCGAGCAAAAACGGAAGATTATCGGTCGTGGTTTCATCGAAGTGTTCGACGAAGAAGCCCGAAAGCTGAAAGATATTAAATGGCTTGCTCAGGGCACGATCTATCCCGATGTCATTGAAAGTCTGAGTATCACCGGTATGGTGATCAAGAGCCACCACAATGTGGGAGGACTGCCCGAGCGGATGAATCTCCGCCTCGTGGAACCGCTCCGTACCCTCTTCAAGGACGAAGTGCGTCGCGTGGGTCTCGAGCTTGGCATGATGCCGCACCTGATCCATCGCCATCCTTTCCCCGGTCCCGGTCTTGGCATCCGTATCCTCGGAGAGATCACGGAAGAGAAAGCCGCTATCTTGCAGAACGCTGATGACATCTATATGAGCCTTATGCACGAGTGGGGGCTGTATGATCAGGTGTGGCAGGCCGGAGCCATCCTGCTACCGGTACGATCCGTAGGCGTAATGGGCGACGAGCGTACCTACGAATACACCGTGGCACTGCGTGCCGTGACTTCTTTGGATGCCATGAGTGCCGATTGGGTGCATTTGCCGTATGATTTTCTGGCCAAGGTGTCGAACGAAATAATCAACAAAGTGCGTGGCGTAAACCGCGTAGTCTACGACATCTCCTCCAAACCCCCCAGCACGATCGAATGGGAATAATAATGTCAGTGCCCGTACACAAATCTGTACAGTGACCACCGATCCTATTCACTATTATAAAAACTGCTTTCATGTCCACGTACCAACTGGAAGATACTCGTAAGGTAACTACACATCGCCTCATCGAGATGAAGAGCCGTGGGGAGAAAATCTCCATGCTCACAGCCTATGACTACTCTATGGCTAAGCTGGTCGATGAGGCCGGTATGGATGTCATTCTTGTAGGTGATTCGGCTTCGAACGTTATGGCCGGCAATGTCACCACCCTACCTATCACTCTCGATCAGATGATCTACCACGGCAAATCTGTGGTCAAAGCCGTCAAGCGTGCTCTTGTGGTCGTAGATCTTCCTTTCGGATCCTATCAGGGCAACTCCAAAGAAGCCTTGTGCTCGGCCATCCGTGTGATGAAAGAGACACATGCCGACTGTATCAAACTCGAAGGGGGAGAAGAAGTGCGCGAGTCCATTGTGCGAATCCTGTCGGCCGGTATTCCGATCATGGGGCACCTTGGACTGATGCCTCAGAGCATCAATAAGTTTGGCACCTACAATGTCCGCGCTAAGGAAGAGGCCGAAGCCGAGAAGCTGCTTCAGGATGCTCACCTCTTGGAAGAACTCGGATGCTTCGCTCTCGTCCTCGAAAAAATACCCGCCGAATTGGCTACACGTGTGGCTTCGGAGCTGAGCATTCCTGTTATCGGCATTGGTGCCGGAGGTGGTGTGGACGGTCAGGTGCTGGTGATGCACGACATGCTCGGTATCACGGAGGGGTTCAGTCCCCGTTTTCTGCGCCGTTATGCCAATCTGGCCAACGAGATAGATCGGGCACTCAAGCATTATATCGCCGATGTGAAGAGCATGGATTTCCCCAATAAGGATGAGCAGTACTGATCCTGTTCTCCCTGACGCTTACGATTTTCCTGCGATTATCAGCGATCGACTATGCATGGAATAGAGCAAGGTCTTACCGAATTTATCACTTGGTGCGACTATCTGGGCACCTTTGCTTTTGCGATCAGTGGTATTCGTTTGGCTGCTGCCCGGCGCTTCGATTGGTTCGGAGCCTATGTGGTCGGTGTGGTTACAGCCGTTGGTGGTGGTACGGTGCGCGACATTCTGCTTAATGTGCCGCCGTTTTGGATGCTCCAGCCTTCCTACCTTTTCATCTCTATGCTCGCTCTCATCTTCACGATTGTCTTTCGGAAGTATGTGGTGCGGTTGAATCATACGGTCTTCATTTTCGATACTGTGGGTATAGGCCTATTTACCATAGTCGGTGTTGCCAAGACTTTCGAGTGTGGTTATGCCTGGTGGCTGGCCATTGCGATGGGTACGATCACAGGGTCGTTTGGTGGTATGATCCGGGACATTCTGATCAATCAGACACCGCTTATCTTCCGCAAGGATATATATGCCATGGCATGCCTGATCGGAGGGGCGGTCTATGTGGGGCTCATGTACACGACTCTTCCGATCGAAATGATACAGTTCATAGCAGCCTTTATTGTCGTAGCAGTGCGGTTCGTCTCGGTGAAATACCATATCAGTATCCCCACTTTCCGCGGAGCTGTATAAGTTGTCCCCAAGACAGAATTTTTCCTTTTGGAGGCATCTCCTTTTTGACTGTCACCTTATTACGATAGCTGCGGAGTGATCTTCTGCTCTCTCTTTATCGCGTTGGGCTTCATATGCAGACGGAAAAAGTCGCCGGTAAAAGGCGACTTTTTTGCTTTTGACTGTACCTATATAGATGTGGTCAATGATCCGATATATCGAGGCTGTTGCGGACGAAAGATAGTACACATAGCTTTGCACCAGAAACAAACGTTCATACTAAACAAACTAAAAACAGAAGCATTATGACTCCTATCCTGAACACAGTTTTCCCCGAGTTCAAACTCAATGCCTATCACAATGGCGAATTCAAAGTAATCACCAACGAAGACCTGAAAGGCAAGTGGTCATTGGTCGTTTTCTACCCCGGTGACTTTACATTTGTATGCCCGACGGAATTGGAAGACTTGGCCAATAAATATGAAGAATTCAAGCAACTCGGAGTAGAGGTTTACTCTTGCAGCTGCGATACCCATTTTGTACACAAGGCATGGGCCGACGCTTCTCCTGCGATCAAGAAGGTACAGTATCCCATGTTGGCCGATCCCTCCGGTGCACTCACTCGCGATCTGGGTATCCTGATCGATGATGTTCACATGGCTTACCGTGGCTCTTTCGTGATCAACCCCGAAGGCATTATCAAAATCGTAGAGCTGAACGACAACAGCGTAGGCCGTGATGCAGAAGAGATCCTCCGCAAGATCAAGGCTGCACAGTACGTAGCTGCTCACGATGGCCAGGTATGTCCGGCCAAGTGGCGTGAAGGTCAGCAGACACTGAAGCCGAGCATTGATCTCGTTGGTAAGATCTAAGCAGTAAACCGAGGAGAGAGGGTGTGTCGGAATCGCGAAACGAGGTGATCACAACACACCCTCTTTCTTTAAGGTACGAGAGAGTTCTCTATGCTCTTCCTCTGAATACAGTGAGAGAATTGGAACTCTTGACAAAAATCCCTTTTTAATCATTATCCTAACGACTATGCTTGATAAAGATACTCTTGCCCAAGTGGGTTCTTATTTTGCCCAACTGAAAAAGTCCTATACATTACGACTCAACGCTCATGCGTCCCATCCTTCCTACAACGAGGCGAAGGAAATGCTCGATGGGCTTGCATCCGTTTCGGATCACGTTCGTGCGGAATACAATGCAGCAGATGGTTTTCGTATCGATCTGCTCGTAGACGGAGCAGATAGCGGCATCGGTTTCCGTGGTATTCCGGGAGGCCATGAATTTACCTCATTGCTTCTTGCGATTCTGAACAATGATGGTATCGGAAGGAATATCCCCGATGAAGGAGTACAGGATAGAATCCGCCGTATCAATGGGCCGATAGAGCTGAAAACCTATGTCTCCCTCTCCTGCACGAATTGTCCTGATGTGGTGCAGACCCTCAATATGATTGCCATTCTCAATCCGGCCATCAGTCACACTATGGTCGATGGTTCTTTCTTCCCGGACGAAGTAGAGTCGCTGGGCATCGCTTCCGTTCCGACGGTTATGGCCGGAGATGAAGTGATCCATGTGGGGCGTGGCGACATGGCCGCCCTGCTCAACAAGATAGAAGCCAAATATGGCTCTGTCCCGGCCGAGTCGGCAGATAAGACACCACGGCCTTTCGACCTCCTTGTCGTGGGCGGTGGCCCGGCCGGATCGGCTGCAGCCATCTATTCTGCTCGTAAGGGGCTGAAGGTAGCCATAGTAGCCGAACGGGTAGGCGGACAAGTAAACGAAACGGTAGGAATCGAGAATCTGATTTCCGTGCCTTACACCACAGGATCGGAACTCGCATCTAACCTCAATTCTCATATCAAGGCCAATACGATCTCCCTCTTCGAGGCGCGAACCGTGTCGTCCATCACACAAGAAGAAGGTATATCCCGTGTGGAAGTGACTTCCGGAGAAGTCTTCACGGCTCCGGCTCTTATCATGGCTACGGGTGCTTCATGGCGCAAGCTCGGTGTGCCCGGGGAGAAAGAATATACGGGTAATGGTGTAGCTTACTGCGCTCACTGCGATGGGCCTTTCTTCAAAGGCAAACGCGTGGCCGTGGTCGGTGGAGGCAACTCCGGTCTGGAAGCTGCCATCGATTTGGCCGGTATATGCGAACATGTGACCGTAGTGGAGTTTCTGGATGTACTCAAGGCTGATGAAGTGCTTCAAAAGAAAGCACGTGAAACGGCCAATATCGACATCCTCCTCAGTACTGCTACCAAAGAAATCATGGGCAACGGACAGAAAGTGGAGGGAATACTGCTTACCGATCGCAATACGGGTGAAGAAAAGCAAATTGCACTCAGTGGCGTATTCGTACAGATCGGTCTTGCCGCCAATACAGCCCTTGTGAAGGATTTGGTAGAAACAAACAGCCGAGGCGAAGTGCTCATCGATACTTCCTGCCGCACCAATACGCCCGGTATATATGCTGCAGGTGACTGTACTACTGTGCCCTACAAACAGATCGTCATTGCCATGGGCGAAGGAGCGAAAGCAGCCCTCTCAGCTTTTGAGGATCGCATACGTGGCTGATCCCGCTCGGGAGGCCCTCGTATTATTCACAACTACTATTAAGAAGAGGCTGTGTCGAGTCCTTTTTCGACGCAGCCTCCTTTTTATTGGTGGTATTATAGTGCCTTAGCTTTTACATCCGTTCCGAAAAACAGCCTGTTTTACTACCTTTGCCCCCAATTATTTAGAAAAAGAAAATGCAGGACATCAGGAACATTGCCATCATTGCCCACGTGGACCATGGTAAAACTACGCTCGTGGACAAGATGCTCTTAGCCGGCAAGCTTTTCAGGGATGACAAGGCTGCCGAAGTGGATACTTTCCTCGATAGCAACGACTTGGAACGCGAACGCGGTATCACCATTCTTTCCAAAAACGTCAGTATTCGCTATAAGGGTTGTAAAATCAATATCATCGACACCCCGGGACACGCCGACTTCGGCGGTGAGGTGGAGCGCGTACTCAATATGGCCGATGGATGCCTCCTGCTGGTGGATGCCTTCGAGGGGCCGATGCCGCAGACTCGATTTGTGCTGCAAAAAGCCATCGAGATGGGACTCAAGCCCATCGTTGTCATCAACAAAGTAGACAAACTCAACTGTCGCCCGAGCGAAGTGCAGGATATGGTGTTCGACCTCATGTGCAGCCTCGATGCGTCGGAGGATCAGCTCGATTTCCCCACCATATACGGCTCGGCCAAGCAGGGTTGGATGAGTACCGATTACAAACATCCCACACAGGACATTGCTCCGCTACTCGATGCCATCATCCGACACATCCCCGCTCCCGAACAGCCGGAGGGAGCTACGCAGATGCTCATTACATCGCTTGACTATACTTCCTATGTAGGACGCATTGCCGTCGGACGAGTACACCGCGGCACACTCCGTGAAGGGCAGGACATCATGCTCTGCAAGCGTGATGGCACGATGCAGAAGCAGCGAATCAAGGAGCTGAACACCTTCGAAGGCTTGGGACGAGCCAAGGTCGACCATGTGGATGCAGGAGATATATGCGCTATCATCGGTTTGGAAAGTTTCGAGATCGGGGAGACCATTGCCGATGCCAACGCACCCGAAGCTCTTCAAGCGATTGCGATCGATGAGCCGACGATGAGTATGCTCTTCACCATCAACAACTCACCGTTCTACGGCAAGGAGGGTAAGTACGTTACCAGCCGGCATATTCACGACCGTCTGATGCGAGAATTGGACAAGAATTTGGCTCTTCGGGTAGAGACCACCGATAACGCCGACAGTTGGCTCGTATTCGGGCGCGGTGTGCTGCATCTTTCCGTTCTTATCGAGACCATGCGCCGCGAGGGATACGAACTTCAAGTGGGGCAGCCTCAGGTAATCATCAAGGAGATAGACGGCGAGCGGTGCGAACCGATAGAGCTTCTTTCGATCAATCTGCCGGAAGAGTCCTCCAGCCGTATCATAGACATCGTGACCCGTCGCAAGGGGGAGATGGTGATGATGGACAACAAGAACGATCGGGTATTCCTCGACTTCCATATCCCTTCGCGAGGGATCATCGGACTCAATAATGCCGTACTGACGGCATCTGCAGGAGAGGCCGTAATCGCGCACCGTTTCTTGGAATTCCAACCGTGGAAAGGAGAGATCGAGCGACGTAACAACGGATCGATCATTGCACTCGAAAGCGGAACGGCCTATGCCTATGCCCTGAATAACCTCCAAAGCCGCGGACGCTTCTTCATTTCTCCGCAGGAGGAAGTCTATGCCGGCCAGGTCGTGGGTGAGCACACGAAGGAGGGCGATCTCTGCGTCAATGTCTGCAAGAGCAAAAAACTCACCAATATGCGTGCTTCCGGCAGCGATGATAAGGTGTCATTGGCTCCGCCCGTGGTATTCAGCCTCGAAGATGCTTTGGAGTATATCAAGTATGATGAGTATGTGGAGGTGACGCCGAAGAGCATGCGCATGCGGAAAATCATCCTCGACGAGACAGAACGTAAACGCCAAGGGAGATAATAGCAGCAAAGTATTTGCATATCTCATCCATCTGTCGTATTTTGGTGCCCGAAATAGAGAAAATCAAACAAATTGTTTCACTAATAAAAGATATACGAACATGAAAATCTTTTCTCGTTTAGCGCTTATCGCCGTAGGATTATCGTTTCTGGGGCTGAGCGCATTTGCGCAGAAAGCACAGAGCAAACGTGCCGATGCGTATCCTCGTACTGCTGTTATGGAGGTTTTCACCGGCGAATGGTGTGGTTGGTGTCCACTTGGCAAATTCTTTGTGGAAAAAGCTTACAAACAGCTTTCTCCCGAGGAACAAGCCCGTGTGGTTATCAGCTATGTCCACGATGGTGACTTCATTACTCAACAGTTCCCTCTTGTTGGTTCATATGGAGGATCCTTGGCTAATGCTTTTGGTGTGACCGGATTTCCTAATGCGGTAATTGACAGGACAAAAACGACCACATTCAACTCTGTAGCATTCAATCCTAATCATGGGGATGAGAAACTCCTGAAAGCTATTAGAGAACGTTTGGCTCAAGAAGCTCCAGGTACGGTGGATTTTACTTTGACGAAGAATGGGGACGAATTCACAATGAATATCAAGGGTGAATTGGCTTCTTCTCTTGCAGGTCAAGACGTTTATATTAGTTCATACTTGATTCGCGATAGCATTCCAAAGAAAAGCCAGAGCAATTATGTAACCTCTCCCTCTCAAGTGGGTGGAGATCCTGCATTATTTGCAGAATATCAAGCTTTCTGGAAAAACTTTAAGCATGACCATACCATTTTGCAGCCGCTGACTTCGGCTCAAGGAGAAAAAGTTACTCCGGATGCAGATGGTAAATTCAGTATGACCAAAGCTTTTACTCCTAATTTCGCTCCTTATAACACGGACTACTCCCATGTAGTAGTTATTTTGCATTTTGCAAATAGCACGAAGAAAGGCATCATCAATGCTATGCAGAAAGACATGGTGGCTGGTCAGCCAGAACCCGAACCGGAGCCCGAACCGGAACCACAGCCTCAGCCGGCCTTGAAAGAAGTGATGTTGGAGCAGTTTACGACAGAGAAGTGTGGTTATTGCCCCGGAGGAGCTACGACGATTAATAACGTCATCACCAGTATGATCGAGGAAGTTAAGGTTAGTTGGGTTTCTCATCACGCAGGCTTCAATACAGACTTCTTGACCGTTCCGGAAAGCACTCAGTTGCTCTCTCTGTATTCAATCGGAGGAGGCCAAGGAACTTTCGCTCCGGCCTTTATGGTCAATCGGAATAAGGTCAACGGAAAGGTGGTACATGGTGTTTCTGCTGCCAACGTAAAGAATTTGATAAATTTTGCAAAAGAGCATTTGGCTTCCGGCATTGAGATCGAATCTGAAATCTCATATGATAAAGACACACGTAAGTTCAAGATCAAAGTCAATGCTCCGACAACATCCCAATTCACAGGTGGCAACGACCTCTATCTGAACGTAGCACTCACAGAAGACAATATCAAAGCACAGAACCAAGCAGGTGCCGGATCAAACTACATCCACAACCACGTGCTTCGTCGCTTGCTGGGTGGTGCAAATGGACAAAAGGTTGAGCCTTCTGCTGCTACCTATGAGTGGGAGTATGATATTCCTAACGATTGGAAGACGGACAAAATGAAAGTGATCGTGTTTGCTCACCATGCAAAAACGAATACGGCAGATCCTTCGGTCTATCGTAGTCGTGAATATCCTTTCCCTGTAGCGTCTACTATTTCCGACGTCTTGGATCAGAACATGAAGGTATATGCCGTGAATGGCGATATTCTTATCGAAGGTGAATACCAATCTTTCCGCGTATTTGATATGCAGGGTCGTATGCATGCCGGCAAGAACCTTCAAGCAGGTACATACGTAGTTTCTATCGAAGCTAATACGGGCAAGATCATTAAGAAAGTTGTTGTGAAATAAAAAAATTGGATCTCACTGTCTGCTTGTGTCCAAACTTGGACCCGTGGAGATATCTGAGCCATTCTATAAGTAAGACCCGGGCTGTAAGGAAATACCTGCAGCCCGGCTTTCTTTTTTCTAACAAAGTATATATGTGATGTGTAAGGGCATATTTGTTGTATATAATCTGTCTATGCCAATATGAGAATGACCATCCCGCCCCCAAGTGACCTTATTATCTTGTTTGCTGTAACGAAAAATCGGCTATCAATTTTGGTCTATGGGTCAAATTGCAGGCTATTATTTTCATGTTGTGGTTCTATGGGTCAAATTGCAGGCTACTGTTTTAGGTGTATGTTGGGCTATCTTCCTATCTTTATAAGATTGTTCGAAGCATGGTCGATCACTGCCGGTGAGCAACTCGATGAGGAATAGACCACAAGGGATGAGATGCAATGTCGCAACAGGAGTCAGGAGCAATGCTATGGCTCCTGTTTTACATTGCATAGAGAGGCTTTCCATGCCAAGAAAAACCCACAAATCAACCGCTGTCGATTAGCTGCAGACATACCACTATGGCAGTTTATCTTGCGTTTGAGAGCGGAGAACGTCCCCTCTATTTTGTTGTTGGTATTGGGCATCCCTATGCATTGTGATTGTTGGTAAGTGAAGAGGTATGGGAGATAAAACTCAATACTATGTATAGCGGAGCGCAGCTTACGATGTCGGTAACGACTTTTGCCTGATTTGAGCAAGGAACGTCTCATAATGGTGTCATGCCACTTGCTCTTCCATGCTTGAAAGGCTTGGTTAAACCCTTCGTATGTTTGGTTGGATAGGCTGTCTATAAGTAGCAGTAAGTCCCTTGAAGCCAAAACTTTGGGCGTTTGGTTAAGTGGCGAGAAATAATCTGCCGCATATGATACTGGCACATCTGCACAGGGATATTCAGCGAAAGAGAGAAGAGCGTACGGGTGCCATCGACCACAACACCGCGAATAATATAACCTCGTCGGGAGATACTTTCTAAAGCTCGTCTATAGTCTTGAGCACACTCGTTGCGGATGAACTCAAGATACAAAGGGCGAGCTGTGTGGTGATCTATCGCTAAGAGAATACCTGCACCGCGTCCCCAATACGTAGCATCGATATGCACAAATCCTGCTTGCTCCAGAAGCGGCTGTTCCCAAACTTGCTGCACTTCTGATAGGCGTCGTTTAATAGTAGATGCACTGACTTGGTAGTAAGCTGCAAGCTCTGAGATTGTTTGCTTGTGTTCCAAATAACGCTCCCATAGTTCGTCAAGAGAGATTCTGTTTGTCGTACGAAATTGATAGCCACAGTGAGTGCATTTGTAGAGTTGGCGACCATGGCGGATGCCGTTACGCTTTGTCTGTAGAGACTGACAGCAGGGGCACTTTTTTATTCATTGTAAGGGCTCTTTATCGCTTTTGAAATGCCCTCAAGGTAAGTGTTTATCGGCCTTGTAAGTATATTACAGCCTGCAATTTGACCTATAGAGACTTTTCAATCGCCGATTTTGTATTGAATCCGTTCAATTGCCTTCTAGCCCTTATATACAAAGGTTTTGAGAGGGGGCGCAGCCTGCAATTTGACCCATAGACCTCA